>JAFUXE010000019.1 GCA_017477205.1 Alloprevotella sp.
GTAGATTTCTACTATATTTGCAGTGTTCATAGGAGTGATGAGTTTGTTTGTAAGTATTTGTTTATCACATGTAAAGTTACAAATAAATTCTCACTCCTACAACTTTTTCAACAACTTTCTTACACCGAACTCACGTTAATTCCACTTCTCAAACTACTAAAATCACATAAAATGTGATGAACTTAGTCACTTTTTTGCTCTTGGCTGATCAAGAATGAGAGATTTTTGCTTCTTTTTCGCAAAATGGACATTAGAGATAAGAAATGGAGGCATTTATTTGGCTGCTTTCGAAATTTACTGTAACTTTGCAGCAGAATTCGAATAAAAGACTGATTATGGAAGAATATGTAAAGAGAGAACAATACCTCAATCGTCTGATAGTCAGGAGAGATAATGGTATGATTAAAACGGTGACCGGGCCGCGCCGTGCAGGTAAGTCTTTCCTGCTGAATCCTATCTTCAAGGATTACTTGTTGGAGCAGGGTATCCCCGAAGACCACATCATCAGTATTTCATTTGACGTAGAGGATGAGGACACTCCAGAGGAGTTGCTTGACCGTGAGAAACTGAAGGAGTATCTCTTCTCCCGCATCGTATCGAAAACGGAGCCTTATTATGTATTCCTTGATGAGATTCAAGAAGTTCAGGATTTCGAGCGCATCGTCAACGGACTGAACAAGCGGCCAAATGTCGATGTGTACATCACCGGCAGCAATTCGAAATTTCTCTCCAACGACATCAACACCATCTTCCGTGGACGCAGCGATGAGGTGAGCATCATGCCCTTCACCTTCAGAGAGTTTTGCCAGGATCGTACGGAATCGGTCAGCGAGTTGTGGAAAGAATATTACACCTACGGAGGACTGCCCGCACTCCGCAGGATGCCTACGCCCGAACAGAAGACCACCTATCTGCAACGGCTTTGGAAGAAAACCTACCTCGACGATGTGGTGGAAAGGCATCGGGTAGAAAACCGCGATGCATTGGAGGCCATTACCGATGCGCTGTGCTCGTCGGTCGGCTCACTCACCAATACCACACGTATCACCAATACGTTGGCAAGCGTCCGCAAAATCAAGATAACCGACGACACCGTTGCCAAATACATCGGCTACCTTGAAGAAGCGTTCCTGTTCAATGAAGCCAGACGGTTCAACATCAAGGGCAACAAATACTACGAAAACATCAAGAAATACTATTCCGTTGATGTCGGTTTGCGGAATGCCCGCCTGAATTACAGGCAGTTGGAACAGACGCATCTGATGGAAAATGTCATTTTCAACGAACTCCTGCACCGTGGTTATGCTGTGGATGTCGGCGTGGTGGAAGTGCGGGAGCGCAAGGACGGAAAATCGGAATACAAACAGTATGAGGTGGATTTCATTGCCGCCAACGGCAACGAGAAATACTACATCCAGTCTGCCTACGAACTATCTACTGAGACGAAACGCGAACAAGAACTCAAGTCACTCCGTAGGATAGACGACTCTTTTCAGAAGATTGTCATCGTCAAAGACGACATCATGCCCTATCGCGATGAGAAGGGTATCTACTACACGGGCTTGTTCCAGTTCCTGACCAGCGACAAGGTAATAGAATGATATGATTGAAAATCCGAAAGCAGCGCCTTCCCTCGTTGTTCCCATACTGTTGCAAGATATTTGCGCCCTTTCTTGTCCAGTAGCCGTGTAGAACGAGTGCAGTATATGTTCAGTCATTCACTGGACAAGTAGTGGACAAATAGTGGGCAAGTACTGAACAAATAGCGGACAACGGTCGAGGGTACACTGAAGCACCAACGAAGGTACACTGCAATGAGACGAGGCTGAGACGAGGCTAAGACGAAACTGAAACGACACAGATACGCTTTGTGGACTAACTGCGGCCCCATTGTCTGGTTTAAGTAAGTTAGCTCTGGGAGAACCTTCATCAGTTATTCGTGAGGGGGTCATCAAGGTACGTCAGATTCAAGAACAATAACAAGAGCGTCCATGCCATAGAAAGAAATGGCATGGATTTTTATACGTTTTTTTCCGTATCAGGTAAGCCACTACGCCTGAGCCCAGAACTCTTGCGGAGTCAGGCCTGTCTGCTTCTTGAGCAGACGAGAGAAGTGCTGCGGATACTCAAAGTCGAGAGCATGCATGAATGCCGACACGGTGGGGAAACGGGTTGCCTGTTTCGTATCGTTTCCTTCTGTTTTCAATACGCGACTACTGTGCCGATTGGCTGGTCAAGCAACTGAATGTCGTGTCGCTCAGCGATAGAATGCGCCACGCTATCGGGTTCGTCCCAAGGATGCTTGGCGAGGGCAAACTTATCATGATGGACTGTAAAGACCGCTTTGGCCTGAATATCTAAAACAGCCTGTTCCAGCCCTTCCGGCGTGGAATGAATATATTTCCAGTCGTCGCTATACTGTCCGTTTTCGAGGACAGCCAAATCGACTTCGCCAAACTGTTCATGCACACGTCGGAAACGACGGTCATAGCCTCCGTCACCACCGATATACACCTTGCGCCCACCGCCTTCCACCATGAAAGCCGCCCACAGCGTTTGGTTACGCGCACCGAGTAAGCGGTTGCTGAAATGACGTGCCGGCAGACAAGTGATGCCATGAGCCGCTTCGCTCCAATCCAACTCCGAAATAATCGACTTGTCGTATTTCCAATACTCCAAGTACTCTGCTACACCCAGCGGGCAAACGGCGTGCCTCACTTTCGGCCGCAGGTCGCGCAGGGTAGCGTAGTCAAGATGGTCCCAGTGTTCGTGGGTGATGATGAGCACATCGACGTCAGGCATGTCGTCCGGCGTGTAGATGTCGGTGCCCTTGAACGGCTGCATCATCAGCGAGGACGGGAACTCCATTTTCAGCAACGGGTCCACAAGATAGCGTTTGCCGCCCAAGCAGAACAGGTACGACGAGTGGCCGAACCATACCAGCCAGTCGCGGTCAGTGGGCAAGCTTTTCAAATCCGTCCTGACGGCCTTGATCGTTTCGTCAGGCACGCGGTTCTTCGGGCGAAGAAAAAGAAATTCCAACAGCACGGTCGGCATCGACTTGCCAGAGGAGAACTGCGGCGTCACTTCCTCGTTTTGGAACGCCCCGTCGCGGTAGTTCGGGGATGCCTCGATGCGTGCCTTGCGTTTCTTGCTCATCCGACGGCCAAAGGCGGGATGGCTCAGGATAATCACAGCCGCAACGGCCATCACTGCCACTACGGCCAGAAGTATCAATAGAATCGTCATCAGGTTACGTATTGTATTCTGTTTTCTGGGGACAAAGATACGAAGATTTTTCCAAACGCCCGCAAAACAAATTATCCCTTCTTTCCGTGAGCAGGCGGTGGGGATTTCCGTGATTTCGCCCTCGGGCACCAAGAAAAGCGGGAAGGGGAGTTGGCAGATAGGCGGCGGAGGCGTACTTTTGCGCCGCTTTTCACGGAGGTCAGCTATCCGGAAAGGCCATCAACACAAAAACTAATTGTTTCCAATTTTAAAAGAGCTGACAGCCCTGTACAAGGGCACAAAGAGAGGGCTTTCCGGGAGGAAGGCTCTCTTTTTTCAAAAAAAAGCGTACATTTGTGCGCTATTATGGCGTTTTTTACGTTTAAGCATATAGGCAACAGACGTAAAAGCTTAACCAGAGAGACAAAAGGACATGACTGAACTGACATCAATCCTCCAGCGAACCCTGCTGCTCATGGGCTGCATGCTCGTGGGCGGTGCAGGAAGTATTGCGGCACAGACGGATGCCCCGACGTGCTACCCCACGATGCGCGTCACGGGCGACGAGTACGTGGACGAAGAACTGACGGAGTACGACGGCAATGCACCGATGGCAGCCGTTTTCGAGGCTAATGCCGAAAACGTGGGAGACCGCGAGGCCCTCTACGAATGGCGCTTCACGCGGCAGGGGGAGGAAACGCCCTTCCTGGTGCGCTACGACGAGCGCACGGACTACGTGTTCCAGACAAGCGGCTCCTACTACGTGGAGCTGCGCGCGAGCTTCGTGCTGGACGGGGACACCATCGACTTCGCGATGGACCAGCCCTTCGCCGTGAGCATCAACGAGAGTCGCCTGGAGGTGCCCAACGCATTCACGCCAAACAACGACGAGAAGAACGACGTCTTCAAGGTGAAAAACCACCAGAGCATCGTGGAGTTCCGCGCAATGGTATTCAGCCGAAGCGGGAAGAAATTCTACGAATGGACGGACATCGAGGGTGGATGGGATGGACGCTCGGGCGGTCGCGACTGCCCGGACGGAGCGTACTACCTTAACATCCAGGCACGCGGTGCGGACGGCAGGAAATACAACATCCGCAAAACCATCAACCTGCTGAGAGGATATCAGGAGAGCACAGGAACTGCGGACTGAGCGAATAGCTCGTCACAAGACCAAGATGAAACAAATAGACGTTTACGGAGCACGCGTCCACAACCTGAAGAACGTGGACTGTACAATTCCGCGTGGCAGCCTGACGGTAGTGACGGGATTGTCCGGGTCGGGGAAAAGTTCCCTGGCCTTTGACACCTTATATGCTGAAGGGCAGCGACGCTACATTGAGACCTTCTCCGCCTACGCCCGCAACTTCCTCGACAACCTGGAGCGCCCGGACGTGGACAAGATAACGGGACTGTCGCCCGTCATTTCCATAGAACAGAAGACAACGAACAAGAATCCGCGCTCGACGGTGGGCACCGTGACGGAGATATATGACTTCCTGCGCCTGCTCTACGCGCGGGCGGGTGATGCCTACTCCTACCTGAGCGGCGAACGGATGGTGAAATACACGGAGGAGAAAGTACTCCGCCTCATCCTGGACCGATACGAGGGGCGCAAGGTGATGCTCCTGGCACCGCTGGTGCAGTCCCGAAAGGGTCACTACAAGGAGCTCTTCGACAGCATTCGCAAGAAGGGATTCCTGACGGTGCGCGTAGATGGCACGGTGCAGGAGGTGAAGCCGGGCATGAAGGTGGACCGCTACAAAAACCACGACATCGAAGTGGTCATTGACAAACTCCGCGTACAGGAGAAGGACGAGGAGCGGCTGAAAAAGAGTGTCGCCCAAAGCCTTTCGCAAGGAGGAGGCCTGATGCTCGTGCTGGACGTGGAAACGGACGAGGCCCGCTACTACAGCAGGCTCCTGATGGATCCCGTCAGCGGCATCTCCTACCGGGATCCCGCACCGAACAACTTCTCCTTCAACTCCACGCAGGGTGCATGCCCGAAGTGCAA
Source organism: Alloprevotella sp. (assembly GCA_017477205.1). Next base: position 5,243 of record JAFUXE010000019.1, read on the forward strand.
GGGGCTGGGATTCGTCAGCGTCATGGACAAGGAAAAAGTCATCCCGAACCCGAAACTCAGCATACGCGACGGCGCACTGGCTCCCCTCGGGAAATACCGCAGCCGCCTTATCTTCTGGGAAATAGAGACGGTATTGGCGGAATACGGCTGCGACATTGACATGCCCGTGGAGGATATCCCGGAGGAGGCTCTTGACACCATCTTCAACGGTAAGGCCGACCGCCTGCGCATCCCCGCCGCCGTCATGCACACGACGGACGACCAGTACGTGGAGTTCAACGGCCTCGTGAAATATATACGCCAGATGGCGGACGCTGAGATGACGGCGGCAGCACAGCGCTGGGCAGAACAGTTCTCGAAAGAGGCGGAGTGTCCCCACTGCCACGGCCAGCGCCTGAACCGCGAAGCCCTCTCCTATCGCATCGACGGCAAGAACATTGCCGAAATGGCGGCGATGGACATCGGGGAACTCTACGAATGGCTGGAAGGTTTGGAGGGACGCCTGGAAACAAAGCAGGCCGCCATCGCCCATGAGATACTGAAAGAGCTGCGCTCGCGCCTGAAGTTCCTGCTCGACGTGGGACTGGACTACCTCTCCCTGAGCCGCGCCACGATGACGCTCAGCGGCGGCGAGAGCCAGCGCATACGCCTGGCGACGCAGATAGGCTCGCAGCTCGTGAACGTCCTCTATATCCTCGACGAGCCGAGCATCGGCCTCCACCAGCGCGACAACCAGCGCCTCATACGCTCCCTGAAGGAGCTGCGCGACATCGGGAACACGGTGATTGTCGTGGAGCACGACGAGGACATGATGCGTGCAGCGGACTACGTTGTCGATCTCGGCCCGAAGGCAGGACGGCTGGGAGGGGAAGTGGTGTACCAAGGCACACCCGACCGGATGCTGGAAACCTCCACGCTGACGGCGGACTACCTGAACGGAAAGCGCAGCGTCGGCATCCCCGAGACGAGGCGAAAGGGCAGCGGAGGGAAACTGCGCCTCGTCGGTGCCCGCGGCAACAACCTGAAGGACGTCACGGTGGACTTCCCGCTCGGAAAGTTCATCTGCGTGACGGGCGTCAGCGGAAGCGGAAAGTCCACGCTGGTGAACGACACGCTGCTGCCCATCCTCTCACAGCATTTCTACCACTCCCTGCGCGAGCCGCTGGCCTACGACCGACTGGAAGGCATAGAATTGGTGGACAAGGTGGTGGCCGTGGACCAAAGTCCCATCGGCCGCACGCCGCGCTCCAATCCCGCCACATATACAGGCGTCTTCACGGACATCCGAGAGCTCTTCGTGAACATGCCGGAGGCGAAGATGCGCGGCTACAAGCCGGGACGCTTCTCCTTCAACGTGAAGGGCGGACGCTGCGAAACCTGCAAGGGCAACGGCTACAAAACCATTGAGATGAACTTCCTGCCGGATGTCTGTGTGCCCTGCGAGGAGTGCCACGGCAAGCGTTACAACCGCGAGACGCTGGAAGTGCGCTTCAAGGGAAAGAGCATTGCCGACGTGCTGGACATGACCATCAACAACGCCGTGGAGTTCTTCGAGAATGTACCGAACATCCTGCACAAGATAAAGGTGCTCCAAGACGTCGGCCTCGGATACATCAAGCTGGGACAAAGCAGCACGACGCTCAGCGGCGGCGAGAGTCAGCGCGTGAAACTCGCCACGGAACTCTCCAAGCGCGACACGGGGCGCACCGTCTATATCCTCGACGAGCCGACGACGGGCCTCCACTTTGAGGACATCCGCGTGCTCCTCGGTGTGCTGAACCGCCTCGTGGACAAAGGGAACACGGTCATCGTCATTGAGCACAACCTCGACATCATCCGTGCTGCCGACTGGCTCATCGACATGGGGCCTGAGGGCGGACGTGGCGGTGGCACCATCGTCACCACGGGAACACCGGAGCAGGTGGCGAAGGGAAAGAAAGGCTATACCGCGCAGTTCCTGCGGGGCTGAGAACCACTACAAACACTACATACCACTACAGACACAGCACTATGTACGAAGACTACATCTTTGCTCAGGAAGGGAAAAAGATACTTGATGCCGCTTTTGCCGTGCATCGCACCCTGGGACCGGGCTTCCTTGAAGCAGTATATCAAGAAGCTCTCGCCATAGAACTTGCAAAGCGAGACATACCCTTCTCCCAACAAAAAGAACTAACCATATATTATGGCGGAAAGACACTCAACAAAAAGTATTATGCAGACTTTGTGTGCTACGATGCAATAATACTGGAGTTGAAAGCCATGGAGATGCTGATTCCCCAGCACCAGGCGCAACTCCTCAACTACCTCAAGGCAACGCAAATGCACCTGGGGTATCTACTTAACTTCGGAGAAGCGAAACTCAATGTAAAGCGCCTAATACTATAAAAGCTGTGTCTGCTGTGGCATGTAGTGCCTGTAGTGGTTCCCATACAAAAAATATATTCACCAAATACTAAATAACATGTTTGAAAACCAACCAAAAGGGCTCTATGCCCTTGCCCTCGCCAACACCGGTGAGCGCTTCGGCTACTACACGATGTTAGCCGTCTTCGTCCTGTTCCTACAGGCAAACTTCGGCTGGGGTTCCGGCACCGCTGGTTCCATTTACGCCACCTTCCTCGGCCTCGTCTATTTCCTTCCGCTCTTTGGCGGTATGCTGGCAGACCGCCTCGGCTATGGAAAGATGGTGACAGCCGGCATCTCCATCATGTTCCTCGGCTACGTGCTGCTCGCTATTCCCCTCGGCTCCAACTGGGTGGCCGTGGCCGCAATGGGTTCCGCCCTGTTGCTGATTAGCTTCGGTACGGGATTGTTCAAGGGGAACTTGCAGGTGATGGTCGGCAATCTCTACGACGACCCTCGCTACAGCAACCGTCGCGAGGCGGGCTTCTCCCTCTTCTACATGGCCATCAACATCGGTGCCATGTTTGCCCCCACCGCCGCCATTGCCGTGAAGAACTGGGCTATGAACTCCCTGGGCTATGAGGAAGGCGCTGCCTACCACTTCGCCTTTGGCGTGGCCTGTGTGTCCCTGATTGTGTCAATGGCCATCTACTACGGTCTGCGCTCCTGGTTTGCCGGTGCCGACACGCTGGCAAAGAAGAAAGACAAGGCTGACGACGCTACGGCAGAAGCTGCCGAGCTCACACCGGCCGAGAACAAGGAGCGCATCGTGGCTCTTTGCCTTGTCTTCGCCGTCGTCATCTTCTTCTGGATGGCATTCCACCAGAACGGCTCCACGCTGACACTCTTCGCGAAGTCCTACACGCAGACCAGCTCCAGCGGCCTGCAGAGCATGCTCTTCGACGTGACGAATCTCGTGGCCTGCATCTTCATCGTCTATGCACTCTTCGCCCTGTTCCAGAGCAAGACGGCAAAGGGCAAGGGCATTGCCGGCATCGTCATCCTGGCCGCATTGGCCTTCCTCGGCTGGAAGTACACCGCACTTCCCGCCAGCACGGACGTGGATGCCCCCATCTTCCAGCAGTTCAACCCCTGCTTCGTCGTTGCCCTTACGCCTGTCAGCGTAGCCCTCTTCTCCTGGCTCGGAAAGAAGGGCAAGGAACCCTCCTCGCCCCGAAAGATTGGCCTCGGCATGCTCGTTGCCGCCATGGGCTTCGGTGTGATGATAGCATCCTCCGTATCCCTGCCACGTCCCGCCGTTGCCGACAACATTCGCGATGCGAAGGCACTTGTCAAGCAGCATGAGCTCCTCGTCAGCAACCCTGCTGCTGCCGACTCCATCCTCAACAAAATCAAAGGCGAGGATGCCAAGGCCGACAAGGACGGCTTCGAGGCCGCCTTCGACCTACAGACCGCAAACGCTTCCGACGTAACGAAGCACCTCACGTTCATCACTCCCGAAGAACGCATCGCATGCGTGAAATCCCTCCCGGAGACGAAGGTGGCAGAGTTCAAGGCCTACCTTGCCGACGAAGAACGCGTCAGTGCAAACTGGCTCATCCTCACCTACCTCATCCTCACGTTTGCTGAACTTCTGCTGTCGCCCATCGGCATCAGCTTTGTCTCGAAGGTTGCTCCCCCGAAGCTCAAGGGCATGATGATGGGAGGATGGTTCGTGGCTACGGCTCTCGGTAACTTCCTCGTTGCCATCCCCGCTCTGCTCTGGTCCGCCAACGTCTCCCTGCCCGTCATCTGGGGCTCGCTGGCATGCATCTGCCTGCTCAGTGCTCTCTTCATCTTCAGCATCCTGAAGAGACTGGAGAAGGTAAGCTGAACAGACGCACACATTATTATATTATACACGCGCGAAAGGCTCGTCCAAAACCAATGGGCGAGCCTTTATCGTTCTTTTCGATGCCGTTTTCTAAAAAAAGCACTATCTTCGCGCCCGAAACTACAAATCTCTGAAAATGGCACAACAAGAAGACACCTTCAAGAAAATCGTATCCCACTGCAAGGAATACGGTTTCGTATTCCCCAGCAGCGATATCTACGACGGCCTCGCCGCTGTCTATGACTACGGCCAGAACGGCGTGGAACTGAAGAACAACATCAAGCAATACTGGTGGCAGTCGATGGTGCTGCTCCACGAGAACATCGTGGGCATAGACTCCGCCATCTTCATGCACCCCACCATCTGGAAAGCCTCCGGCCACGTGGATGCCTTCAACGATCCCCTCATCGACAATCGCGACTCCAAGAAGCGCTACCGCGCAGACGTGCTCATCGAGGACCAGCTGGCGAAGTACGACGAGAAGATTGACAAGGAAGTGGCCAAGGCACGCAAGCGCTTTGGCGAAAGCTTCGACGAAGCCATGTTCCGCCAGACGAACCCGCGCGTGCTTGAGAATGCCGCAAAGCGCGACGCCCTGCACGCCCGCTTTGAGAAGGCACTGAACGACAACGATCTGGCTGAGATAAAGCAGATCATCCTGGACGAGGGCATCGTCTGCCCCATCAGCGGCACACGCAACTGGACGGACGTACGCCAGTTCAACCTCATGTTCAAGACGGAGATGGGAAGCACGGCAGAAGGCGCCAGCACCATCTACCTGCGCCCCGAGACGGCACAGGGCATCTTCGTGAACTACCTGAACGTGCAGAAGACGGGACGCATGAAGATTCCCTTCGGCATCGCACAAATCGGCAAGGCCTTCCGCAACGAGATTGTCGCCCGCCAGTTCATCTTCCGCATGCGCGAGTTCGAGCAGATGGAGATGCAGTTCTTCGTACGCCCCGGCACCGAGCTCGACTGGTTCGAGAAGTGGAAGCAGACGCGCATGGCATGGCACCAGGCCCTGGGCTTTGGTGCAGAGAACTACCGTTTCCACGACCACGAGAAGCTGGCCCACTATGCCAACGCCGCCAGCGACGTGGAGTTCCGCATGCCCTTCGGCTTCAAGGAGGTGGAAGGCATCCACAGCCGCACGAACTTCGACCTCTCACAGCATGAGAAGTTCTCCGGCCGTGGCATCAAGTACTTCGACCCCGAGACGAACGAGAGCTATACGCCGTACGTCATCGAGACCAGTATCGGTGTAGATCGCATGTTCCTCAGCGTCATGTGCCACTCCTATCAGGAAGAGCAGTTGGACAATGGCGAAACGCGCGTCGTGCTGCGCCTGCCCGCAGCGCTGGCTCCCGTGAAGCTCGCCGTCCTGCCGCTGGTGAAGAAGGACGGCCTGCCCGAAAAGGCACGCGAAATCATGGACGACCTGAAGTTCCACTTCAACTGCAAGTACGAGGAAAAGGACACCATCGGCAAGCGCTACCGCCGCATGGACGCCATCGGTACGCCCTACTGCATCACCGTCGATCACGACACGCTCACGGACAACTGCGTGACGCTGCGTGACCGCGACACGATGGAACAGCAGCGTGTCCCCATTGCTGAACTGCGCAGCCTCATCGAGGACAAAGTGAGCATCACCTCCCTACTAAAGAAACTGCAATGAAAAAACTCTTTTGGCTTCTGGCCTTCCCCCTCCTCGTCCTGGCCTCGTGTACGGAAAACATCCACGACGTGGACACGGAGTTTGCAGACTGGCAGAAGCGCAACGAAACCTTCTTCCGTGAGAAGATGACCGCCGCAAAGGCTGCCGTCGCTGCGGCACGCGCACAGTACGGCGACGACTGGGAAGCCCACTGCGACTATCGCATTTACCGCGACTTCTCCGTCACGGACGAGACTGCGCCCGCCTTGGTGGACTCCATCTGCGTGGAAATCGTAGAACACGGAACGGGAAGCGGCAGTCCCCTGTACACGGACAGCGTGGAAATCAACTATCTGCGCCGCCTCATGCCCACGGACAGCTATGCGGAAGGCCGCACCATCGGCCATTCCGGCTACACGATCCTCCCCGAGGACATCTTCAGTACGGAGAATGCACCTGTCGTGGGTCGCCACATCTCCGTACTCTCCTCCGTTCCCACGTCCTCCAGCCTCACCCTGGGGGAATCCATTGCCTTGCAGCACATGCGCATCGGTGACCGTTGGCGCATCTACATTCCCACACGCCTCGCGTTTGGAAAGAACGAGACCACTACTACGCCCGCATACTCCACACTTGTGTCCGAAATCCGACTGTGTGCCTACTTCCATGCGGGCTATCAGAAGTCTTCGCTATGACCGTCGCCGCACTTATCTCTGGCGGCGTTGACAGTGCCGTGGCCGTACACCTGCTCTGCGAGCAGGGCGTGCGGCCCGACCTCTTTTATATCAAAATTGGCTCCGGCCCGCAAGGCGAGTGGGACTGCAATGCCGAGGAAGACTGGGAGATGTCCTCTGCCGTAGCACGTCGCTACGGGCTCCGGTTGGAACTTGTTGACTTGCAGGCCGAATACTGGGAGCGCGTCGTCGGCTACGTCATTGAGCGCCTTCGTGCCGGACTGACGCCCAACTCTGACGTCATGTGTAACCGCCTGATAAAGTTTGGCACGTTCGAGGAGCGCATCGGCTGCCACTATGACCGCCTTGCCACCGGCCACTACGCCTCTACGGAACAGGACGAAGCGGGGCGCACGTGGCTCTGCACAAGTCCCGATGCCGTGAAGGACCAGACGGACTTCCTCGCCCAGCTTGACGGCAGCATCGTCCGCAAGACCCTCTTCCCCGTCGGCACGCTTCCGAAGGACGACGTGCGGCGCATTGCCGAGGAAAACCGGCTTGCCCCTGCCCACCGCCGCGACTCCCAGGGCATCTGCTTCCTGGGAATGGTGCAGTTTGCCGAACTCGCCCGACGCTATCTGGGCGAGAAAGAGGGCGTCGTCGTGGAAAAGGAGACGGGCAATGTCATCGGCCGTCACAAAGGCTATTGGTTCTACACCATCGGCCAGCGCAAGGGCCTCGGCTTCGGTGGCGGCCCGTGGTACGTGGTGAAGAAGGACATCACGCGCAACATCGTCTATGTCAGCCACGGCTACCAAACCGCTGCGGCCTACAGCACGCGCGTGCCCTTTGCCAGCCCCAACTTCATCACGCTCGACCCCTTTGCCGGGGACGGCACCTACGACCTCACCTTCAAGGTGCGCCACACGCCCGAGTTCACACCTGGCAAGCTCCACGTCCGCGACGGACGCTACACAATCCACTCATCCCTGCCCGTGCAGGGCGTGGCGCCCGGACAGTTCGCCACGCTCTACGACGTACGGCACCACCGCTGCTTCGGGAGTGCGGAAATCGTGGTTTGACCCTCCGGTCGGCACGTACGCCTCCCTGCGGGTTGCAGTTTTTTACGGCCACATAGCCTCGGAAAACACAACTTGTCCTATCTTTGCACCGCAAACAATAATACAACAAACAGAATATGGAATGGTTGACTAACATCTTGAACAATCCCGCTGGACCGGCCTACCTCGCGATAGCCTTCGCCCTGGTCATCTGGCTGGGTGTGAAACTGGGAAAAGTAAAGTTCGGAGGCATCGCCCTCGGTGTCACCTTTGTCCTCTTTGTCGGCATCCTCGTCGGCCACCTCTACAACACCTTCATCGTTGTTCCCCATGCTGAAGATCCCGAGTTCGTGGCAGCCATGGCCGCACAGAACAAGATCATCAACTTCGTGAAGGAACTCGGCCTCATCCTCTTCGTCTATTGCATCGGTTTGCAGGTAGGCCCGGGCTTCTTCTCCACGTTCAAGAAGGGCGGCGTCTCCATGAACCTCCTCAGCGTGGGCATGATCCTGCTGAACGTGGCCGTCATGCTGGGACTCTTCTTCCTTTGGTACTACAACTCCGCCGCTGGTGCGGGCGAGAACCAGTACAACCTGGCCATGATGGTAGGCGTCATGTACGGTGCCGTTACCAACACGCCGGGTCTCGGTGCCGCCAACAGCGTGCTGCCCAGCCTTGAGAGCCACTTCACGTCGTTCCCCGCCCTCGGCAACGGCTACGCCTGCGCCTATCCGCTGGGCGTCGTGGGCATCATCGGAGCTACAATCCTCATCCGCTACCTCTGCAAGATAAGCCTGCAAAAGGAGACCGAGCAGATTGAGAAGGAGCAGGAGGCAGACCCCGCCGCCGTCCCCCACCACATCTACATCCAAGTGACCAACAAAGGCATCGTCGGCAAGACGCTGAAGGAGCTCCACACGTTCCTGAAGCGCGACTTCGTATGCTCCCGCTGCAAGATAAACGAGGAGATGCTGATTCCCAACGGTGACACCGTGCTGGAAGAAGGCATGAAGATGCTCCTCGTCTGTGCCGAGGCCGACATGGAACCCGTCGTCTCCCTCATCGGTGAGCGCATCAACGAAAGCTGGCGTGCCGAAATCAATGCCGAGGAGAAATACGTCAGCCGCCGCCTCGTCGTCACGAACCCCGAGGTGAACGGAAAGACCTTCAACGACCTGCACTTCTCCACGCTCTTCAACGTGAACGTCACACGCGTGACGCGTAACGGCATGACGATGTTTGCCAGCCGCGGCTTCCGCCTGCAGATGGGCGACCGCCTGCTCATGACGGGAACGGAGGAAAACGTGGAGCGTGTGAAGAAAATCGTGGGCAATGAAATCAAGCACCTTGAGCATCCCAACATCGGCATGGTGTTCCTCGGCATCCTCATCGGTGTGCTGGTAGGACAGATTCCCATCCCCATCCCTGGCGTAGAAGTGCCCGTAAAGCTGGGCCTCGCTGGCGGTCCGCTCGTCGTGGCCATCCTCATCGGTGCCTTCGGCTACAAGATGAACATCACGGCCTACACCACGACCTCCGCCAACCTCATGGTGCGCGAAATCGGCCTTGCCCTCTTCCTTGCCGGTGTCGGCATACAGGCGGGTGCCACGTTCTGGGACACCGTCGTGAACGGCGGTTACCACTACGTATGGATGGGCTTCCTCATCACGGTCATCCCCATCCTCATCGGTGGTGTCATCGGGCGTTGGAAGCTGAAGCTCAACTACTACACGCTGATGGGTCTCATTGCCGGTACCTACACCGACCCGCCCGCCCTGGCATTCTCCAGCCAGACGGCCGGAAACGACGCGCCTGCCATCGGATATACGACGGTTTATCCGCTTTCCATGTTCATGCGCATACTTGTGGCACAACTTGTGCTATTGTTCATCATACCGATACTTTAAAGGTATGTTCAACACAAACAAACGATTCTGACTATGATTATCTGGATTATCTTTGGCCTCATGGCTCTCGCGAGCTGGGCCGTACAGGCAAACCTGAACCGGAAGTTCAATGCTTATTCCAAGGTGCGCATCGCCAGCGGCATGACGGGAGCACAGGTGGCGGAGAAGATGCTGCGCGACAACGGCATCTACGACGTGACGGTGACTTCCGTACAGGGCAGTCTCACGGACCACTACAATCCCACGAACAAGACCGTGAACCTCAGCGAGGTCGTCTTCGGCAGCGACTCTGTGGCTGCCGCTGCCGTCGCCGCCCACGAATGCGGACATGCCGTGCAGCACGAGCGTGCCTACGCCCCGCTGCAGCTCCGCTCCGCCCTGGTGCCTGCCGTGAGCTTCGCCTCGAAGTGGGTGCAGTGGGTGCTGCTGGCCGGCATCCTGCTGGTGAACGTATTCCCCTACCTGCTCCTCGCAGGCATCGTGCTGTTCGCCCTGACGACGCTTTTCAGCTTCATCACGCTCCCCGTGGAGATTGACGCCAGCCGCCGCGCCACGCAGTGGCTGCAAGGCGCAGGCATCACCTCCATGCAGGACCACCCCATGGCCGTCAGCGCACTGCGCAGCGCCGCCTACACCTACGTCGTGGCAGCCCTCGGCTCCCTCGCCACGCTCATTTACTACCTGCTCGTCTACCAGAACAGGAGATAGACAAACACCCGCACACCTTATGAAAATAGCACTGATAGGCTACGGCAAGATGGGGCGCATGATTGAGGAGATTGCGCGCCAGCGTGGCCACGACATCGTCTGCATCATTGATATTGACAACCGCGAGGACTTCGAGTCCGAAGCCTTCCGCTCTGCCGACGTGGCAATAGAGTTCACTGCCCCGCAGGCCGCCTATGACAACGTCTGCCGCGCTTTCGCACAAGGCGTGAAGGTGGTGAGCGGCAGCACGGGATGGATGAAGCAACATGCCGACGACGTGCGACGCCTCTGCGAGGAGGAAGGCCGCACGCTCCTCTGGGCCAGCAACTTCTCCATCGGTGTGGGCATCTTCGCCGCCGTCAACCGCTATCTGGCAAAGGTGATGAACCAGTTCCCGCAATACGACGTCGAGATGGAGGAGACCCACCACGTCCACAAGCTGGACCACCCCAGCGGCACCGCCATCACCCTGGCGGAGGACATCGTGGAACGCCTCGACCGCAAGCAGGCGTGGGCGGAGGACACCACCGACCCCGCACTCCTGCGCATCGACGACATCCGCCGCGGCGAAGTGCCGGGCATCCACACCATCCGCTACGACTCCCCGGCCGACCTCATCACCATCACCCACGACGCCCACAACCGCAGCGGCTTCGCCCTCGGTGCCGTGCTGGCGGCCGAATGGACGGCCACGCAGCAGGGATTCCTCACCATCCACGACTACTACCAACACGCCTACGGATTCTAACTCGTCAATCGTCAACTCGTCACTGAATCTATGAACCGCATCTCCGCACCCGCCCGCCAATGGGCAAAGTTCGCCGTCGCTACCGTCCTCTACCTCGCCTTCCTCTACTGGGTAGGCTCATGGTGGGGACTCCTCGTCCTGCCCTTCATCTTCGACGCCTATATCACGAAGAAGATAAAGTGGGGCTGGTGGAAGGAACTCAAGAACAAAACCGCACGCAGCGTCATGGCATGGGTGGACGCCATCGTCTTCGCCCTCGTCGCCGTCTATTTCCTCAACCAGTTCTTCTTCCAGAACTTCGTCATTCCCTCCTCCTCGCTGGAGAAGACGCTGCTGACGGGCGACTACCTCCTCGTGAGCAAGCTCTCCTACGGCCCGCGCATCCCGCAGACCCCGCTCTCCATGCCCCTCACGCAGCACACGCTGCCCCTCATCAACACGAAGAGCTACCTGGAGCACCCCCACTGGGACTATCGCCGCGTGAAGGGTCTCGGCAACGTGGAGCTGAACGACATCGTCGTCTTCAACTACCCCAGCGGCGACACCGTAGCCCTCAACCAGCAGAACCAGGACTTCTACCGCATCGTCTATGAAGTGGGCGACGGCCTCCTGACGCAGCGCACGGGCACCTCGCCGCGCACGCTCCTCACGGACAGCATGAGCTACGAGCAGCAGCAGCGCATCTTCTCCCAGATCTACCGCGAGGGACGCAACTACATCGCCGCCCATCCCGAGCAGTTCGGGCGCGTCGTCTCCCGCCCCACGGACCGCCGCGAGAACTACGTCAAGCGCTGCGTAGGCCTCCCCGGACAGACGCTGGAGATTCGCAACAACACCATATACCTGGACGGAAAGCCCAATGCCGAGCCGGAGAACGTGCAGTATAACTACATCGTCCAGTTCGCCTCACCCCTTACGGACGAGGAGAAACGCGAACTCGGCATCACCAACGAGGACCTCAACCAATCCCTCGGCAACGGCACCTACTTCATGCCCCTCACAAACCGCGTGAAGGACGTCTTCCTCCACGAGCCCAGGCTCGTCAGCCGCGTGGAACGTGCCGACGCCCCCGTCGAATGGCTCTATCCGCAGAACATGGTGAAGACGTGGACAACCTCCAACTACGGCCCCGTCTGGATTCCCAAGAAGGGCGCCACGCGCAAGCTCACCCTGGCGGAGCTTCCCGTCTACGAACGCTGCATCCGCATCTACGAAGGCAACACGCTGGAGGTGCGCGACGGCAAAATCTTCATCAACGGCAAGCAGACGAACCAGTACACCTTCCGCCTCGACTACTACTGGATGCAGGGCGACAACCGCGACCTCAGTGCCGACTCCCGCTTCTGGGGCTTCGTGCCCGAGGACCACGTCGTCGGCAAGCCCCTCTTCGTGTGGCTCTCCCTCGACCCGGACTACGGATGGTTCGACGGCCACGTGCGCTGGAGCCGCATCTTCAAGAACGTCAACCATATTAAGTAAACAAGTGTTCCTCTTCTCCACCGCCTACCTCGCCCCCGTGCAGTACTACGCACGCCTGCTCCTTGCCGCAGAGTCCGGGTGCGAGGTGTGGGAAGAGCGCCACGAAAGCTTCCTGAAGCAGACCTACCGCAACCGCTGCGTCATCGCCACCGCGGCAGGGCCGCTGTCGCTCAGCATCCCCGTCGTCCACACGGGCGGCAACCAGCCCGTCCGCGACGTGCAGGTCAGCACGCATGGCAACTGGACGCACCTACACTGGCAGGCCCTCGTCAGCGCCTATCGCCAGAGCCCCTTCTTCGACTACTACGCTGACGACCTCCAGCCCTTCTTCACGCATCCCCCCCGCCTCCTCGTGGACCTCAACGAAGGCCTGCGCCTCACGCTCTGCCGCCTCCTCGACATCCCCGTTAGCGTGCGCCCCACTGCCTCCTACGCCCCGCAGGCCCCTGACGGCACCGAGGACTGCCGCCAGCTCATCAGCCCCCGACGCTCCCTTGCCGACGACGCGCGCTTCCGTCCCGTCCCCTACTACCAAGTCTTTGCCCGCCGCCACGGCTTCCTCCCCGGCCTCAGCATCTGCGACCTCCTCTTCAACATGGGACCCGAGTCCCGCATCGTCCTCCGCCGCTCCCTCCTGCCGGACGCAGGGAAGCAAAACTAACCACGAAAGCTCACCAAGAACCACGAAGGAATCTATCTTCCGACCACGAAGGGAACCACTACATACACTGCTTTGGGGACCACAGATTGCACAAAATTATAGCCGCTACGTATCCACGTTCGTGCTTATTCGGCTTTCGTGGTTCAACAAATAGGAAATGATTATCCGCAATCGTACCGCCAAGCCCCGAAGGGGCGTAAGAGCACAGGCAGGGGTGAAAACCCCTGCTCTGGACGCATAGACAAAAACCAGAACCCCGAAGGGGTGAAAGGATAATCAAACTATGTTCTGTCGCCCCCGTCGGGGCTTATGCACTCATGCCCCATCCATGCAGGGGTTTCGCTTCGCTCCACCGCCTGCCTGTATTCAGTCAGCCCTTCGGGCTTTATTGGTGGTACGATTGCGGATAATCATTAATAGGAATCTGCGACATCTGTGGTCCCCAAGAGCAGTGTCTGTAGTGGTTTCTTTTGCAGCATATTGCCACCACGGGTTTTCGTTTTTGCCCTTTCCAAGCCCGGCACAACCGGGGGCGAAGAAAATCTGCGGCATCGTTTGCGCGTATTATTATAATATTGTACTTTTGCCCACGGAATGCCCACGTGGCCTTCCTGACATATCGACAAAGAAGCGTTGTGCTTCGATCTTGTATCTGGAAATCTGGTAAATTTCAACGTAAGACAAGACGAAGATGGCAACGGTTCGCGCTATGCGTGGACTGGAGTATCTATATCTTTCTTACAAGGTTTACCAGAACCGCCGGATAGGGATGTGGAGCATTCAGTTTCACGCTTTCTTTGTGCATATATCTCAACTGGAAACAGAAACATTCAGAGAGTGCACATGGTCCAACAAGAATTAGAACAAGAGCTCAGCAGTTTGCGGGACGAAGCCCAGCTGAAGCTTGCAACACTATGGAAGCAGGCATTTCCCGGAGAGAGATGTCTCAGCGCCCGTGCCCTTTTATGGCTTACCCTGTTGATTCTTTCCGGAAAGCTCAACCTCTCAGGCGGTGACGATGCAGAAGTCTCCAAACTCGCAACAGACTTCAACAGCACCTTGGATGAAATCGCCAAGTACGACGCTCTTTCCGCAAAGCAAGTCCTTTCTCTGGAGCAAAACGTAGAATTGCAGCGTTGCCTCGTTCACCTTATTGACATCGTGACGCAGCTCTATCGACATGCGAATCCGAAACAATAATCAACAAATCAAATAACACTATTATGTACAAACAATTACTTAAATTCAAGACGCTCCTACTCGTCTGTTTGTTGGCGATGGTGGGGACGAATGCTTTCGCAGCTGAGGAAGTGTATAAGACGGCTCTCTTTGGGTCAAGTTATAACTCAACGAGTGTTTCTAGCTACACAGCTACATGGACAGCAGCCAATGGCAACTTTACTGTGTCCTTGGCTAATTTCAACAACAACAACAATTCTTGGAATTATGTCAAGTGCGGAAGTAAAAATGCAGCTTCCGTGGCAACTATTACTACAAATAATGCAATTGATAAAGCTATCACAAAAGTGAATGTTACAATTGATGCAGTTACGGCAAACAATGTAAATAGCATTAAGTTGTACACGAGTAACAACAACTCAACTTGGACTGAGGCTGGGTCATATACCGTGGAAACAGGAACTAAGAGTGTGGCTCTTTTATCTCCAACAGCAAATTTGTACTACAAAATCGAATTTGACTGCAAAAAAAGTTCAAATGGAGTGGTACAGGTATCAAAGGTTGAGTACTATTATAACTCAGTAGCCGCCTCTACCACGACAACGATTAAAGCAACAGGCATAACAAACAAAGACTTATATACAGACACCAAAGCGGGTTCTTTATCTGCGACAGTCGTGGACGAAGATAATAACGCTGTAGAAGGTGCTACAGTAACTTGGAGCGGCAATAACAATACTGTTGCGACTATTGATGCTTCAACAGGTGCTGTCACCCTTGTTGCCGCAGGCAAAGTAACCTTTACTGCGAGCTATGCAGGCGTGAAGGATAAATATCAGGCATCCTCTGCTACATACGAAATGACAGTAACCAGCAGTGCACCTTATGCTCAGCCGACAGAATTCGATATCGACTTAAATAATTCTCTTTTTGGTACGACCTATTCTGGTTCAGCTTCCGGTATTACAGATGATAAACCAGTTAGTGGATCTAAAGAGAATGTTGTAGTTACTTATGCAGGTAGTGGTAGTCACTATATTAATGATAGCCAGATTCGCTTCTACCCTAATAACAAGTTGACTTTTGAGGCTCCATCAGGCTATAATATTACTAAGATTGTCTTTACGGCAGATGGAACATGGGCGGCAACAATTAGTGCAGATAACGGAACCTACACCTCCACTACAAAGACGTGGACAGGAGAGGCAACTACAGTCCTATTTACGGGTAGCGGTTCTAGCCGCTGTGATATGAGCAAGGTTGCAATTACCCTCTCCCTGCCAGATGAACGCACCACGACAAATGTGACAATAGACGCATCAGGCATTACCAATACAAATGTTTATACTGGCACTGCGGCCGGTCAACTTGTCGCTACAGTCAAGGCTGGCGAAACAACCTTGGAGGGAGCTTCTGTTACTTGGAAGGGCGACAATAGCTCCGTTGCGACTATTGCTGCTGATGGTACAGTCACCCTTGTTGGAGCAGGCAATGTGACATTCACCGCTACCTATGCTGGTGATGAAAGCAATTATAAAGGTTCTAATGCGGAATATGCACTCACTGTCGTCAACGAAGACCCCAATGTGCCGGGTGCATCTGCTGAGAATCCGTACACCGTGGCGCAGGCTATTGCTGCAACTCCGGCAAGCGGTACTTCCGCAAATGTATATATTCGTGGTATCGTTTCCTCATTCTATAATAGCAATTCAAGCATCACAGATGATGCAACATACCATCGTTATTATATTTCTGACGATGGCACGACAACAGACCAACTCATGGTGTTCAACGGCAAGGGCTTGAACAATGTTGCTTTTAGCAATACCGATGACCTTGAGCTTGGTGACGAAGTAATTATTTATGGTGGTCTGACAACTTACAATAGTACCAAAGAAATTGCTGCCGACAACCACATCGTTTCCCTTACGCGCAAAGAAGCGGCAACGATTACTGTAACAGGAGGCACAGAGTTCACCATCGACCGCACACAGAATGAGGAAGAGCTGACACTTACGGCTACCGCTAACAGCGGTGCTACAGTGGTATTTACACTTGACTCCGAAAATACGACTTTGACCGAAGGCTCCGACTTTGACTTCAACAACGGAGACCTCCTTTTCTACACCACGAAGGGCGGTATCATCACTGTGAAGGCCAATGCACCGGCAGCTGGTAATTATAAGGCTGCAGAAGAGGTGACGATTACTATTACCGTGGTAGGTGAGAAAGAGGCACCAGTCATTGCCGTCAATAGCACAGAAACAGTTGCCTACGGCTCTACCTTCACCGTCGATGACAGCATGATTGAGGGCGGTGCTATTACCGTAACGTCCAGCAATACTGCTGTGGCAACCGTTAGCAGCCTCACCATCACTCCCGTAGCTGTCGGCACAACCACCATCACCGTGGCTACCGCTGAGAACGACACCTACAAGGCAGGCAGCGAAACATTCACGCTGACTGTGACAGCGCCTGAGGGAGGAACAGAAGCCCCTGTTGGGATACCTGCAAGTGCCATCTTTACAGAAACATTTGATCAATGCGATGGTACTGGAGGTAATGATGATAAGTGGAGTGGATCCATCGCGACAGGAACCCCAACTTACGATAATACAGGGTGGTCTTTGAGTGGCGGAAAAGCCAACAAATGCGTAAAGCTTAATAAGGGAGCCACTCTTATAAGTCCTGATATCAATGTTCAAGGTGCCACGTCACTAGAATTAACCTTTAAGGTTGCTGGTTGGGGCACAGAAGAAGGCGACCTATCTATCTCTCTTGATGATGAAGACGCTATGCTTTCATCTGACGCGGAAGCGTTTACTGGGTCTACTTGGAGTAATCATACTGTAAACATCAGTTCAATATCTGGTTCAACCATTCAAATCACCTTTACTGCACCCAGTGGAAAACGATGCTTTATTGATGAAGTCATTCTAACTAAACCCGCAACGACAACCACCATCACCGCCAAGCTCAACGGCTCCGGCTATGCCACATTCTGTTCTGAATATCCTCTGGATTTCACGGATGCTACGGACCATAGCGCTTGGCTGATAACGGGTGTCAGCAACAACACTATTACCTTCGCAAAAATCACTGGCAGCATCAAGGGTGGTCAAGGCATCCTGTTGAAGGGTACTGCCAATGAAACCGTGACGCTAGCAAGCGCAGACAGCGAAAACACGCTGTCCGGAAACAAACTGGTCGGCACGCTTGCTCCCACGTATGTGGCTGCAGAACAGTACTACGGACTCTCTGGCGCCAACTTCGTGAAAGTGAATGCCGGTACCGTGAAGGCTGGTAAGGCTCTGCTGCCCGCAAGTGCACTGACGAGTAGCGGCGATATTCGTGCCTACACATTCGTATTCGTAGATCCCACGACGGGCATCACGGAAACGCAGAACGTGAGTGCAGAAGAGTTCGGCACCATCTTCAACCTCGCAGGCCAGCGCATCAGCCAGCCGCAGAAGGGCGTAAACATCATCAACGGTAAAAAAGTATTGGTAAAATAAAAACAACAGTCCCCTCCAACCTCCCCCCTCCGGGGAGGCTTGGGGGACAATTAAAA
>JAFUXE010000020.1 GCA_017477205.1 Alloprevotella sp.
CCATGAGAAGAACCGCAACTACTGGAAGTATCTGAAGGCAAAGTTGCAGAAGGAACAAAGCGAAGTGGTTAGTGACACTACCCAGTTGAAATTAACCGCACCTGATGGTAAGAAGCGTATGACTGATGTCATCAGTCAGGCAGGGGTAGATAAACTTGCAAAGGCCATTCGGAACCAACAGGCAATGGATTTCCTCGATTGGTTTACTTACAGCGATAATACCATTGACGGACAGAGCCGCAAAAAGGCTTATACACTATGGGAAAGTAATCTTGTAGCGGACAAAGACGTGGGTAAGGAGAAGTCTTTGCAGCAGATTCATGCATATCTGTTTGGCGGGTTATACGACTTTGCTGGTCAGATTCGTACGAAAACAATCGCAAAAGGAAATACGCTATTTTGCTTGGCAGAGCATCTACACAATTACCTAAAGCCCTGCCGCCAATACAGTCTTTAAACACATTCACATGTCATATAGAGATCTTGAACCGATGCAAGTCATACAAAGAACGCGTATTTTTAGAAAGATTGCAAATCCCTCCAAAGTTACGAAATAAAGCAGGAACGCAGCACGCTGCCCACACATTATCTATTTCGACGTGCGTGCGAGGCGCGCGCGAAGGCGCTCCACGAGGTCAGTTTCGCGACTGAGCAGGCGCCAGGAGAGGCCCATGCTGGCAAAGGCGACGGGCAGGCCGAGGGCAAGCTTCAGCCAAAGTTGGGGAATCAGCGCGCAGGCAAGGCCGGCAAGGAGGAAGAGGTAGTGGTAGAGGCAGCGCCGCAGCACAGGGGCGTCGAAGCGGAAGCCATAGCGGAAGCGATAGACGGTGGTGATAGCGACGAGGTCGAAGAGATTGGCCAGCGAAAGGCCGAGGCCCGCGCCGGAGAGGCCGTGGGTGGCATAGCCCGCCGTGACGGCGACGACGAAAGCCACGTCGTAGGCGGTTTCCATGACAAGGTACATCACGGAGTCGCCGCGTGCAAGGGCGAGGTAGGAGACGGGAGAATAGACGGCCTTGAAGAACATGTAGGACATGCCATAGACGGCCATCGGCACAATCATAAGGTATTCCTCCGTGAGGATGATGCGGATGACGAGGGGCAGGAAGAGGGAGAAGAGGATGAGGAAGGGCGCCATGAGCATGACGAGGGTGTCCGTCTGGCGGTTGATGATGACATTGCGGCGCGCGACATCCTCGCCGGCAGCGGAAAGGCGCGGATAGTAGTCGGCATCCATCGCCACGAAGACAATGCGGGCATAGGAGACGATGAGCGTAAAGCCAGCGCCATAGAGGCCGACGGCATGCGGGGAGGCGCTGCGGGAGATGAAGGACGTGACGACGAGGTCGGCACCAGCGCCGATGAGTCCCGCGAGGGTGAAGGCGATGCCGAGGCGTATGAGATGGCCGCCGCGCCGCAGCAGCTGCGTGCTGCGCAGGCCGAGGCGATAGGGATAGACGCGCGTGGTGGCATGGAGGTTCAGCAGAAGCGTAACGGCACTGGTGACGAGCAGGACGGGAAGCACGCCGTGAAGACCCATCAGGGCGTAGATGCCCACCGTCAGCAGCATCGTCAGCAGGGCACCGACGGCACTCACCGCCGCCATGCGCCGCAGTTCGTGGAGTCCCTTTAGGATAGCCAGCTCGCCACCCAGCATCGTCAGCATGAACACCGTCGGGGAGAGCAGAAGGAAACCCTTCGTGGAGTGGTAGTCGCCAAGCATGCGGCGACTGAGGACGGGAGCCAGCGCGATACAGGCCACGAAGCCCAACAGGGCCGTGATGAGCGTCCAGGAGCGGATGAGCTTCACGTATTGCTCCACCGCACGGCGCTCACCGCGCTCATGGAGCTCCGCCAGGCGGCGCACGGCGCTGATGCCGAGGCCGAAGTTGGTCATGCTGCACAGGAACTCCGCCGCCTTGCTATAGACAAGCGCCATGCCCATACCCCACGGCCCGATGAAGAGGGCCGTAAACTTGTTGCGGATGATGGACATCAGGACATAGAATACCTGTACGCCCCCCAGCAGCCCCGTGTACTTCAGCACTTGGCTGTAGGCGGACGCCGCGCGGGAGCTGTCCTGTCCCTGTCCCGGCTCTTGTTCTATTCCTTTTTCTTCTTGCATGTTTTTCTAGTGACGAGTGACAAGTGACAAGTGACGAGTTCGGATTGTTTTCTTGCCGACTCAAAACTTGTCTGCTCAGGATTCACACCATCGGGAGGCTCTGCCCGGAGATCTTCCGGTAGAGGTCAAGGGCGAAGACGTCCGTCATGCCGCTGAGGTAGTCCACGACGGCCATGAGGCGTTCCGGCAAGCCTTCGGCACGTAGCTCGTACTGCGAACTGGCCTGGCCGAGGAGCAGCTGGCTGTAGGCCTTGTCAGGCGACAAGACGGCCTCCGTCATCAGTTCGAGCAGCGTATAGATAATGTGGTAGCCGGACAACTCAATGTCCAGCACCTCCTTGCTGTTGTATATCTTGCGGACGGCCACCGCCTCGCATTCGGCATAGGCCTGGCGGAGGCGTTCGGGCAGGTGGCCGACGAGGCTGCCCGAGAACTCGCCTGCGAGAATCGCCTCCTCGTTGTCCGTGAAGACGCGCACGCAAGCCTGCTCAAGAGCGTTGATGACGCAGGAGCGGTAATAGACAATGCGGTCGTTGATGTCCGTGACGGAGGGATAGGCAGTGCGTATGGACTCCTGCACCTCGGGCTCGAAAAATCCCAGCAGCAGTTGCTCCGTCTGGGCATCGGTGAGCAGGCGCAGTTTGTGGGCATCCTCGATGTCCATCACCTGATAGCAGATATCGTCGGCGGCCTCCACGAGATAGACCAGCGGATGGCGGGCGTAGCGGCGGCCTTCGGGTCTCTCCTCCAGCAGGCGCAGGCAAAGCTCCTCCGCGATGCGCTCGAAATAGGGGCGTTCAGGTGTGAAAAAGCCGAACTTCTTCTTCCGCCCACAGAGCGTAGCGGGATAGGGATATTTCACGATGGAGGCCAGGGTGGAATAGGTCATGACGAAACCGCCGCGACGGTGGCCATTGAACTGATGGGTGAGCAAGCGCAGGGCGTTGGCATTGCCGTCGAAACTCGTCAGGTCTGCCCAGACGTCAGCGGGCAGTTCTGGCTCCAGCTCCCGCCCACGGCCTTCGGAGAAGAAGCTGCGGATGGCACGCTCGCCGCTATGGCCGAAGGGCGGGTTGCCCATGTCGTGAGCCAGGCAGGCAGCACTGACGATGCTACCGATGTCCTCCACGCCGGAACCCGCCAAAGCGGGACGCCGCGTGAGCAGTTCGCGTGCCACGTCGGCACCGAGGCTGCGCCCCACACTGGAAACCTCCAGGCTGTGCGTCAGGCGGTTGTGGACAAAGACGCTGCCCGGCAAGGGGAACACCTGCGTCTTGTTTTGCATACGGCGAAAGGCACTGGAGAATATCAGGCGGTCGAAGTCGCGCTGGAACTCGCTGCGATGCTCCGCCGTCACACGGTAGGAATCCTCCTTACCAAAGCGCTTGTGTGAAATGAGTTGCTTCCAATCCATAGTCTGCGTGCGGAGAACGCCGCCAGCAGGACCGTAAGCAGCCTGCCGGGGCATCCTTCCGCCATTTGTTTTCCTTAAAATAAACGAAAAAAAAGCCCTTTTGTTGTGTTTTCGTGCAAAAGCCGCCGTCATTTGTACAAAAAACACTACCTTCGCGCCAATAAAAAGCCTGCGGCCCGCCGCTTGCAGCCTGCGATATGTGCTGCCCAGGGCCCCGCAGCCAAAACGTAACTGCCCATGACCATAAAGATAGTGAACCGCTCGCGCCACGCCCTGCCGCAATATGCCACCGTGCAAAGTGCCGGCATGGATCTCCGCGCCAACATCGAAGCCCCCGTCACGCTACGCCCCATGGAGCGCCGCCTCATACCCACCGGCATCTACATCGCCCTGCCGCAGGGCTACGAAGCGCAGGTGCGCCCCCGATCGGGACTGGCTCTGAAGAGCGGCATCGGCGTCCTCAATACCCCGGGCACGATTGATGCCGACTATCGCGGCGAGGTAGGCGTCATCCTCGTGAACCTCTCCGCCGAAGACTTCACCGTCAACGACGGCGACCGCATTGCGCAGATGGTCATCGCCCGCTACGAGCAAGCCACGTGGGAATGCGTGGAGGCACTGGACGAGACGGAGCGCGGTGCAGGCGGCTTCGGACACTCGGGAAAGAAATGACAGCAAACGCCAGATGACGCACAGACACATCTACATACTCCTCGTCGTCCTCGCGGGAATCCTCGCGGGCTGCGCCTCTGTGGACAGGAAAGAGCCTTCCGCCACACCCCTCAGTGCGGAAGAGCGACTGCGCTACCGCGAACTCTACACGGCAGCCATCCTGGCACGCGAGGAGGGCGACTATCCCGGCGCATACCTCCTGCTTGACCGTGCGCTACGTATCTCTCCCGACGAAGCATCCGCCATCTACCTGCTCTCGATTGTCATGGATGTCCTCACGGACACCATAGACCTTTCCGCAAAGGCAGACTCCCTGGTACGCCGCGCCGTTGCCCTCGCACCGGACAACTACGAATACAAGGAAGACCTCGCGCAACGCCTGGTCTCACAGGACAGCACGGAAGCTGCCATCCACCTCCTTGAGGAACTGGCTGAAAGGCGGAAAAACGACGAGCAGAAGATTGCCATGCTCGTGAGCCTCTACTTCCACACGAACCGCTACGACAAAGCCCTCCTCGCACTGGACCGACTGGAGCCCTTCGCCGACGAACCGGAGGTCATTGCCGGCGGACGCATAGTGGCACACACAGGCATGGGCGACACTCTGCAAGCCATGCGCGTCATCAGGGACTACATACACGCGCAGACCGACACGCTGACGGCAAAGGTGTGGGCAGGACTGCGCTACCTGGAACTCGGACGCAAGGAACTGGCGCTGCAAGAGTGGCGCGAGGTGGAGGCCATAGACCCCGACCTGCCGCAACTGCAAATGGCACAATACAAGTACTACGGCGACAACAATGACACCGAGGCCTTCCACAACGTCCTGCGACGCGGCATCCTCAATCCGCGCCTGAACGAAAGGCAGCGCGAAGCCTTCCTACGCGTATGCTCGCTGTCCCTGCTCCTCGGCGACTCGGGGGACGGCGACGGCAGCGGTTCGGAAAAGCAGTGGGCACAAAGCGTGCTGAAGGAGGCCTACAACCGCCTGGACTGCGACCTGAGCATAGCGCGCCACTATGCGGCAGCACTGCAAGAGCAGGGAGCCGACTTCGACACGCTCGAACCCGTATGGAGCAGGATCATAAGCCTCTGCCCAAACGACAGCCAGGCACGCATACAACTCATCATGGGCTATCGCGAACGCGGCGACATGGATGCCTACTTCGAAATGTGTCGCGAGGCGCAGGAGATTATTCCCGATGAACTCATCTTCTACTATGTGGAAGGCGTGCAACGCTATCAGCAGGGCGATGCCGCGGCGGCACTTGACGTCCTCCAGCGCGGAGTGACAGCCACGTCCGACAGCTTTGCCTATACCAATCTCACGTCCGACGCCTACGGCATGATGGGCGACATCCTGCATGAGCTGAAGCGCAACGACGAAGCCTTTGCGGCCTACGAGAGCGCACTGTACTGCAATCCCCAGAACCTCCTGTGCATGAACAACTACGCCTACTTCCTCTCCCTTGAGGACCGCAACATGGAACGCGCCGAGGAGCTGGCGAAGGCAGCCGTGGACGCAGAACCCCGGAACACGACCTACCTGGACACCTACGCCTGGGTGCTCTATGTCATGGGCAAGACACAGCAGGCACACATATATATAGAAATGGCTCTGAAGTACATGCCGGCGGACGACCCCGACGCCACCGTCTATGACCATGCCGGCGACATCGCCCACGCCCTGCATGAAGAGGACGACGCGCGCAGCTTCTGGAAAAGCGCACTGGAACACTCCTCCGATGCCGAGCTGACAAAGAAAATACAAAAGAAGATTCAAAAGGAACTGAAATGACACACACCTATAGACTCCGCGCCCTTCTCCTCGCGCTCTCTGCGCTGATACTCTGCGCCTGCCGTACGCAAAGCCACACGGGCACCTCTTCCGGCAGTCCCGCCGCCGGCACCGAGGAGCTGAGTGCGAACTTTGCAAAAGGCATCTGGAACAAGCGCGTCGAGACAAAAAGCCTCACGGCCTCCCTCTCCGTCAGCCTCAACATCGGCGGACGCGAGGTGAACTGCGACGGCAAACTCCGCATGAAGCGCGACGACGTCCTGCAACTCTCCCTCTCCCTGCCCCTCATCGGCACCGAGGTGGGACGCCTTGAATGCACACCCGACGAGGTGCTCCTCATCGACCGCATCAACCGCCAATACATGCGTGCCGCCTACAAGGACGTGGACTTCCTGGCGCAGGCAGGACTGGACTTCTACGCCCTGCAAGCCATCTTCTGGAACGAGCTCTTCATCCCCGGCAAGGCATCTCCCCGCGATGACTTCGCACGCTTCCGCCTTTCCAAAAGCGGCGACCATGCCCTGCTCTCCCTAACGGACATGCCGCGCCTGGAATACGACTTCCTGACGCGCAACGACAACGACAAGATATCCCGCCTCAACGTCCGCAGCCACAACGTTGCGGATGCGCACGAGTTCGTCTGCGTCTATGAAAACTTCGCAAAAGCCCCCGGCGGTGGACTGTTCCCCACGAAGATGCGCCTCAGCTTCAACGGGACGGGGCGTACGATGCAGCTTGGCCTTGACCTCTCGCGCCTGAGCGCGGACAGCAAATGGGACACGCGCACGACGCTCTCCGCAAAATACCGCCAGCGCAAGCCCGAAGAACTGCTCCGACAGTTGGGAAGCATCCTGTAAAGGAATGTCCCAAGAATCAGCCAACCTACCATCTCACCCCATTATGTCAGCCAGACAACGCTTCCTCATATCCCTCGGCACAGTCCTTATGCTGCTGTGCAGCATCCCCGCAACGGCTCAGCGCGGACAGATAGCCAAACTGCGCCAGCAAAGCGCAGCCCTTGAAAAACAGTTGCAGGAAACCGAGCGTCTCGTCCGCACGAACCGCCGCGACGTGGCCTCGCAAGTCAACAACCTGAACATTCTGAACGAGCAAATCAGCCAGCAGCAACGCCACATCCGCAACATCGAGGCCGAACGGGACACGCTGGAAGCTTCGCTGCGAACCTTGAACGCGCAACTGACCGAACTTGAAGCGGACCTCGCCGACTGCCAGCGCCGCCACCAGCGCGCTGTCATGTACATGCACCGCAACCGCAGCCTCACCTCCGTGCTCAGCTTCCTCCTCACGGCCAAGGACTATCGACAGATGTCGCGCCGCATGCGCTACCTGACGGAATATAGCCGCTTCCAGCGCGTACAGGCCGCAGCCATACAGGAGAAGGAGGCTGCCGTGCGCGCAAAGCGTGCCGAGGTGGCTGCCGTAACGGCAGAGAAGCAGGAGGTGCTTGCCGAATCCCGGCAACAGCACGAACAACTGCGCGGACGCGAGGCACGCCAGCAACAGCTCGTGGCCCAGCTGAACAAGCGCCAGAAAGAACTGGAGCGCACTGCCGCCGCACAACGCCAGCAACGCAACAGCCTCAACGGGCGCATTGAACAGCTCGTGCGTCAGGAAGCAGAGGCAGAAGCACGGCGACAGGCGGAGGCTGCGCGACGCGCCAAGGCAGAGGCCGCGGCAGCCGAGAAGCGCAGACAGGCAGAGGCAGCACGCCTCAAGCGCGAGAAGGAAGCCGCCGCACGATCGCAGACAGCGAGCAACAAGGGAAGTGGTAAGAACAATAAGAAGGATGCCAAGAAGGAGGCGAAGAAAGAAAAGAACCGGAAGAACGAAACGGCCGCAGCATCGCGCCCGGCCGCAGCAAAAAACACGCCTCCTCCCACGCACAACTCGGGGGGAGGAGGCCTGCACGGCGGACTTCCCATGCCCATCACGGGCACATACGCCATCACGACGCACTTCGGCAACTACTCCACTGGCGGCGTAACGCTCAGCAACAAGGGCATCGACATCACCGGACAGAGCGGAGCACAGGCGCGTGCCGTTGCCGACGGTGAAGTCTCCTACATCTTCTCCATGAATGGTTTCCAGAACGTCATCGTCCGCCACGGCAGCTACATGACCGTCTATTGCAACCTCTCCAGCGTCAGTGTCCGTAAAGGCCAGCGCGTCAGTGCCCGCCAGACGCTCGGTGCCGTGGGGCGCGACGGCAGCGGAAACTGCACGCTCCACTTCCAGATATGGCGCGACCGCAACATCCTCAATCCCGAATCATGGCTCGCACGCTAAGAATCGTGGTGTAGCCCATATATACAGACAACAATGAGCAGATATTACTTCACCGACGCAAACTTCAATGCCCAAGGACCCCTTGAGGCAGCGGAGCTTCACCAACATGGAGTAACGAAGGACACTCTGGTATGGCAAGAAGGCATGGACGACTGGATGCCAGCAGAGAAAATCCCTGAACTCCGAAACATAATAGAGCGTGATGAACAAACTGACACACATACCTCTATACCCATAGCTACTCCGTTAGAAGAGATTCAGAAGAGTGCCTCAGAAACGGTTACAGCCACTATACCCCCACCTATACCACGTCTTCATGAGGATATGCCACTCGCGACAGGAAACACGTCGGACACATCTCATTCGGAGGGCTGCCCCACGCAGCCCGAAAGCCCCAGGCAATCAAGCAACTCGCTCCTGTGGGTCTTGGTAGGTGTTCTTGGAACATTACTTATTGTGGGGGGCATCGTGGTCGTTTACATAATAGCCCAAAGCCCGTATCAAGAATATGCCACACAAAACGAGCCTATTGCAGACACAATAGCAACAGATTCCGAGGATCTTGATATAACAGAAGACAATCAGGCTTCCATGACTCCGTATGGTGCCAAATCCCTAAACGGCTCCATACAAAGCTACGGTGTTCACCTAGATTTACATATTGCGAACGACGGTACTGTGAGCGGTTCCAGCTACTACACCAAATACGGGGATTCAAACCGAATCCGTTTGAGTGGGAATTATTGGCCGAATGGACACATGGAATTGGACGAATGGTCTGCAGACGGTTCGTATTCGACTGGGGCATACTCCGGGAACTTTGATGGAAGGAATTATTCCGGTCAATTCTACAACACAGAACTCGAAAAGACAATGCATTTTTCCCTAACCGCAGAATGAATTGAAAAAGAAGCGCCACATGAGACTTATTCTTTGCGCCAGCACAGGTATCCTTCTGTCCGCTGGATTATGTTTCTTTGAACGTAACGTCGAAAAGACTTCAGCCAAATACCCTGTAGAAAACATTCTTCCTGAAACGCCCAAGACAGGCTACAAAGAGATTTACCACCCCACGCCAAACTTTGATTCCGAAAAAGTGAACGACGTACAGGGTATCATCCTACACCATACGGCAGAGCCTACTATAGAACGCTCGTTAGCTGTTCTCACCTCGTCGCAGAAGAAAGTAGGAACACACGTCGTAATAGACACGGACGGCACGCGCTACATCATGGCGGAACCAAGGAAAGTCGTGTTTCACGCAGGAAAGTCCATCTTAGGCGGTCGCGAGGCCTGCAACGAGTTTACAATAGGCATCGAGCTACAAGGAAACACTCTCGAAAGCCCTCTGACGCAAGACCAGATAGACAGTGCCATCGAATATATGCTTCCGCTCATCCGTGAATATAACATTCCTGTTTCAAACATCGTAACCCACGAAATGATCCGCCAAGCCTACAAGCGGAAATACCCGAATACAAAGTGTTACGACAAGGTGGACATTACGCAAAAAGAGTATAGGCGTTTCATGAAACGCCTATACGAAGTGCTGGAAACCCAACCGAAATAATCCTTCTGACTTTCAGGAACAATCTGCTATGCGCCGCAGGGCTTCCTCAAGGTGGGCACGCGGACAGGCCAGGTTCAGGCGGATGTAGTCGCGGCCTGCCTCGCCGTACATGCTACCGGCGTTGACGGCGACGCGAGCTTCGCGCAGAAGCCTCTCTGCATAGGTCTTGCCGTCCATGCCGGTACGGCGGATGTCCAACCATGCAAGGTAGGTGCCTTCAAGAGGCAGCACGCGCCAGGCGGGAAGATGCGAGGCAGCAAAATCGCAGAGGAAGCGGTAGTTTCCGTATAAATAAGCAAGAAGTTCCTTAAGCCATGATTCGCCTTCATTGTAGGCAGCAATGAGGGCTTCAACGCCGAGAGGATTGACATCGCAAACCTCGTTGTCGTTGATGGCGCGGTCGATGCGGCGGCGCAAATCGGCATCCTCACATACGATGTTAGCTATCTGCAGACCGGCAATGTTGAAGTTCTTGCTGGGAGAGTTGAAGGTAACGATACGGCTGCGCACAGGCGTGTCCAAAGATGCGATAGGAGTGAAGCGTGCACCAGGGAAAACTAGTTCACAATGGATTTCGTCGGAGATCAGGTGTACGCGGTGCTTGTCGCAAAGCGCTGCCACGCGTTGCAGTTCGTCCTCACGCCAGACGCGGCCGCCAGGATTGTGGGGGTTGCAGAAGAGCAGTACCGTGCAGTCCTCCATGGCGAGGGCGTCTTCGAGGGCAGCAAAGTCTATGCGCTGGGCATCGTCAAGAAGCGGCACTTCAAGAGCCTGCAGGCCGTTATTGCGGATGGAGGAGAAAAAGCAGTTGTAAACAGGCGTAAGTATGGCCACCTTTTCTCCAGGCTTCGCCAAGGCTTTCAGGGTTGCAGAAACAGCAGGTACGACACCGGAGGTGTACTGAATCCATTCGCGCTGTATCTCCCAGCCATGACGGCGGCGGAACCATCCGATGACGGCGTCATAGTAGCGGTCATCTACGTAGGTATAGCCGAACACGCCGTGTTCCACGCGGCGGCGCAGGGCATCCAGAATGCAGGGGGCGGCACGGAAGTCCATGTCCGCCACCCAGAGAGGTAGCACGTCGTCGGAAGGCATCTCGTCCCATTTCACAGAACCGGTGCCACGACGCGTGATGAGTTCATCGAAGTTATAGTTCATAGGAAAAGTTGTTAAGGGTGATTAGGGGAGTTAGGGGCAACGCCGCTTGTTTTTCTTTTAACTTACCCGATGTTCCCTCTTATTCGGCGGAGGAAGGCATCCAGGGCAGCGGCGTCCTTACGGTCGATGATATCCAGAAGCGTCTTCAGTTCTTCACGGATACGAGCCACCTGACCACCCGTACGGGGGTTGAAAAGTATCTCGCGCAACAATGCATCGTCCTCGCCCAGCACGCCGCGTGCTATCTGCATATGGCGCTTGAAGGTGGTGCCGGGCGCGTCCTGGTGCTTCATGACGGCGGCGAAGACAAAAGTGGAGACAAAGGGAATGGAGAGGCTGTAGGCCACCGTTTCGTCGTGTTCCTCAAAGGAATACTCGCAGATGTGGAGGCCAAGCCGACTGTAGAGGTCTCGGAAAAAGAGGCGTCCCATGTAGTCGCCTTCGCTGATGATAATGGCATTCTCCTCTGTCAGCTTGCCAAGGTTGGCGAAGGTGGGACCGAACATGGGGTGCGTGGAGACAAAGCGGCGTCCGCAAGCCTCATAGAACTCACGGAGTCCCGTCTTGACGCTGGCAATGTCGGCAAGGATGCAGTCTTCAGGGAGGTGGGGGAGAAAATCCACGAACGTGTCAACCGTATGCTGCAAGGTGACGGCGTTGAGGGCCATCTCGGGAGCAAAGGTGTCAACCTCGCTGAATGAGGTGAAGCGCTGCGTGTTGTACATGAAGCGCAGGCGGCGCGGGTCTATGTCATAGACGGCCACTTCGTGGTCGAAGCTGAGGAGGTCGGCAAAGAAGCTTCCCATCTTGCCGGCACCAATGATGAGGATTCTCATGTTTTCAGTTCTTTCTTACCGTATCAGTCCTTGTTCATTATCTCTACCTGCTGGCGGACACTCTCTTCGTGGATGGCCTCGAAGATGCTCTTCACGAAATCGTTCGACATGCCGCGCAACACGCCCTGCGCACCGCGTTTGGAAAGAATCTCACCATAGCGCCGTGTCTGCACGATGGTCATGTTGTGCTCCTTCTTGTAGGCACCGATTTCGCGACTGATGCGCATGCGGTTTGCCAACTGTTCGAGCAGGGCGTTGTCCACATTGTCTATCTGCTTACGGAGACTTTCGAGAGTTTCCGTGGTCTGTGCAGAAGTGCGGATGACAAGCTTGTCGAGGATGAAGTCCAGAACATCCGGCGTCACCTGCTGCTTGGCGTCGCTCCATGCGCAGTCAGGGTTGCAGTGGGACTCTATCATGAGACCATCGAAGCCCAGGTCCATCGCCTGCTGCGACAGGGGAGCGATGAGCTCGCGGCGTCCGCCCATGTGGGAGGGGTCGCAGAAGATTGGCAGGTCGTGGATGCGGCGACGCAGTTCGATAGGAACGTGCCACATGGGAAGGTTGCGGTAAAGGCGCTTCTCGTAGGTGGAGAAGCCTCGGTGGATGACACCCATGCGCGTGATGCCGGCCTGGTTGATGCGTTCAAGACCGCCTATCCAGAGTTCCAAGTCCGGATTCACAGGGTTTTTGCAGAGGACAGGCTTATCCACACCGCGCAGGGCGTCGGCTACCTCCTGTACGGCAAAGGGGTTAGCCATCGTGCGAGCACCTATCCACAGGATATCGACATCGGCTTCAAGGGCTGCTGCCACATGATGTGCCGTAGCCACTTCCGTAGCCGTCAGCATGCCGAGCTCGTTGTGTACGCGTTGCAGCCAGGGGAGGCCTTTCTCGCCAATGCCCTCAAAGCCGCCAGGCTTCGTGCGGGGTTTCCAGATGCCAGCGCGGAAGATGCGTACGCCGTAGGATGCCAGTTGGCGGGCGGTGTCCATCACTTGTTCCTCCGTCTCGGCGGAGCAGGGACCGGCAATGACGACAGGGCGTTGCTCTTCGTCAATCCCGGGAAGGGCGAGGGGTTGAAGTTTCAGTTCCATCTATCTATTTTGCTTTTTTGATTATTTACTATTGGCTGTTAAACTTATCACAGATTCTCCCCAGCGCTTCCCGCAGCTGCTCCTCCTTTGCGCAGAGCGAAATGCGGACATAGCGGCGCCCATTCTTTCCGAAGATGAAGCCTGGCGTGATGAACACATGGGCCTCATGGAGCACACGCTCGGTGAGTTCTTCCGCATCGGTGAAGCTGTCCGGGATGCGCCCCCAGAGGAACATACCCACCTGGTCGTCGCGGAAGGTACACCCCAGGGCTTCCAGAATTCTTTCTGCCAAACGGCGACGTCGCGCGTATATATTATAATTGTGTTCCGTGTGCCAGTCCCCGCTGTTGTCTATCGCGGCGGCGGCAGCCAGCTGGAGGCCGCGGAACGTTCCGCTGTCGATATTACTCTTCACCTTCAGTACCCACGAGATGAAGTCGGCGCGGCCCACACACATGCCCACGCGCCATCCGGGCATGTTGTGGGACTTGGAGAGGGAGTTGAGTTCGATGCAGCAGTCCTTGGCTCCGGGAACGTTGAATATAGAGAGGGGAGCCTGCCGGGGAGGGCATAGGATGCGGGAATAGGGATTGTCGTTGACGATAAGGAAACCGTTCTTCCGTGCCAGTGCCACCAACTTGTCGTAGCATTCCCGGGAGGCGGGCGCACCCGTCGGCATGTGCGGATAGTTCGTCCACATCAGCCGGACGTGCGAGAGGTCTTTGTTGAACAAACTGGCAAAGTCAGGCTGTCCGTTTTCCAAAAGGTCGTACGTTTCCACCTTCGCCCCTAAAAGGCGCGAGAGGGACGTATAGGTGGGATAGCCTGGATCCGGAACAAGTACCGTCTCACCCGGATTCACGAAGGCCAACGTTACGTGAAGGATGCCCTCCTTCGAGCCTATCAGCGGCAGCACCTCCGTCTCCGCATCGAGTGCGACTCCGTAGGTGCGTTCGTAGTAGCGTGCCATAGCCTCCCGCAGCTCGCGGGTTCCGCGTGTGGGCTGGTAGCCATGGGCATCGGGGCGGCGTGCCACCTCGCAAAGCGTCTCTACGGTCGCCTCCGAAGGCGGCATGTCCGGACTGCCGATGGCAAGGCTGATGACGTCCTTCCCTTCCGCATTCATCTGAGCCACCTCGCGCAGTTTCCGCGAGAAGTAGTATTCGCTGACCTGGGATAGTCTCTCTGCCGGCTGTATCATTTCTTAACTTTTATGTTTCAATTGTCAACTCCCCCTATACTCTCCCAGCACGTGCAGTTCGCGTATCAGCGGGCGCACGGCCTCGATGCTCTGACGGTAGCGATGGTAGTCGTCATAGGTCACGTCCACGTAGAAGAGATACTCCCATTCGCGCCCGATGATGGGCAGGGACTGGATTTTCGTAAGGTTTATCTGGTAGAAGCTGAAAATGCTGAGCACTTGCGAGAGGCTTCCCGCCGAGTGGGGCAGGGAGAATACGATGCTGGCCTTGTCCGAAGCTTTCACATCGCGCAGTTCTGCCGCCTGCTCCGGATGCGCCAGCACCAGAAAGCGCGTAAAGTTGTGCTTGTTGTCCTCAATGGCGCGGTGCAGCACGCGTAGGCCGTAGCGTTCGGCTGCATCCGCATGGCAGATGGCGGCATGACCGCGAAGCCCTTCGCGTGCGATGCGGGCCGCTGCGGCCGCCGTGTCGTCCGTCTCCACCACTTTCAACTGCGGATGTGCCGTCAGGAACTCGCGACACTGCTGTAACGCCACGGGATGGGAGTTCACCTCGCAGAGGCTTTCAGCATCTTCGTCGGGCAGGCAGGCCAGGGCGTGCTCTATGTGTAGTTTCTGCTCGCCCACGATGGTAGTCCGGCACTGTCGCAGCAGCTCGTAGTTTCTCAGCAGGGAACCCGCAATGGTGTTCTCAATCGCGGCCAGTGCCACGAGGCTCTCATCGTCCGCAAGTCTGCGGAACAGTTCCTCAAAGGAGTCGCAGCACACCAGCTCCACCTCCTCGTCGTCGAAGAAAAGGCGGGCGGCAATGTCGTGGAACGACCCCTCAATACCCTGAATGGCTATTCTGCGCATGATGTCAGTTCTTTTCTTTCTTGTTTTGCTACATCTCACAAAAAAATCCCGTCTCGTCAGATGACTTCTGAGTGCGGGATTTCTTCGTTTGGATTATCCGGTTCGTTCTATGCACGAAGCACCCCGCTCTGCTTGTCGGCAAAGTAATAGAAATACTGTGCAAAGTGAACGTTTCCGTACATAGTTTCCTTCCTGAAAGTTCGTTTTCGGTGCAAAGATAGTGCAAAACGTTAGCAGTAGCAAGCCTTCGCCCGCATTTTTTCACATTTCGTCCCGTTTCCGAGAGGATTCCAAGGGTTCTCCTCCCCGCATACGCCCGCAGGCAGCTTCGCGGAATGCGCATGACAAAACGAGGAAAAAGCACACCCGGAACGCAAAAAAAAGCACTCCCGGAGCGATATGTACCAGAATTTTGCTAACTTCGCCCCCAAATACCATAACAAACACGAACAGAATCATGAGAAAACATCTGCTCCTCGTCCTGCTTTGCACCTTATTCAGCCTCATCAGTGCACAGGCGGAAACCATCACATTCAACGTAAGTCCCGGTACGGGACAATGCCTCAAGGGCGGCTCCACGGCGGGCACCACAGCTGGTCACTATTTCAACACGTGGAAGTCCACGAAGACTGCCCCGCAACTCTCCGTGACCACGTCAAAGAACGACATGTGGATACACACGAATACCTCCAGCGTTCACTACTTCGGCGGCTGCCGCTTCACCCTCACCGTCACAGACGGCTACATCATCACGGGCTACAGCTTTGACTTCCTGGGCTATGACGGCAACAGCAACAGCTATACAACACGCAAGGAAATGACCGTGCAGGACGCGGGCGGCAATGAATACAAATGCGCCACCACCGCCACGGGACGCGTGGAAGTCAAGGACCTGGAGAGCAGCACCACCTACTTCGACGTCGTGGGTCCCGTGACGGGCAACGGCAACGTGCTGGTGACTAATTTTGAGGTCTATGTTGAGACCAAACCCAACACGCTCCAGCCTTTCCAGCCCACCCAGATTACGGACGGCGCCTTTGCCGACGACACACAGTGGTACACCCTCGAGGTGAAAGCCTTCGGACGCCAGGCCTATCGCGCCAGCGACACGAGCGTGGAACTCCGCAACAACGATCCCCTGAGCGAGGAGGATGCCTACCTCTGGTGCTTCGTGGGCGACCGCGAGCAGGGCTTCAAGGTTTACAACAAGGCCGCAGGCCCCACGAAGTGCTACGTTGTCGCACGCAGTGGCCTGACGAACGGATCCGCACCTCGCTTCGTGACGGAAGCCGGCATGAGCGAGACGCAGTACGACGCCCGCTGGTATTTCACCGAATCCACCTATGACCCCAGCCTCGTCGGCTACAGACCCGTCTATATGTCCCCGTCGTTCAACACGACCTACGCGCTGAACGACTATCAGGAGAACGGCGCACTGAAGTTCTGGGACGGCCGCGGACTGGGCTCCACGGTGACCATTTGCCCGCAGGGACGCGTAGTTCCTGAGGACAAGGCACGCACCGTGAAGGTGTTCGACAATGCCAACAGCAGCGTACCCTACCGCATTCCCGCATTGGCAAAGACCGCGGACGGCAAGCTCATCCTCGTCGTGGACTACCGCTACAGCAAGGCCGACATCGGCAACGGCCCCATCGACCTGCGCTATAAGATAAGCTCCGACAACGGCCGCACATGGAGCCAGGAATACACGAACCTCGGCGACGGCGACGTCTCGAAGGCCAGCGGCAACCAGTGGGACTACGCCTTTGGCGACCCCAGCATCGTGGCCGACTGCGAAGACCCCAACGAAGTACTTGTCATCGCCGTGGGCGGACACGTGGGCTACTTCAGCAGCACATACGCCAACCCGCAGCACGTCGTACGCTTCCGCAGTCACGACGGCGGCACCACGTGGACGAAGGGCGACTCCCTGACATACCAAATCTACAACCTCTACCAAAATAGTGCTAAGGGCAACACCGTCGGCATCTTCCTCACCTCCGGTAAAATCATGCAGAGCCGCTACGTCAAGGCCGGCTCCCACTATCGCCTTTACATCGCCCACCCCTTCCGCGGCGACAACGGCCAATGCTGCTTCGTCATCTATTCGGACGACTTCGGCGAGACGTGGAAGGTTCTGGGCGGCAACAAGACCATTGCCAGCACGGGCATGGACGAAAGTAAGATTGAGGAACTCCCGGACGGCAGCGTTGTCATCAGTAGCCGTAACCAGAGCGGCGGTCGCGTCGTGAACGTCTATACCTACACGGACTCCAAGACGGCAGAGGGCGCATGGAGCACAACGGCCACACCCGCACCTATGGCCAGCGGAAAGGTGAACGCCTGCAACGGCGAAATCCTCGTTGTCCCCGCCAAGCGCAATGCGGACGGCAAGCAGCTCTACGTGGCCCTGCAGTCCGTCCCGATGAGCACCAGCCGCCAGTACGTAGGCTTCTACTACAAAGAACTGGCTTCTGCGGCAGACTTCATTACGGGCGCGAAGATGGCAGAGAACTGGCAGAGCGGCCTGCGCGTATCGCAGACCACGTCGTGCTACTCCACGATGGTGATGATGGACGACAACAACATCGGCTTCGTCTATGAGGAGAACAGCTACAACGGCGGCTACGACATCGTATTCAAAGCCCTCTCGCTGGACACCATCACGGGCGGCGCCTACACCTACGACCCCAGCTTCACCGATCGCAGCGCCTACTTCCGCAGCAGTCTCAGCGAACGCATGCCGGAAGTGGAAAGCGGCGGAACCATCGTGGGACAGATTTCCGACCTCGGCGACTTCGAGACGGCTCGCGAGGCATTCGAAAAGAATCCCACACAGGAAAGCATGGAGAGCGTATGGCGACTCTACAGCGAAGGACTGCCCACCATACCCCTGCTCACGAACCGCCCCTACCGCCTGCGCAACCTGAAGGAATACAAGACAGGCGACATTCGCTACATGGCTATGGACGCCTCCACTACGACCACACACACCAACAGCACGCTGACTACGGACGAACTCTTCGTGTTCCTTCCCGGCACAACGGAAGGACAATATTATATTTATTGTCCGCAATACCAACGCTACGTGGGACGCACGGGCGCCAACGAGACGAAAGTTGCCTACGTTTCCTCCACCGCCCTGGCCGGACGCTACTCTGTGGCCTCCGACGTTTCGGGCCGCAGCACGCTGGTCTGCAACAACCCGACGGGCACCAACAGCGCCCTCCACTGCGCCAGCGACGGACGCGTCGTACCCTGGCAGGCTCCCACCGAGGCCTCTGGTTGGAACATCATCCCCGTTACGGAGTGGAACGTTGCGCTCAGCGACTGCGAGCATTTCTCCGCAGCGGCTGTAAACATGCCGTTCGCATATACTCTGCCAGAAGCTGTCAATGCATACAGAATTCCCAATATCAATGAGTCCGGGGAAGCCAACGTCGAAGAAATCTCCTCCCCAGTTTTCATTAGTTCGGATACCCCCGTTCTACTTCTCAGCCGTGATGGCGAAGAGCAAGTTACCCTTACCATTCCCGACCAACTTGAAGAAGTGGACGTGACAGAAGTAGCAACAACCAACATTCTGAAAGGGGCACTCCTCCGAACGACTGCGGAAAATGTCGGCATCTTTGCCTTCAAGAATGGCCGTGCAGGTTTCTATCCTGATGCCAAGTTAGCCAACATGACTACCATTCCAGCAAACAGTGCATACCTCACGGACGTTCCCACAGCAGGTGTTCCACTGAACTACACCATGCTCAACGTCGGCATCAGCTCCCCGTCAACGGATAATGGTCAATGGTCAATGGTCTTCGACCTCCAAGGCCGCCGCGTGCAGAAGACCACGAAGGGCGTGTACATCGAGAACGGCAGGAAAGTATTGAAGTAAGTAATCTGATAACAATTATAGACTATGGAAGGTTTGCCCATTGCAACATTCGTTCTGGCCATTGCCATCATCATTGGCCTCTCCATCTTTTTCTACTTCGTGCCCTTCTTCCTGTGGCTCAGCGCCCAGGTGAGCGGCGTGCGCATATCCCTCATCCAGCTGATGCTGATGCGCATTCGCAACGTGCCGCCGGGCATCATTGTACCGAGCCTCATCGAAGCTCACAAGGCCGGACTGCAGAACATCACGCGCGACAATCTCGAGGCTCACTTCATGACGGGCGGACACGTGCAGCGCGTCGTCCACGCCCTCGTCTCTGCCAACAAGGCGAACATCGACCTGACGTTCGAGAAGGCCACCGCCATCGACCTCGCAGGACGTGACGTCTTCGAAGCTGTGCAGACCAGTGTGAATCCCAAGGTCATCGACACGCCGCCCGTAGCCGCCGTCGCCAAGAACGGCATCCAGCTCATCGCGAAGGCACGCGTCACGGTGCGCGCCAACATCCAGCAGCTCGTCGGCGGTGCAGGCGAAGAGACCATCCTCGCCCGCGTCGGCGAAGGCATCGTCAGCAGCATCGGCTCTGCCGAGAGCCATGAGCAGGTGCTCGAGAACCCCGACAGCATCTCCAAGCTCGTGCTGAAGAAAGGCCTCGATGCCGGCACGGCATTTGAAATCCTCTCCATCGACATCGCGGACATCGACGTGGGTAAGAACATCGGTGCCACGCTCCAGATGGACCAGGCCAACGCCGACAAGAACATCGCGCAGGCCAAGGCCGAGGAACGCCGCGCCATGGCCGTCGCCACGGAGCAGGAGATGAAAGCAAAGGCTCAGGAAGCCCGCGCAGAAGTCATCCGCGCCGAGGCACAGGTGCCCCTCGCACTGGCCAAGGCCCTCAACGACGGCAACATGGGTGCCATGGACTACTACCGCCTCAAGAACCTCCTCGGCGACACCGAGATGCGCGAGAACATCGGACGCCTCACGAAGGGCGACGTCAAGTCCGCACTCGGCACCAACACGCCGCCGCCACTTCCCTAAGAAGCCCCCTCCAACCTCCCCCCTCCGGGGGAGGCTTGCAGATACCCGCCCAATGTTTGAAGTCACAAACAACCAAAGAACCAAAGAACCTAAAAACCAAACAACCAAACAACTTAATAACTAAACAACCTAACAACTAAATCATCAACATGAAAAAAATCCTCTTTGTAGCGATGGCCGCATGCGCCTTCAGCTTCAGCGCCTGCACAGGCAACAAGACGGACAACGCCGCTAACGCTGCCGACTCCGCACAGGTAGAAGAAACCAGCGCCGCCAACGTGGCCGCACAGTCCGTGTTCCAGCAGCTCAAGGACGCTGCCAGCGACCCCGCAAAGCTCCAGGCTGCCGTAGGTGCCGCACAGGTCAAGATTCAGGAGCTCCTCGCCTCCGGCAATGCCGAAAGCGTGAAGCAGTACACGCAGATTCTGCAAGACCTCATCAACGGCGACAAGAGCGTCCAGGAAGCCCTCACGGCCGTGAAGGATGCTGCCGGTAGCGGCAACCTCCTGAGTGCCTTCAACTCCGTCATCGGTGCCGCCACCGCAGAAGGTGCCACCGCAGAAAGTTTCGTGGAAGCCACGAAGAAGGCCGGCACGGATGCCTACACCGAAACTGCCATGAAGGACGCCGATGCCGTTGACGCCGTGAAGGACGCCGTAGAGAATGCGCCCGAAGCTGCCAAGCAGGCTGTGGAGAACGCCGCACAGGACGTGCAGAACCAGGCCAAGGAAGCCGTGAACCAGAAGGTTGACGAGGCCAAGACGAAGGCCAACGACGCCATCAATAATGCCCAGCAGAAGGCTAACGACGCCGTGAACAACGCCGCCCAGAAGGGTGCCGACGCTGCCCGCAAAGCCCTCGGCCTCTAAACGGAAGCCTCCTCTCCCCACAAGGGGGACGGAACGCAAGACCCCGCGCCTTGCATTCCGTCCCCCTTTTTTGCGCCCCTGCACTCCGCCCCTCAACGGTCGGGGGATGCGGTATGTTCCGACTGGCTATACCTTAGCATCACGATGATTATAGGACAGCCTCTGAGATAGACTTCCGCAGGAGGCGGTGCGGGAGTGCGGGGAAAAAGCTTCATGTATGCCGGGAAAAGACCTCATAAGTGCCGGGAAAAGACCTCATAAGTGCCGGGAAAAGGCATCAAGAGTGCGGGCAATTCTATAAATCAAGCCATGATTTATAAAAACCAAGGCATGATTTACAAAAATCAAGGCTTGATTTGTACAAACCAAGCCTTGGTTTATAGAAAAGAGTGCATGCACGGAGCCTTTTCAGCGCATGCACGGAGCCTTTTCACCGCATGCACGGAGCCTTTTCACCGCATGCACGGAGCCTTTTCACCGCATGCACGAGTTTTTTTCCCTACACATACGAGGTTCTTTCCCCGTACACAGGAAGTGATTCTATGCGCCCGGGAAGGGAAAAGAAGAGGGAGAGGGAGAGCCAGGGCACAGGGCAGGGCACAGGCAGGGCACAGGGAGGGCACAGGGCAGGGCACAGAGAGGGCACAGGACGGCCAGGCCTATTGGTTGGGCTGTGAGATGCTGACCTGGACCTTGTAGGTGTTTGGCAGGGAGCCGTCGGTCAGGCTGATGGTGATGACGCGACCGCTGTAGGCGGCTTCGCTGAGGTAGAAATAATAGGTGGGAAGGAAGTCGGGCTTGCCTACGAAACTGACATGTTCACTGTTGACGATGTCCCTCTCCAGCGTTTGCGCGAACCGTACAGCCGCTTGTCTGTCGTAAACGTCCTTGTTGAGCTGGAACGTGTAGGAGAAGGTTTTCAGCCTTCCGTTCTGCCAGAAGCAGGAGGCTGTCGCGGGAATGTCGCCGCCCAAGGTCATGTCGTAGCCCTTTGTAAACGAGAGGGTGATGCTTGCATTTGTCGCGTCCCTGTAAACGTCGGTCGTCCAACCGGGGTAATTCCTGAGGTTTTCCTCTGCGTCGGCGAACGTGATTTCCCAGCAGTTCTCCGGGAACACCCCGAAGGGCCTTTGCAGCATCTGGCGCAGGGTCATACGCTTACTGGTGACGACGGGCATCTGAACAGGGGCACGGTTGGGCGCAGCGGGCTGACTAACTGCGGCACTTTGGGCAGGCTGGCTGACGGCGGCCGTTCCGTACTGCCCCTGGTCGCCGGTCTTGGCCATGAGGCTGCGGCACATAGCGTCGTAGGTGGCAGCTGAACGGAAGCCGGGCGTGGTGAAGACACGGCCGTTGACAACAATTTGCGTGATGTCGTAGCGCCGCAGGAGTGCCATAGCATCGCCGCCATTGTTGCGGAGGTTAGGATTCTTCGTACCTCGCAGCGTTTGCGCACCCACATAGATGGACAGGCTGAGCGAAGAGGCCTCATTCGACGTAAGCACTTCCCCATTCGACAGGTGGAGCTGAACGGTCCCCTTCACGTCACCAGAGCCCTTGGGGTCTATGTCAATTGCCAGCAATTTGGTGCCATTAGCCGACAGGTCGTACAGATAGAAGGAGAGGATGACGGTGTATTCGTTTCTACTGATAGCGCGAAAACTGACACCTTTGTCCGCCTTGAATTTTACGACTTCACTGGTTTTTGCTTCCCAATGCGTGGTTTGATTTGTTAGTTCGATGCCGTAGGCCTGTGCCGATACGGGCTGCGCCGCGAAAAGAAGCACGGCGGCGAAGAGGAGGGCGGGGATGCGCTTCATGGAAGGATGGTTCAAGGTTCAAGGAGGGAGGAGTCGCCGTAGGAGAGGAAGCGGAAGTCGTGGCCGAGGGCGTAGCGGTAGATGTCGCGCCAGCGGTCCTCGCCGACGAAGGCGGAGACGAGGAGCAGGAGCGTGGACTGCGGCTGGTGGAAGTTCGTCAGCATGCGGCGGACGATGCGGAAGCGGTAGCCGGGGACGATGATGATCTGCGTGGGAGCATGAAGCGTCCCGAGGCCGTGAGCGTCCATATAGCGGAGGAGGGCTTCGAGGGCGACGGTGGCGGGCAGGTCGTAGCTGCGCTCGTAGGGTTGCCACTGGGCAACGCGGAGGTCCTCGGGCAGCAGGCCGGGGTTCTCATGCACCATGCAGCCCAGGAAATAGAGGCTTTCAAGGGTGCGCACGCTGGTGGTGCCGACGGCGGTGCAGGCCGCATCGTGCGCCAGGAGGCACTCCAGCGTGTGGCGGCGCACGGCAAACTGCTCGCTGTGCATCTCATGGCCGCCGATAGTCTCGCTCTTCACGGGGCGGAAGGTGCCGGCACCCACGTGCAGCGTCACCTCCTCGCGCTCCACGCCCGCTGCGTCAAGGGCGGCGAGCACGCGGGGCGTGAAGTGGAGCCCCGCCGTGGGAGCCGCCACGCTGCCCTTGATGCGGCTATAGACGGTCTGGTAGGTGACGAGGTCACTGGCTTCCGTTGCACGATTAAGATACGGAGGTATGGGCAGCGCGCCTGCGGCATGAAGCACCTCGCCGAAGGTCAGCGCGTCGTCATCCCAGCAGAAGCGCACCTCGTGGCCGGTGCCGCTTTCGCCAAGGCGTTCGGCCGTAAGGCGTATTTCCCGCCCTTCCACTTGCAGCGTCTGCGCGAGCGTTCCCTCGTGCCAGCGTTTCAGGTTTCCCACGAGGCACGTCCACGTCAGCCCGCTGCGGGCGCTGAAGCTCTGCTCGTAGTCGGCAGGCGTGTGGGGTTCAAGGCAGAACACCTCGATGGTGGCACCGGTGGGCTTGCGGAAGTGCAGGCGGGCGCGGATGACGCGCGTATTGTTGAACACCATGAGGCTGCCTGCGGGCAGGAAGTCGGGAAGGCAGCGGAAGGTGCTTTCGGAAATGTCGCCGGAGCGGTAGAGAAGGAGTTTGGAAGCATCGCGCTCTGCAAGGGGGTACTTGGCGATGCGCTCATCGGGGAGCGGATAGTCGTAGTCGGCTATCCGAATGCTTTTGTTTTCGCTTTGGTTCATCGTTAATGACTTATCAGAATCTTTTTCCTGTTTTCTATGTATATGCCGCGTCGCATGGGGTGCGATGTCAGTCGCCGCCCTTGGAGGTCGAAGACCATTGAGGATTGAGGATTGAACATTGACCATTGTCCATTATCCATTGACGGGGCGCTGATGCCCGAGGCCGCGGGAAGCGTGAACTCCAGCGTCTGCACAATGGTCCAGGGACAACGCAGACGCAGCTGGTATGTCGTACCGGGCTGAAGGCCGCGGAAGCGGACCACATCGTGCATGCTCGCGCCCGCGCGTAAATAAAAATAATGTGCATGGGAGCCTACGCCATACTCTCCGCCGTCGTCGGGCGTGCCGAGCTCATAGGTCAGTATGCGTCCGGCACGCGCCGCACCCTCGCCATTCGTAACGTCAAGCGTAAACTCCGCCGTGCTGTCGGCGGGGAAGCTGACGGCAAGGTTTTCAAAGCGGAGGTCGGGGAGGCAGTAGGGCGCGATGCTGACGGGCCCCAGGTCCTGCACGTGTATGTCGTCGGGCGAGAGGCGCAACGTGCGCTCGCCGCCCTCGTCGAAGCGCAGGTGTACAGTCAGGGTGCGCGTCTCGCCAGGCTCCAGCGTTGCCGTCGTCAGCGCCACGTAGTCGCCCTGCTGTATGAAGGCCGTGTCCGTCGGAAGGTTCGTGAAGAGTTCCAGCGGTGTCGTCAGCGCGTGGTCGGACGTATTCTGCACGGTGAGCGTCATGGGCGTATAGGCCACGGTCATCGGCTCCTCCAGCAGTTGCCAGTCCAGCACGCGAATCTCCTCTCCGGTACGGTGAAGCGTATCGGGAAGGTCGGGCGTGAGGGCATCGGGGTGGATGAAGATGGCTTCATGGTTGCTGATGAAACCGTTCTCGGGGCCGTAGGCGGTGCGGTCGTATGCAGGCTCGGCGGAATAGAGGATGCTGATGTCGAAGAAGCCGTCATAGTTTCCGCCATATCCCCAGTTGACGTGGAAGAGCCCCTCCTCGTCATAGCCGTCCACCACGAAGGCGTGCCCATTGAGGCGCATCGTGTTGGCAGCATAATATACGGGGCGTCCCGCCTGCAGCTCCGCCCGCAGCATCTGCGTCCAGTCGGAGGGCGCATAGCGATAGCTGTCGGCATAGTGTACGTAGCCCATACCGAAGGCGCGCAGCAGCGGCTCTACGGCGCGGCGGCTGACGGCACCGCTTGCCCCAGGTCCCCAGCTCATGTGCGCGGCCATGCCCATCCAGTAGCTCAGGCGCGCCACGGCGTCCAGAGAGGCATCGGAAGCTTCCGCGGCGTCGTAGTTGTCCAATATGAGGCGTGTATCTACGGAGGCTCCAGGGAGCACATCGGGCACTTCATAGTAGGGCGTTGCCCAGCCGTGAAGCGTGTCCTGCAAGGTATAGGTGCGGCGATAATAGGTGAGAATCTGCTCCAAAGCCGTAGCCACGCAGCCCACGACGCAATGCTCTTCCGAGCGTGTGCCGTCGTCATAGACGTAGTAAGGACACTGGGCATTGTAGGGTGCCT
Source organism: Alloprevotella sp. (assembly GCA_017477205.1). The sequence goes on from JAFUXE010000020.1 coordinate 25,425, forward strand.
CCTGATGGCGCGTCGTCGTGAGCAGCGGTGCGACGGCGCCCCCGGGAGCCGTCCGTGCAGGCTGTTGCGTCCGCAGCAGTTTCCGGCAGCGGGCATAGGAAGCCAGCAGGTCGTCCAAGGCAGCGGGACGTTCCCCTCCCCCACCCGCGCCATAGCCCAGGACGGTGGGCAGGCGCGTGTCCGCAGCGACAAGCACGAAGTCGCCCGCAGCGTCGCCCACGAGATAGGCAGCATCGGTACGCGTCAGCACGTACGGCGTCTCCACAGCCCGCAACAGGCCGCGTCCGCGCAGGAACTGTGCCGCCGTCCGCACGGCCTGCAGCGTGTCCACGGGAGACGCCACGGCGCAGAGGGCCGCAGCGAGGAACAGGGGCAGCAGAAGAAGGCGTCTCATCATAGCAGCGGGGAAAGAATACGTGTATGGGACTCAAGGTATTTCCGCCAGAGCGGGCGTTGTCCCCACTCCTCAAGGCTCACCTCATGACAGTCGGCCTGCAAGCGGAGGAAGTGGTCGCGGAGGCGCACCGCCATCTCGCGGTCATAGACGATGGCATTGGCCTCGAAGTTGTTCTCGTAGGAGCGGAAGTCCATGTTTGCCGACCCTATGCTGAGACATTCGTCGTCCATGACGAGCGTCTTGGCGTGCAGGAAGCCCTCGTCGTAGAGGAAGATGCGTATGCCTGCCGAGAGCACATCGACGAAGTATCCGTCGTTCGCCCATCGCAGCCAGAAGGCATCGGGCTTCTTCGGCAGCATCAGGCGTACGTCCGCTCCCGCCATGGCAGCAGTCTGAAGGGCTTGTAGCACGGAGTCCGTCGGCATGAAGTATGGCGTCTGCATATACAGATAGCGGCGTGCATTCTGCGCCAGCCACGTCGTGGCGAACATGATTTCGGGAAATCCTGAAAGCGGCGAGGAGGTGACAATCTGCATCTTCACGTCCTCCGCATGCGGGGCGACAGCCGGAAAGAAGCGCTTCTCAAGGCGCAGGCGGCCCGTCGCAAAGTGCCAGTTGCTGAGAAAGGCACGCTGCATGGCGGCAACGGCGGGTCCCTCCACGCTCATGTGCATGTCCTGCCACAGGCCGTTGCTGCACGTCACGTAGCGCTCCGCCAGATTCATGCCGCCGATGAAGCCTATCGTCCCGTCCACGACACAGAGCTTGCGGTGGTCGCGATAGTTCATGCGGCGCGTCAGCTTCGGGAACCGCACGGGCAGGAAGGTGCCGACCAGCACACCCGCCTCCTCCAACGGGCGGAAGAAGCGTTGCGGGACGTTCCAGCAGCCTACGTCGTCGTAGAGCAGGCGCACCTCTACACCGCGTGCGACACATTCAACGAGCGCGTCGCGCACACGTCGGCCGACGGCATCGTCCTCGATGATATAGGTTTCGATGTGTACGTGGTCGCGGGCGTCGGCTATCGCCGCCAGGAGAGAGTCCAGGAAGTCGCGGCCCGTCTCCAGCGGTTGCATGCGGTTGCCGCCCGTCACGGGCATCACGCCCTGATGCTCCAGCATCTGCGACAGGGAAACGTAGCGCGCAGGCGTCGGCAGCACAGCCGCCTCCTGCGTCGTCCCCGCCACGTCGGCATGCATCTCGCGCGCGATACTCAGATAATGTCCCCGGTTCAGGGCATGGCGCCGCCGCTCGTCCTGTCCGAAGAAATAGAAAAAGACAAGGCCCACGACGGGAATGCCCGCCAACACGATGAGCCAGGCGATGGTCTTCGCGGGTTGGCGGTTCTCCAACACGACGACCGTTGCTGTGCTCATGACCAGCAGGACATAGGATACCAGCAGGATGATGTAGAACGTATGGGCGGACATGTCGGCAAAAATAGCATATTGTGGCCGTTACGCCAAGCCTTCGCGCCGAAAATGCAGCGTCAAAGGCAAAAGACTGCGCTTCAGCGGCGCTGCTCCCTCGGCCAGTTGACGAGCAGGAGGCGTTCCGTCGTACGCGTGAAGGCCGTATAAAGCCAGCGCAGGTACTCGGCACCCTGCACCTCCGGCGGCACGTAGCCCTGATCCACGAACACGCGTGCCCACTGTCCGCCCTGCGCCTTGTGGCAGGTGACGGCATAGGCGAACTTCAGTTGCAGGGCGTTGTAGTATTCGTCCTGCCGCAGGGCTTTCATGCGCTCGCGCTTCGAGGGAATGTGCATATAGTCCTCCAGGACGCTTTCGTAAAGCCGTCGGCTCTCTTCCGCCGTCAGCGACGGGGACTCCGACGTGAGCGTGTCCAACAGGACGCGACAATCCAGCTCGTAGTCGTCGTAGTCGGGAAAGCGCAGCGTGGCATCGGCAAAGCGGAACCCATACTGCTCGTGCACATTGTGGAGGCGTACGACCTCCGCCGTATCGCCATTGGCGATGAAGTCGAAGGGCAGCGTCTCGTCCTTGCCCAGCGTCTTCTGGAGTTTCTCCGCCCAGTAGTAGTTGTTTTTCACCGCCATCACCATGTCGCCGCGCGTGAGGAGGTCCTCGCGGTCGAAGATGCGCGCGCGAATGCCCGCATTGTATATATTTGCCCGCTTGTTGCTGCGCGTGACGACGATGGTCTGCTGCGTGCCGCAATCGCCGTAAGCTTCCACCAGGCTTTCTATCAGGTCCTCGCCGTCCACATAGCGCACCTCGCCATGGTCGTCGGCTTCCACGAGGGGCAGGGCATCGGGCGCTTCCTGCAACTGCTGCCGCAGGCGCGTGGCCGCCGTGAGCACGTCGCTGCCTTCTGCCTGGCGCACGACCTCCGTGAGGTCGGCCTCATAGACATCCAGGCCGTAGGAACGCAGGACGTCGGCCGAGAGCGCGGGACTCTGCGCCTCGCCCACGGGGGGGAGCTGCGCAGTATCGCCCACGAAGAGCACGCGACAGCCGGGTGCCTCGTAGGCATAGTGGATGAGGTCGTCGAGCAACAGGCCCGTGCCGAAGATGCTGCCCATGCCGCCCTGATTGGCCAGCATGGAAGCCTCGTCCACGATGAAAAGCGTATGGGGGATTCTGTTAAAGCCCAGCGAGAAGCGCGTACCCTCGCCCTGAAACGTCTGCTGCCGGTAGATGGTCTTATGGATGGTGTAGGCCGAAACGCCGGCGTGGGAAGAGAACACCTTTGCCGCCCTTCCCGTCGGTGCCAGCAGAACGACCTCGCGCTCCAGGCGCTGCATGACGCGCACAAGGGCACCGACGAGGCTCGTCTTTCCCGTTCCGGCATATCCGCGAAGCACGAAGGCCAACTGTTCGCGGCCATTCGTAATGAAATGGGCAAGCTTCAGGGCGGCCTCCGCCTGTCCGGGAGTGAACGGGTGCGCAAATTCAAGGGCAATCTGTTCGGCAAGTGTTTCGTAAACCATAAGCATCCAAAAGTTTCGGCTTGGCAAAAGTAGGAAAAAAACTGCGAACTCGCGTTAACTTATCCTAAAGTCGAGACGCAACGCCCTTCTTTCCGAAAGAAATGCTTACTTTCGCGCTCACAAAACCGAAACCGACGCCAACATGAAGCATCTGACACGCATACTCTCCGCACTGACATTCGCCCTCGCGCTCATCGCTGCGCCCCTCGCGGCACAGACCGACGTGGAGTTCTCCGAAATGGAGCACAGCCTCGGCACCCTCGTATGGCACAACAGCGCACAGGCCACCTTCACGCTGAAGAACACGGGGCGCACAGACCTCGTCATCACGGACGTGGAGCCCGACTGCGGCTGCACGCTCGTCAGCTGGACACAAGACCCCATCGCCCCCGGCAAGAGCGGGAACATCAGCGCACGCTACGACGCCGAGCAACTGGGACACTTCAGCAAGAGCTTCGCCGTGTATCTGAACACCGATGAGACGCCTCACTACCTGACCATATCGGGAAAAGTGGTGAACGCGGAGGCAATGGGTGAAGCCACTTCCGTCTCCTACCCCCATCATTTCGGCACGGTGGAACTCAGCACGGACGAAGTGGAATTTGAGGACGTACACGGCGGCGACGAACCTTTCCGTACCATCGACATCGTCAACCGGGGCAAGGACATCGTCACCCCCACCCTGATGCACCTCCCCTCCTACCTCACCGCCAGCTATGCGCCGGAAAAGCTCTATCCGGGTGCTGCGGGGAAAATCCTCGTCACGCTGAGCCCCGACCGCCTGCCCACATACGGCCTCACGCAGGCTAACGTATATCTCAGCACGCAGCCGGGCGAGCAGGTGAACCGCGAAAACGAAATTTCCATCTCCGCCACGCTCCTGCCCGACATGGACGAAGAAACCTCCGAGAGCGACGAACAGCCGCAGCTCACCCTTGACAAGACGTCCGTTGACGTCGGCGAACTGGCAGGAAAGAAGCGCCGCGACCAAATCGTCATCACCAATACGGGCAAGGCGCCCCTGGAAATCATCGCCGTACAGGTGTACAACCCGGGCATTGGCCTCAGCGTGGGCAGCCGCAACGTTTCGCCCGGCGGCCGCACGAAGCTCAAGGTGAGCGTAGGCCCCGAGGCGTTCCGCTTCAAGGGACGTCACGCTCTCCTGCTCATCACCAACGACACTTCGCAGCCGAAGGTGATAATCCCCATTTCCGCAAAAAAATAGCAGAGCGGCTTTGTCAATCCAAAAAGATACCGTACTTTTGCGGCGCAAAATCGGGATGTAGCGCAGTTGGTAGCGCACTACGTTCGGGACGTAGGGGTCGGGCGTTCGAGTCGCCTCATCCCGACCAGCGAAGAAAAGAGGGTGCGTTTCAGCGCACCCTCTTTGCATTTCAAAAGCGTCCATTCCAAAACATCGTCACATTTAAAATAGACTAATCAGCACACAAAGAACAAATGAAAAAGACACTTCTTCTTTGCACAATAATCCTGATGTCCCTTGGCGCATCTGCCCAGACGGCCGGGAAAGTCACCTTCCAGGGTGCACTTGCCCTGCTCCAGTATATTGCCGGAAACGTGGAACCCGCGCCAAAAGACATCGTGGAAGCCAGCGGCCTGCGCCTCGTGTACTACTCCTGCTACGACGAAGGAGAATTTGACAGCAGCGCCTTCTACTACACACGCAACGCCAACATCAGCGGCGAGTACGACGAAGAGAACATGTGCCGCAAAGCAGAAAAGACGGGCGGCCATGCCTGCATACTGGGCGTGGAATGTGCCACGAGCAGCGGCGGGGAAATCCGCTTTTCCACGAAGGAGGACTACGACCGCTTCTTCCGTGAAGCCGTGGCATACGGTTTGCAACAAGACAGGGAGGGCGTCGAATATAACATGCCACACTACTTCATCGACCGTAAACAGCTGAATCCCGGCCGCATTGAACAGGTTCCCAACCAGGAGCTCTTTGCAGCCTACATGGACGAGGAAGCAGAGGCAAAGTACAATCCGCAGTTCATGCTCGTCCCGAAAGGAAAGACCGGCGACGGCTGGTACACCTACCACATTGGTATAGACTTCTAATCACTTATCACAGAATATAACAAATTTATGGAGAAACGTAAGATACAATTCAGTCTCGTCTATCGGGACATGTTCCAGAGCTACGGCAAGTTCCAGCCCCGCAAGGACCAGCTGGAACGCATAGCTCCCGTGATTATCAAGATGGGCTGCTTCGCCCGCGTGGAAACTAACGGCGGCGCCTTCGAGCAGGTGAACCTCATGTACGGCGAGAATCCCAACGACGCCGTGCGCGCCTTCACGAAGCCTTTCAACGAAGCAGGCATCAAGACGCACATGCTCGACCGCGGCCTCAACGCGCTGCGCATGTTCCCCTGTTCCGACGACCTGCGCCGCCTGCAATACAAGGTGAAGCACGCACAGGGCGTTGACATCCCCCGCATCTTCTGCGGACTGAACGACGTGCGCAACATCATCCCCAGCATCAAGTGGGCCCTCGAAGCCGGCATGACGCCGCAGGCCACGCTCTGCATCACCAACTCGCCCGTCCACACGGCAGAATACTACAGCGACATCGCCGACCAGCTCATCGCTGCAGGCGCGCCCGAGATTTGCCTCAAGGACATGGCCGGCATCGGACAGCCCGCCCTGCTCGGACGGCTGACGCGCATGATCAAGGAGAAGCACCCCGACGTCATCATCCAGTACCACAGCCACAGCGGCCCGGGGCTCAACATGGCCAGCATCCTGGAAGTGTGCCAGAACGGTGCCGACGTCATTGACACCGCCATCGAACCCCTCTCCTGGGGAAAGGGACATGCCGACGTGCTCAGCGTGCAGAGCATGCTGAAGAACTACGGCTTCGACGTGCCCGACATCAACATGCAGGCCTACATGGAAGCCCGCAAGCTGACGCAGGAGTTCATCGACGACTTCCTGGGCTACTTCATGAACAAGCAGAACCACCTCATGTCCTCCCTCCTGCTGGGCTGCGGCCTGCCGGGCGGCATGATGGGCTCGATGATGGCCGACCTGAAAGGCGCTATGGGAGCCATCAACAACAACCGCGCCAAGAAGGGCGAAGAACCCCTGAGCGAAGACGAGTTGCTCATCAAGCTCTTCGACGAAGTGGGCTACGTATGGCCGCGCGTGGGCTATCCTCCCCTCGTGACGCCCTTCTCGCAGTACGTGAAGAACATCGCCCTGATGAACCTCCTCACCGAGTCGATGGACAAGCCGCGCTTCTCCATGATGGACGAGAACATGTGGGGCATGATACTCGGCAAGAGCGGCAAGCTGCCCGGCGAGCTGGCACCTGAAATCAAGGCGCTCGCCAAGGAGCAGGGCCGCGAGTTCTTCGAGGGCGACCCCCGCACGCTCTATCCCGACTGCCTCGACAAGTTCCGGGGGGAGATGGAGGAGAACGGCTGGGACCTTGGCCCCGACGAGGAAGAACTCTACGAATTCGCCATGCACGAAGTGCAGTACCGCGCCTACAAGAGCGGACAGGCCAAGAAGCAGTTCCTGGCCGACCTGCAGGCAGCCAAGGACAAGGCCCTCGGCACAGGCGTATCGCCCGAGGAGGCCCTCGCCCTGAAACATGCCAAGGCCGACGCCGTAACCGCCCCCGAAGCCGGCATCGTGCTCTGGGAAATCAATGGCGACGGAGAAGCTGAAACGAGCATTGAGCCGTTCATCGGCAAGGAATACAAGGAAGGCGACTTCTTCTGCTACATCGAAAACCGCTACGGCCAAATCCGCGAAATCCCCGCTGCTCTTGGCGGAAAGCTCGTTGAGATTGGCGCCAAGCAGGGCGGCCACGTCCAGAAAGGCGATGTGCTGGCCTGGATAGAGCGTGCGTAAGGCAGAAGAGAATACCAAACTTGCCTGAAATTTCTTCCCTCCCCACACATTGGGGGAGGGATTTTTGTTGTGCATGTTTCGAGCCCCGTTTCCCGAACCCTATGTTCATCCGGTCCCGAACCCCATGTTCATAAAAAGCCTAAAATATCCTTCCAAAAGCCTTCAGCCTCACCATAGTCTCGCTTTACCCAAGCCCTTCTCAAGCCCTACCCAAGCCCCACCCAGCCCTCCGGAGCACCTTGATACTTGGGTAAGGCTTGGGTAATACTTGGGTAAGGCTTGGGTAGAGCTTTTCCGGGACTCCCTTGCGGCTCCTCATGGTCGGCAATGCGTTTTAGTTCCAACAGCAATGCCGTCTGCAGGTGGGTGAGGAGGCTGTGAGTTGCGAGAACACGATGCAAAAGTAGTCAAGATCTTCGTTCTGCCACCGCTTTATATAAAAAAGTACTGAATTTTATGTGTTTTTAGCAGAAAAGTGGTTGGGATGGTAGTAATGTTGTGTTGTATAACGAAAAAAGTCACCCCTCCCTGCGAGGTGACTTTTCGGAAAACTTAGTTCGTTATTGTTGTTTTGCCTTGTTGACAAACTCGGCTGGTGTCATGACCAGGATTTCGAAGTCTTTGAACCCTCGTTTGTCGCGGGTTATAATCACATCGGGATGATATGGCAGTGCCGACAGATACTGCACTGCATCCTCATAGTCGTAAGGTCGAAGCTGAACTGCATCCACGAGCTTGCTTCGGTCTATCGGCGTAACATTGAGCATCTGGCACAAAGCTTCGACCTTGCTGAGCATAATATCTGAGTTGAAGGCTTTCTTTAGTATGTAAGCACAATTGACAATGGTCAGTGCAGATGCGGAGGCAGCAATCTTCTTGTCTTCAATCATGGCAAAGATAGCTGCGGCATCATCGAAGAAGCCTTCACGTTCGCCCATGAAGTCTATAACTACATTAGTGTCAAGAAAAACATTCATCGTGCCCTTTCCTCCCACATTTCATAAAGTTCCTTGTCCAAATCGAAGTCTTTTGGCAGCGGGCCGCACGTCATGGCCATCACTTTTGCCGACGGCTTATAGTCCTTTGGAATCTTTGGGAACACGAGTTCTGCCTTATGCTGTTTGTTTTCCACGCTTTCCGCGGCCTTCATCAAGTGACTGGCCAGCCATCGCTGATTGCTTGCCGTAAGTGAAAGCCCCTGCAGGTAACTCCACAGATTGTTAAGTGAAACTGCATTCATAATCTATTGCTTTTGCCTGTTTACGATGCAAAAGTAGTCAAAATCTTCGTTCTGCCACCGCTTTATATAAAAAAGTACTGATTTTTATATGTTTTTAGCAGAAAAGTGGTTGCTATGGCGTTGTTCTCTCGCACAAGTATGATACTTAAGCACTCGTAACTCATATAGTTAGACAGAGTAAGTATCATGTCACTTCTCGCCTCCTGGAACAAATAAAAATTTGCGCGCTCCTGAATGGAACGCGCAAACCTTATAAGGACGGGGCATGCCCCGTCATGTGTCAAACGCAAAGGCTTTATAAGCCGGCAAGTTCAATCACCTTGCTGACGGCGGCTTCAAGGCCGTCGGGATTCTTTCCGCCAGCCGTTGCAAAGTGGGGAGCACCGCCGCCGCCGCCCTGAATCTCGCGTGCGGCTTCGCGAACAAGTTGTCCGGCATTGAGACCGCGACCCTGAACAAGGTCCTTGCTTATCATTACCGTCAGAAGCGGCTTGCCCTCGAACTGGCTGCCGACAACGCACAGCATCTTCTCCGGCAGCTGGCCCGCAATCTGGAATGCCATATCCTTGACGGCATCGGGAGCCACTGGCGTGGGAACCACACCACGTACGAGGCGTATCTCGCCGCGAAGCTCGGACTTCGCGATAAGGGCTTCCTTCACCTGCTGCATCTTCTGCTTCATGAAACCTTCCACCTCCTTCTTCAAACCTTCGTTCTCATCAATGGTTTTCAGGATGGCCGTACGGAGGTCCTTGGCGTTGTTGAAGAGGTCACGCACGCCCTGGAGCATTTCCTGCTGGGTGTAAACGCTTTCTTCTGCCGCTTCCCCCGTGATGGCTTCCACGCGGCGCACACCGGCAGCCACGCTGCTCTCGCTGAGGAGGCGGAAAAGGCCGATGCGTCCCGTGCTCTTGGCGTGACATCCGCCACAGAACTCCACGCTTTGACCGAACTGTACGACGCGTACTTTGTCGCCGTACTTTTCGCCGAAGAGGGCGATGGCGCCAAGCTTCTTGGCTTCTTCCATCGGCACGTCGCGATGGTCCTGCAAGGGGATGTCCTCACGGATGCGGCGGTTCACAATGCGCTCTACCTGGCGGAGTTCCTCGGGCGTCACCTTCTGGAAGTGGGAGAAGTCGAAGCGCAGGTAGTCCGGCGTGACAAGCGAGCCTTTCTGCTCCACGTGGGTGCCAAGCACTTCGCGGAGAGCCTGGTCAAGAAGGTGCGTAGCCGTATGGTTTGCCTCGCAGGCGCGACGGGCACGAACGTCAACGGCGGCATGCCAGGTGCCTTCGAGCGCAGCAGGCAATTCCTTCGCGAGGTGGACGGGCAGTCCGTTTTCGCTCTTTGTATCGAATATCTCTATGGTGGCCTCGCCGTTTGCAAGCGTTCCCCGGTCGCCCACCTGTCCGCCCATCTCGGCATAGAAGGGCGTCACGTCGAGCACCAGCTCGTAGTAGGTCTGCTTCTTCTGCTGCACGCGGCGGTAGCGCAGGATGCGGCAGTCCTCTTCTGTCTTGTCCCAGGCAACGGACTGCGTCTCGCCCTCTGCAAATACCACCCAGTCGTCGGTCTCCACCTTGGCGGCCCCGCGCGCACGTTCCTTCTGCTTCTGCATCTCCACGTTGAAGCCCGCCTCGTCAACGGTGAGGCCTGCCTCGGCGCAGATGAGCTGCGTCAGGTCGAGGGGGAAGCCGTATGTATCGAAAAGCGTGAAGGCTTTTTCGCCTGCCAGCACGCCGCCCTTGGGCGTTGTCTCTATCTCTTTCTGCAACAGGTTGATACCCGTCGCCAAAGTGCGCAGGAAGGAGTCTTCCTCTTCCTTGATGACACGCGTGATGAGTTCCTGCTGTGCGGGCAGTTCCGGATAGGCAGCCCCCATCTCCTCAACGAGCGTCGGGATGAGGCGGTACATGAACGCCTTCTTCTGGTCGAGGAAAGTGTAGGCATAGCGTACGGCACGGCGCAGGATACGGCGGATGACGTAGCCGGCCTTTGCGTTGGAAGGCAGCTGGCCGTCGGCAATGCTGAAAGAGATGGCGCGAAGATGGTCTGCGATGACGCGCATGGCGATGTCCGTCTGCTCGTTCTCACCATAGGTGCGGCCGGAAAGTTCGCCTATCTTCTTCAAAATAGGCTGGAACACGTCCGTATCGTAGTTGGACGTTTTTCCCTGCAAGGCACGCACGAGGCGTTCAAAGCCCATGCCGGTATCGATAACGTGCATCGGCAGCTTCTCCAAGGAGCCGTCCGCCTTACGGTTGTATTGCATGAACACGATGTTCCAGATTTCAATGACCAGCGGGTTATCCTTGTTGACGAGCGTCTCACCCGGAACAGCAGCTTTTTCTGCTTCGGAACGGGAGTCGAGGTGGATTTCCGAACAAGGTCCGCAGGGACCCGTATCGCCCATCTCCCAGAAGTTGTCGTGCTTGTTTCCGTTGATGATATGGTTGGCAGGAACGTGCTTTGCCCAATAGCCCGCGGCCTCGTCGTCGCGGCCGAGGCCGTCGTCTGCACTTCCCTCAAATACCGTCACGTAAAGGTCCTTCGGGTCGAGATGAAGCACGTCAACAAGGTACTCCCAGGCATAGTCTATGGCTTCCTGCTTGAAGTAGTCGCCAAAGCTCCAGTTTCCGAGCATTTCAAACATGGTGTGGTGGTACGTGTCGTGTCCCACCTCCTCCAGGTCGTTGTGCTTACCGCTCACGCGCAGACACTTCTGGGAGTCTGCGCGGCGGCGCGGCTCGGGCGTGCGGTTGCCGAGGATGACGTCCTTCCACTGGTTCATGCCGGCATTCGTGAACATCAGCGTAGGGTCGTCCTTGACCACCATCGGGGCAGAAGGTACGATGACGTGTCCCTTGCCTTCAAAGAACTTCTTATACGATTCGCGGATTTCGTTTGCTGTCATAGTGTTTTCTTGTATTTATATATTTTATTTTATTGTGTGCTTATTTCGGGGCGCGAAGTTAGTGCAAAGCGCGGAAAGAAAGAAAAAATTGCAGCATAATTGTTAAAAATGCGGGAAATACTTGCACGAAAAGCAAAAAAGTGTTTTCTTTGCTTCGCCGAAATACGTTTTTTATCGGCAAAGGCCGAAAAGACGTACGAACTGCATGGCAGAAAGAAGAAAACACAACATACTAATCAATCATCAAATCAATTCTATGCAAAAGCCTAAGAAATCAGTAGGAATGCTACTTCTGTTGTCTTTGCTCTGTGGGGGAAGTTTCTCCGCTGTCCATGCGACGACGCCCACGGTGAACAACGTAGCACTGCAAGCTGAAACCGTACAGGGTACGGTAGTAGACGAAAACGGCGTGCCCGTAACCGGTGCCGCCGTTGTTGTTGTCGGTGCAAAGGTCGTTACCTCCACCGACGCAAACGGCTTCTTCAAAATCGCCAACGTAGAGCGTGGCGCACAGCTCCGCATCTCCCTACTCGGTTACAAGACGCAAACCGTGAAGTGGGACGGACAGCCCCTCAACATTGTGCTTGAAGAAGCAGAAAACGTCCTTGAGGAAGCCGTGGTTACGGCCATGGGTATCCGCCGTAAGGAGACTTCGCTGACGTATGCCACGCAGCAGATTAAAGCTGAAGACCTCATGAAGGTTCAGGACGTCAACGTAGCCAACCAGCTGGAAGGTAAAATCTCCGGTCTGACTATCACACCGAGTGCCGGTGGTGCCGGTGGTGCTTCCAAAATCGTGCTCCGTGGTCAGAAGTCCATCCTGGGTAGCTCCACGCCGCTCATCGTTGTGGACGGTGTGCCCTTGACGAACAACACGCGCGGCCAGCTGGGCATGGGTGCCGGTACGTCCCTGACCTCTGACGTGAGCAGTGAAGGTGCCGACCCGCTCTCCATGATCAACCCCGACGACATTGAAAGCATGAACGTGCTGAAGGGTGCCAACGCTGCCGCTCTGTACGGTTCGCAGGCTGCCAACGGTGTCATCATGATTACCACGAAGAAGGGTAAGGAAGGTAAAATCGACATCAACTACACCACGAACGTAACGTTTGAGAGCCCGCTGCTGACGCCGAAAATCCAGACGGTCTATGGTGCAAACCAAACTGCAGCCGGAGGCCTTGAATCTAACGGCTGGGGCGACAAAATTGCCAATCGCGCCGCAGACAACCTTGTTATTGCAACGCCGTTCCCGAACGACTCTCCCTTCCAAGTTGGAGATGCCGACAATCCCACAATGATGTACATCCATTTGCGTAATAAGGGTCGCGACAATTCCAAGGACTTCTACCGCACAGGTACGACGTTCAACAACTCCGTAGCCCTTTCCGGCGGTACGGAAAAGGTCAAGACCTACTTCTCCTACGCAAACACCCATGCCAACGGTATGATTGAGAACAACAGCTACAACCGTAACACGCTGGCCTTCCGCCAGAGCTACAAGCTGTGGAACCGCATCGACCTTGATGCCTCAATCAACTACGTGCAGACCGTTACGCGCAACCGTCCCGGTGGTGGTGGTCACCTGAACCCCATCTACCACCTCTACACCACGCCGAACAACGTGGATATGGCCTACTATAAGGAGAACTACAAGGTTGACAACGCCCAGTGGTACAACTCCACGGACCGTAGCTACTACCAGCCCATCAACTATCCCGTCCTTGACGCCAACGGCAACTTGCAGTACGACGAGAACGGGAACATCGTTACTTCTTCCGGTTACTCCTGGACAAAGGGCAGGACGCTCCTTAGTGGCCCCCGTCAGGACTGGGCATACATGGCAGCCAGCTACAACAACCCCTACTGGCTGACGAACATGAACCGCAGCAAGCAGAAGACCGACCGCATCTATGGCTCCTTCACGGGTAAGCTGAACATCTACGACGGCCTTTCCTTACAGGCACGTCTCGGCTTCGACCACACGCGCTACAACAACGAGACGAAGCGTTACGCCACAACGACCTACTACTCCGGTTACCAGATGATGGACTACGGTATGTACTGGGTCGGCAACGAGCGCACCGCCGAAATCTACACCGACTACCTGCTCTCTTACGACAAGACGTTTGAAGATTGGTCCGTAAGTGCATCCGCAGGTTATGTAGGTCACACGATTAAGTCGCAGAATATGTCCACCAGCGTGGAAGCAACTGTTATACCTAACTATTATCAACCTAATAATAGCAATCCTAGTGGTATTCCCACTATCGTAAACCGCTTTGAAACCAGCTCTGGCGATAAGGGTGCAACGGGCACCAGCAAGAGTTCCAACTGGGACCAGGCCGCCCTCTTCACCGCACAGATCGGTTGGCAGGACAAGGTTTATGTGGATGGTTCCTATCGTCAGGACTGGTATCGTTCCTTCAAGCAGTTCCACACGAAGTACGGCACGCCTATCTCCTACGGTTACTGGGGCATCGGCGCAAACGCCATCGTTTCCTCCCTGCTTGAAATGCCGGATTGGATTAACTACCTCAAGTATCGCGCTTCGTACTCTCAAGTAGGTAATGGCGTTCCTAACAATAATTTCTACCAGTACGGCACCAACAACCAGACAGATGCCGTCCTCCTCTCTGGCAACCTCGACTTCTATCCTGAACCCGAGAAACTGGGCTCGTTCGAGACTGGTGTGGAAATGTTGATGTTCAACAACAACCTGCAGTTCGACCTCACGTTCTACAACACCATCGCTGACAAGCAGTTCATGAACACAGGCCGTGCAGGCCGTACCGTCCTGCTGAACTCCGCAAAGGTTCGCAATACGGGTATTGAAGCCACTATCGGTTATGACTTCCACTTCGGCGAAGACCTTCGCTGGAAGCCCACGCTGAACATTTCCTTCGACAACAACAAAATCCTGAGAAGTGCTTACCAAGAAGACGGCACGGAATCTCCCTACAAGCAGCAGCTTGGCGGTGCCCGCGTTGTTTATCAGGAAGGTGGTTCCGTTGGCGACATCTACGTGACCGACTTCAAGCGCGACGAAAACGGCGTGCTCATTCTGAACCGCACGACTTTCGCCCCGCAATATGACAACCTGCACCCCTACTCGAAGAAGATTGGTAACATGAACTCCAAGTGGCAGCTGGGTCTCAGCAACACCATCACGTACAAGGACTTCCAGCTCTTCTTCCTCATCAACGGCCGCATCGGCGGTAAGGTTATCTCCCAGACAGAAGGCTACCTGGACAACCTGGGCTTCTCCCAGCGCACCGCAGACGCTCGTCTGAATGCTGAACGCAACGGTCTTTACACGGAAGATGGCCGCGAAGCCATGTATATCCACGGTAAGCCCGGCAAGAATGGCGTTGAAGGCGACTACCTCGTAGCCGTTGAAGAGTACTACCGCACCATCGGTGGTAACGCCAGCCCCACGCCCTACATCTACAATGCGACGAACTTCCGCCTGCGCGAGCTCTCCCTGAACTACACGTTCCGCAACCTGCTCGGAGAAGGCAAGCACCTGAATCTCTCCTTCGTAGGGCGTAACCTGTTCTTCTTCTACAACGATGCTCCGGTTGACCCGGATATTTCCCTCTCCACGACGAACGGCCTCGGCGGCTTCGAGTACTTCAACATGCCGTCCACCCGCTCCTTCGGTTTCTCTGCTAAAATCAACTTCTAATGCATCTTGAGACAATGAATAAATTCATCTATTTCTTAGCACTTGTTCTCGGCGGGTTGGGGCTTCAGTCCTGTCTTGACTTCGACGATGAATACTCCACGCTGAATTCTGACCAGGACATCAACCTTGACACCGAATTCTACGGACAGCCCGACACGCTGAACTACCGCGTGGAAATCTCCGAAGAAATGTTTGACTCTGCCTCCACGGCACTGAACATCTACCTGCGTTCCATGATTACCGGTCAGTATTGCATGCTGGGTGGTAAGGAAGGCCAAGCTCCCGGTTCCCACGCCTACCAGTATCAGTACATCTGCACGGACGGCTATGCACAGTACGCAGTGGTGCCCCACTACTACTTTGCCTACTCCACGGACCACAACTACAACTCCACGTACTACATCAACACGAGTTTCAACCCCGGTCCCAGCGGACGCTTCATCGGCATGAAGAACGCCATCGTGCCGGCAATGAACCACCCCTTGGCCGACTCCATTCCCGAAATCAAGGCTGTCAACCTGCTGATTTACGACTATGGTGCAGCTGAAGTCATGGACGTTTACGGTGGTATCCCCTATCAGGAGTATAAGGAGAACCGCACGGTGAACCCCTACACCTATCAGGGCCTTGAAGAGGTTTACCTCAAAATTGTCGAGAACATCGACACCATCGTGAACTGCTTCCGCTACTACGGCGATAGCATACAATTAGAAGATGGCACTTATAAGCATAACCGTCCCGACTGGTATAAGGAGAAGCTCCAGAAGATGCTCTACCGCTACGGGAAGGTCGTTCAGGATGCCTACACCGGCAGGGAAGGCTTCGACTCCTGGATTCGCTTTGCCAACTCCCTGAAGCTCCGCATGGCTATGCGCATCGTGAAGGTGAAGCCCGAACTGGCCAAGCAATGGGCTGAAGAGGCTGTTGCCGGCGGCGTAATCGAAAGCTACGAACAGCAGGTCGGCCTTACGCCTATGAACGAAGGTTTCTCCAACCCGCTCCTGGAAATCACGAAGACGTGGAACGACTCCCGCCTCGGCGCATCCTTCGAGAGCCTGCTGATGAGCCTTGACCATCCGTACACCAAGTACATGTTCAACAAGAACAGTGAAGTGCTGAAGAACAAGAATACGGGTGAGGTAACAGAGCCCAACACACGCATTGTCGGTCTGCGTGCCGGCGGCCACTTCGGTGAAGACCAGCAGTATGCCGGTAACCAGTACGTCGGCGTCAGCCAGGTGAACCCCGAAGGCATCACGATGGCTCCCATCTGGATGATCAAGTGGGCAGAAGTTGATTTCCTGCGTGCCGAAGGTGCCCTGCGCGGTTGGGACATGGGTGGCGACGCCCAGTTCTTCTACGAGCGCGGCATCTGCAACGCCTCTCTCGTTGATCCTCTCCTGTTCGACTACGACTATGCAAACCTGGTAGAGGCATATTTGCAGAAGGAGACCGCCACGGACTACACCTACGTGGATCCCTTCGGCGACACGCCCGACATGCCCAGCGTCACGAAAATTGGCGTGAAGTGGAACGAAGGCGACGACCGCGAGACGAAGCTTGAGAAGATTATCACGCAGAAGTACATCGCCCTCTATCCCAACAGCTACGAAGCATGGGCAGAACTCCGCCGCACGGGCTATCCCAAGCTCTTCCCCGTCCTCAACCCGTGGGAAGGCGACGAAAGCCTTGACGATGGTGACATGATTCGCCGCATGCCCTATCCCGGCCGTGAGGACGACTCCACCAACAACGACATTGAACGTTCCGGTCTTGACGCCCTTGGCGGCCCGGACCTCCAGGGCTTCCGCCTCTGGTGGGACGTAGAAGGTCCTAACTTCTAAGCATTCCCTCTCTACGAGTTACGGGTAACCCTTCGGGGCTTCCCGTAACTCGCTTTATTATGTTCTACAAGAAACTGATTATTCTCCTATTCACTACACTATGAAGAAAACTACATTTGCAAGTCTGCTGATGGCAGGATGCCTCGTGGCCGGTTCCTTCACGGAAGCCAAGGCACAGTACGACCCGTCCGCCTCCACAGAAATTTTCGACTTCAACCCCTTCTCTGACGAGAAGATGCTGAACCTCTTCTACGACGCCCTGAAACAAGGCCGTCAGTATCCGACGGAAGCAGAGTTCGAGGCTGCAGGTTTCAACATGACCGACGTTGAGTTCGTACGCTCCCACGTGCGCCGCCGCGCACTCATCAACGAGCAGGACAAGCAGCTCAACACCAGCATCAAGAACGACCGCCGCGTATGGATGAACATCCCGATGGGCTCCGCAAAGGGCATCGGCGGCTATCCCGGCACGAACCCCGGCGACGACACCTACAGCCTCTGGAACTATACGCACCTCTTCGGCTCCTGGAACCACGGCGTGTTCCAAGCTCCCGGTGCATGGATTGACGCTGCCCACCAGAACGGTACGGACATCATGTCCGGCATCAAGTTCTTTGAAAGCTGGACAGCCTCCGCACAGCCCACAGGCTGGCAGAAGCTTTCCACGGCCAAGGAGAGCGACGGCTCCTACAAGTACGTGAAGCCGCTCATCAACTGCCTGCTCTACTTCGGCTCCGATGGTATCAACTACAACTGGGAGGCTGCCGGCTATAACGATGCCGACGTCGTGGCTTTCCACAAAGCCCTCTACAAGGAAGCAGCCGCTCAAGGTTTCGACAGTTTCCACATCGGTCTCTACACAGCGCTGTCCACCCTTACGGCAACCAACAGCGATGCCATGTTCGGCTCCAAGACGACGGGAAAGACAACCGACCTGATGCTTAACTATGCAGGCGGCGACTTCACCTATGGCGTAACGACCTCCGTCAACACAGCCAAGAACGCTATGGGAACAGCCGATGGCCTTTACGCCGGCGTATGGATTGTGACGATGAACCGCACATGGTCACGCCTTGCAGGCAACGACATCGGTGCCTGCCTCTGGGGCGAGCACGCCAGCAGCCGCTTCTGGAGCTACAACGTAGGTAACGATGCCCAGAACTTCCAGGCCAACTATCAGGCCATGCTTGAGCGCGGCTTCTCCGGCGGTAACCGCAACCCGGCCAACCTGCCCACGATGAACTCCAACGGCAACGAATGGGCTTGGAACGGAACCACACCGCCCCTGTCCAAGTTCGGAGGCCTTGCCACCTACTTCCCTGAGCGTTCCGCCATCCAGGGCAAACTGCCCTTCCACACGTACTTCAACATCGGTACGGGTGAGGTGTATAACTACAAAGGCAAGCAGACCCACGGCAACTGGTACAACCTCTCCACGCAGGACCTCGTGCCCACCTACCGCTGGCTCGTGTATAACGCCGGTACGACCACCGTCAGCACGGCCATCCAGCCCGAATTCTCCATTGAGGACGCCTACAACGGCGGTTCGTGCCTCGTGCTCTCCGGCCGCGCCACGCAGTCCGGCACCGACATCGTGCTCTATCGCACGAAGCTCACCGGAACAGAAGGCCAGCCCTACGCAAAAATTGCCGTCAAGACGGGCAAGGAAGGCGTGAACGAGACAAACCTCTACCTCATCGTGAAGGTCGGCGAAACGTGGAAGGAATTCCCCGTTGGCACCGCCGAGGGCACGACGTGGCAGGAAAAGACCATCGAACTCTCCGGCCTCGGCTCCTCCGACCAGATTGACTTCATCGGCCTACGCGTCAAGGGCAGCGAGGATAACTACAAGCTCCTCGTCGGCGAGCTCCAAATCAACGACGACGTGAAGACCGTTCCCGCAGCCATCAAGGACCTGACGGCTGAGGTGAAGCGCGAAACGACGAAGATGTTCAGCGTGAAGCTCAACTGGAACCTGGACGCCGAGACACCCGCCCACGGCCTGCTCTACAACGAGGATGCCAACGTGGACCATTTCGAGGTGCTCTACAAGGACGGCGAGAACGGCCGCGTAAGCCTCGTGAGCCACGTGCAGGGCTGGTCTGCCTTTGTGGGCAACAAGACCCTTGAAGACGGGGAAGACCCCTACTACGGCGTGCGCGCCGTCTCCACGGACATGAAGACCTACAGCGAGCCCGTCTGGGTACACGTAACCCGCAGCACGAACGTGCCGGAAGGTGCCGCCGAGGGCGACCTGCTCTATCCCGGTGAGAGCGTCATCAACGTAAGTGCCGATGGCTTCCAGACCGCCGTCAACACGCGCTACCTCACCAGCGTCACCACGACCGGTGCCAGCGTGGAAGACCTCAACTACGAAGGTACACGCGACATGGACTACGACGCTCCCGAGGACAACGACAACTACATCGACGCTCACGAGACTGCCGTACTGAAGGTGAAGCAGGGCGACGAAATCACGCTCGACTACAAATGGTTCGAAAGTTCCGACGGTATGCAGTGGTGCGTCATGAAAGCCTACGCCGACTGGAACCTCAACGGTTACTTCGAGGGCGGCACAGACGAGCTCCTTGTTGAGCAGGGTACGCAGAACACCAACAACAGCTATGAGAACACGAAGGAATACGCAGACGCACACGGCACCGGCGCGCTCCACGCGAACGGTTACACGAACAGTCCGCTCGTTCCCTTCAAGTTCAAGGTGCCCGAGGATGCCGTTTGCGGCAAAGGCCGCATCCGCATCGTCTTCACGGACGCTTGGCAGCCTCACCCCGGTGCCATCGGCCTGACGGCAAAGGGCTTCTCTCTTGACCTCGGTCTGGAAATCAGCGGTGACAACCCGCAGCGTGAGGTCATCGTGACCCGCGACCAGGGCGAAGCCGACGAACCCGAAGGCCTCGTAGGGGAAGAGCCCAACGGCATTAACGTGGTTCGCGGCAGCGGTGTTTCCCGCGCCACCCTCACGGACGACGCCATCCAGTTCACGGACGTAGAGAAGGCTTGGGTATATACGGCCGACGGCCGCCTCGTAAAGTTCCTCTCGGAGAATCCCGCAAGCCTCAGCACGCGCGGCTTCGCTCCCGGCACGTACCTCGTGAAGATGCGTAAGGACAACGTTATCCGCACGGAGAAAGTGGTTGTGAAGTAAGCAAACGTTCGCCACACAACACACAATATTATATTATAGTGTCTCCCGCCGCGCAATTGAAGTGCACGGCGGGAGATTTCTGTAGTACTCAAGCAACAAAGTGAGTCGAAAAGTTGGACGGAAGGACGCAGCTTCCGCAGAAAGATGTTACCTTTGCTGCGCAAACACCATGAACAACATACTATAAACTCTCAAGCTTATGATAAAAAGGGCTATTTCCTCCATCCTATTCGCAGTAGTCGCTCTCGTAGCGCATGCCGACGCCATCCATGATCTCCTCGGCCGCATATTACCCGAAGGCGACGATGCCCGAAAGTTTGAATACGTGCTAACAAATGCCGAGCAGGGCAACACGCAACAGTTTGCCATCCAATGCGACGGACAGCGGGTGCACGTGGAAGGCACAGACTACGTGGCCGTGGCCACAGGCATCAACTGGTATCTCCAGCACTACGCGGGCGTTGACATCTCATGGAATGCGCCCACAGGCCGCCTGCCGGAAACACTGCCAACGTGCGAGCGCGAGGTTCACACGGCAAGCGTTCCCTGGCGCTACTACCTGAACTTTTGCACCCACAGCTACTCGATGGCCTTCTGGGGCTGGGAGCGCTGGCAACAGGAGATAGACTGGATGGCCCTGCACGGCGTGAACATGCCGCTGGCCATCGTGGGCATGGAGAGCGTATGGCGCGATGTCCTTGAAACCGGATATGGCTACACGAATCTTGAAGCCGTGAACGAATTTGTTTGCGGCGCAGCCTATTACGGATGGTTCTTCATGAACAACCTCACGGCATGGGGCGGCCCGCAGCCCGCGTCGTGGTACGAACAACGCGAGGCGCTGGCGCGCAGCATCTTCCAGCGCATGACGGACTTCGGCATGCAGCCCGTCGTGCCGGGGTATGTAGGCATGGTGCCCAAGAACTTCCTTGCGCGGGCAGCCAAGGACAAGACGGCTGCCTGGAAGTCCTCGGACATCGTGGACGGCGGCACGTGGTGCTCCTTCACGCGCCCGGCCTTCGTGAACAACACGTCATGCCTCGAGGAGTTTGCCGCCGCGTACTATGCCGCCTTCGAGCGGCTCTACGGCGACGTCTGCCGGACGCACTTCTACGCCATCGACCCCTTCCACGAGGGCGGCGTACCCAGCGGCGTGACGAGCGCGCAGAGCTCCGTACGCTCCATGTGGACAGCCTTGCAGGCCTACGACAAGGACGCCGTCTGGGTGTGCCAGCACTGGCAGGACAACCCCACGACCATCGTCACCCACACCATCCCGCGCGGACGCCTCATCATACTTGACCTCCACGGCGACAACCAGGGCGACACGTCGTGCAGCGGACAGCACACGACCAGCGCGGGCGAGAACCACGACTGGGTGTGGGGACAGGTGTCCAACTTCGGCGGCAATGTGGGCCTCTTCGGGCGCATGGACCGCCTCATCGAGTGTTTCTACAAGGCGCGCGACAATGCCGCCACAAACAAGCTCGTGGGCATCGGCGCCCTGCCCGAAGGCATAGAAAACAACACGATGCTTTACGACTTGCTCTACGCGCTGCCCTGGACAACGGAGGACCTGACGCGCGAGGCATGGCTCAAGGAATACGTGTTCCTGCGCTACGGCGCGACCGCCGGCACGGAGACCCACGATGCCCTGCTCACGGCATGGCGCAAGCTGGGCGAGGGCGTCTATAACTGCCCCAACAACCGCCAGCAAGGCACCACGGAAAGCGCGTTCCTGCAGCGGCCTGCCCTGAAGCCCACGACCGTGAGCAGCTGGGCAAACTCCACGTGGTACTGGGACATGACGGAACTGCGCACGGCGCTCTACGCCATGCTCTCCGTCAGCGACGAGCTGAAGGACAACGAGAACTACCGCTACGACCTCGTGGACCTGATGCGCCAAGCCCTGGCCGACATGGGGAAACAGACGCTGGACTCCATCACGTCGGCAAGCGGCACGCAGCGCGACGCCATTGCCGGACGTTTCCTCCAGCTCATCCTCGACCAGGACCGCCTGCTGGGCACGCGCCAGGAGTTCCGCCTGGGGCGCTGGACGGAGATGGCACGCGCACTGGGCACAACGGCTGACGAGAAGACGCTCTACGAGAAGAACGCGCGCATGCTGCTCACCACGTGGGGCGACCGCGCACAATGCGAAAGCGGCGGCCTGCACGACTATGCCAACCGCGAGTGGCAGGGCCTGCTCTCCAGCTACTACTACCCGCGCTGGAAAGCCTTCTTCCAGAAAGGCTACGCCGCGCAGAGCTGGTTCCAAAACTACGAGTGGCCTTTCGCCTGCGGCACGACGGGACAGAACACCGCCTACCTGCCCGCAGGAGCACCCTACGCCTACGGCTCCTTCAGCGCGGAGGCTGAAGGCGACGAGATTGCCGTCGTCAAAGAACTCTACCAGAAGTATTTCGCGGATTTTTCGCCCGAGGTCTGGGTTCAGTGTGTCCCTGACTTCGGCACGGTTTACACACTGACCAACGCCGAGACGTGGCGCTTTGACGCCGACATGGAAGGCCTCTGCCTGACGCCGCCGAACTCGGACTTCAACGCCTACCGCCTCAAGCGCGCCAAGCTACCCACCGACCCCACAACGGACCTTTCCTACCAATGGAGCTTCATCCCGGCACAAAACACGGACGGCGCCGTGCGCCTGCAAAGCGAGCAGCTTGAATCGCTGGAACGTGCCGCGCTGCTCTGCTCCAACAAAGCCACGGCCTCCTACCCTGCCTTCACCTTCAGCTCCAAAGGCACGGACTTCTACCTCTACCGCAGCGGCGACCGCTACTACCTGCAAGAAGTGGGCAAGGACGTCTTTATGGCACCTGACTGCGCATGGGCGGAAGCCTGCGTGCTGGTGTCCAATACGCGTGGCGCCACGTCCCTGCTCCACCTCCGCCCCGTCACGACAGGTATTGCGAACGTGTCCACCTCAGCACCAACTCCTTCGACCATCTTCGACCTGCAAGGGCGCAGGCTTGCCAAGCCACGGCGGGGCGTCAACATCCTGCACAGCGGCACAGGCACGACGAAGGTACTGATGCGATAAGGGAAACAGACGTACAGAAATTATCTTCTGCCCACACATAAAAGACGGCAATATGGCGGCACACAACACGTTGGGACAACAAGGCGAACAGAAAGCCGTTGACTACCTACAACACTTTGGGTACTCGATACTGGAACGCAACTGGCGCAGCGGACACCTGGAACTGGACATCGTGGCGAAATGGAGGGACACGATTGTGTTCGTGGAAGTGAAGACTCGAAGTCACGAAAGTGAGGAGTTCACGGCTCTCGGCGCCATAACACAGGCAAAGTGTCTGGCCTGCGTGTACGCCGCAAACTCCTATATGGAGGAACACCCCGGCGTCACAGACTTTCGCTTTGACGTCATCACCGTTGTCGGCACGTCGCCAGAGAATTTCGTCGTCCGCCACTACGAAAATGCTTTCAACCCCTTCCGCATTCTCCGCCAAAACCGCAGAAGAAGATACAACTAAAGGTCCACAAAGACGCATGTCCGAAGATTTCCAACGGGGATAATTTCCGTGTTCATGCCATGTTGACTATCTTTGCACCATGTTGCATATCATCACACCCGTAAAAGACTCCATCGAAAGCACGGAGGAAACGTTGCGCGCCCTCGCCGCTTCTACCTTGTCGGAAGCCCACGTCTTCCGCGTTTACAACGATTTCAGCACAGAGGAAAATACCGCACGACTCAGGGAACTCTGTGCGGAATTGGGCATTGAACTGGTGAACCTCAGCGACCTGACGGACCACCCTTCGCCCAACTACCTCTTCGTGTTGCGGCGCGAGCGCAAAGCCTGCCTTCAGGAAGGTGCCGGCCTGCTTATCGTGGAAAGCGACGTCACCGTACGCCCCGGCACCTTGCAGTCGCTTGCCGAAGGGGCACGTACCGAAGAGAATTGCGGCATGGCAGCTGCTGTCACAGTGGATGCGGATGGCAACATCAACTATCCCTACGAGTTTGCGAGGAAACTGCCCTGTGGAAAGGTAGAGAGCACGAAGCACATGAGTTTCTGCTGCACATTGCTGACGCAGCGGCTGCTGCAAGAAGTGGACTTCGACGCCCTGGACGAAACGAAGAACTGGTTCGACGTGACTATTTCCCATGAGTCCCGCGCCAAAGGACTGAAGAATCTCCTGTTCACGTCGCTTCCCGTGACGCACCGCCCGCACCAAAGCCGTCCCTGGAAACAGTTGAAATACAAGAGTCCGCTGAAATACTACTGGCGAAAATTGACAAAGGGTTTGGATAAAATCTAAAAAACGCAGACACACGAGAAGACATGCCCACGGTTTCCATTGTCATTCCTGCTTACAACATGGAAGCATATCTGGCGGAGACGCTGGAGTCTGTATTAGCCTCCGACTACAGCGGCGGCCTTGAAGTCATTGTAGTGAACGACGGTTCCACAGACGACACGGAACGCATCGCCCGCAGCTTTGCGGAGCGCGACAGCCGCATTCACCTCATTAACGCCCCGAATGGCGGAGCCTGCCGTGCACGGAACCGAGGCATCAGCGAGTCCCGCGGGAAATACATCTTCCCCGTAGATGCCGATAACACCATTGAACCGTGGCTCGTCTCGGCATTGGCAGAAGTCATTGAGCAGGATGAGAGCATAAAGGTAGTATGTCCGCGCGCCGACTTTTTCGGCGACCGTAGCGGAGAATGGAAATTGCCCGACTTTCGCCTCCGCCTCCTTGCACGCAAGAACATGATTGACACCTGTGCGATGTTCCGTCGCACAGACTGGGAACGTGTGGGCGGCTACCAAGAAGAAATCCCTACACGCGAAGACTGGGTGTTTTGGATTTCCGTATTGAAAGACGGCGGTCGCGTCGTACGCCTGCCTCGTATAGGTTTCCACTACCGCATACGTTCAAACAGCAAGCGCGTCACGCGCCGCAACCGTCTGCCGGAAGTCATCCGCAGCCTCAACCGGCTCTACCCCGACTTCTACGAACGCGAACTTCGCGGTCCACTGCGGCAGCATCGCACGTGGTCGCGCCTGCTAAATACGCTCCATCGCCTGTGCCATCCCCGCCGCTGGCGTGTAGCTAAAGGCTATGAAAATCTGAGCTATCACATAAAAAGCCTGCCGGCGCAGTTCCACTTTGGAGCAGGCGAGGTCATCTACAAAGGCCGCAATGAACTGCGCCGCTTCGAGTGGCAGGGAGAACGTTTCATCGTGAAGTCCTTCCAGATTCCACACCTTTGGGGACGCCTCATCTACGGCTGGCTACGTCCCAGCAAGGCCCGCCGTTCCTTTGACTATGCAGCACGCCTCCGCGGCATGGGCATCGGAAGTCCCGAACCCATCGGCTGGCTGACGGAACGCAGCGGACTGCTGTTCACGCGAAGCTACTACGTATGCCGCGAGTCGGAACTGCCGCACACCTACGCTAACCTCATTGACAACTATACTACGGCGGATGCTCCCGTCCTGCGCGCCATAGGCCGCATGAACGCCCAACTTCACGAGGCAGGCATGATACACCGCGACTTCTCGCGCGGCAACATCCTCTACCGCCTGCACAAGGACGGACACGTAGATATGGAGCTCATCGACCTGAACCGTCTGCGCTTCCACCCCGTCAGCATGGAGGAGGGCAAGAAGAACTTTGAGCGCCTGCCCATGACGGAGGAGATGTGGCAGGAGACTTGGACATCATACCGTCAGGAACGGGAGAACATACGCGAAGGCGTAGTCTCCCCAGTCCTTCCCGCTTCCAAAAGCATCGCAAACCGAGCCCTCATACTCAACGCCCTCGTGAAAGAGAAGCGTGAGCTCCGAAATCTCAGCGATGCCGATGACACGCGTGTGCTCCTGCGGGCTTTGGAAACCGATGCCGAGACCGTGGACATCGGAGCGGCAGGCACGGCGATGCGCTTTCTGACCGCATACTTTGCCCTTATGCCCGGAACGCGTACCCTGACAGGGACAGAACGCATGAAACAACGTCCCATCGGCATCCTTGTGGATGCCCTGCGCGAGCTGGGTGCCGACATCCAGTACGTACAGAAAGAAGGCTTCCCGCCGCTGCGTATCACGGGGCGCAAGCTCCACGGTGCGACACTGCGGTTGCCTGCAAACATATCGTCGCAATACATTTCGGCACTGCTAATGATTACTCCGCACGTGGACGGCGAGGTGAAGCTTGAGCTGGAGGGAGCGGTGACCTCCGCGCCCTACATAGACATGACACGCCGCATGGCAGCCGCGTGGAAGAGCGGGGAAGCCGTGGCCTACGAAATAGAAGCCGACTGGAGTGCTGCGAGCTACTGGTATGAAATCGTGGCACTCAGCAAGCAGCCAGATCTCCGTCTGCACCTGCGCGGTCTGAAGCAGGACAGCCTGCAAGGCGACTGCCGCGTGAGCGGATTCTTCTTCCCCCTGGGCGTGCAGACCGAATATGTAGATGACGGCGTGGTAATCAGTCAGGGTAAGGCTGACAGCACCCCCCTGCACCTTGACCTCTCCCAACAGCCCGACTTGGCACAGACGCTTATCGTCACCTGCGGTCTGCTCGGAAGGCCATTCCGCTTTACCGGCCTTCAGAGCCTCCGCATCAAGGAGACCGACCGCATTGCGGCACTCACGCAGGAACTTGCGAAGTTCGGCGTATGCCTCAGGGTGGAGGACAGCGCAGAGGAGGGACTTACCGTCTCGGCTGACGGCGACATCGCCGCCCCTGTCGGTGAAACGACATCCGTCGCCACCTACGATGACCACCGCATGGCCATGAGCTTTGCGCCCACCATGCTTCTTTTCCCGAACGTCACGATAGAACATCCCGAGGTGGTGTCGAAGTCCTACCCCAGATTCTGGGAGGAATTCCATACCATCTTCAAACCCTGACGCTTTGCCATGCCCTGTTCCCTCACCACCTTCTGCGACCTTCCCTGCGACGATGAACTTCTCGCAGCAGAACCTGAATACTACGACGACGAAGAACTCGACCGCTACCGCGGACGGCCTGCCGACCTCTATGGCGACGCGGAAGTGATGGAGTTCGAGGAGGTTCTCACCACCATGCGCCCGGACGAGGTTCACGGATGGTTGCGTTCACTCAGCCAGCGCGGCATCGAACTGCCCGCAAGCCTCCGCGACATGGCGTTTATGCTCATCGAAGAAGCCGCATCTGGGGAGGGGAACACAATAAAATAGAGAAAATTCAGTTATATATAGCATAACAATTCTTCCCGCTTGCGTAGGACACCTTACATACTCCTTGCAGTCATTGCACTGATTCTCAGCGCCTGTTCCACGAAAGAGAACACGGCACGCAATCGCATGTGGCAATCCTTCAAGACACGCTACAACACCTACTTCAACGGCCATGAAGCCTACAAGCAGGGCATGGAAGCAATGGAAAAGGGTGTCAGCGACAACTACACCGAGCGGTTGCCCTTCTTCATGGTAGGCAACACAAAGTCTGCCGAACTTGGAAAAGGGCAGTTTGAGACAGCCATCACGAAGTGTGAGAAGTCCATACAGCTGCACTCCATCAAGGCAAAGCCGAAAATTTCCCCTGAAAAGCGTCGCACAGAGAAGGCCAAGCAATACTTGGCACGCAAGGAATACAATCCCTTCCTGAAGAACGCCTGGCTTCTGATGGGACAGGCGCAGTTCCAGAAGGGCGACTATCTCGAAGCCGCCTCCACCTTCTCCTACGTCACACGGCTCTACCAGGCCGAACCCGCCGTAGCCAACGAAGCACGCGCATGGCTGGCACGCTGCTATGCCGGCCTTGACTGGTTCTACGATGCCGAGGACGTACTCTCCAAGATGAGCCGCGACAGCCTATCACGCCGTGTCCAGCGCGAACGCGACGCCACAATGGCCGACCTGCTACTGCGGCAGGAGCGCTTTGAGGATGCTCTGCCCTATCTGCGCACGGCTGCACGGCAAAGCAAGGGAGGCATACAGCGGGCGCGCCGGTATTTCCTCCTTGGACAGGTGGAACAACAGCTCGGCAACGACCGTGAAGCCTACAAAGCTCTCACGAAATGCCTCTCGCAAAGTCCGCCCTACCAGTTGGCGTTCAATGCCCGCATCCTCCACACCGAAGTGACAGGAGACGGGCGAGGAAAGTCGCAGTTGCAACAGCTGCGGCGCATGGCACGCTCGGAAAAGAACAAGGAATATCTGGACCAAGTGTACTACGCCATCGGCAATGTCCACCTTGCGCAAGGCGATACGCTTGCTGCCATCAACGCCTACGAGACAGGGCGTGTGAAAGCCACGCGCAGCGGCGTGGAAAAAGGCGTTCTGCTCCTGCGTCTCGGACAGATATACTGGGAGCGGCAGCGCTTCGACAAGGCTCAGGGATGCTACTCGGAAGCCCTGAGCCTCGTGGACAAGACGCGAAAAGACTACGACGAGATGATGCGACGTTCAAAAATCCTTGACCATCTCGTACCTTACACCTCAGCCGTATTCCTGCAAGACAGCCTACAGACGCTGGCAGGCATGAGCGAAGAGGAGCGCAATGCCGCCATTGACCGCGTCATTGAAGCCCTGAAGAAGAAGGAAAAAGAAGAGGCCAAACTTCGCAAGGACTCCGTAGCCCAAGCACGGCGGAGCAACGGCGGACTGGGCGATGACAACGGGATTGAAGATGTTGCAAACCGCCGTCGTCCGGGACAGCTGGGACAGCAGAACCAGACGTGGTATTTCTACGATCCGATGGTCGTGGCGCAAGGAAAAGAGGAATTCCGCAAACGTTGGGGCAACCGCCCGAATGAGGACAACTGGCGACGCAGCAACAAGACCGTATTGCAAACCGTTGACGACCAAGGCTTCGACTACGAGGCTGAAGACAGCATTGCCGCCCTTGAGGACAGCCTTTCCCTTGCTGCCGAAGATTTGCAAAACGACAGCGTCCTCACAGAGGAGAACGACCCCCACAAACGCGCCTACTACCTGAAACAGATTCCTTTCACGCAGGAACAGCGCGAGGCCTCCAATCTCATCATCATGGACGGTCTCTACAATGCAGGTGTGATAGAGAAGGACGAACTTGAAGACTTCCCCCTGGCCGAAGGCACCCTGCAACGGCTTGTCAAGCAGTATCCAACCTTCCAGAACCGACAGGATGCGCTCTACCAGCTCTTCCTGCTCTACTCCCGCTGGCATCGCGACGCCGATGCCTCGCGAATACGCGACCTTATGGCCGAGGAATTTCCGGACAGTAGCACGACGAAGCTCATCCTTGACCCCAACTATCTCGTAAATGCCCGCTTCGCCCGGGAAATGGAGGATTCGCTTTACGCTGCTACTTACAACGCTTACCTCCAGCACGATGCCGACCGTGTAGAAACGAACTTCCAATACTCCACGCAGCACTATCCGCAGGGACTCAATCGCCCGCGCTTCACGCTCCTCCATGCACTCTCGCGCATCGGTCGCGCCGATGACAAAGAAGTTGGTGAGGAACTGCGTACATTGGCAAAGGACCATTCCGCCGGTGATGTGGCGACGCTTGCAGGCCTCATCGTGAACGGCCTTGACGCTGGGCGTGAGTTTGCCGGCGGCACGCTGAATCCCGGTTCGTTGTGGGATCGCCGTACCGCAATGGCGGACTCCATCGCCGAGGGTGACAGCATCGCACGCACCCTCCTGCCCGACCGCGACACGCGCTTCGTGCTGCTCATCGCCTACCCGAAGGACTCCCTTGACGACAACCGCCTACTCTACGACATTGCCCATTTCAACTTCACGGGCTTCTACGTACGCAGTTTCGAAATGGAGAAACTTGTTGATGCCAGCGGCCTGACACAGTTCCGCATTCGGGGTTTCCGCAGCTACGACGAAGCACACGCCTACGCTCAGGAACTCTTCGGCGTGCCTGCTGTTGCCTCACAGCTGCAACACGCCCGCACCTTGCTCATTTCGGAGCACAACATGAACCTGCTTGGTCGGCAGTATAGTTTCGAGGATTATCAGGAATTTTTCGATAAGACCTTTGCGCCGATGAAACTCAACCCCAATCTGCCCCTTGACGACGCACCGCCTGCCGAACAGCGCTACGACGATGCTCCCGAACAAATCTACCCGCTACCCACGAAGGAGGCCGAAGTGAAAACTGAAAACGTCACGGAAGAAGCCAAGGCGCAGGAAGAACGGATGGAGAATCCCCTTCTGCCAAACAACCAGAGGGCCGAAGATGCTGATACTGATACCGACACCGACGAAGAAGGAGATGTTGCGGAGGAAACCGACATGGACGAGGAAGCTGATGCAGACGCAGAAGAAAGTGACGGAGACGCGGACGAAGAGGTGGAGGAAGCCGACGAAGATTCGGAAGAAAACACAGACGAGCCTGACGCAGATTCCGATGAAGAAGCTGACGAACCTAACGGAGACTCTGACGAGGAAGCTGATGAATCCGATGAGGATTCCGAAGAAAGCGACAGTGACGAAGATACTGACGACGAAGAATGACCCTTACTCCACGCAGGCCTCATAGAGGCGGCGGTAGAACTTGTGGCGACACAGTGTGGAGACATCCCCCAGCACAATAAGTTTATAACGCGCGCGCGTAATGGCAACATTCGTGCGGCGAAGGTCGCGAAGGAAGCCTATCTGTCCGGCATCGTTCGCACGCACAAGGGAAAGCACGATGACATCACGCTCCTGCCCTTGGAATGCGTCTACGGTGGAGACCGTTATCTGCCGTCGCAAGGGACGCAGCGTCTCGTCACGCTTCAGCAGGCGACGCAGCAGGGAAACTTGTCCGCGGTAGGGCGAGATGATACCAAAGTCCACGCGCTCCTCCAGAAGCCTTTCCATCCCAATGCGCTGGACATAGCGACGCAGGGTTTCGAGTGTGAGGCGTGCCTCTGCGGGATTCTGGCGGCTGTGGGTATGAAAAGCAGAAGTTTCCTGTGTTGCCTCTTCACCCTCTGCATCGCTTTGCCCCGTGTCAATCCATTCCAAGGGCGTGTCCACCATGTCCAGAAGGCTACGGTGGCGTACTTCGGGAGCCGCTTCAAGCTGTCCTCCGTAGAACCAGTCACTGGAGAAGCGCATGAGCCGTTCGTTCATGCGGTATTGCACACGCAGCAGGCGCACGCGCTCGGGGTGCGCGTCCACGATAGCCTCCATCAACGTGCGGCCGAGACCGTCGCGCAAAGCCTGCGGATTCTTTATCGTCGGAGGCAGCTGGCAATGGTCGCCGGCAAGGACAAAGCGGTCACACTTTCGGATGGCTATCCAGCAGGCAGCCTCCAAGGCTTGTGCAGCCTCGTCAATGAAAAGCGTGTGAAAGCGCATTCCCATGAGCAGGGGATTGGCACTTCCGGCCAGCGTACAGGCAAAGACGCGCGTCGCGTCAAAGAGTTGTTGGCGGATGCGGATTTCTATTTCGTCGGCACGTTCGCGCAGACGTGCTATCTTCTGATGGAAATTCTGCGGACGACTACCGCGCGGCGTGGAGCGCAGCTGGCGCAAGGTGCGGCGCAGTTGCCACAGGGCGGGATAGTCGGGATGGTCCTCGAAACGACGCTCGTAGGTGTGGGCGAGCATGGAGGGTGTGACACGTGTGGGGTTTCCTATGCGCAGCAGGGGAATGCCGCGTGCCGAAAGCTGCTCCGCAATCCAGTCCACTGCCGTGTTGCTCTGTGCGCAGACGAGGACTTGCGTCTCTCGTTGGAGCACCTCGGCCACGGCCTCCACCAACGTCGTTGTCTTTCCCGTACCGGGAGGGCCATGTACAACGAGGAAATCACGTGTACCAACGATGTCGCTGACGGCCTGCTGCTGCGAAGCATTCAGCCAAGGGAGGGAAAGATGCTGGGGACGCTCCTCCGGCAGAGCAACGGAGGCGTTTATCTTGTCACGAAGCTCGGCAAGGCGGTTGTCGCGTGCTGCAAGCACGTCATCCAAGGCCTTAAACATCAAGTGGTAGGTGGTTTCATCAAAGAAGAGTTGTACGCCCGGCTGTTCCATGTGGCGCAGGCTCTCCAGCGCCTTTTCATCAGGTAAAAGGACGGTCATCGTGTCACCCTCCACGTAGTTCACGGTTGCCGTGAAAGAAGCGTAATGCAAGCCGCCCGTGCCGTCCTGTTCAAAGAAGCAAACCGTGCGACCGTACTCGAAGCTGTGTGGCGTCTCCTCGTCCTCCACCTGCTGCGGCCGTACAACTTCCACCGCCAGACGATCCAGGGAGTTGTAGTAGCTGCGGCCAACGCTCACGGGATACCAGCACTCGCCGCGCCTCACCTTCCGCTCCACGCCAAGCAGTTCCGCATCGTGGCGGAACTGCTCCTTTTCATACTCGTACTCCTTGCGAAGCAACTCTCTATGTCGCTGCAGACGGGACAACCTTAAATCTTAAATTTTAATCCTGTAATACATCAATCCACATTTCGTCCTGTGGCGACCAGACGCGACGTATGACTATGTAGCCTCCTTCGCACGGAAAGTCTGCCTCATGACCGTTGAGGTAAAGGCGGAAAGAGCCTGAAGGCTGACAAATACGGAGACTGATGGGGGTCTCCGCCTGATTGACATCTGCAATACGGAGTTTCACGCCCTGACTGGGAGAATAGACCTGATCAACGGAGAAGCTGAGCGAGGAACGGGGATGTATGCGGGCATAGGAGTTGACATAACGGCGGACATAGACACCCTCCGCATCCGTCATATAGATGAGTGTTGGCAGCGGATCCGGCGCTCCCACGTCAAACAGCACGACGCTGTCGCTCAGCACGAAGCGTTCAGGGCGTTGTGCATATAGGGCGACTGCTTGCGTCATCGCAAGTGCGGAAGTCAGAACGAAAGTTCCCAGGAAACGCATACCTGTGTCCTTAAACAGATTGTCGCACTACGGTCTCCTCGCGGTCGGGGCCTACGCTGACGATGCTGATGGGCACACCCAGCTCGCATTCCAAGCGCGCCACATAGTCCGCGAAAGGCTTTGGGAATTCCCCTTCCGTACGGACAGCGGAGAGCGGCGTCTGCCATCCAGGCATGTCTTCATAGACGGCCTCCCAGCCCGTCGTGTCGTAGGGCATGTGGCGGATAATCTCGTCGCCTTTCCTGTAAGCCGTGCAGAGGCGTATCGTTCCGAAAGTGTCCAGCACGTCGCTCTTCATCATGACAAGGTCCGTCACGCCGTTCAGCGTGATGGCATAGCGCAGGGCCACGAGGTCAATCCATCCGCAGCGGCGGTTGCGCCCCGTCACGGCACCATACTCATGGCCGATGTCGCGAATCTTGTCGCCCGTCGCGTCAAAAAGCTCCACGGGGAAAGGCCCTGCGCCTACACGCGTGCTGTAAGCTTTGAAGATACCGAATACGCGACCGATACGTTGCGGTGCCACGCCGAGCCCTGTGCACACGCCGCCCACCGTCGTTGAGGAGGAGGACACGAAAGGATACGTGCCGTGGTCAATGTCCAGCAGGGAGCCCTGTGCACCTTCTGCCAGCACACTGCGTCCGGCATCCAGCAGGTCGTTGATTTCTATTTCCGTGTCCGTGAGCGGGAAGCGGCGCATATATTCCACACCCTCCATCCAGCGCTGCTCCTCCTCGCGGATGTCGTAGTCCGTGAAATGGAGGTCGCGGAGAATCTGTTCGTGGCGCGCCTTCAGGCGAGCATACTTTTCCTCAAACCCTTCCAGGAGGTCTCCCACGCGAAGCCCCACGCGTGCAGCCTTGTCGCTATAGGTAGGCCCGATGCCTTTTCCCGTCGTTCCAACGCGGTCCTTCCCTTTTGCCGCCTCGTAGGCGCGGTCGAGAATGCGGTGCGTAGGCAGAATGAGGTGGGCACGGCGACTGATGTGTAGGCGTGTAGTGAGTGCATATCCGGCAGCCTCCAGTTCCTGCGCCTCCTGCATAAAGAGGTCCGGAGCGATGACGCAACCGTTACCGATGATGTTCAACGTGTTTTCGTTGAAGATACCCGAGGGGATGGAGCGCAGTACAAATTTCCTGCCGCCAAAGATGATGGTGTGCCCTGCGTTCGGGCCACCGGCAAAGCGCGCCACCACGTCGTAGCGGGGCGTGAAGAAGTCCACCACTTTACCTTTTCCTTCGTCACCGAAGACGATGCCCAGCAGGGCATCCACTGTTCCTTTCATGATTGCTATGTTTTGCCGATTACGTGAGAGTAATTCCTTTTGCGGTGCAAAGATACGCATAAATGTTCACACAGCCAACACCCGCCCACGCCTGATGATAAACACATCTAAATCACACGTTTCGCATAGTTCCTGCCTGCGCTTTACCGCGGGCATGCGGACACCCCGTTTCAAGGTATGCGGACACCCCTTTTTGAGGTGTGCGCACACCTCATGTTGAGGTAAGCGCAAAGCTCACTTCAAGGTAAGCGCACACCTTGACTCAAGGTAAGCGCAAAGCTCAAGACGAGGTGTGCGCACACCTCAAAACGAGGCATACGCATGCCGCGACAGCATCCCCCGTTTCTTTTTTGCGCGCACCCGACGGCGGTGCGCATTTTTTGTGTTACCTTCGCGGCGGAATACGAAAAAGTTTCGATAAACACGCACTATGCAGAACGGATATGAAGTGATGGCGCCCGTGGGAAGCCGCGAAAGTCTCGCAGCGGCCTTGCAGGCGGGCGCGGACTCGATATACTTCGGTGTGGAGGCGCTGAACATGCGTGCCCACTCCGCAAGCCGCTTCACGCTCGACGACCTTCGCGACATCGCTGAGGCTTGCCGCGAGCGCGGAGTGAAGACTTACCTGACGGTGAACACCATCATCTATGGCGAGGAACTGCCCCTCATGCGCCGCATCTGCGACGCGGCCCACGCGGCAGGCATCAGCGCCATCATAGCCTCGGACGTGGCGGTGCTCCTCTACTGCCGCGAGATAGGGCAGGAGGTGCATCTCTCCACGCAGCTGAACATCAGCAATGCCGAAGCGCTCCGCTTCTACGCCCGCTATGCCGACGTCGTCGTCCTGGCACGGGAACTCCGCCTTGAGCAGGTGGAGGAAATCCATCGCCACATAGTTGAGGAAAACATCTGCGGACCTTCGGGCGAACCGGTGCGGATAGAGATGTTCTGCCACGGCGCTCTCTGCATGGCCATCAGCGGAAAGTGCTATCTCTCGCTCGACAACATGAACCGCTCTGCGAATCGCGGACAGTGCATGCAGCTGTGCCGTCGGGGATATAGCGTCACGGACCTCGAGACGGGCACGCAGCTTGATATCGACCGCAAGTATATCATGAGTCCCAAGGACTTGAAAACAATAGGATTCATCGACCGCATGATGGCGGCGGGAGTGCGCGTGTTCAAAATCGAAGGGCGCGCAAGGAGTGCGGAATATGTACGCGTCGTCGTCGAATGTTATCGCGAGGCCATCGCCTCCGTACTGGACGGGACGTACAGCCGTGAGAAGGTGGAGGGCTGGGACAAGCGTCTCGCTACGGTTTTCAATCGCGGCTTCTGGGACGGCTATTACTTGGGACAGACCCTCGGCGAATGGAGCGAACGCTACGGCAGCATGGCAACGGAGCGCAAGACGTACATCGGCAAGGGCGTGAAATACTACGGCAACCTGGGCGTCGCTGAGTTCCGACTCGAAGCGGGAGGATTCCGCAAGGGCGACAAACTCCTCATAACGGGGCCGACGACGGGTGCCGTCTATGTGACGCCCGAGGACTTCCGCTACGACCGCACACCGCTTGACGTGGCAGAGAAGGGGCACAACGTGGCCTTCGCCGTGCCCGAAAAGATTCGTCCGAGCGACAAACTCTTCAGGATTGACCCGGCAGAATGAACTACGTCAGCACCATAGGATTTTTCGACGGCGTACATCGCGGGCACCAGTACCTTCTACAAGGGCTCACGGCAGAAGCTGCGCACAGAAGTTTGGGCGCGAAGGTATTTACTTTTGGCGTGCATCCGCGCCAGGTGCTCACCGCTGGCTTCCGCCCCCAGCTGCTGACGACACTGGAGGAGAAACTCGCACTCATCAGCGAGATGGGCATCAAAGAATGTCGCGTCCTGGACTTCGACAGCAGCATGGCTGCCATGACGGCAGAGGACTTCATGCGCAAAGTGCTTAAGCCGGAAGGCGTCAGCGTGCTCCTCATGGGCTACGACCACCATTTCGGCTCCGACCGCGCTGACTTCGAGGCATGCAGCAGCATGGGCAGCAGCATGGGGCTCGAAGTGCTGCGCGAAAACTCCTTCGCAGAAGGGACGAGCACATTCTCATCGTCGCTCGTGCGCAAACGGATCTTGCAGGGCGACGTGATTGTTGCTGCCAGCCTGCTCGGAAGGCCGTACGCGCTCTCGGGCATCGTCGTCGAGGGACATCGCGTAGGTCGTAGCCTCGGATTTCCCACGGCTAACCTGCTCCCGGACTCGCAGGATAAGATTATACCTGCGCACGGAGCCTATGCCGTGCGTGCCGTCGCAGGCGGAAGGTCCTACTGCGGCATGACAAACATCGGCACGCGCCCAACGCTGCAAAACGGCGAGGACGTAAGCATCGAGACGCACCTCTTCGACTGCGACGCCGACCTCTACGGCCGCACGCTGCAGCTACAGTTCCTCCACCATCTGCGCGAGGAACAGCATTTCGACAACATAGACGAACTGAAAACGCAACTCGCCATCGATGCAGAGCGCGCGCGCAAACTTCTCAAACCATGAAATCTCGTTCCCAAGCTCTCCTCATTGCAGCCCTGTTCGTATTATTCTTCGTCGCCGCACAAGTCGTGGCTGGCATGATGGCTCTCGTCTGGGGCATGTGGCAAGCTGCCAGCACGGGGACACAGATTGATGCCAACATACTCTCCGACAATCCTGCATGGACAGGCGCGGCCATGCTCTTTGCCTACCTGGCGCTCATCGCCGTCCTCTGGGCCATGCAGCTCATCCGCCGCCGTCCGCTGCCGAAGCACTCTCCCGCCATGCCAGCCCGCTGGGCATGGGCGTTGGCTGCATTCATGATGCTCTCCATCGCCCTCGGCTTCCTGACAGACCCCATGAACCTCGACGACGGAGGCTCCGTGGCCCTCTTTGAAGGTATGAAGGGCAACGTCCTGTGCCTCCTGCTGCTCGTCGTCGTGGGACCGCTGACGGAGGAGGTGGTATTTCGCGAGGGCATTCAGCGCACCCTAAGGCAGGCAGGCTTCCAACCGCTTACGGCCATCCTCACCTCCGCCGCGCTTTTTGCCGTCATCCATGGGAACTTGGCGCAGGCAGTGCCTGCCTTTGGCCTCGGCATATTGCTGGGCTACCTCTACGAGCGAACGGGCGACATACGCCTCAGCCTCGTTGCCCACATACTGAACAACGCCTTCGCCATCACGGGACTTTTCTTCCCACAGCTCGACGAGGCAACGTCATCTCTTTCCATTCCCGCCTCAGTAGCCATCGGCATTCTCCTCGCCCTGCCCGGACTGGCGCTCTTCGCATGGAGCGTCGTTCGCGCTCCGAAGGAATCCTGGGGCTCTGCCGTTGAACCTTCTCCCACACTACCGCAGCCATGAAGATACGAAACATAGACCTCGGCGAACGCCCGCTCCTCCTCGCGCCTATGGAGGACGTCACGGACATAGGTTTCCGTCTGCTTTGCCGCAGAATGGGAGCCGCGATGGTGTACAGCGAGTTCGTGGCCTCCGATGCCCTCGTGCGCTCCGTGCCGAAGACATTTGAGAAACTGCGCGTCAGCGACGAGGAACGCCCCGTTGCCATACAGATATACGGTCGTTTCCCCGAAGCTATGCGCGATGCGGCAAAGATTGTGGAAGAGACGGCGCAGCCAGACATCCTTGACCTGAACTTCGGCTGTCCCGTGAAGCGCGTGGCAGGAAAAGGTGCAGGCGCAGGCATGTTGCAGAACGTTCCGCTCATGCTGGAAATAACGCGAGAGGTCGTACGTGCCGTCAATATACCCGTCACCGTGAAGACACGCCTGGGATGGGACGCGAACAGCAAGATAATTGTGGAACTTGCAGAGCAGCTGCAGGACTGCGGCATCGAAGCCCTCACCATACACGGACGTACGCGCTCGCAGATGTACACAGGCGAAGCCGACTGGACACTCATAGGCGAAGTGAAGCGCAATCCGCGCATGAGCATCCCCATCATCGGCAACGGCGACCTGCGAACGGCCGAGGACGTGCGCCGCGCCTTCGACGACTACGGCGTAGATGCCTGCATGGTGGGACGCGCCACCTTCGGACAGCCTTGGATTTTCCGCGAGATGCAGTCCGGCACGCCGCTCTCGACGGACGAGAAGTTCGACATACTGAAAGAACAAATCCGACAGAGCATTCAGCGCATCGGCGAGCGACGAGGCATCCTCCACATACGTCGCCATCTCGCCGCAACGCCCCTATTCAAAGGAATCCCCAACTTCCGCGACCTGCGCATCGCTCTCCTGCGCGCAGAAACTGCGGACGAACTCTTCGCCCTTTTGGAAAGAGTCCGTCCGCTGGTAAGGGAATAATGGGGGCAATCCCCATAGTATATATATTATTGTCTCACAGCTTCGCCAAGCACACGGCCGAGTTCACGAGCCTGACGAAGCACTTCGGCTGCGGCGCCTTGTTTCCACTCCAGTGCCGTACCTACTTCCTGCATCTTCATCGTCTCGTTGTATTGCCGCATAATCTTCACGGCCTGTCCGGCCCACGTGAAGCCGCCGAAGAGTGCCAGCTGATGGCGTGACACTTCGCGCCCGGCCAGACGCTTGAGCAGGTCATCCACGACGGGAAACAGGCCGCCGTTGTACGTAGGCCCGCCGACGGCAAGACCACGGTAGCGGAAAATATCACGGAGTACAAAGGAGGGCTGCGAGACGCTGAGGTTGTGTACGATGACCTTACGCACACCAGCCTCGGCCGCACCTTCAGCCACAGCCTCTGCCACACGTTGCGAATTGCCGTACATGGAGCCGTAGCAAACCACTACACCCTCCTCCGTTTCGCCCTCGGACATGCGGCGATAGGTGTCCACTACGCGCGGGACGTTTGTCGTCCACACGGGACCGTGCGTGGCACAAATGCGCC
Source organism: Alloprevotella sp. (assembly GCA_017477205.1). The sequence goes on from JAFUXE010000020.1 coordinate 64,556, forward strand.
GCATCGTCACGCCGGAAAGCTTGCGCAGTGCCTGCTGCACGGGGATGGCATACTTACCAAGGATGGCAGCATAGTAGCGTTCCATCTCGGGGAAGTACGGCTCAACGTCCATCTGCTCGTCCACGACAGCGCCGTTCAGGGCGCCGAAGCATCCGAAGGCATCACCCGAGAACAACGTTTCCTCCTCCACCATGTACGTCACCATCGTCTCCGGCCAATGCAGCATGGGAACCATGTGGAAACGGAGCGTCACGTCGCCCAGCGAGAGCGTGTCGCCCTCCTTCACCTCAACGTCATCCTCGCGAAGCTCCACACCGTAGAAGCCCTCCACCATCTGGAATGTTTTCTTGTTGCCCACGAGGCGTATCTCTGGAAAATATCTGCGTACGAGGGCAATGGAGCCGCTGTGGTCGGGCTCCATGTGGTTGATGACGAGATAATGCGGCTGGCGGTCGCCCAGTGCCTGGCGCATGTTCTCAAGGAAACGGTCGAAGAAGTCGGCCTCCACGGTGTCCACCAGGGCCACTTCTGTGCCGCCATCGACAAGATAAGCATTGTAGGAAATGCCTTGCGGCAGGAGCCATTGCCCCTCGAAGCGGTGTTTCGTGCGATCCTGCACGCCCACGTAGTGTATGCGTTCTGAAACTTTCATGACATGAATATATTTATTGTGTGTTGTCTTGATTCCGGCGCGAAGATAATGCTTTCAAAACAAATCTCGTGCTTGCAGCCCGCTATTATGACGAAAAAAGTCCGCACGCGCAGCGGGCAGATTTTGCGGTTTCGGGGATTCTTTGTACTTTAGCCGCCGTTTATGACAGAAGACACATTCGACATACGTTCCGAGCAGATGGCACCGAGCCAGAGGGAACGCGACTTCGAGCAGGCGCTACGCCCCCTGCGCTTCACGGATTTCTGCGGGCAGCAGAAGGTTGTGGAGAACCTGCAGGTGTTCGTCGAAGCTGCGAAATATCGCGGCGAGCCCCTTGACCATACGCTCCTCCACGGCCCTCCGGGACTAGGAAAGACAACGCTTTCCAACATCATCGCCAACGAGCTGGGCGTAGGCTTCAAGCTCACGAGCGGCCCCGTGCTGGACAAGCCCGGCGACTTGGCCGGACTGCTGACGAGCCTTGAGCCCAACGACGTCCTGTTCATTGACGAAATACACCGCCTGCAGCCCGTTGTGGAGGAATACCTGTACTCCGCGATGGAGGACTACCGCATTGACATCATGATAGACCGCGGTCCTGCCGCCCGTAGCATACAAATAGACCTGAACCCCTTCACGCTTATCGGTGCCACGACGCGCAGTGGTCTGCTGACAGCCCCCCTGCGTGCCCGCTTCGGCATCAACATGCACCTCGAGTACTACGATGCTGACACGTTGGAGAGGATAGTTGTCCGCTCCGCAGGCATCCTCGGCGTCCCCATCACGGACGAGGCCGCAGGCGAGATTGCAGGCCGCAGCCGAGGTACGCCCCGTATTGCCAACGCCCTGCTGCGCCGCGTGCGCGACTTCGCACAGGTAAAGGGAACGGGACGCATCGACCTGGCCATCGCCCAGCACGCGCTCACCGCGCTGAACATAGACCGCTACGGACTGGACGAGATAGACAACAAGATTCTCCTCACCATCATCGACAAGTTCAAGGGAGGTCCCGTCGGCATCTCCACCATCGCCACCGCCATCGGCGAGGATGCCGGCACCGTGGAGGAAGTATATGAGCCTTTCCTTATCAAAGAAGGTTTCATCCGCCGCACACCGCGAGGCCGCGAAGTCACCGAACTTGCCTACCGCCACCTCGGCCGCAACCCCTACGGCAGCGACCCCGTGCAGCAGAGCCTCTTTGACGGCTAATGTTTATTGTTTCGCTCGGCTCTGCCGCTTCGCTCGTCGAAGAACGTATATTGTAAAAAGATGGTATATTTCTCCTCTGAATCCGTCCTCTTCCCCCCGATAGACCGCGCCGCCGTGACGGCATGGATAGCGCGCGTGGCGCAGTCCTACGGCCGCACCGTCGGCGAGCTGTCCTACCTCTTCTGCTCCGACGAGCGCATACTGGAGGTGAACCGCCAGTTCCTCCGGCACGACTACTACACGGACATCATCACCTTCGACTACAGCGAAGGCCGGACGCTGAACGGCGACCTTGTCATATCCCTCGACACCGTGCGCACGAACGCTGAGCTCTTCGGCAAGGACTACGACGAGGAGCTCCACCGCGTCATCATCCACGGCGTTCTGCATCTTTGCGGCCTCAACGACAAAGGGCCCGGCGAGCGTGAGCTCATGGAAGCGGCCGAGGACCGCGCGCTCGCCATGAGGGGATGATGCACACGAAGGCATCCCCAGCCTCACTTTAGAACAACCTTGACGCCCCACCCTCGTCAAGGTTTTTTGTGCTTTCAAGGCAAAAAGTGCAAAAAAGTGCGATATGTTTTTGTCAACCTTACGTTATAATAGTAGAAAGGAATCCTTAGAAACAAATAGACAAAAACATAAAAATAATGGAATTCATTCGCAAAAACCATTTACTCCCCTCTCCTGTCGCTTTGCGACGGGAGAAAAGAATTTATCTCGGCCCCTTGGGGGTCGAGGGGTCGGGGGTGAGGCTGGTGAGGCTCCTCGTCCTGTTTGTTGCGACTCTGTCGCAACCCCTCTCCGCCCAGTCCCTCCCCGCCTTCTTCAAGAAGTACGCCGCCGCAGAGGGCGTAAAGATCAATCGCTCCGAAGCTGGCAGCTTCGAGACCTTCTCCCTCTACTTCCAGGAAGAGACGCCCCGCGCCGTCCTCAACGAAGCCCGCAAGGACCTCGATGCCCTCGTCCGCAAAGGCGATTTCCAGAGCGCCGACCCGCAGCAAGTCCTTGACATACGGGGCGACGAGGACGTGATACGCATCCTCCTGCCGCACTTCAAGGTATGGCTGCGCACCTCCGGCGACTTCCTCTCCGATGCCATCATCGTGGAGGACTACGCCGCCTCCGAATGGGACGCGCCCTCATTGTTCGTCTCGTTCGTCACCGGTCGCTTCACGCCCGACGAACTCCGCCGCACCTTCCGCTTCGACTTCGCCGCACCATGACGGCCCACGAAAAAAAATAGGCTAAACATAAAAATAATGGAACTCGTCCATAAGAACATTGCAATGAAATATCATTAGTGTCCCGTTAAAATTGGGACGAGTTAAATATTAATCAAACAACCCCGGAATAGGGGGACCAAGTTGCTCTTTGACATCATTGGAATAAGTCTTATCGAACAGTTCTCTGAGTGGTGTCTTATCTGTGAGTGATATGCTGAGGA
>JAFUXE010000035.1 GCA_017477205.1 Alloprevotella sp.
ATGCAGTAGATTTCTACTATATTTGCAGTGTTCATAGGAGTGATGAGTTTGTTTGTAAGTATTTGTTTATCATATGTAAAGTTACAAATAAATTCTCACTCCTACAACTTTTTCAACAACTTTCTTACACCGAACTCACGTTAATCAAAAAGGCAAAAAAACACCATAGGGAAATTGAAAGTTGCCCAACGGTCTTCGAGCCATGTGGAACAGATTAGTCCGAAGGGGCGAAGTTACCACTGGCGGACGTAAACTTTTGTGGCTGGGAGGTGATGTGTAAGGAGGGAAAAAAACAGTTTTCATTTTTTTAACCTCTGGCTGCACGTCCATGCTGCGGGGAATGCGTATTTTTGCGTCCTCATAGCAGAAGAAGAAATGAAAAGAATCCTGTTGCAATCCATCCTCCCTGCCGCCCTGCTGGCCTGTGCCGGCACGGCGGCAGCGCAGGAGCTGCCCACGATGGGCTGGAGCTCCTGGAACACCTACGGCGTGAACATCAGCGACGCCCTCATCCGCCGCCAGGCTGACGCTATGGTGGAGAAGGGGCTGAGCGCCGCCGGCTACAAGTACATCAACATCGACGACGGCTTCTTCGGCGGCCGCAACACGGCGACGGGGGAGCTCCTCGTCCACCCCACGCGCTTCCCCAACGGCCTGAAGCCCGTGGCGGACTACATCCACTCCCGGGGCCTCAAGGCGGGCATCTACAGCGACGCGGGGGCCAACACGTGCGGCAACTACTGGGCGCACGACGGGCTGGCCGTGAACGTCGGCCTCTACGGCTACGACCAGCGCGACATCGACTTCTACTTCAAGGACTGCGGCTTCGACTTCATCAAGGTGGACTTCTGCGGAGGCATGGCGGGCAACAACTCCCAGAACCTCATCCTCGACCCGCAGGAGCGCTACACGGCCATCGCCGAGGCCATGAGGCGCACGGGCCGCAACGACATACGCCTGAACGTGTGCCGCTGGAACTATCCCGGCACCTGGGTGCACGACGTGGCCCTCTCCTGGCGCACGACGGCCGACATCTACGACGGCTGGCAGTCCGTCAAGGACATCATCGCCGAGAACCTCTACCTCTCCGCCTACTGCTACGACGGCCACTACAACGACATGGACATGCTCGAGGTGGGGCGCTCCATGACGGCGGAGGAGGACAGGACGCACTTCGGCCTCTGGTGCATCATGGCCTCGCCCCTGCTCATCGGCTGCGACCTGGAGAACATCAAGGACGAAACGCTGGCCCTCGTGACGAATCCGGAGCTCATCGCCCTGAACCAGGACCCCTTGCAGCTGCAGGCTTACGTGGCGGGCTACGTCAGCGGCTGCTACCTGCTCGTGAAGGACGTGGAGGTGCCGGGCGGCAAGCGCCGCGCCTTTGCGGTCTATAATCCCGGCTCGACGCGCCGCAGCGTCAGCGTGAACCTCGCCAGCCTTGACCTGCAGGGCCAGGTGAAGCTCCGCGACCTCTTCGAGCGCGAGGACCTCGGAACCTTCGAGGGGACGTACACGGTTTCCGTTCCCGCCCACGGCACGCGCATCTACATGGCCGAGGCCGCGTCGCGCACCGAGCGCAGGCGCTACGAGGCCGAGGCGGGCTACATCAGCGACTATCAGGAACTCGTCAACAACCAGTCGGCCGGAACGGGCGTCTATACCGCCTCCGGCAGCTGCTCCGGCGGCTTCAAGGCCTCATGGCTCGGCGGGCGCGAGGAGAACGACCTCCTCTGGCGCGACGTTTACAGCGTGGGCGGCGGCGACTACGAGCTCACCATCGCCTACCTCAGCGCAGAGGACCGCGGGATCACGGTCAGCGTCAACGGCGAGGACGTGCAGAGCCTCACGCTCAACTCCGGCAGCTGGACCCGCGCGGCCACCGGGACGCTCACCGTACGCCTGCGCCCGGGCCGCAACACGCTGCGCCTCCACAATGCCTCCGGATGGATGCCCGACGTTGACTACGTGGACCTCGTACCTGTCACCCCTGACGGCGTACAGCCTCCCGTCGTCCTCCCGTCCTCCGGCTCCGCGCCGTGCAGCTACGGCCTTGACGGACGCCCCGCCACTGCCGCCAGCCTCGTCACCATCGCCGGGGGGCGCAAGCAGCTTGGCAAGGCGAGATAAGCCCCGGGCCGGAACATATCCTGCATTTACAAGAACATACCTAAATATATAAAAAAAAGACAAATAAGGAAATATGACGAACACTCTGAAAAAGACATTCGCGCTTGCCGCGTGTATCCTCTCCTTTACTGCTATGACGGCGCAGCGCGCCTATACCGTTACGGGCGTGCTGCAGGACTCTGCGAGTGGTGCGCCGGACGCTTATACGACGGTGCGCCTCATGCCCGAGGGCAAGCAGCAGGTGCTGGCCGTCTGCGCCAGCGACGAGCAGGGACGCTTTACGCTCCGCTACAACAAGGAGGGCAGCTATCAGCTCCAGACGTTGGGACTGGGAAGGCAGCCCGTGGTGCGTAAGCTGACGCTGGGCGCGGAGACGGCGATGGACCTGGGCGTAATCCTGACGCAGGAGACATCGACGGAGCTGGGAGCGGCCACGGTGGTGGCGGCGGCGCCGATCGTGACGAGCCAGATAGACCGCCTGTCGTACAGCATGGCCGACGACCCGGACGCGCAGGCGAACACGATGATAGAGATGCTGCGAAAGGTGCCCCTCGTCACCGTTGACGGGCAGGACAACATCACCATCAACGGCAAGAGTGACTTCAAGATATACGTCAACGGCAAACCCAACAAGATGATGAGCGACAACGCCAGCATCGTGCTGAAAAGCTTCCCGGCCAGCGTGGTGAAGAAGGTGGAGGTCATCACGGACCCGGGCGCGAAGTACGACGCTGAGGGCGTGAGCGGCATCCTGAACATCGTGACGGCGACGGAGGCCGAGACCAGCGGCTACACCGTGACGCCGAACCTCCGCATGAGCAGCCGCGACATGGGCGGCAACCTCTTTGCCATGACGCAGGTGGGCAAGCTGACGCTCTCCCTGAACGGAGGCGTGCACAAGCAGTTCATGTCGCGCACGACGACGGAGGCCGAGCGTGAAATCTTTGCCGACCCCGTGAACCACCTCACGCAAGGAAAGAGTGAGGGCAAGAACGGCGGCACCTTTGCCTTCGGAGGCCTGGAGGCCAGCTACGAGTTCTCGAAAAAGGACTTGCTCAGCGCCAGCGCCGACATGTTCATCGGACGCCCGAAGAATAACAACATGAGCTTCACGGAGATGCTGGACGCAAACGGAGCACGCGTGTTCTCATATCGTGAAGAGGCACACGGGAGGCAACGTTTTCACGGCGTGAACACGAGCGTGGACTATCAGCACCAGTTTGCCCGCGAGGACCAGAACCTGACGCTGTCCTACCGCTTCAGCTCCAGCCGCCGCGACGACCGCACGACGAACTACTATTCGGACCTTGAGAACCTGCCCTTCGAACTGAAGGACCTGAAGACGGACCCCGACGGCAAGACGCAGGAGCACACGGCGCAGGCGGACTTCACGACGCCCTTCGCAAAGTACCACACGCTGTCCGTGGGCGCGAAGTACATCTACCGCCTCAACCGCTCGGACAACCGTGAGCTGGCGCGCGCGGCGGGCACGCAGGACGACTTCCTGCTGGACACGGACCTGAGCCTGCTCTACCGCCATCGCAACGACATCGCTTCGGGTTATGCGGAGTACATGTTCAAACTTGCGAAGTTCTCGGCACGTGCGGGTATGCGCTTTGAGAGCAGCCACATCAAGGTGACCTATCCCGGCAGCACGACGCACGAGCCGTTCTCCACGACGCTGAACGACCTGGTGCCCAGCCTCAACGTGGCCTACAACCTGAAGCCCACGATGATGCTGCGCGCAAACTACAATACGCGCATCGGTCGCCCCGACATCACCTACCTCTCGCCCTACGTGAACCACGCCTCGCCGCTCTCCATCAGCTATGGCAGCCCGAACCTCACGAGCGAGAAGGCGCACAACTTCGAGCTGAACTTTTCGAACTTCACGCAGCTGTTCAGCGTGAACCTCTCCGCCAGCTACGCCACGTCCGTCACGGGCCTGACGCAGTACTCCTTTGTGAGGGACGGCGTGCAACACACCACGTACGGCAACTTCCTGCACTCGAAAGTGCTTGATTTCAATGCCTTCGTAAACATGATGCTCTCCCCGAAGACCACCTTCATGCTCAACGGCGAGTTCGGCTACAGCGACTTCAAGTCCTATCGCACGGGCGACCACAACTACGGTTTCGACGGGCGCATCTTCGCCATGCTGCGCCAGGAGCTCCCCTGGAAGGTGAAGATGAACCTGGGCGGCGGCTACAACTGGCCGCACGTCAACCTGCAAGGCTCCGGCGAGAAGTTCTACTTCTACTTCGGAAGCCTCAGCAAGTCGTTCCTCAAGGACGACCGCCTCGCCGTCGAGATTCACGCTTTCAATATCTTCAAGCCCAGCCGCACGTTCCGCAGCGTGACGGAGACCGCAGACTTCCGCAGCTCAAGCGCCTTCACGATGCACCACCTGGGACGCTGCGGCATAGGCCTCTCTTGGCGCTTCGGCTCCCTGAAAGCCTCTGTCAAGAAGGCTGCACGCACCATCGAGAACGACGACGTGCAGACGAACTCCTCATCCTCCTCGTAGGGCGGCACCACAACGGGTACCGGAACGGGCACTTCCGCTACGGGAGCCGCTGGGGGCATGGGGATGTAGTTTTCTCTCCCGTGCCTTTCGGCATGAAAGGATATAAAGAAAGGGGCTATGCGGAAATGCATGCCCCTTTCTGCGTGTTATCAAAAGTGTTTATTTCACCTTCACGGAAGCGAGTACGGCCGCCAGGGTGGCGTCGTCAACGGCTACGTTCCACGTGTTTGCGCTGATGAAGTTGTCGTCGTCAATCTTCTTGAAGGCTTCCACGTGGCCGTCGCTCTGGAATACGAGGAAGGTATTGTCGCCAAAGGTCTTCTCGCCGAGCTTTTCCGTGCGATCGGCTTTTTCCTCGTTTTCAATAGTTGTGGTCCATGTGCTGAAGCGTGCGTCAACTTTAATCTGGGCATCCTTCGTGTGGTCGTCGCCTACGCCGATGCGAACATAGTCTCCCCTTACCTGCAGCACCTTCCAGCCTGCGGGAACGTCCACGCTGAACTTCTCGCACTCGAACGTGCAGGGGCCTTCGGAGCCTTCGCCTACCTCGCCCGTCTGGGCTGCAGCTTCGGGATTCTCGCTCTCAGCGGGGGCTGCGTTGTTGTCAGTCTTGCTGTTGCAGGATGCAAATGCAAAGGCAGCGGCGGCTGCCATCATGAAAATGACTTTCTTCATACTTGTCTTGTTTTAATTGGTTGGTAAAGTAAATTCCGGGGACAAAGATAAGGAATGTTTTGAATTACTGCTACTTTTCTATGCCTTTTTTGCAATATCTCCTCGTCCTGCGCGCAGGCGTAGCTTCGCAGCAGGCTTAGGGCATACTGGACGGCCTCGTCCACACGCCCGGCGTTGCCGTCGTAGCCATTGATGATGATGAGCACGCGGGTGGTGTCGGCAGAGCATTGTGTGCGCACGTGGTCGCTCGTGGGCGTTGCGAAACCTCCCGTTTCATCGCGGAATACGGGCATCCGGTGGATGTTCAGCGGGCCGCGTCCGATGGCCTCGTAGGCTTCTCCCTCGCGCCCGATGCCCAGCGTGATGCTCTCGCCCGAGATTTTGTCGCGGTCCACGACGGCTACGGTGTAGCCCGAACGCATCGAGACGGCGTTGCCAAGGTCCACGAGCGTGTCGATGCTGTAGAGGTCTTTCCCTTGCAGCACGCGTCGGCAGAGCTGTTCGCAGGCGGGACGATAGCGACTGGGGTCCTTGCCCGCCGCGCGGTAGGCGGCTCGCGTTTCGCGTATGCCGTCGCGCTCCTTGACGGTCGTGGGGTCATAGTGGGTGCGCAGCTCTTGCGTGAGGCGTGCGATTTCCTCCCACAGCGCCTCGGACGTGGGAGAGTTCTGTACGCGGGCCTCGATGAAGGCGCCGCAATACTGCGGCGCGATGCCGCGAAGTTCTTCTGAAATGTTTACGTGTATCATGTTTTATATTTTATGTCGTTAAAACCCAAGACCCCAAGAACCTAAAAACCCAAAAACCCAAAAAACCTTCACCTGCTCTTCTCCTCCCTCCAACCGCAGAGCGAACGAAAGTCGCACCACAGGCAGCGGCGCTCGCGGGGGGCAGCCACGAAGCCCGTGTCGGGACGAAGGAGCTCCTGCAGCGTTTCGGTGAGGTGCTTCGTGAATTCCTGCCCCATTTCATCGGTGAAAACCTCCAGCGGTGCCTGCTCGTACTCCACGCGGCAGTCATAGTCGTCGGCCGATGCGCACAGGGGATAGAACAGCGCAGCCGTCACGCCGTCTGCACCGGGCTCCAGCTGCCCGAGGCGTTTCTTCACCGCCAGCGTGTAGAGGAAGGTCTGGAGGAAATAGTGGGGGCGCGTGTCCGAGGGTGTGAAGATGTCCTCCATCGCCTTGCACGTTTCCACGTGAACGCCCGTCTTGTAGTCCACGACGCGCACGATGCGTCGGCCCGTCGCGGAATCAGTGACGGCATCCAGGCGGTCAATGATGCCTCCCACCTTCAGGCTGGTGCTTTTCCCCATGATTTCAACGGGGATATCCAAACTGTAGTTTTCTTCGAGGCCGATGATTCTCAGGTCCTTCAGCTTGGCGTCGTGACGGATGAGGTTCCTCATGCACTCCTCCAGCGTGACGGCGGCCACCTCGCTGCGGCTTTTCTCCAAGTCCCTGAACGCTTGTCCAATCAGTTCCCGCACGTGTTCCCAGCGATGTGGATTCTGAAGCACGGCGTGAAGCTCCTTACTGTTGACGAAGCCCTTTTCATCGCGCATTTCATGATAGAATAGCTCTGCGGTGCGATGGAACAGCTCGCCGAACGAGGTGTTCTCAATCTCGTCGGCATCGGGTTCGGGGACGTGCAGGCGCGCAATGCGCTGATAGTAGAAGCGCATCGGGCAATCCAGGAAGTTGTTGATGGAGGTGGGCGAGAGGGGATTCAGCAGGCTGGGGAGATCATCGGGCTTCCGGGCTTCCAGCGGCAGCGTCTCCTGACGTATCTGCCTGACGCTGAGCGGCAGATGGCGAATCTTCGGCCCCAGTGTCTTGTCCGTCAGCAGCTGGCGCATGAAGCGCGACATCTCCGCCGTGCGCGCTCCCGTAGAGGTTTCGTTGTAGCACAGGCGGATGTGGCTTGCCCGCTGGAGCAGGCGGTAGAAATAGTAGGCGAAGACAGCCGTATGCTTCTCGGCGTCCGTGAGGCCGTAGGCGATGCGTAAGGGGTAGGGGATGAAGGAGTTGTCGCCGATGCGGCGGGGCAGCATGTCCTCATTTGTGGACAGCAGGAGGACATTGTCGAAGTCGAGGTTGCGCGTCTCCAGCACGCCCAGCACCTGCAACCCTTGTGCGGGGTCGCCGTGAAAGGGGATGCTGGCAGAGCGGACTACCTGACGCAGCAGGCGCCCCAGCGTGACGCCTTCAATCTTCAGCAAGCCCCGCTGCGTCAGCCCGATGAAGCGCTCCACAATGGTGGAAGCCTGGTAGTAGGCTTCGGTATAGAGCAGGCGCAGCAGTTCCTTGTCGGCGTCTGCGGGTTCCCCCTCCTTGGCGGAGAATTCCTCCTGCGCAGAAAGTGCCGCTTCATGAAGCCTTTCGGCAATGATGCGCAGAGTCTCCAGATTGTCCTGCGCCTTCCCGTCTCCCTGCGCCTTCCCGTCCCTTGCGGACATTTCCTTCAGGCACGTTTCCAGCAGCGATGCGGCCGGCGTGTGGGCCAGGGGGAAACCCTTCGTGATGTTCACGTGTGAAGCCTCTTCCGGCAGAGCGTGCAGCACGGGCTCAATGAGTTCCTCGTTGCATAGCACGAGAGCCGTGCGGCGCGGGTCGTCACCTTTGCGCAGGCGTTCCGAGAGCCATTCGGAGGCGGCGAAAACTTGCGCATTCTCCGTAGGGGCGCTGACAAATTCGACGGTTTTATCGTGGTAGAAGTTTGAGAAGCATTCCCGGGGCAGCTCATTGCCGAAGTCTTTCAGGTTCTGGCGCAGAAAGCGTCCGGCTTCATGCTGCGGGGCATCTTCGACGTAGGCAGTGTCGTAGTCCCAGTAGAACATGGCGCGCCCCTCGCCCTTCAGGAACGAGAAGAGCGTATGCTCCACGCGATCCAGCACGTTGAAGCCCACAAACACGTAGCGCGTCCTTTTGTCGTCGAAGCGTAACGTTCCGTTTTTCAAGCCTTCGGCAACGTTTCGATAAAGTGAACCTTCATAGGCAAGGCCGTCCTTCCGAAGTGCCTCGTTGAGCGTGCGGTAGATATGGCCGATGTGGTCCCAGAATGCGCAGAACCTTTCGCGAATCCCTCCCTGCGTGTCTTCGCGAAAGTCCACGAGGAAACGCCGCAGGGCATCCTTCTGCTGTTCCGTGAGCGGGGAGCCCAGAAGGTTCGTGAGGCGATGGTAGTCTTCGACGTTTGTGAAGAGGCTTTTGGCGTCGGCCATGTTCTTGTCCACATCGTCAAAATCGGCCAGCAGACGTTCGCCCCAGCCGTAGAAATGGTCCAGCGTCTCGTCCGTTTGCGTCGCGTCGCGATAGATATTGTACATCCGGCACACCGTCTCAATGGGGTCGGCGACGGTGAGGTGGTCTGAGAGGCTCGTGAAAAGCTCTGCTATCGTCTGGTAGCGCGGAGCCCAGAGCGGCTTTCCCGCCAGCAGGTATTCGTTGAAGAAGAGTGCGGCGCGACGGTTGGGAAACACGACGGTGACGTTCGTGAAATCTTCGCCCACTTTGTGGCGCAGGTCTTCTGCTACAAGTTGAAGAAAAGGCTTCATCTTTCTGAATAATAATTTCTTAATCGTCTATCCATCCGACGTATTTCGTCTGGTTCGTGTCCACATACCAAAGGAAGCCCTTCACGTCAGTTCTTCCCATTTCGCGAAGTGCTTCCATGTAGCGTCTGACTTGTCGGACGTGCTCTTCGTCGGGGCGTGCAAACTTATAGTCCACAACGACGGTCTCAAGCTTGCCCTCTGTGGTGCGTTCCATCACGCGGTCGGGTCGCAGCGTCTTGAGCTTTCCGCTTTCCGTACGCGTCAGGAGCGTAGCTTCCCTGCGTACTTTCCAGCTTCCGTCAAACCATTCGCGCACAATCGGTTGAGCCTTCTTCCCGTCAATACGTGCATGGGCGTATGCGGAGAGTTTTTTGTCAGCCAGCGTGTGCGGGATGATGCCCGCATTGCGTAGGCGGCTGATGGCTTCGTCTATGTCGGCAGCTGTCTCGAAGTCCTCGAAGATGCGGTGATAGAGAAGGCCGTGCGCCACGTTTTCTTCCGTCTGGTCGCTGCTCCCAACGAAGAGCCCGGCGTCAGAACTCTGCACGAACGTTGCCCGTATCTTGCGCGGGGAGAACGTGAGCGGCAGACTCTCCTCCTGCCTGACTTCTGCCTTGCTGCTTGTGCGTGTCCCGCTCTCGAGGACAAGGCAATCTCCCTCCGATGAAATGGCGGTTTTTATGTCCCTCGCGCTTTCTGCTTCGTCGAAATCCTGAAGCTCGCCGCACAGCGCATCAAGCGTGTTGTAGAGGACATCGCCGATAGTGCTGATGCGCGCCTCGCCCTTCTTCGGCTTCACGGCCGCCCAGATGAGGAGGTTCGTCTTCGGACGCGTGAAGGCCACGTAGGCAAGGTTCAGGTTGTCGATACGGCGCTGGAAAAGCTCTGCGGCATACTCGTCGGCGTAGGTGCTGTTGGCGGCCGCCGCTATGGGCGTCACGGGGACGAGGGGAGGTCCTGCGTATTCTTCATCTTTAGGCTTCCACCACTCGATGTTGCGCGATGCGTTGCTGAGGTCTTCGAGTTCCCACTGGCAGAAAGGCACAAAGACGGTGTCGAAAGCTAATCCCTTCGACTTGTGAATGGTCAGGATGCGCACGCCGCTGGCTTCGGCAGAAGGAATGGCACGCTCCACGAGGCGCTCGTCCCAATGGCGCAGGAAGAGTTCTATGCTCGGCGGGTTGTCCGACAGGAAATCAACGACTTCATCCAGGAAGCTTGTCAGGAAGGCTGCCTGGCTGCGCATATCCTCGCGCTTGCAAAGTTCGTTGAGGCCAAACATTTCGCACAGGCGCAGGCACAGCGCGTAGAGTGGCATTGTGCGCAGCGTCTCCCGGCCGCTCACAAAGCCTTCGGGCAGCAGCCCGTCGACCTCGTTGCCCGTCAGCTCTTCCGCACTTCGCGCCTCACCGAGCACCACATTTCTATATATACGCAGCATGTAGGTGCGCGAGACGTCATCGCGGCCGTTGGTCAGGTGCCGCAGGGCGTTCACCAAGAGCATGACGGCTGGCGAGCTGCTCAGGTAGAAGGCTTCGTCGGAGATAAGCGGGATTTCCCGATGGAAGTGGGAGAAGTTGTCCAGGATGCGCTGCGTCTCGTCCTTCTTTCGCACCAGGATGGCCATCTGGTCCCAGGGGACGCCGCATTCGTCGTGCAGCCGCTTGATTTGTGCGGCCATCGTATGCTGCATGTCGGTATGGCTTCCGGCTGCGACAGTTGCATCGGGCGAATCCTCCTTCGTGCCTTCTGTTGTCAGCGGCCCGAAGTAGTTCTCCTTTGACGCGTCTATCGTCACGCGCACGAAGCCGCCCGTATTCTTGGGCTGATAGCGTTGGGCGACGTCCGAATAGATGGCGCCGACGCTTTCGTTTTCGTTTTCGTTTTCGTTTTCGTTTCTGTTTTCTCCCTTTTCATCGGCGTTTTCCCCCAATGCGTCCAAGACTTTGGCTGCCAGCGGGAAAAGCTTGTTGTTGAAGCGCACAATGGCCGCCTGGCTGCGGAAGTTCTCTTCCAGGGGGAAGCTGTTGACCTTCTGCGAGAAGTAGTCCTGAATGTTCTTCAGGATGCGCCAGTCGCCGCCGTTCCACCTGTAGATGCTTTGCTTGATGTCGCCAACGATGAGGCAGTCGTCGCCGGTGGCTGCTTTCTCCAGAAGGAGTTTCCGGAGGTTCTCCCATTGCGTGCGTGCGGTGTCCTGAAATTCGTCGATGAGGATGTTGCTGTATTGTGTTCCGGCCTTTTCAAAGATGAAGGGAGCGTCGTCGCCCGTCACCATTTCGCGAAAGAGCAGCTTCGTCTGCGCCAGCAGCATGCGGTTGTGCTCCGTATTGATCTGCTCAATGGTGTTGCTGATTTCGCCAAGCAGTCGCAGCGGGTTGAGGTTGCGCAGCGTGAGATTGCACGAATTGATGATGTATGAGCACTTTTCCAAAGTTTTGTTAACCTCTGAAAGTTCGCGGCTTATGGTTTCTGCTGCGCGAAGCGCCTCGGGGTCGTTGACGTGAGCCTTGAGAAGGAGCTTCTCGGGGTTCTCCATATATTCACGAACGCTCTTCTTCGGTGCCGAGAGGTCCGTCGCATCGGCCACCTTGCGGATGAATCCCGTCGCCAAAGCACCTTTACGCTGAAAGCACTCTTCTCCCACAGAGGCAATTGCTTCTTCCACGTTCTGGAGATTGTCCTTGAGTCCGGCGAGCGTGTTCAGGGCTTCCTGCCGAAGCATATAAAGCCTGTTCTGGAAGTTTTTCATCTCCTCGGTGTCCGACGTGAATGTCTGCATGTTTTTGCTGGTGGATTGAAACTCCTCGCTCAATACGTTTTTCTCCGCAAAGCGCTTGATGTCTTCCGCCAGGCGCCAGTTTTTGGCTTCTCCCACGCGCCGCTGGATGTATTGCCGGACCCATTCGCGAACGTCCGCGTTGTCGTCCAGTTGCCGGAGGAGCGTGTCAACGGCTTCCGACGTCACCTCCTTGTCGTTGATGTCCACGCGGAAGCTGGCACTCTGCCCCAGCTCGTGTGCCAGCGAGGAGAGCAGGCGCTGGAAGAACGTGTCGATTGTGTGGATGTGGAAGTGGCTGTAGTCGTGGATGATGGCTTCCATTGCGGCTTGGGCGCGCAGTTGTAGCTCTTCCTTCGGAATATCGCCGGTTTCAACGACCTTTTGTGCCAGTTGCTCGTCAGTCCCGAGGCTCAGCTTTTGCAGGAATTGCAGGATGCGCTCCTTCATTTCCGCTGTGGCCTTGTTGGTGAAAGTAATGGCAAGAATGTGCCGGTGGTGACGCTTGCCCGCATCCCACTGCTTGCCGCCGATGAGGTGTGCAATGTATTCAACGGCAAGCGTGTAGGTCTTGCCGGAACCCGCAGAAGCGCGGTACACCTTGAGGTTGCTGTTTGTCTGCATCGGCTGCGAAGTTACAAAAAAAACGGGAATATAAACTCCTTTTCCCGGCAAGAAGTGCCTCCCTCGGCATTTTTTTTGTGTTCTCAGGCGGAAGAATCCTTTTTCCTGCCTTCAAAAAGTTCCGGATATTCGGGCAAAAAGTGCGTCGTTAACATCTTTTTTAATAAAATAATGTGTTCGTTCCCGAAAAAATACATAATTTCGCTGCCATGAAACGCATCTTTACATACCTCTTCGCGCTCGTTGCACTTTCCGCCTCGGCGCAATCCACACTCTATCAGGACTATATCCGACGCTATAGCCCGTTGGCTGTTGAACAGATGAAACGTTACGGCATTCCTGCCAGCATCACGCTGGCGCAAGGTCTGCTGGAAAGCGGAGCCGGAACGAGTATGCTCGCACAGAAAGCCAACAACCACTTCGGCATAAAGACCGGCGGCACCTGGAGCGGGCCTTACGTCACGAAGGACGACGACCGCAAGGGCGAGCGTTTCAGGAAGTATGAGTCTGTTGACGAAAGCTTTGAGGATCACAGCCGTTTCCTTTCCGAGCGCCAGCGCTACGCCTCCCTCTTCAACCTTGAGCCGACCGACTACGTGGGTTGGGCGCACGGTCTGAAGGCCGCAGGGTATGCCACGAATCCTGAATACGGCAACAAGCTCGTCAGTCTAATTGAGATTTACAAGCTTCACGAGTACGACCTTCCCAAGGGCGGCAAGCATCACGCACGAAAACAGGAGACGGAACCGCGCGAGGAGGCTCAGCACCATAAGCACCAGAAGCCGGAAACGCCCGCGAAGCAGCCTGTGGCGGTGGCCTCCCAGCCGCTGCAAATCCGCATGTGCAACGGATGCCGTTACGTCATCGCCCGCAAGGGAGACACGTTCAGCACGCTTGCCGACGTCACCGGCGTGAGCCGCAAGAAGCTTGTCCAGTTCAACGAGGTGGACGAAAACTATATGCTTCGTGCCGGCGAACCCGTGTATCTGGAGAAGAAAAAAGCACACGTGGGCGCATCGCAGCGTGGACAGTTCCATGAAGTCAAGGCGGGGCAGAGCATGCACTCCATCAGCCAGCTCTACGGCCTGCGCCTCCAGTCGCTTTATCGCGCCAACAACCTGGACGCAGACTTCCAGCCCGCCGTTGGCGACCTTCTCATGCTGGATTAATGGCGTCTTCTTTTTGCGGGAAACGCAAATATCAAAAAAAGTTTCCTTCCGGAGTTAACTTTTGCGCTTTTCCCCCGTCTTATCGGAAAGCGAAAGCGCGCGAAGATGCCTTGGGGCAGCTTCGGGAAAAGGTCAAAAGCAAGTAGAAACAATAAAAACAAACAAAATAACTAAGGACATGAAAATGAAAAACTACCTTCTGTTTGCATTTGTCGCCCTGCTGGGCTACAATGTGGGTTATACTCAGGACGATGTCTATTTCGTTCCCTCAAAGAAGCAGCCAAAAACGACTCCTTCCGCACCCTCAACAGAGCGTTCCAGTTACGAGAGCCTGGATGTTCCCGGCGCTCAGGACTACGACAATTGGTACGAAGGACGCAACAGTTCCCGTGACGTTGACGACTACAACCGCCGCTCTACGTCCACACGCGATGATGAGAACAACGCAGCGGAAGAAGAGAACTGGGACGAGCAGAACACGGCGGACGGACTTTACACGTCCCGCATCGTTCGCTTCCACGCTCCCGGCTGCGTGGTTGTGGCCAGTCCTTATTATTGGGATTATTACGACACGTATTTCTACGACCCCTTCTGGGGCTGGGGATGGCGTAACTATTACGGATGGTACGATCCGTTCTACGTTTCCTGGTACGGCCCGAGCTGGTACTCCGGATGGTACGGTGGCTGGTATGGCGGCTGGTACTCCCCGTGGGGCTATTGGGGCTGGCACGGTCCCGGTTGGTACGGCGGCTGGTATAACTCCTGGGCGTGGTATCCGCGTGGCGGTCATCACGGTCCCGGATGGTGGGCCGACAGCCGTCGCGGCTGGGGAAGCCATCGCGGTACCTTCGGCAACAATCGGAATGGCGGCCTGCTTGCCGGCAACAACCGGGGCGGCGGACGCGGGGGCTCTTCCCTCGGCCTGAACAACAACCGCACGTCGTCTTCCTCCTCGACCTATCGTGGTTCCGGCGGCTTCAACCGCAGCACCAACACGGGCGGACGCACCTTTGGCAACAGCAACGGAAACCGCACGCTTAACGGCGGCGTGACCGGTGCCGGCCGCAACCGTCAGTTCGGTACGGGCGGAACCGGCAGCACGGGACGCTCCTTCGGAACGGGCAGCGGAAGCACGCCTTCCCGCCAGACAACGACGCCTTCCTCCGGCAGCAGCCGTTCCTTCGGCAATTCCGGCAGCAACAGCCGTTCCTATGGCAACAGCAGCAGCGGCAGCTCACGCTCGTTCAGCGGTGGCGGCAGCAGTAGCGGAGGTTCACGCAGCTTCGGCGGTGGCGGTGGCGGCGGAAGTCGCAGCTCCGGTGGTGGCGGCGGTGGCGGTCGAAGCTTTGGCGGACGCCGTTGAACCTGCATGACGCAAGTTCCTGAAAGATGACAATAGACTATATAAAACACATAACGACAGACAAGACAATGAAAAGAACTCACATCCTGCTTGGTGCCCTGCTTATGGCTTTGCCCATGTCGGCCCAGGATATATACAAAGTTGAATCCTTTGCCAGCCGCGACCTCATCGGTACTGCACGCTACGTGGGCATGGGCGGCGCGATGAACGCCCTGGGTGCCGACCTCAGCACACTTCACACAAACCCCGCCGCAGCTGGACTTTTCCGCCGCAGCGACGTTTCCGGAACGCTCAGCATGCTGATTACGCCGGGCGCAGAATCTTTTGCGGACATCGGCAAGACGCGTATGTCCTTTGACCAGCTGGGCTTCGTCTATAGTGCAGCAACCGGCGACAGCGGACTGAAGTTCCTGAACTTCGCGATGAACTATCAGAAGTCGCGTAACCTGAAGAACTTCATCGGTCTTTCCAACGTAAAGCTTCCCGGCGGCCTTTCGCAGAGCTGGCAGATGACGAACCTCGCTGACTACTACGGCCAGTGGCAGGATGGCTCCAACGACTGGGTTTCTCCGATAGCCCACACGGGTTGGAACAGCTACATGGTCGATGTGGATGCGAACGGCAACTTCGTGGGCTGCGATGCCGACAGCTACGACTACACGCGTGTACAGCATGGCGGTGTGGAAGCCTTCGACTTCAACGTCTCCATGAACTTCGACGACCAGTGGTATCTGGGTGCTACGCTTGGCGCCTACAATGTGAACTGGAACTCCTATCTGCTCTATCGTGAAGCCTTGCTTGACGAATTTGGCGGCACGCATCCCTATGCGATGATTAACGACGAGAAGATTACGGGTTCCGGTTTCGACCTCAAGTTCGGCTTCATCGGCCGCCCCATTGAGGACAGCCCCTTCCGCTTCGGCCTCTCGATTGCTACGCCGACGTGGTTTGACCTTACGGGCAACAACATCCTGACGATGGACTCCCCCTTCGTGAACGACCCCAACGAGACGCACACCGTTTCGGGCGTTGAAACCGGCGATTTCGACTATCGTGTCACCACTCCCTGGACGTTTGGCGTGAGCGTTGCTACGACCGTAGAGGATTTCCTCGCCTTGGACGCCGAGTATGAGTACAAGGACTACACGGGTGCCAGCGTTCGCTACCCCGACGGCTACGACCCCTATCTTGGCGGCAACATGTATTCCCATTCCCGCAAGGATATCGCTATGGGCAACGAGATTGACAAATACCTTTGTGGCGTCAGCACGTTCCGCGTAGGTGCTGAGGTAAAAGTGGCCGACGGCGCATATCTCCGTGCCGGTTACAACTACGTATCCAAGCCCTTCAAGGACGATGCCATGATGAACCTCTACAACGGATTTGACAACAATGGGCTTGGCGATTCCGACGGCGTCATCAACACGACGGGCACCGACTACGTGAACCTCGGCGCCACAAACCGCCTGACGCTGGGCGTGGGGCTTCGCGGGAAGCACTGGTATGGCGACCTCGGCTATCAGTACCAGACGCAGAGCGCAGACGTCTATGCCTTCCACAACTTCGATGGCACAGCAACACGTACGAACCTCCTGCCGAAGCAGTCGCTCGACTTGGAGCGTCACAGCCTGACGCTCACGGTGGGCTATAAATTCTAAGTGGAACATATCGGGAAAACATCAGGAGCCTTCGGGTTCTGAGACAAGTGCGAGTGACAGGGGCCGCAGGCTCCGGTCACTTGCACTTTTTTGTTTTCTTTCCGAATCCATCGGCTTTTGCCTTTCCTTTTCGAGGCTTCAAAAATCTTTTTTGTGCCTTCAAAATGATTTTTCGAGCCTTTAAAAAACATTTTTGCGCCTTTAAAACTTATTTTTGCGCCTTCAACATTAAACAACTAACAACCAACTCCTCATGGCCAACGGCGAAGAAAAGCAAATCATATTCTCGATGGTGGGACTTTCAAAGACCATCAAGCAAAGCAACAAGACCATTCTCAAGGACATATACCTCAGTTTCTTTTACGGAGCGAAAATCGGCATCATCGGCCTGAACGGTGCCGGTAAGAGTACGCTGCTGAAAATCATTGCCGGCCTTGATGCCGACTATCAGGGGCAGGTGGTGTTCTCCCCGGGCTACAGCGTAGGCTACCTGCCGCAGGAGCCGCAGCTGGACAACACGAAGACCGTGCGCCAGGTGGTGCAGGAAGGCGTGCAGGCCGATGTGGATGCTTTGCGCGAGTATAACGAGATAAACGACAAGTTCGGGCTTCCCGAATACTACGAGGACGAGGAGAAGATGAACCGCCTCTTCGCCCGTCAGGGGGAATTGCAGGATTATCTGGACGCTCACGACGTCTGGAACCTGGACAATCGCCTTGAGCGCGCTATGGATGCCCTTCGATGTCCTCCCGCCGACCAGGGCGTAGAGTTCCTCAGCGGTGGCGAGCGTCGCCGTGTGGCGCTCTGCCGCCTGCTCTTGCAGCAGCCCGACATCCTTCTTCTGGACGAGCCCACCAACCATCTTGACGCCGAGAGCATCGACTGGCTGGAGCAACACCTCAACCAATATGCCGGCACCGTCATCGCCGTCACCCACGACCGCTACTTCCTTGACGACGTGGCCGGTTGGATTCTGGAACTGGACCGTGGGGAGGGCATCCCCTGGAAGGGAAACTATACGTCCTGGCTTGAACAGAAGTCAAAGCGTTTGGAGCAGGAAGAGAAGACGGCCTCGAAGCGACGCAAGACCCTTGAACGCGAACTGGAGTGGGTACGCATGGCACCGAAGGCCCGTCAGGCAAAGGGCAAGGCGCGCCTGAACTCCTACGACAAACTCCTCAACGAGGACCAGAAGGAGAAGGAGCAGAAGCTGGAGATTTACATCCCCAACGGACCGCGCCTTGGCAACAAGGTCATCGAGGCGCAGCACGTGGCGAAGGCTTTTGGCGAAAAGATCCTCTTCTCCGACCTCAACTTCATGCTTCCTCCCAACGGCATCATCGGTGTCATCGGCCCCAACGGTGCCGGAAAGACGACGCTGTTCCGCCTCATCATGGGGCTCGAAACGGCTGACGGCGGGCAGTTTGAGGTAGGGGAGACCGTGAAACTGGCCTACGTGGACCAGCAGCATCGCGACATCGACCCCGAAAAGACCGTTTACGATGTCGTCTCCCAGGGCAACGAGCTTCTCCGCATGGGAGGTCGCGACGTCAACGCCCGTGCCTATCTCTCGCGCTTCAACTTCAGCGGCGCCGACCAGCAGAAGAAATGCGGCGTCCTCAGCGGTGGCGAGCGCAACCGCCTGCACCTCGCCCTAGCCCTGAAGCAGGAAGGCAACGTCCTCCTGCTCGACGAGCCCACCAACGACATTGACGTCAACACGCTGCGCGCCCTTGAGGAGGGCCTAGAGAACTTCGCGGGCTGCGCCGTCGTCATCAGTCACGACCGCTGGTTCCTCGACCGCATCTGCACGCACATTCTCGCCTTCGAGGGCGACGGCAACGTCTTCTTCTTCGAGGGCAGCTACAGCGACTACGAGGTGAACAAGGCCAAGCGCCTCGGCATCGAGGAGCCCAAGCGCATCCGCTATCGTCGTCTCACAGAATAATTTATCCGTACCATATCATGAAGAAGCTCATTCTCGCCTTTGCCTTGCAGGAGGAGGTAGTTCCCGCCGCTTTTGAGGGATGGGAAATCATTACAGTCGTCACCGGCGTGTCGAAGCCCTATGCTTCTGCCCGCCTCGCCCATGCCATCGTCGCCCACAAGCCCGACCTCGTCATCAACGTCGGGTCGGCCGGTGCCGGAAAGCATGCCGAACCGCGCGCCCATGTGGGCGACATCTTCGTCTGCGACCGATTCGTTGACCGCGACCTTGAACACCAGCAGTTCACGTCCGTTTCCCCGCAGCTCTGCACAACGTCGCCGTTCACGCAGGGCTTCTCCTCGCGCCTTGCTGCCTGCGGAGGCCTTGTGGAAAGGACTTTCACGACGAATACCGGCGACGACTTCGTGACCGAGCACGCCGCATACACGGGGCAGGTTGTGGACATGGAAGCCTTCGCCGAGGCGCTTCTTTGCCAAACCTTCGGCGTCCCGTTCTTCGCCGTGAAGTACGTCACGGACATCATCGGTGAAAATTCCATGCAGATTTGGGAAGAGCGCCTCGCCGCTGCACGCGCTGCGCTGACGGACTACCTGCGAGGCTGCACGCTGAAGGGATAGAAAAGCCGTCCCGCCGTAAGAACAGTCTAATAAGATTCCCGGCACCCATAAACTTGTCACTAACAAAAACATCAACAATATGCGAAACCGCTACTTCACTTTCATCGCGCTGTTCCTCCTCGTGCTGACGGCTTCTGCGACGCGCCCCCTGCGCGGTGCCTTCAACCGTCCGCAGAGCGACGGAACGCTTGTCCGCGTGACCCTTCAGGGTAACGCCTTCTTCAACTATTTCCTCTCAACGGACGGCATCGCGCTGCTCCCCAACGCCGACGGCGACCTTTGCTACGCACGTATCGACGCCACGGGGCAGGTGCCCGTCGCCTCCGAAGTGCTTGCCCACAATCCCGAAGGCCGCAGCCTTGAGGAGAAAGCCTTCGTGGCAAATTCCCGTGCGGACATTGTTACTATAGCACGCACGCGCGCGATACGCCTTGCCAGCCAGCACCGTCGTGCAAGCGCCGCGCCCAATCCCGACGGCACCTGCACCTACGGCCAGCGTTCCGCAGGCGTTTGCGGAAGCATCGGCGCGCCCGTGATTCCCGTCATCATGGTCTATTTTCCCAACCGTGCCTTCCAGGACACCACGACTGTGGACAAGATTTCCCGCCTCTTCAACGAGCCCGGCTACCACGACGAGCGCTATTGCAACGGCAGTATCAAGGATTACTTCGAGAGCCAGAGCGGCGGCCTCTATCGCCCGTCGTTCAAGGTCGTGGGCGTTGTGGAAACAATGCTGGGCTACGAAGCCTACGGCAACCGCGCTGACGGCGGAACCGTAGCCGCCACGAAGAGCCTCCTGCGCGAAGCCCTTGACGGTGCCGTCGAACAGGGCGTCAGCTTTGAGGAGTTCAAGGACGAGAACGGCGAAATCCCCCTCGTCTCCATCTATTATGCCGGTCCCGGCGCCCATAGCGCCAAGGAGGTGGGAGCGGAGAAATACATCTGGGCACATTTCCAGACGGTTGCCAACCTCAAGGTGCAGGGCATCCCCGTGAACGGCTGCTTTGTGGGTAACGAGCTGCTCCAGTCCTACGACAATCCCAACGCCGCCTCGCCAAAGGTGACTGGCGCGCAGACCGACGGCATCGGCGTCTTCTGCCACGAGTTCGGACATGCCCTCGGACTCCCCGACTTCTACTATACGGGCTCGAACTCCGACATCACGAACAGCCTCCTCTCAATGGATTTCTGGAGCGTCATGGACTACGGCCAGTATTGCTACGACGGCTATCGTCCGCTTGGCTTCAATGCCTACGAGCGTTGCATGCTGGGCTGGCAGAAGATTGTGGACCTTGCGGACAACAGCGTCCGCCATACGCTCAAGGCCTATGCCGATGCCGGCGACGAGGACGTGAGCTGCTACCGCATCAAGAACCCGCAGAACGAGCGCGAGTACTTCCTGCTTGAAAACCGCCAGACGGGCACGTGGTATCCCAGCTTCATGGGGCGCGGCATGCTCATCACGCACGTTGACTACGACGCTTCAGCCTGGAGCAGCAACACGCTGAACAACACGCCCTCGCATCAGCGCTTCACGTACGTGCCTGCCGACGGTGCGAAGCAGGGTGTCGTTGACGGCTCAAACTTCGACAAGACGAAGGGCGACCTCTATCCCGGCACGGAGAACGTTACGGAGTTCTCGGCTGTCAGTCCGTCGGTGGAGTGGGGCACGTTCTTCACGGGCAACGCCCTTGAGGATGCCCTCTACCACATCCGCATGGACGGCCGCGACGTGAGCTTCGCCTTCAACAATCCCGACCTCGTCGGCATTCACGCGCCGCAGACTCCGTGGGATGCTTCCGCAGTTCCTGCTGCCGCCTACACCCTTGACGGCCGTCGTGCCGCCGAGACGAATGCACCCGGCATCCGCATCGTCCGCATGTCTGACGGAACGTGGCGCAAGCAGCTGAGATAAGCGCCGCTTAGGCTTCAAATCCAAAAGTTTAAACCCGCAGGCTCTTTCAGTCTGCGGGTTTCTTTTTGGCTTCAAGCCCTCGGGTCTGAGGCACGAAAAATCCGCGCGGCCTGAATGGAGGCCGCGCGGATTGCGTCTGTTGTGTTGGTTATGTGGTTTTTACTTCACTTCCTCGAAGTCGGCGTCCTGTACGTTGTCGCCTGCGGAGGAGGAACCGGAGCCGCCCTGCTGTCCGCCGAAGCCTGCGCCGCCGGCGTTGAAGCCCTGACCGGCGTCGGCACCCGGCTGTGCGCCGCCTGCCTGCTGGTACATCTGTGCGCTGGCGGCCTGCCAGGCAGCGTTGAGCTCGGCCGTTGCAGCGTCGATGGCTGCGAGGTCCTGCGCCTTGTGGGCGTCCTTCAGTTTCTGGCATGCGGCTTCGATGGCGCCCTTCTTGTCGGCGGGTATCTTGTCGGCAAGTTCTTTCAGCTGGTTCTCAGTCTGGAAAACCATTGAGTCTGCCTGATTGAGCTTCTCGACGCGCTCCTTTTCCTTGCGGTCGGCTTCAGCGTTGGCCTCTGCCTCTGCTTTCATGCGGTCGATTTCGTCCTTGGAGAGGCCGCTGCTGGCTTCGATGCGGATAGCTTGTTCCTTGCCTGTGGCCTTGTCCTTTGCGCTGACGTTGAGGATACCGTTGGAGTCGATGTCGAAGGTGACTTCGATTTGCGGCACGCCGCGACGTGCGGGGGCGATGCCTGCGAGGTTGAAGCGTCCGATGCTCTTGTTCTGCGCAGCCATGGGGCGTTCGCCCTGAAGGACGTGGATGGTCACCTCGGGCTGGTTGTCCTCGGCGGTGGAGAAAATCTCGCTCTTCTTGCAGGGATAGGTGGAGTTTGCCTCGATGAGGCGCGTCATGACGCCGCCGAGGGTTTCGATGCCCAGCGACAGAGGCGTGCGCTCTTGCAGGAGGATTTCGCCCATGCCGCTTTCGCGGTTCAGGATGGCGCCCTGGATGCTTGCGCCTACGGCTACGACCTCGTCGGGGTTCACGCCCTTGGAGGGTGTCTTGCCGAAGAACTGCTCTACCATCTGCTGCACGGCGGGAATGCGGCTGGAGCCGCCCACGAGGATGACTTCGTCAATTTCGCTGGCGCTGAGGCCTGCGCGCTTGAGGGCTTCCTGGCAGGGGAGCTTGCAGTCCTCGATGAGCTGGTGGGCAAGCTGTTCGAACTTGGCACGCGTCAGCGTCTTCACGAGGTGCTTGGGCACGCCGCCCACGGGCATGATGTAGGGCAGGTTGATTTCCGTCGTCTGCGAGGAGGAGAGCTCGATTTTTGCCTTCTCGGCGGCTTCCTTCAGGCGCTGCATGGCCATCGGGTCGGTCGTGAGGTCTGCGCCCTCGTCGCTCTTGAACTCCTGTACGAGCCAGTTGATGATGACCTGGTCGAAGTCGTCGCCGCCGAGGTGCGTGTTGCCGTTCGTGGCCAGCACTTCAAATGCGCCGCCGCCGAGGTCGAGGATGGAGATGTCGAACGTTCCGCCGCCGAGGTCGAAGACGGCAATCTTCATGTCCTTCTGCATCTTGTCGAGGCCGTAGGCCAGTGCGGCGGCCGTGGGCTCGTTGACGATGCGCTTCACGTCGAGGCCGGCAATCTGTCCGGCTTCCTTCGTGGCCTGACGCTGCGAGTCGCTGAAGTATGCGGGCACCGTGATGACGGCTTCCTTCACTTCCTGTCCCAGGTAGTCCTCGGCCGTTTTCTTCATCTTCTGGAGAATCATGGCGGAGATTTCCTGCGGCGTGTACTGGCGGTCGTCGATTTTCACGCGCGGCGTGTTGCCGTCACCGCGAACCACGTCGTAGGGCATGCGTTCGATTTCCTTTCCCACCTGGTCGTAGGTTTCGCCCATGAAGCGCTTGATGGAGTAGATGGTGCGCTTGGGGTTCGTGATGGCCTGGCGCTTTGCGGGGTCTCCGATCTTGCGCTCGCCGCCTTCGACGAATGCCACCACGGAGGGCGTTGTGCGCTTGCCTTCGCTGTTGGCAATCACGACGGGTTCGTTACCTTCGAACACGCTCACGCAGCTGTTCGTCGTTCCTAAGTCAATTCCAATAATTTTTCCCATTGTTGTGTGTGTATTTGTTTTGTTGTTATTGTTTGTTTGTCTGTTTCTGTCCGTTTTCGGGACGCTTTTTCTCTTTGCAAACAGCGTGCCAAAACCTCCCCGTCGGCTTCTGCAGGCATGGAAATGCGGCATTTTGTCACGGTTGTCCGCTTTTGCCCGCGCGCATGCGCCTCCTTGCTCGCCTTTCGCGCCTTCTTGCTCGTCGCCCACGACCGTGGGACGAAGAAACCACCGACGTGGGCAGAAAAAACCACGACCGTGGGATGAAGAAACCACCGCGGTGGTTTATGAGCGACGTGCCCGGGAAGGCGATGCCGTGTGCCTGAAGAGACGCCCCGACGTGCCTGCGGACGCGACGCGATGCGCTCCGGGCCGCCATGCGCGGCGCCCCGGACTCCCCGTTTTCTGGGAGGCGGAGAAAAATAAATGGCTCTGGGCTTGCTCCTTTACAAAAGTTTTTTTATATCTTTGCAACTGCAAATCTGCGTACCCTCGCATCGGAGGGTCTTCATAAGCGCAGAAACAATAGCATGAAAGCAGAAAAAGTATTGTACATCACGCAGGAAGTGAAGCCTTACTCTCCTGAAACTCCCATGTCCCTGCTGGGACACACCATTCCCGCCCAACTTACGGAAGACGGACGGCAGGTACGCACCTTCATGCCCCTGTGGGGGACCATCAACGTGCGCCGCCACCAGCTCCACGAGGTGCAGCGCCTCTCCGGCATGAACATCATCATCGACGAGAGCGACCACACGCTGGTCATCAAGGTGGCTTCTGTTCCCCAGTCGCGCACGCAAGTCTATTTCATCGACAACGACGACTACTTCCACAAGCGCGGCGCCCTGACCGACGAGGCCGGGAATCCCTACGAGGACAACGTGGAGCGCGCCATCTTCTTTGCGCGCGGCGTTCTGGAGACGGTGAAGAAGTTCCGCTGGATTCCCGACGTGATTCACTGCCACGGATGGATGTCCATCTTCGCGCCGCTGCTGATCCGCACGGCTTACAAGGACGATCCCCCCTTCACGTCCGCCCGCATCCTGTTCTCCGCGTACGGTCCCACGCCCGAGGCGCTTGCCCCCGCAGCCTTCTCGCGCCTCGTGCGCTTCCGCTCGCTGAACGACCGCGCCTTGCGCAACGCCGGGCTCAGCCTGAAGAACGACATCGCGCCCGAGGACCTGCTCATGACCTTCTGCGACGCCTACGCCGTCGGTGCCCCGGATGCCGCCCCGAGGCTTTTCTCCCGCGCCCGCGAGGAGGGAAAACCCGTCATGGAGCTTGTGGAGGGCGACGCCACGCAAGCATGCATTGACTTCTACGACAAACTTCTGGATGAAGCGGGCGCAGAATGACGCCCCGCCGCCACGAAACGTTGACTTAGCGAACAAACTTGAAATGAAAAAACCATACCTGAAAGGCTTCCTGTCCCTCCTGATGGGACTCTCCTGCCTCGCGTCGTGCGACGATGACACGGTCAGCGTCGGTTCCGACGTGCTGCCCGACATGAACAAGGTGACAACCTCCTCGGCATCCTTTGCCGTCAACTCCCGCAGCGTGAAGGCCGACTCCGTGCTGGCCAACACGAACTACTGCTACCTCGGCAGCATCGCCGACCCCGAGACGCGCGCCACGACGGAGTGCAGTTTCCTGGCGCAGTACTATCTGCTGGAAAACACCCACCCGCCCGTCAAGGAGCGCATCGTCATGCGCGACGGCATGCCCCTCTGCGACACCTGCCAGGTGCGCTTCAGCGTCACCTCCTCCTATGGCGACAAGCTCGCCCCCATGCGCCTCTCCGTCTATGAACTTGACACGGCCAACGTCATGGGCGAGGGCGAGAACTTCTTCACCGACATCGACGCCACGCAGTTCATCCACGCCAATGCCGAGCCGCTCACGACGCAGACCTACACGCTCAGCGACCTCGTCAGCACCAGCAGCGGCACCGCCAGCAGCTTTACCGTGAGCCTGCCGCCTGCCTACGGCTCGTTCATCCTGGGCAAATACTACGAGAACCCCGACTTCTTCAAAAACTCCTACCACTTCCTGCGCCACGTCTGCCCGGGCTTCTACATGCAGTGCGCCGGCGGAACCGGGGCCATGATGGGCATCAACACCTCCGACCTCGTCGTGCACTTCAAGTACCACGCTACGACCGCCGCAGGCAACGACACCATCTACGACGGCTATCTCACGCTGGCCTCCACCGAGGAAGTCATCCAGAACACGCGCGTCGCAAGCGACATCCCTGCCGAGATGCTTTCGCCGGACAACGACTATACCTACGTGAAGGCGCCCGCCGGCATCTTCACGCTCGTGGACCTTCCCGTTGACGACATCGTGGCGGGCGACCACTATACGGACACCATCAACTCCGCGCGCATCGCCTTCCCAAGCCTTGCCAGCGAAGCGCAGGGCACGTTCAGTCTCAGCATGCCCTCGACGCTGCTCCTCGTGCGCAAGGGGCAGATGTACTCCTTCTTCGAAACCTCCCGCACGGGCGACCAGCGCACCTCCTTCATTGCCGAGTATTCCTCCGCATTGGGAGCCTACGTCTTCAGCAACATTGCGCCCCTCATCACCACGATGAAGCGTGAGCGCGACCTCGGCGCGGGCGTCACCATCAGCGATACCGAGGCACAGCGCCGCGCGAAATATGCCGTCTGGGAAGCCGCAAATCCCGACTGGGCCACCATTGCCCTCGTCCCCGTTTCGCCTGAGTTCCTCACGTCCAGCAGCGCCTACACTTCCACCACGCGCACCGTCCTGCGCCTGCGCAACGAGCTCGACCTCGCCAGCGTGCGCCTGCTTGGCGGTCCGCGCGGAAAACTCTCCATCGACGTGACCTATAGCCGCTTCAACTGATGAAGAGCATGGTCTTTGCCGCCGGACTCGGCACACGTCTGCGTCCGTTGACCGATACGCGTCCTAAAGCCCTCGTTACTGTGGGCAATAGGACGCTTCTCGAAATTGTCCTTTCGCGCCTTGCCTCCGCCGGAGCGGAGGAAGCCGTTGTCAACGTTCACCATCACGCGGCGATGCTGGCGGACTTCATCCGCACGCACAGCTTCCCCCTTCCCGTGGCAGTCAGCGACGAGAGCGATGCCCTCCTCAACACGGGCGGCGGCCTGCGGCGCGCCGCGACCTTCTTCCGGGGGGAGCAGCAGCCCGTCCTCATCCACAACGTTGACATCCTCTCCAATGCCGACCTCGCCGGCTTCCATCGCCGCAGCCTTCCCTTTGCCGCCACGCTCCTCGTGAGCCGCCGCCAGACGTCGCGCTACCTGCTCTTCGACGCGCGCATGCGTCTCGTGGGTTGGACGAACCTCCAGACGGGAGAAGTGCGAAGTCCCTATGCGGACTTGCGCCCTGAAACCTGCACGCGGCTCGCCTTCAGCGGCATCCACGCCTTTTCTCCCCGCCTCTTTCCCCTTATGGAATCCTTTCCCGAGGCATTCTCCATCATCGACTTCTATCTTTCCGTCTGCGACAAGGTAGAGATTCACGGCTACGAGCAGCCCGGCCTTCGCCTCCTCGACGTGGGCAAGCCCGAAGCCCTTGCCGCTGCCCCCGGGTTCCTGAAAAGTCTATGAAACGGGCGATTGTCATAGGAGCCTCGTCGGGCATAGGACGGGAAGTGGCGCTTCTGCTGAGGCAGGAAGGCTGGAAACTGGGCGTTGCCGCCCGCCGGGAGGACTTGCTGCGCAGCATCGGCGACGACGTGGAGGTTGCGCAGATAGACGTGACGCAGCAGGATGCCTGCGAGCGGCTTCGGAATCTTGTTGAAAAGGTGGGGGGAATGGACCTTTTCTTCTACGCCTCCGGCATCGGCAGGCAAAACCGGGAATTGAGGGAGGACACGGAGCTGCGCACCGTCGAAACCAACGCGCTTGGCTTCACGCGCATGATTGGCGAGGCCTATCGCTACTTTGCGGAACAGGGAACCGGGCACATCGCCGCCATCACGTCCATCGCCGGCACAAAGGGACTCGGCCCCGCGCCTTCCTATTCCGCCACGAAAGCCATGCAGGGTGTCTATCTGCAGGCTTTGGAGCAGCAGGCACATGCGCGCGGCCTGAAGATACGCTTCACGGACATACGCCCGGGCTTCGTGGACACGGCTCTGCTGAGCGGCGACTTCCACTATCCCATGATGCTTCGCCCCGAGCGGGTGGCGCGCGAGATTGTCTCAGCCATCAAGGCCCGCCGCCACGTCCGCGTCGTCGATTGGCGCTACCGCCTGCTGACAGCCCTTTGGCGGCGCATTCCCCGCTGCCTTTGGCGAAGGATTCGCCTGTGAAGCGAAGGATTCGCCTGTGAAGCGTGCGTTTTTGGAGGCACAAAAACGCGGCGGCGAGGCTTGAAAAACAGTTTTCGTGAAACAGAAAAGGGGACGGAGCGGCCTTGCGGCTTTTCCGTCCCCTTCCTAATAGGCGGTTTTAAACCTTCGCGTCGCGGGAATCAGTTGAACCACTTGACGTAGCAGAAGTCCTGACGATGGGGCAGGAGGGCATTCTTCGGGTACATGCGGTATGCCACCTTGAAGGTGCCTGCAAACTCCAGCGCGGTCTTCACCTCGAAGGTGTAGAGATTGCCTTCGCGCTTCACGACGTTCATGGGGATGACTTTCTGAAGCTTGTCCTGGCCGTCCTGTGTGCCGACAAGAACCATATCTACGCCGATGGCGTCCTCAAGTCCCTGCTCGTCGATGGTGTGACGGATGCAGATTTCCTCGCCACTCGTGACAATGCCGGCTGCGCCTACATTGCGCTCGGAGCCTACAACGTGGATGGCGTCCCAACGCTGGGCGACGAGTTCCTTCCAGGCAGCGATTTCCTTTGCCACCTTCGCGCCGTCGGCACTGATGGCCTTGAAGCGGTTGGCCTGCGGCACGTAGAATTTCTCGAAGTAGTCGTCCAGCTGGCGCTTCATGGTGTAGTGCGGAGCGATGCGTGCGATGGAGTTCTTCACGGTGCGAATCCAGTTTTCGCTGTAGCCGCGACGGTTGCGGGCGTAGTAGAGCGGAATGATTTCCTGCTCAAGCATGCCGTAGATGGTCGTGGCGTCGAGGCGGTCCTGATGGTCTTGGTTCTGGTAGGTGCGCTTTTCCGTGAGTGCCCATCCTGCGCCCTCGCGATAGCCTTCGTACCACCATCCGTCCAGCACGCTGAGGTTGACGACGCCGTTCATGAGGGCTTTCTCGCCGCTCGTGCCGCTGGCCTCGAGGGGGCGCGTAGGCGTATTCATCCAGATGTCCACGCCGCTGACAAGGCGGCGGGCAAGATGCATGTCGTAGTTCTCAAGGAAGAGAATCTTTCCGATGAACTCGGGGCGCTGGGAAATCTCGTAGATGCGCTTGATGAGTCCCTGTCCGGCTCCGTCGGCGGGGTGGGCCTTGCCGGCGAAGATGAACTGTACGGGGTAGTCGGGATTGTTGACAATCTTGGAAAGGCGGTCAAGGTCGGAGAAGAGAAGATGTGCGCGCTTGTAGGTGGCAAAGCGGCGTGCGAAGCCGATGAGCAGCGCGTTGGGGTTGATTTTGTCCAGGAGGCTGACAACGCGGCTGGGGTCGCCCTGGTTCTTGAGCCAGTTTTCACGGAAGCGCTCGCGGATGTAGTCGATGAGCTTGGTCTTCAGCTCCATGCGCGTCTTCCAAACCACTTCGTCGGGCACGTCGTAGATTTTCTCCCAGATGCGCTCGTTGCTTTCGTCGTTCATGAAGTTGGCATCGAAGTACTTGGCGTGAACGCGGCGCCATTCGCGTGCGCTCCACGTGGGATAGTGTACGCCATTGGTGACGTAGCCGACGTGGCTTTCTTCGGGGAAGTAGCCGCGCCAAATGTCGTTGAACATTTTCTTGGAGACTTCGCCGTGCAGCCAGCTGACGCCGTTCACTTCCTGGCAGGTCTTGCAGAGGAATGTGCTCATGCAGAACTTTTCACCGCTGTCTTCGGGGTTCGTGCGTCCGAGGCCGACGAAGTCCTCCCAGGAGATGCCGAGGCGTTCAGGCACCCAGCCCATGTACTTGCCGAGCAAGGTCTCGTCGAAGTAGTCGTGGCCGGCGGGCACGGGCGTGTGGACGGTATAGAGGCTTGATGCGCGAACGAGTTCGAGGGCTTCGCCGTAGCTGAAGCCTTCGGCCACGTAGTCCACGAGGCGCTGTACGTTGCAGAAGGCAGCGTGTCCCTCGTTGCAGTGGTAGATGTCCTTCTTGATGCCAAGCTTCTGGAGGGCCAGCATGCCGCCGATGCCGAGGAGGTACTCCTGCTTCATGCGGTTTTCCCAGTCGCCGCCATAGAGCGTGTGCGTGATGCTGCGGTCGAACTCGCTGTTCTGCTGAATGTCCGTGTCGAGGAGGAAGAGGCTGATGCGGCCCACGCGCACCTTCCAGATGGCTGCGTGGACAACGTAGTTGGGGAAGGGAACGTCCACGATGACCTGATTGCCTTCAGCGTCGAGGACGCGTTCGATGGGCAGGAGGTCGAAGTCCTGCGGCTCGTAGTTGGCAATCTGCTGGCCGTCCATGGAGAGCGTCTGCGTGAAATATCCGTAGCGATAGAGGAAACCGACGCCGCACATGTCAACGTTGGAGTCGGAGGCTTCCTTCATGTAGTCGCCTGCGAGGATGCCGAGGCCGCCGCTGTAGATTTTCAGCACGTGATAGAGCCCGTATTCCATGCAGAAATAGGCCACGGAGGGACGCTTGGCGTCGGGCTTCACGTCCATGTAGGTGCGGAATTGCTTGTACACCTTGTTCATGCGTGCGATGAGCTCGTCGTCCTTGGCGAGTTCCTTGAGGCGGTCATAGCTGATGCTGCGGAGCATCTCGATGGGGTTGTGGTCTGTCTTGCTGTAAAGCTCGTCGTCAATGCTGCGGAACAGCTCGCGTGCGTCGGGGCTCCATGTCCACCAAAGGTTGCGGCTCAGCTCGTCGAGCTTCTGGAGTTCCGAGGGAATGTGGCTTTTCACATTCACGAGGTTCCACTGGGGTTCGTTTGCGTTGCTTACTTTTACTTTCATGCGTGATATAATGATTGTTTAGTTGTTTCTGTTTCCGTCATGGGTGCCGGGGGGCTTGGCTTCCCTGCGTTATTTCGCCATTGCGAAGGCATAGGCCTTGAAGTACTGGCCGATGAAGTCTTTCCATTCGGCATGCGCGGCCAGCTTGCGTGCGGCGGCAGCGGCCTGCGCGCGTTTCTGTGCGGGTGCGAGTGCCGTTTGCAGGATGATGCCGGCGATTTCGGCTGCGCAGGAGAAGTAGTTCTCGTCGTCGCGATGGAGTACGGCGCAGCCGTCCTTCAGCGTGGCGGGGTGCTGAAGGCGTGCTGCCACCCACTGTCCGAACCCCGAGAGGTCTGTCGTGATGCAAGGTACGCCGTAGGCGCATGCCTCCAGGGGGGTGTAGCCCCAGGGTTCGTAGTAGGAGGGATAGACGCAGAGGTCGGTGGCAGCGAGCAGCTCGTAGTAGTGGCGGTTCAGGATGCCGTCGGCTCCGTCGAGATAGCAGGGCACGAGCATGACCTTCACGGGGTCCTGCGGCGTGTTCCATAGTGCAAGGCCGCGAATGGTGTTCACGATGCGGTCCTCGTGGAAGTTGTGGAGTTCGTGCGTGATGATGGGGTGGGGCAGGGGCTTTCGCTCTGCGGCGGGACGCCGGAGGTTCTCCAGCAAATCCTGGCGGGGTGCCTTTGTCCAGCAGGGCACTTCTATGAGTGCC
This sequence comes from Alloprevotella sp., assembly GCA_017477205.1. The sequence continues at coordinate 30,785 of JAFUXE010000035.1, forward strand.
AGGACGCGCTGCTCAGGAGCCTCGTCGCGAAGGCGGGCATTGAGCTGCGCAAGGGATTCGAGATAGACGTCGAAGCCTTTGCAGCGATAGTCGTTGCGCCCGCTCGTGGCCACGATGAGCGTGTCTGCGGGCAGCTCCTCGCCGAGGAGGGCGGAGGCTGTATCGAGCATGCAGGCGCGCGCGTCTGCCGCCTTGTCCTTCTCCAGGGGCGGAAGGCGGAATCCGTTGGGCAGCACGACGTCGGCAGACTTTCCGAGGAGCTGCCGGCATTCGCGGTCCGTGAAGGTGGAGACGGTCGTGAAGCAATCTGCGCGGAGTGCGCTTTGCTTTTCCACGCTGTGCTTTGCCTCCATGGAGAGCTCGCGCGCCATCTGGTCGCCGTCGTAGCCGTTGAAGTATTTGTAGAGCAGCTTGTTGTTGCCTGCTATGGAGCGCCCGATGCTGGTGGCGTGGGTTGTGAAGATGGTTGCCACGGAGGGCACGGCCTGCTTCAGGAACATCATGCCCAGCCCCGACATCCATTCGTGAGCCTGATAGGCAATCCGTGCGTTTTGCAAGGTTTTCGTCCTGGCGGCGATGCTTACAAAAAGTCCCGCTGCATAGGAGAACATCGAGGCTTCGTCGTAGTCGCCGTAGGCGTGAAGGCTGTCAACGCCGAAGAGTTCCCAGGCACGGGAGTAGATGTCGTTTTTCTGCTCAAGGAAGGGTTTGAAGTCCACCAGCACTGCGGCGGGGCTTCCCTCCACGAGCCAGCGTCCGGTTCTCACGTGTAGCCCTTCTTTTTCTGCAGCCTCGCGAAGCGGCCGCATCAGGCGGCGGTCTTCCCTGAAGTCGCGGCATTCCTTCTCTTTCCAGAGGTCGGGGCCGATGAATACAAGGTGGTCGCCAAAGGTTTCTTTCAGTGTCTGTGCGCGGGAGGACAGTACCGTGTAGATTCCTCCCACTTTATTGCATACTTCCCAGCTGGTTTCAAAGACCCAGTCGGGCATTGTCGTGTTCTTATTCATTATTCTCTTTTATGTGCGCCTGCGTGTTTATGTGCGCTTGTGTGCGCCTGCGCGCGTGCGCGTTATCCAGACGGCGCAAAGATAAGCCAAAGGTCTTGCAGTGCAAGGGAGTTTTACGGTTTATTCCGCATAAGCGCTTTGCTACGTCGCGAAAACGGGAAGTGGTCTTTGCAAAAACGCACTTTCTTCAGTCTTCGAGCTCTTCGATTTCGTAGATGTCGTCCCCGTCTTCTTCCTCTTCCTCGCGTATGTCGGCTTCGCGCGCATCTTCCCAGTCGGGTTCCCAGTCCGTGAAGTCGCGGTCGAGGACGTGGGTCTCGCGGTCCCGATGCGCCAGCGTGTCCTCTCCCATCATGGCGGCGAGCTTGTTGGATTCGCTGTCGAGGGCGTTCCACAGCACGTCCTTCAGCTCCTGCAGCCCTTTCTGGGCTACGGAGGAGATGAATACGACGGGCAAGTCCGTCGGCAGGTCTTCGCGCAGCATTTCGATGAGCTCGTCGTCCAGGAGGTCGGCCTTCGTGACGGCCAGGACGCGCTGCTTGTCCAGCATTTCGGGGTTGTAGCGCTCCAGCTCGCCAAGGAGTATTTCGTATTCGCGGCGTATGTTGTCCGTGTCGCCCGGCACCATGAAGAGGAGCAGGGAGTTTCGCTCGATGTGGCGCAGGAACCGCAGGCCGAGGCCGCGTCCCTCGCTGGCTCCCTCGATGATGCCGGGGATGTCAGCCATGACGAAGGAGTGTCCGTCGCGATGGGCCACGATGCCCAGGCTGGGCTCCAGCGTGGTGAAGGGATAGTTGGCTATCTTCGGGCGTGCTGAGGAGAGGGTTGAGAGCAGCGTGGATTTTCCTGCGTTCGGAAATCCCACAAGCCCCACGTCGGCCAGCAGCTTCAGCTCCAGGATGACCATGAGTTCCTGCATCGGCTCGCCGGGCTGTGCGTAGCGCGGCGTCTGGTTTGTCGAGGTGCGGAAGTGCCAGTTTCCGCGTCCTCCGCGTCCGCCTTGCAGCAGGAGGACTTCCTGTCCGTCCTGCGTCACGTCGCAGAGGTAGCGTCCCGTCTCGGCATCGTAGGCGACGGTTCCGCAGGGTACGTCTATGTACCTGTCCGCGCCTGCGGCTCCGTGGCGCAGGTCCTTTCCGCCGTTCTGCCCGTGCTCGGCAAATGCGTGGCGCTCGTAGCGCAGGTGGAGCAGTGTCCAGAAGTTCCTGTTTCCGCGCAGATAGACGCTGCCTCCGCGTCCGCCGTCGCCGCCGTCGGGCCCTCCGTTGGGCTGGTACTTGGCGCGGTGCAGGTGCATGGAGCCTCGTCCGCCCTTTCCGGAGCGGCAGTATATTTTCACGTAGTCAACGAAGTTGGATTCCATTCGGGCGGAGCTGTGTTTTCCTGGTTCAGTCCAGGTTGTCGATGGCCGTGCGGAGCACGGCGTTGATTTCTTCCACGCTTCCCACGCCGTTTACGCGCGTGAGCAGTCCGCGTTCGCCGTACCATGCGGCGAGGGGTGCCGTCTGGCTGTGATAGACGCCGAGGCGTGCCTTGATGGTCTCCTCGTTGTCGTCGGCGCGTCCGCTGGTCTTTCCGCGCAGCAGAAGGCGTTCCGTCAGCAGTTCGTCGGGCACCTGGAGCTCCAGCACGGTGCTGACCTTCGTGTTTCTCTGCGCCAGCATGTCCTGGAGGGCTTCCGCTTGCGGTATCGTGCGGGGGAAGCCGTCGAAGATGACGCCTTCGCAGGGTGTCAGGGCGTCGTAGGTTGCGGCCAGTATGCTGACCATGAGCTCGTCGGGGATGAGCTGTCCCTTGTCGATGTATGCCTTTGCCGTCCGTCCGAGCTCGGTGCCGTTCTTGATTTCTGCGCGCAGGACGTCGCCTGTGGAGATGTGGCGGAAGGCGTATTTTTCCACGAGCAGGTCGCTCTGGGTGCCTTTTCCGGAGCCGGGGGCCCCGAAGATGATGATGTTTTTCATTTTTTCAGCGTTAGTCGTTTACAACCGTGTAGATGTCGGCCAGGTTGCGTCCGTAGCCGTCGTAGTCGAGTCCGTAGCCGACGATGAAGTCGTTGGGGATGCGGAAGCAGCAGTAGGGGATGTCGAGGTCCACCTTGAGGTTCCCGGGCTTTACGAGCAGGGCTGCGATGCGCACGTCGGCGGGGTTCTTGCCCTTGAGGCTTGCAAGGAGTTCCTTCATCGTCAGGCCGCTGTCGATGATGTCCTCGATGATGACGACGGTGCGCCCCGTGATGTCCTCGTTGAGGCCCATGAGTTCGTGCACTTTCCCCGTGCTTTCCGTTCCGGCGTAGGAGGAGAGGCGGATGAAGGAGATTTCGCAGGGCGTTGTGATGCCGCGCACGAGGTCGGCGGCGAATACGAAGGAGCCGTTCAGTACGGCCAGGAAGAGGGGGTTCTTCCCTTCGAGGTCCTTGCTGATTTGCGCGGCGAGGGCGGCTACGCGTTCCTGTATCTCCTCCCTGGGGATGGAGATGCTGAAACGTCTGTCTTTAACTGTGATTGGTTCCATGACGCTATAGGGATGTTGTTTTATGAAAGCGCAAATATAGTCTTTTTCGCGGAAAACGGGGATGCGCGTGGCAGAAAAATGCCCGGTGGGTGTAGTTTAACGATTTTGGTTGACTACTTTCAGTCTTATTTGTAATGTGGGTTGACCTTGGTTGATACTTAATTTTAGTTTCAGTTGACAGCTGTCGTTGCCTATTTATATTTTCCGTGGACTGTGTTTTTTGTTATTCACAAACCAGGTTGACCACGAAAGTCGCCTGCAAAGCTAATTAATTGTTTCTATGTAGCCAGGCCTTTGATGGCTTTTTCTCTGTAGCTGGTCCACTTTTTCTTTAATTCTCCTGTGCAGCGTGCGGCTTCTGCCGGTGTCTTCCAGTCAAGGCTCATGTGCGGA
>JAFUXE010000050.1 GCA_017477205.1 Alloprevotella sp.
AGCTCTTTGGGGGCTTCGCGCCCCCAGCCGCTGGGCAAACCTCCGCGGTGTTTTTCATAGTTTTAAACTGTTACCACCACCCAAAATGACCAATAGGCATTAAAACGCAACTTTTTACCACCCATTTTGACCTATAGACCGTATTTCCTAAAAATCCTTGAGGGCTTCGCGAAGCGCCGCCTGCGTGGCCTCTGTCGCGGGAACGAGGGGCAGTCGCAGGACGTTTTGCGCTTTTCCTTGTTGTGACAGGAGGGACTTGATGCCGGCAGGATTGCCGTCGCAGAGCATCAGGCGGTAGAAGGGGGTCAGGCGACGGTGGAGGGTGCGGACGGTCGCGAAGTCGCCGCGCATGGCGGCGTGCGTCATGTCGCCGAACTCTCGCGGGAAGGCGTTTCCGAGGACGGAGATGACGCCGACGGCACCTACGGCGAGCAGGGCGGGCGTGACGGCATCGTCGCCACAGAGGACGTCAAAGCCTTCGGGGGCGAGGCGGATGATGTCCTGGCCCTGCACGACGCGCCCGGAGGCTTCCTTCACGGCCACGATGTTGGGGCAGTCGTTGGCGAGACGCACGACGGTTTCGGGCGAGAGGTTGACGCCTGTACGCCCGGGGACGTTGTAGAGGACGACGGGAAGCGATGTGGCGGCGGCTACGGAGCAATAGTGCTGATAAAGACCTTCTTGCGAAGGTTTGTTGTAGTAAGGCGTCACGATGAGCACGCCGTCGAAGCCCTCCGTGCTGCCTTCGCAGCGGAGTTCTTCGCAGACGGTTCGCGTGCAGTTGCCTCCGGCGCCGAGCAGGAGTTTCACGCGTCCGCCGGCTTCTTCGCGGACGGTACGCTTCACGGCCTCGCGCTCTTCGGGCGTGAGGGTAGGGGTCTCGGCCGTAGTGCCAAGTACGCAGAGGAAGTCTGCGCCTTCCCCGATGATGCCCCGGACGAGGCTGCGAAGTGCGGTGTGGTCCACCATGCCGTCGGGGGTGAACGGCGTGATGAGGGCTACGCCGAAGCCTTTAAAGGGATTGAGTATCATGATTGAAAGTACTTTGTTGCGGTTTGGAGTTGTTTTTTGAGTCTTGGCGATTTTAGAACAGCGATGGTGCGGGGCTTTCTCCTATCATGTCCAGGAAATCCGCTTCGGGGACGAGGGCGATGCCGAGGCTGGCTGCCTTCTCCTGCTTGCTGGGCCCCATGTTTTCCCCGGCCAGCACGAAGGAGGTCTTGCTGCTGATGCTTGAGGCGTTGCGTCCGCCGTTGCGTTCTATCAGGAGCTTGTATTCCTCGCGGCTGTGGTGGGAGAAGGTGCCGCTGATGACGATGGTCTTTCCCGCGAGTGCGCTGCCCGTGGGGCCTTCCTCGGAGATTTCCATCTGCAGGCCCGCCTCGCGCAGGCGTTGCACGAAGGCTTGGTTCTCAGGTACCGCAAACCATTCCACGACGCTCTTGGCGATGATTTTTCCCACGCCCTCAACGTGTTGTAATTCCTCTTCCGAGGCTGCCGTCAGGGCGTCCATCGTGCGGAAGGCACGTGCCAGCTGGCGTGCGGCGACGCGTCCCACGAAGCGGATGCCGAGCGCGTAGAGTACGCGGTCGAAGGGCACCTTCCGGCTCTGGTCGATGCTCTCCACGACCTTGCGCGCGGAGACGACGCGCGAGGTGTAGCCGCCGCAGATGTCGGCAACGGTCAGGTGGTAGAGGTCGGCGGCGTTGCGGATGAGCCCCCGTGTGTAGTAGAGGTCGGCGGTTTCGGGCCCCAGGGAACTGATGTCCATTGCGTCGCGGGAGATGAAATGCTCTATCCGTCCCAGTATCTGCGGGCGGCATCCCGCGTCGTTCGGGCAGTATGTGGCGGCTTCGCCCTCGTAGCGGCGCAGCGGGGTGCCGCATTCGGGGCAGCGGGTGATGAACTGCACGCTTTCCCCGGTCTGCGCTCCGCGCCGCGAGGTGTCCACGCCGACTATCTGCGGGATGATTTCCCCGGCCTTTTCCACGCGTACGTAGTCGCCGATGTGGAGGTCGAGGCCGCGCATCACGTCCTCGTTGTGCAGGGAGGCGCGCTTGACGACGGTACCTGCCAGGTGGACGGGCTCCATGTTGGCCACGGGCGTGACGGCTCCTGTTCGCCCTACCTGGTAGCTGACGCTGAGCAGGCGTGTCAGCGCCTGTTCGGCCTGGAACTTGTAGGCGATGGCCCAGCGGGGCGTCTTCGCCGTGTAGCCCAGTTCTTCCTGCTGCGCCAGGCTGTTCACCTTCAGCACGATGCCGTCCGTGGCGACGGGCAGGCTGCTGCGCCTCTCGTCCCAATGGTCTATGAAGGCGTATATGTCCTCCAGGGAGCGGGCGAGGGTGACGTCCTCGGACACGCGGAAGCCCCATCGGCGCGCCATCTGCAGGCGCTCGTAGTGGGAGGCGGCGGGAATCCCGTCGCCGAGGAGGAAGTATAGGTAGGCATCCAGGCGCCGGTGGGACACCTCGGCCGAGTTCTTCAGCTTCAGGGTGCCGCTGGCGGCGTTCCTCGGGTTGGCGAAGAGCGGCTCCTCGCGCAGCTCGCGTTCGTGGTTGAGGGCGTCGAAGCGTTCCCAGGGCATCAGCACTTCGCCGCGAATCTCGAACCTGCGGGGATAGCCGGAGCCGGGACGCAGCCGGAGGGGAATGGTGCGTATGGTGCGCACGTTTGCCGTCACGTCGTCGCCCCGCACGCCGTCGCCGCGTGTCACGGCGCGCACCAGCTGGCCGTCTTCGTAGATGAGGGAGATGCTGAGTCCGTCGTATTTCAGCTCGCAGCAAATCTCGAACGGAGCGCCTCCAAGTCCCTCTTTCACACGCTTGTAAAACTCGCGTACGTCGTCGCGGTTGTAGGTGTTCCCGAGGGAGAGCATCGGGCGCTCGTGGGCCACGTGCTCAAATTCGTTCGTCAGGTCGCTGCCCACGCGTTGCGTCGGGGAGTTGGCGTCGAACATTTCGGGGTGCTGCTCCTCAAGTGCCGCCAGCTCGCGCAGCAGGGCGTCGAAGTCCTGGTCGGAGATGGTCGGCTGGCTCAGCACATAATAATTATAGTTGTGTCGGCTGAGCGTTTCGCGAAGCTCTGTGATTCGTTCCTGGGGTGTCATTTCTGCCTTTTTAGAACACACTATGGAGGTATTTGGAAGCAAAAGTAATGAAAAGTCGCGGAAAACTTTCTTCATGAGGCGAAAAACGTTAACTTCGCGCCACAATAAGGTAAACAGGCTTACGAGCAAACGAGTAAACAAGCTGCAGCTCGTCAGCTTGTCTGCTTGTCAACTCGTCAACTAATAAACGGAAAACGGAATGCGAATAGACATCATCAGCGTGCTGCCGGAGATGCTGGAAGGCTTCGTGAACACCTCCATCCTGGCACGCGCACAGAAGAAGGGGCTTGTGGAAATCCACCTCCACAACCTCCGCGACTATACGAAGGACAAGCACCGCCGCGTGGACGACTATCCCTTTGGCGGCTTTGCGGGCATGGTGATGCAATGCCAGCCCATCGACGACTGCATCGCCGCCCTCAAGGCGGAGCGCGAATACGACGAGGTCATCTTCACGACGCCCGACGGCGAGCAGTTCTGCCAGCCCGTGGCGAACGAGCTTTCGCTCAAGGAAAACCTCATCATCCTCTGCGGCCACTACAAGGGCGTGGACTATCGCGTCCGCGAGCACCTCGTCACGCGCGAAATCAGCGTCGGCGACTACGTCCTGACGGGCGGCGAGATTGCCGCCGCCGCCATCGCGGATGCCGTCGTGCGCCTTGTCCCCGGCGTGCTGAGCGACGAGCAGAGCGCGCTCTCCGACAGCTTCCAGGACAACCTGCTGGCAGCTCCCGTCTATACCCGCCCGGCGGAGTACAAGGGCTGGCGCGTGCCCGACGTGCTGCTCAGCGGACACGAGGCAAAAATCAAGGAATGGGAGCTCCAGCAGAGCCTCGAGCGCACCCGGCGCCTCCGTCCCGACCTGCTCGGCGAGTGACGGGGCAGGGGAGATTTCGGGGCGTGGAGAGAAAAAACACGGGAAAAACTTGCACGTCTCGTTTTTCTGCTCTACATTTGCAAGCACGAAAACCAAAGACACACCAAAACACTTACTCAACCTTAAACAAAAACAATCCCAATTCATGAAAACAGACGTTATCATGCAGGCCCTTGAGGCCAAACACCCCGGTGAGAAGGAATACCTCCAGGCAGTCCGCGAAGTGCTCCTCTCCGTCGAAGAAGTCTATAACCAGCACCCCGAGTTCGAGAAGGCAAAGATCATCGAGCGCATCGTGGAGCCCGACCGCATCCTCACGTTCCGCGTGCCCTGGGTGGACGACAAGGGCGAGGTGCAGGTGAACCTCGGCTATCGCGTACAGTTCAACAACGCCATCGGCCCGTACAAGGGCGGCGTGCGCTTCCACCCCTCCGTGACCCTCTCCATCCTGAAGTTCCTCGGCTTCGAGCAGACCTTCAAGAACGCCCTCACCACGCTCCCCATGGGCGGCGCGAAGGGCGGTTCCGACTTTGCTCCCCGCGGAAAGAGCGATGCTGAGATCATGCGCTTCTGCCAGAGCTGGATGCTCGAGGCCCACAAGATTCTCGGCCCGGACATGGACGTTCCCGCCGGCGACATCGGCGTGGGCGGCCGCGAAGTAGGCTACCTCTACGGCATGTACAAGAAGCTCACCCACGAGTGCACGGGCACGATGACGGGCAAGGGCCGCGAGTTCGGCGGCAGCATCCTGCGTCCCGAGGCTACGGGCTACGGCGCATGCTACTACCTGAAGCACATGCTCGACGACCAGGGCCTTGACATCAAGGGCAAAACCATCGCCGTCAGCGGCTTCGGAAACGTAGCCTGGGGTGCCGTGCAGAAGGCCACGCAGCTCGGCGCGAAGGTTGTCACCATCAGCGGTCCCGACGGCTACGTATATGACCCGGACGGCATCAGCGGCGAGAAGAACGAGTACATGCTCGAGCTCCGCGCCAGCGGTAACGACGTCGTCGCTCCCTATGCCGAGAAGTACCCGAACGCCAAGTTCTTCCCCGGCAGGAAGCCCTGGGAGGTGAAGGTGGATATCGCCATGCCCTGCGCCACGCAGAACGAGCTGAACGAGGAAGACGCCAAGATGCTCGTCGCCAACGGCGTACAATGCGTTGCCGAAGTCAGCAACATGGGTTGCACGGCAGAGGCCATCGACTACTTCATCGCACAGCGCACCCCCTTTGGCCCCGGTAAGGCTGTCAACAGCGGCGGCGTGGCCACCAGCGGCCTCGAAATGACGCAGAACGCCATGCACATCTACTGGACGGCAGAGGAAGTGGACCAGAAGCTCCACCAGATCATGAGCGACGTTCACGAACAGTGCGTGAAGTACGGCCGCCAGCCGGACGGCTTCATCAACTACGTGAAGGGCGCCAACATCGCCGGCTTCATGAAGGTTGCCAACGCCATGCTCCAGCAGGGCGTCTGCTAAGCCCCCTTCATCCCAAACGTTTAGAAACTGATTTCCGCCGCGGGCTTCGTGCTCGCGGCGGAGTCTTATTTATGTTCTTTCCCTAATAGAGAAGATACGATGCCAATGAGAGTTTGACGTAAGTAACCGGTTCCGCTGCTTGCCTCAATGAGCCTATACGCCAAAAAACTCCAGAATCCTGCACATCTTGTGTCTAATACTGAATCTCAGCATGCTAACCGTAAAATCTTGCACCTATCTTGCACCCGATTCCGCTTAGAACCACTACGGACACAAAAGCTTTAACCACTACATACACTACAAACTCCAGATTAAGTGAATTTATCCTGAATTGCGAAGAAGTTTTATTTTGCTTTTTGTAGAAAAAAGCTGTGTCTTTAGTGGTCTTTAGTGTGTTTAGTGGTTCACCTCTCTAAAAAGCTATGCGCACAGCTCATGTCAAGGTGTCCGCATATCTCAAGTCAAGGTATGCGCACACCTCATGACAAGGTAAGCACAAAGCTCGACTCAAGGTAAGCGCAAAGCGCGAAACGACTTTTAGGTGCAAGTTGGGCGCAAGATTGAAGTTTTTAACTCACTGAGAATCTGTGTTAGGTGTAAGAAGTGCAGGATTTTCTCCGTTTTTCTTGTATAGAATGTTTACGCTGAACTCTTGTGATGTTAAAGTCTATCCTCAGAACGAGAAATAAGACTCAAGTCTCTGGAAGTCCTTGTCCGAGAACTCAGGTGAGAGGCCGACGTCCTTCCAGCTGCGCAGGCGGCCGTGCGTGCGGCGGTGCTGCATGATGGCCTTCACCTGCCCGTAGCTGAGGTAGGGGTGGCGCACGAGCTGCTGGAACGTGGCCGTGTTGACGTTGATGCGGCGGGGCGTGAATCCCTTTTCCACGGCGAACCATTCCTCCACCCCTGCCGGCATGCCTTCGATTTCGCGCAGCTGGGAGGCGGCGACGAAGCCGCCGAGGCGTTCGCGGTACTCCACTATCTGTTTGGCGCGCCATTCTCCTATCTGCGGAATGCGGCGCAGCAGGAGCGTGTCCGCCCGGTTCAGGTCCACGACGCTTCCGGCGGGAAGCTTCTCGGGGGAAAGGGCGCGCAGGCTGTCGCGTCGGCGTTCCCATGCGGCCTGCCGGGCTTCGCGTTCCGCCCGTCCGGCCTCGCGGAGGAGGCTTGTGCTGTCCCGGGCGATGGCAATGTAGGGGCGCAGGCGCTCGAAGTCCTCGCGGGAAAGTCCGTAGAGGTGGCTGAAATGCTCCGGCGAGCGCCATCGTCCGCCCTTGCGCACGTACTGGCGGCAGTTGTGTGCCTGCCAGGGGCGCAGGCCAAGGCGCACGAGCGTGGCGGAGTCCGCCGTGTTGGGGTCGAAGGGGAAGGGCTGGGCTGCGGCCGCGGCTTTCCGGGCGTCAGCCTGGCCGTCTGCATAGGCGGCGGCGTGGCTGCGGGCTTGTGCCCGGCGCAGGGAGTCCCGGAGGAGTTGCTGCTCGAAGGCTTGGAGCTCGGCGGCCCCGGCGGCCTCCAGGGTGTCCTTCGGGGCGGGGGAGGGGAAGTCCCGTTGCACGGTGCTCCGGTAGAAAAGGGTGACGAGGAGGCAGGCTGCGGGGACGGCGGCGGCCAGCGCGAGCATTCCCCTGCGGACCTGGCGCGGATAGCGGGGCATCGGCTGGGGCGGGTTAGGTGGAGCGGTAGGCGGGCTGCCCCTTGCGAATCCAGTCCATGACGTTGGCGGGTGCCTTTCCGTTCTGGTACTGGTATTTCATGAAGTCCATGTAGGGTGCCGCGTGCTCGAAGTATTGCCGGTAGCCCGTGCAGAGGTAGGGGTGCCCGGCCTCTCCCTCGTCGCTGAAGCCGAAGCGCAGGCGCGGGCATTCGCCGTGGCAGGCGAAGAGCCATTCGCACTCGCGGCATTGCCTCGTCAGGCCGTCGCGCTTTGCCCGCCCGAAACGTAGCTGCCCGGGGCTGTACATCATGTCGGCAAGGCTCTTCTCGCGGATGTTGCCGAGGCGGTATTCCGGGAACACGAAGTGGTCGCAGGCATAGACGTCGCCGTTGAACTCCATCGCCCCGGCGTGGCCGCACGTCTCGGCAAGGGTGCATACGCCCGGCTGCACGCCCACCCATCCGGCCAGCGTGGCGTCGAAGAGCTGCACGAAGGTCTCGCCGACGTCCTCCCGCACCCATTCGTCGAAGATGGTGCAGAGGAAGCTGCCCCACGCGGCGGGGCTCACGGAGAAGTCCGCCAGCTCGGCCGTCGCCCCCTCCAGGGGCGTTGCCAGCATGCGGCCGTCGGAATGGCGGTAGAAGCGCTCCACGACGGGCGTGAACTGGAGGTAGCGGCAGCCTATCTGCTTGAAGAAGTGGTAGAAGTCCAGCGGGTGGTCGGCGTTGTAGTCGTTGACGACGGCCAGGGCGTTCCATTCTACGCCGTGCTTGTTCAGCAGCTGTATGCCCTGCATCACCTGGCGGAACGACGGCTTTCCCGTGCGCGAGCGCCGGTATTCGTCGTGGAACTCCTGCGGGCCGTCGATGCTGACGCCGACGAGGAAGTTGTTGTCGTGGAAGAACTGCGCCCACTCGTCCGTGATGAGCGTGCCGTTCGTCTGTATGGTGTTGTCGATGCGTCGTCCGGCGGCGTACTTCCGTTGCAGCTCCAGCGCGCGCTTGTAGAAGGCGAGGGGGCGCATGAGCGTCTCGCCGCCGTGCCACGTGAAGAGGACTTCCGCCGTGGGCTGCATGGCGATGTACTCGCGCGTGAAGTGCTCCAGCAGCTCGTCGCTCATGACGTGGCGCGGGTCGTTGGGGTACAGCTTCCCCTTCTCCGTATAGTAGCAGTACTCGCAGGCCAGGTTGCACAGCGAGCCTGCGGGCTTCGTCATGACAAAGACGGGGTGGGAGAAGGAGGCGGTGTCCATTTTTTTTAGTGACAAGTGACGAGTGACAA
>JAFUXE010000036.1 GCA_017477205.1 Alloprevotella sp.
CTTACCAAACTTTATCGTGGAATTTGACCCGCAGAAAAAGCATTTTTTGCATCATATTAATAATAAATGCAGCAAAGGTAAGTATTTATCGGCGTTTCCAAAGATTTCACCACTCAAAATGACCAATAAGCCAGAAGTAGGGATTATACAAAAAGCAAGCGAGGACTCCGAAGAATCCTCGCTTTTTGTACACCCTCAGGGGCTCGAACCCTGGACCCACTGATTAAGAGTCAGTTGCTCTACCAACTGAGCTAAGGGTGCAACATTGTTTGTTTTGCGGGTGCAAAAGTAGAGCTTTCCATGATATGTGCCAAATTTTTCGTCCACTTTTTTCGCATTAAAAGCATTTTTCGGGCGAAAAAGCCGGAAACAAGCATGAAAGAGGTGCTTCTGCAGCCGAACGATAAGCCGGGTTCTGTCGCACAAAAGGTGCGTTCCGTCATTTATCTGCGTGTGGCGTCGCCGCTCCACTGTACTCCCTGCCGCACGCGGCAGGAAGCCTCGTATCGTTCTACCCTCCGGCTCGGACGGGCCGCCCTCAAGCGCCGGTTTACATGAACTTTCAGCGTCCGAGACACACAGCATGCCTGTCGCCAGGCACCTGGTGGGCTCTTACCCCACCTTCTCACCCTTACCCGCCGATGTCCTGCGTTTTGGAACGCGGGCTCACGGTGGGCGGTTGTTTTCTTCTGCGTTACTTAGCCCTCGCGGACTACTTCCCATTAAGAAGCGGACTGCCCTGTGCTGCCCGGACTTTCCTCTTGCCCCGTCCCTTGTAAAGGCGGCTGCAAGCGACGGAATGTCCTGCTGCAAAGCACCTCTTGGGCTGCAAAATTAGGAATAATTCGCCGATGACGCGTAAGTTTTTGTGTGAAATTTCGGCATTTTGCCGGGATTGTGCTATCTTCGCTCGCGAATGCCATCCGAATCGTTCACAGAAACATAAAAAATACAACCATACCTATGCTTACAAAAGAACAGGGGCTTTACATTGCCCACGCCCAGTGCGGACCGCTTTCCATCGTCGGCCGCATGGCCAACCGCCACGGACTCATCGCCGGTGCCACGGGTACCGGCAAGACGGTATCACTGCAAGTGATGGCCGAAACTTTCTCGCAGGCAGGCGTTCCCTGCTTCATGGCCGACATGAAGGGCGACCTCTCCGGCATCTCCCAGGCGGGGAAGATGAGCGGCTTCATCGAGAAGCGTCTGCCCGAGTTCGGCCTCGAAGCGCCGCAGTTTGAGGCTTGCCCCGTGCGTCTGTACGACGTCTATGGTGAGCAGGGACACCCGATGCGCGCACGCATCTCCGACATGGGCCCCGACCTCCTGAGCCGCCTGTTGGGGCTGAACGACGTGCAGTCGGGCGTACTGACGATAACCTTCCGCGTGGCGGACGAGCGTGGCCTGCTGCTTATCGACCTGAAGGACCTGCGCGCCATGCTTGACTATGTGGGCAAGAACGCCTCCAAGTACCAGACACGCTACGGCAACATCTCTACGGCCTCCATCGGTGCCATTCAGCGCTCGCTGCTGGCCCTGGAAGGGCAGGGGGCCGACAAGTTCTTCGGAGAACCCTCCTTCGACATTCAGGATCTACTCGCAACGGAAAACGGACGCGGCGTGATGAGCGTACTGGCGGCCGACCGCCTGATGATGCAGCCGAAACTCTACAGCACGTTCCTGCTCTGGCTGCTTTCGGAGCTTTACACTTCGCTGCCCGAGGTTGGCGACCTGGAACTTCCGAAGCTCGTCTTCTTCTTTGACGAGGCGCACATGCTCTTCGAGGACACCTCGAAGGCCATGACGGACAAGATAGAGCAAGTCGTACGCCTCATCCGCAGTAAGGGCGTAGGCGTCTATTTCGTGACGCAGAGCCCTGCCGACATCCCCGACGCCATCCTCGGACAGCTCGGCAATCGCGTGCAGCACGCCCTGCGTGCCTATACGCCGCGTGACCAGAAGGCCGTGCGCGTGGCGGCAGAGACCTTCCGTGCCAACCCCGACTTCAAGACCGAAGAGGCCATCATGCAGTTGGAGACTGGCGAAGCGCTGGTGTCGTTTCTTGACGAGAAGGGTGCTCCCGGCATCGTGCAGCGCGCGAAGGTGCTCTTCCCGCTGAGCCAGATAGGAGCCATCACGGAGGGACAGCGCCTTGACCTCATCAAGCAGTCGCGCGTGTACGGCAAGTACGACGAGTCCTTGGATCGCGAGTCGGCCTTTGAGGTGCTCCTGGCCGAAAGCGAACAGTTGGAAGCCGAAAAGGCTGAGGAGAAAGCCGCCAAGGAGGCCGAGAAAGAAGAGAAGGACAAGAAGAAAAAGCCCGGCATCTGGAGCAAGGTGCTGAAGGCCATCATCACAGCCGTTACGGCCACGCTCGGAACCATCCTCGGCTCCGCCGTCTCCAACAAGGTGACGGGGAAGAAGACAAAGTCCACGACCAGCGGCACAGGGCGTGTCGTGAAGAACGCCACTTCTGCTGCCACGCGCACCATCACGCGCGAGCTTACGCGGGACATCCTGGGGAATCTGGTAAAGTAGTTGTTTGGTTTTTAGGTTATTAGGTTTTGGGGTTATTGAAATAGACTGAATATGAGAAAACGCATTTTTTCAGCAATCCTGCTGTCATCCCTGTTCATGGGCACATCTGCAATCCTTCCCCCGGACGGGGGGACGGGAGGGGAGCCTTGTACCCCCACGCCGGAGAACCTGGCGGCGCGTGCCCGGTTTGCGGACGCCAAGTTCGGTATCTTCCTGCACTGGGGCCTTTACTCCATGTTCGGGCAGGGCGAATGGTACATGACGAACCAGGACATCGACAGCCATGAGTACGCCAAGGCCGCAAACGCTTTCTATCCCCACGACTTTGATGCCGCCGAGTGGGTGCGCGCCATCAAGGGCAGCGGAGCCCGATACATAACGTTCACGACGCGCCACCACGAGGGCTTCTCCATGTGGGACACGAAGCAGAGCGACTACAACATCATGCACACGCCCTACGGCCGCGACGTCCTGCGCCAGCTCTCCGACGAGTGCCGCCGCCAGAGCCTGCCCCTTCACCTCTACTACAGTCATCTCGACTGGACGCGCGAGGACTATCCCCTCGGCCGTACGGGACTGGGCACGAAGCGCAAGAATGCCTCCAAGCAGGGCAACTGGCCGTCGTACTACGACTTCATGAACCGCCAGCTGCGCGAATTGCTGACGGAATACGGGCCCGTAGGCTGCATCTGGTTCGACGGATGGTGGGACCACGACGAGGACTCCATACCCTTCGACTGGCAGCTGGAGGCGCAGTACCGCCTCATCCACGAGCTTCAGCCCGCCTGCCTCGTGGGCAACAACCACCACCAGACGCCCTTCCCCGGCGAGGACATACAGATATTCGAGCGTGACGTGCCTGGTGAGAACACCGCCGGCCTTTCCGGACAGAGCATCAGCCGCCTGCCCCTGGAGACCTGCCAGACGATGAACGGCATGTGGGGCTACAAGGTGAAGGACCAGGACTACAAGAGCACCTGTGAACTCGTGCGTCTCCTCGTACGCACCAGCGGAAAGGGCGCCAACCTCCTGCTGAACATCGGTCCGCAGCCGGACGGCAAACTGCCCGCAGCTGCCCTCGCACGCCTGGACAGCATCGGCCGATGGCTCGACCGCTACGGCGAGAGCATCTACGGCACCACGGCGGGGGGCGTGGGCGACGGCGAGAACGTCGTATCCACGAAAAAGGACGGTACGCTCTACCTACACTTCCTCTCCGACAGCATTCGCAGCATGGACCTCGCCTTGCCGAAGAAACCGCGCAGCGTGCGCACACTTGTCGGGGACATGCCCCTTTCCTCTTCCTGGAAAAAAGGCATACTCCATCTGGAGTTCACGCCTGTTCGTGACGCCTGGGACAGCGTTGTGGCCGTGGAGGGTGTAACTGAGCCGTAACAGGTTGTAAATACACATATTTATATAGTCATGAAGGAGGCTGCGGAAGCGGCTTTCCTTTTTTCTTTGTTAAGGCATTCGCACATTCTTTTTGCAGAAATTTGCAAAAAAACAGGGAAACCGATGCAAGGTTTTCGATACAGTTGCGTTTTATAGGTAGAAACCATTCCAAACGAGGCGACAGAGCTTGCCAAACTTGCGTGTGCACAAAGCAGAAGAACTGAACCTGATTGAACGGGCGGAACGTGGCGATGAAGCTGCCATGCGACAGATATACGACCGCCATGTGCGGACGGTGACAGCGATATGCCGTCGCTACGTGGTTCGCGACGATGCCCTTCGCGACACGTTGCAGGACGTTTTCCTCGCCGTCTTCCAGCATCTTCCGCAGTTCCGTTGGCAGGGTGAGGGGTCGCTGCGCGCCTGGATATGCCGCCTGGCTGTGAACAAGTCGCTTGACACCCTGAGGCAGCACACCCGCCTGGAGGCAATGGACGCCCTTGACGACGTGGATGTGGCGGACGAGCCGATGCCCCCGATGGACGGCGTTCCGATGGAGGAGCTAATGGGTATGATTCAGCATTTACCCGACGGACAGCGCACCGTTTTCAACCTGTTCGTGTTTGAGAACCTGACGCACCGCGAGATTGCTCAGCGCCTGGGCATACGCGAAGCATCCTCCGCATCGCAGTACCATCATGCGCGATGCACCTTGGCAAGGATGGTTGGAGAATACATAAGAATACATGACTTATGAAAGAAGACTGGATAGAACAACTGCGCAACCGCGCTGCGGATTACGGGGAAGCACCACCTCCCGGAGTGTGGGACGACGTTCGTGACGCCGTGAACGGAACGGCTTCGTCGAAGCCCTCGCACAAACGCAGCCGTCTTGTGTGGTGGACAATTCCTACGGCGGCAGCGGCCTGTTTGCTGCTGTTCTTCACCTTGCGGCATTCGGCTCCCTCCGAATCCGCCTTGCACCCCTCAAAGGGTGAAGAGAAGGCGCTTGCACGTGGGGAGGCTCCGGAGAACCCGGCGACGACGTCTTATGCTGCCTCCTCCGCTCCGCTTGCAGCGGCTAGGCCAATCTCCCCAGCTTCCTCAACAGGAAGGAAGAGGGAGGAGCATGCCGTTTTCGTCCCGGAAAAAACGGAAATCCTGCCTGCAAAAACGGATATTCTGCCTTCAGAACCGGAAACCCCGCCTACGGCTGAAGCGGATGTACGTTACGCCGACCTGAGCGAAGCCTCTCTGGAACAGCCGCAGGATAGCACTTCGTGGCAGCCGACGGAGCGAAAGCCTCCGGTACGGTCCTACGACCTCGTGGCGCAGTTGCCGGACAACGGTTCCGCACTTCCCGACGTCGCCCCCGGCGCCTCCTCCCATCTCAGCTTCTCCGTGCATGCCACGCGCAGCATGGGCGGAGGGGGAATGAACGCTGGCGGACCGCTCGCCTATGGGCACTCGGGTATGGCAGCTCCGGTTTCTCCGGCATCTTCGGATTATCCCGAGCCCGACTATTGGCAGCACGAGGAGATAGAGGAACCCTTTTCCTTCGGCATTGCCGTCAGTTGGCAGTTTGCAAAGCGCTGGCGTGCCGAGTTGGGGCTTGACTATACGACGCTGTATGAGTCTTACTCAAGCAGTTGGCCGCGGGGAAACTCTAAAGAGATGGAAAAGTGTATGCAATTCGTTTCCGTACCCGCGCGGGCGCACTACCTGCTTTGGGACAGGAAACTGCTGCAAGCCTACGTTTCTGCGGGAATCACAGCAGAGCAATGCGTCAGAAACTATAGGGATATTTCCCGTACATACGAAAACGGACACGTCGGGCTTCGGCGGGAGCATGGCGTATCACGCCCCTTCCAGTTCTCTGCGAACATGGGACTTGGCGTGCAATTCAACTTTAATCGTCATTTCGGACTCTACGTCCAATCGGAATTCGGCTATTATGTGCCGAACGGCAGTAGCGACCGTAACTATTATACAGAACACCGCAAGGTGGTCAAGTCTGAGGTCGGCTTCCGTGTGAATCTAAACAGAATGTATAAAAACCAGAAGCCATGAAACGCATCACTACTCTTCTGATTCTGGGGCTTGCAGTCCTGACGTCCTGCGATGAGGAGAACTATAGATGTATGGACGATTGTATTCCTCCCGAGGTAGCCTTCTTCGCATTTGGCCCCCATCGGGAAGACCTCTTGAACCCGAACCGGGAGGACTGCCTGGCGCGCGGAGCCTATGCCGTTTTCAGAGGTGTGCGCTACGATGCTGAAGGCACGGGGCGACCGGACTTTCCTTTTGCCCGTTTGCGGTGCGAAGAGGGGCGCGACAATAAGTTCCACCTCACCCTCAAACGCAGTTGCGTAGGTCCGTTCGAGCTTGCCTTCCACGATATCTATCCAATAGACTTCGAGGTTGGTGACATCCTGACTGTCTATTGGCCTGACGGCACGCAGGATGAGCTTGCCTGCATCAGGGAGCTTGAATACCATCAGAAGGAGTTCAGCTTCAACGGAACCGAGAGGCAACACGGAGTAATAGATTTTACATTTTTGAAAAACGGAAAATAACTATGAGTATGACAAAATACGGAAAGAAACTCAGGCAGATACTGTCCTGCGGATGTCTTGTGCTGACGTTCGGTATGAACGCATGCACTGTCCCTGATTACGACGACGATGTGAAGCCGTACGGAACGGACATTACCGACGTGCCCGGCGCGTTCCAACTGCTTGTGGAGATGCACGACGCGGACGGCAACGACCTGCTGGACTTCCGTCGCGACGACAATGTACTGGAAGGCTTAACGGTCAGTTTCCTGGGGCGTACATACGCCATTGCCGATACGGTTGTGTCAGCCTTGGCAGCTCCGATGGCTGAGCTGACGGAAGAACCAGAGCCGGAAGAAGGCTATGCCCTCCACCTTGAAGGCTATCGGGACGTTCCCTTCCGCCTCGCGTTCAGTGCCATTCCCGGAACGAAGCTTCTCGATAAGGAACCCTTTGAGATCCGCTTCGGGGACGGAACGCACGAGACGGTGCTCGTGTCGAACCGCTGGAACGGTCGCCGCCTCTTCCGAAGCTTCGTCTTCCACAACCGTACGCTTGACTATCCACTCTTTGAAATCGTGAGGTGAGGAAAATATAATCGCGGGGATAGTGCAAGGCGGGCGAAAAGAAAAATGAGTAAGTTCCTTTTCTTTCCGCCCGCCTTGCACTATCTTTGCTTCGCGAAACAAAACGGAAAGAAAGATGCGAGGATATTTATTCACGGTATGCCTGGCCTTATGGGGGGCTCTCGCACCGGCGACACAGGCGCAGCGCAACAAGATGCTGCTGCCGGAGATGCGGACGCTGACCGTCCTGGCAGGTGCCGACGGCAACGGCCTTCCCATCCTGCACCTCGGCTCGGCAGAGAGGCTGCACATCGGCTTCGACATGATGGACACGGAATACCGCCGCTTCACGTACCGCATAGAACACCTGACGTGGGACTTCAAGCCCTCCACGGAGCTTCTGGAGAGCGACTACGTGCGCTCGGCAGCGGACGTGGAGGTGGTGGAGGACTACGAGGAGAGCATGAACACGACGGCGAGCTATGCCCACTACTGGCTGGAGTTTCCCAACGACAGGATGGAGCCGCTCCTCTCCGGCAACTACCGCCTGACCATCATGACGGAGGACGACGAGGACGAAACGGTGAAGGCGGCGGAGGTGTACTTTGCCGTGCTGGACCCGCAGGCGGCGCTTTCCGTCAGCGTCACGACGAACACGGACATTGACTGGAACCGCTCCCATCAGCAGCTGGCAATGGAGGTGGACATGGCAGGCCTCGTCCTGCGCGACGAGCGCACGGAGGTGAAGACCATCGTCTTGCAGAACCGCCGCTGGGACAATGCCGTCGTGGACCCTGCGCCCACGCACCGCAACGGACAGAAGCTCATCTGGAGCCACTGCCGCGAGCTCATCTTCCCTGCCGGCAACGAGTTCCGCGCCTTCAACATGCTTTCGACGCGCTATCCCGGCATGCACATGACGGGAATGCGCTGGGAGGACGGCGCCTACCAGGCATTTATCGGCCCCGACGAGCAGCGACGCAACTACCTGTTCTATGAAGACCGCAACGGGCAGTACGTCTGCCGTACGGACGACTCCGAGGAGGCCGAGACGGAAAGCGACTATTGCCAGGCGCACTTCTCGCTCTACATGGACGAGCTGGAAAGCCACGACGTCTATCTGAACGGACAGTGGACAAACAACAGGTTCCTGCCCGAATACAGGATGTACTACGATGAAGCCGAGGGCTGCTACCGTGCCGACCTCCCCCTGAAGCTGGGATACTACAGCTATCAGTACCTGGCCGTTCCGCGCGACGGGGCTGGCGCGGGCGAGGTAGGCCCCGTTGACGGGGACTTCTGGCAGACGGAGAACGAGTACACCGTCCTTGTCTATTACCGCCGCACGGGCGACCGCTACTGGCAGCTCGTGGCCGAAACCAATCCGAGCTTCAAACCGCAATGAACATAGTATTTCTCGACGGATACACCGTGAACCCGGGCGACCTCACGTGGGAAGCCTTCGAGCGGCTGGGAACGTTCCGCAGCTATGACCGTACCCCCCCGGAGCTCGTCGTGGAACGTGCCCGTGAGGCCGACGTGCTCATCGTCAACAAGACCCTGCTCGGCGACGGGGAGTTTGCGCAGCTGCCGCGTCTGCGCCTCGTCATGCTGGCGGCGGCAGGTTACGACACCGTTGACGTCGCAGCGGCGCGGCGGCGCGGAATACCCGTCTGCAACGCTGCGGGGTACGGCAATGCCAGCGTTGCGCAGAGCGTCGTGGCGCACCTGCTGAACATCACGAACCGCGTGGGCGAATATGCCCGCCGCAACCGCGAGGGCTTCTGGTCCGGCAGCCCCGACTTCTGCGCCTGCGAGAGCGGGCTGACGGAGCTGACGGGAAAGCGCGTTGCCATCGTGGGCTTCGGGAACATCGGACAGGCCGTGGCACGCCTCCTGCGTCCCTTCGGCGTGGAGCTTTTCGCCGTGACGTCGAAGGCTCCCGAAGCCCTGCCTGCCGACGTTGGAAAACTCTCCCTTGAGGAAGCCTTCCGCACGTGCGACGTCGTGAGCCTCAATTGCGCGCTCTCGCCGCAGAACGAGGGCTTCATCAATGCCCGCGTGCTTGGCCAGGGCCGCCTGAAGCCGGGCCTCATTCTGATAAACACCGCGCGCGGACGCCTTGTCTGCGAGGCGGACATCGCCGAGGCGCTTCGCGACGGGCGGCTTGGCGCATACGGCACGGACGTCCTCGCCCAGGAGCCGCCTCCCGCGGACAATCCCCTGCTCTCCGCCCCCCGCTGCTACGTCACGCCGCACAATGCGTGGGCAACGCGCGAGGCTCGCATGCGTATCCTCGACATCCTTGAGGCAAACCTGCGCGGCTTCCTCAGCGGCACCCCCATAAACGTTGTAAACTGACTCTCCTCCCTATGGACGCAACATTCATATACATCTGTGACTTCATCGGAACGCTGGCCTTCGCCATCTCCGGCATACGCCTTGCCTCGGCAAAGCACTTCGATCTGTTCGGCGCCTACGTCGTGGGCGTCACGACGGCCATCGGTGGCGGTACGATGCGCGACGTCATGCTGGGGCATCCGCCCTTCTGGATGACAAACCCCTTCTACCTCATCTGCTCCGGCATTGCCCTCGTCTGGGTCATCGCGTTCCGCAAGCTTCTCGTGCGCCAGAACAACACGTGGTTCCTCTTTGACACCATCGGCCTTGCGCTCTTCACCGTGACGGGCATGGAGAAGACGCTGCAGGCAGGCTTCCCTTTCTGGACGGCCATCATCATGGGCACCATGACGGGTGCCGGCGGCGGCGTCATCCGCGACGTCTTCATCAACGAGGTGCCGCTCATCTTCCGCAAGGAAATCTATGCCCTTTCCTGCGTCCTCGGCGGCGTCGCCTACTGGATAGGCATGCAGCTTGACCTCCGTGCGGAACTCTGTGCCATCGTCTGCGCCGCCGTTGTCATCGCAATGCGCCTCCTTGCCGTGAAGTTCAAGCTGCGCCTCCCCATCCTCAAGGGCGAGGAGGACTGAGAAGGCGCGCTCTGGTGACGGGGCTGTTCCGAGCCGGAAAAATTTGCAAGCGCATCAAAAGCATTTCTGGCGGGAGGGCAAAATGAAGGGCTGATCGCTATGCTTTATCGTCCAATCCATCCAAACCACTATATATATGTAGGTTTGGATGGATGGACAGAATAGCCGATTGGCAAAACGTGCGACTATCTCCGTCGATGTACCGTGAAGACGGATGCAAGATGCTGTGATAAATCGATTTAAATGCTGTGATGAATCGATTTATCTGCTGTGATGAATTGATTCGTCTGCTGTGAAGAAACGGTTAGACACACACCACGCGGCTTCCTGATTGGGGGAAACCGCGTGGCTCAACGTGGGAGAGGGTAGGAGGGAATCAGAGCTTCTGCTGCGCCTTCTGCGCCTTTTCCAGTTCGCGCTGGGCCTTGTCCACGCGCTTCTGGGCGTCCTTCTGCAGCTTTTCCTGCTTCTTGGCCTCTTTGGCAGCTTTCTCCTGCTGTTTCTTGGCCTTCTTCTCCTTTTGCTCCTGTTTCTTCTTGGCTTTCTTTTCTTTCTGTTCCTGCTTCTTTTGCGCCTTCTTTTCCTTCTGCTCCTTCTTCTGCTGTTCCTTGGCTGCGGCTTCGTCGGCTATGGCCTTGCTGCATACGTCGCACAGCGTGTAGCCCTGCTGGCGTGCCAGCTTGGCCTTCGTCTCAAGCAACATGGCACTGCACCCCTTCAGGGCGGAGCACTTCTTGTCGGCATGGAACACTTTTCCGCTCTCGGGGCATACGTACGCCTTCGAGCCTTTGTAGTTGTCCGCGTGGGCGGCGGGAACGATGGTCGTCAGTGCAAAAAGGGCTACTGACAACGCCCTTGAAACAATTTTTCTCATACGGTCTGTTTTTATGAATTATACAATAATTTTATACTTGTGTCCGATGAATCGTCGGGCTTTCGAGGGGCAAAGGTATGAAAAAAACGCTCAAATAAAACAAAAATGCGCAAACTTCTTGCACAATTTCAAAAGGAATGTTACTTTTGCGCAACTTTTTGGAAAAAGCATCAAAATTATAATCACACTTTACAAAAAACAATGAACAGCGAAAAGAGAGTTTACACGTTCGGCGCAGGTCAGGCTGAAGGCCGTGCCGACATGCGTAACGAACTGGGCGGTAAGGGTGCCAACCTTGCCGAAATGAACCACATCGGCGTGCCCGTTCCCCCGGGCTTCACCATCACAACCGACGTCTGCAACGAATACTACAAGGTAGGGCGCGACAAGGTGGTGGAAATCCTGAAGGACGACGTTGAACGCAGCATCAAGCACATCGAGCAGCTCACCGACCAGAAGTTCGGCGACGCCCAGAACCCCCTCCTCGTCAGCGTACGCAGCGGCGCACGCGCATCCATGCCCGGCATGATGGACACCATCCTCAACCTGGGCCTGAACGACGAGGTTGTCGAAGGCCTCGCCCGTAAGACGAACAACCCCCGTTTTGCCTACGACAGCTACCGCCGCTTCGTGCAGATGTACGGCGACGTCGTGCTGGAGCTCAAGCCCGCCAGCAAGGAGGAAATCGACCCCTTCGAGGAAATCATCCAGAAGGTGAAGGCCGAAAAGGGCGTGAAGCTCGACAACGAACTTGACACCGACGACCTCAAGCGCCTCGTGAAACTCTTCAAGGAAGCCATCCTCGAGCGCACGGGCAAGCAGTTCCCCGACGACCCTATGGAGCAGCTCTGGGGAGCCATCTGCGCCGTGTTCGGCAGCTGGATGAACGAACGCGCCATCCTCTACCGCAAGATGGAAGGCATACCCCAGGAATGGGGAACCGCCGTCACCGTCATGGCAATGGTATTCGGCAACATGGGCGACACCTCCGCAACGGGTGTATGCTTCAGCCGCAACGCCGCCACGGGTGAAGACCTCTTCAACGGCGAATGGCTCGTCAACGCACAGGGCGAGGACGTCGTAGCCGGCATCCGCACGCCGCAGCAGATCACCCTCGAAGGCAGCCGCCGCTGGGCAGAGCTGCAGGGCATCAGCGAAGAAGAGCTCGCCGCAAAGTACCCCTCCATGGAAGAAGCCATGCCCGAGATATACAAGCAGCTCGACAGCATCCAGACGAAGCTCGAAGAGCACTACCGCGACATGCAGGACATGGAGTTCACCGTGCAGGAAGGCAAGCTCTGGTTCCTCCAGACGCGTAACGGCAAGCGCACGGGCGCTGCCATGGTGAAGATAGCTATGGACCTCCT
This sequence comes from Alloprevotella sp., assembly GCA_017477205.1. The sequence continues at coordinate 12,289 of JAFUXE010000036.1, forward strand.
GCGTCAGGGCATGATTGACGAGAAGACAGCCCTCGAGCGCTGCGAACCGCAGAAGCTCGACGAACTGCTCCACCCCGTATTCAACAAGGAAGCCGTTGCCAAGGCTACGGAACTCACGCGCGGCCTTCCCGCAAGCCCGGGTGCCGCATGCGGACAGATCGTATTCTTTGCTGACGACGCTGAGAAATGGCACAAGGACGGCCACAAGGTCATCCTCGTTCGCCTGGAGACCTCGCCCGAAGACCTCGCCGGCATGGCCGAAGCCGAAGGCATCCTCACGGCACGCGGCGGCATGACCAGCCACGCTGCCGTTGTGGCACGCGGCATGGGCAAGTGCTGCGTCAGCGGCGCAGGCGCCGTCAACGTGGACTACCACGCACGCACCATCAACATCGACGGCACTGTGCTGCGCGAAGGCGACTTCATCAGCATCAACGGCTCCAATGGCCGCGTCTATAAGGGCGAAATCCCCACGCAGGCAGCCGAAGTGAGCGGCGACTTCGCCACGCTGATGGACCTCTGCGCAAAGTACACCAAGCTCCAGGTGCGCACCAACGCCGACACCCCGCGCGACGCTGAGGTGGCACGCACGTTCGGCGCCGTAGGTATCGGCCTCTGCCGCACGGAGCACATGTTCTTCGAGAACGAGAAAATCATCACCATGCGCGAAATGATTCTTGCCGAGAACGCCGAGGGACGCAAGAAGGCACTTGAAAAGCTGCTGCCCTACCAGAAGGCAGACTTCAAGGGCATCTTCAAGGCCATGGACGGCTTCCCCGTGAACGTACGCCTCCTCGACCCGCCCCTCCACGAGTTCATTCCCCACGATCTCAAGGGACAGGAAACGATGGCCAAGGAAATGGGCGTAAGCGTGGAATACATCCAGCAGCGCGTTGACAGCCTCTGCGAGCACAACCCGATGCTGGGCCACCGTGGCTGCCGCCTCGGCAACACCTATCCCGAAATCACCGCCATGCAGACGCGCGCCATCCTCGGCGCCGCCATCGAGCTGAAGCGCGAAGGCTTCGACCCGCACCCCGAAATCATGGTGCCCCTGACGGGTATCCTCTACGAGTTCGAGGCTCAGGAGGACGTCATCCGCGGCGAAGCCGCCAAGCTCTTCGAAGAGGAAGGCATGGAAATTCCCTTCAAGGTCGGCACGATGATTGAAATCCCGCGCGCAGCCCTCACGGCAGACCGCATCGCCACGCGCGCCGAGTACTTCAGCTTCGGCACAAACGACCTCACGCAGATGACCTTCGGCTACAGCCGCGACGACATCGCAAGCTTCCTCCCCGTATATCTGGAGAAGAAGATCCTGAAGGTTGACCCCTTCCAGGTGCTCGACCAGCACGGCGTAGGCCAGCTCGTACAGATGGCCGTTGACAAGGGCCGCGAGGTACGTCCCACGCTGAAGTGCGGCATCTGCGGCGAACACGGCGGCGAACCCACCAGCGTCAAGTTCTGCCACAAGGTAGGCCTCGACTACGTCAGCTGCTCACCCTTCCGCGTGCCCATCGCACGCCTCGCAGCCGCTCAGGCAGCAGTTGAGGAAATCTAACCAAGTTGCTTCATAATCAATCGATAGGCGGCAAAGTCCCGATATAATGGGGCTTTGCCGCCGCTTTTATACGTTGTCCGCCTGTCCCGCGCCTTTGGGTCAGAAGAGCAAGGTAAGGAAGAAGTAGGCGCAAGGCATAAGGAGGGCAGGGAGGAGGTTCACCGTCTTGCAGTCCTTGATGTTGAGGACGCCAAGGCCCGCAGCCGCGATGAGCACGCCACCGACGATGTTCGTTTCCGTCATGATCATGCCGGAGAAGGTTTCGGGGGAGGTGTTCACGACGTCAGCGGAAATTTTTCCGATGAAGAAGAAGAAGGTCATCCAGAGGAATACCGGGATGGCGGCCAGGCTGACGCCGAAGCCGTAGGTGCTGGCGATGATGACGAGGGTGACGAAGTTCAGCGTTGCGGCGGTCATCAGGTAGGTGTCGTCGCCGTTAATGGCGGAGAGGATGGGTCCCATGATGGCCAGCGTGCCGACGCAACAGAGCAGGACGGCGGTCGTGATGCCCTCGGCCAGCGAGGGGGCTCCCTCCTGGTGGCCTCCCGTGCGGTTTTCCACGCGGCGCGAGGCGGCGGCCATGCGTTCGTCCAGGCGGAGGAAGGTGCCGATGAGCGCGCCGCCGGCAAGGCAGAAGATGAAGAGGACAGGGTGGTGGGTGTGCTGCATGTTCTGCATGGCCACGTTGATGCCCAGGACGAGGACGGCGATGCCCATGCCCGTGGTGAGGGCGGAGAGGTAGCGCGGGTTGATGCCGCGCTTTGTAAGTGCGCCAATGAGGCTGCCTGCCAGGATGGCAAGGGCGTTGATGAGTATTGCTATCATGGTGTTGATTATGTTTTTCGCGTGCAAAGTTAATAAAAAAGGCGAGTGAAGATAGGTGCGGAGCGAAGAAAATCGTACCTTTGCGCCGTCCGCGAAGGGTTTTGGCGGCATTTTCACGATTTTACTCCAGCGCATGGCTCAAGAAGAAGACCTCACGTTCCGGCACCAGATGCCCATACAGATACGCTTCAACGACGTGGATCGCTACGGCCACGTGAACAACAACGCCTACTTCTCCTACTACGACCTGGGGAAGGTGGACTACCTCTCCAGCGTCCTGAACCTCTATGCCGGAACACCGGACGTGGTGCCCGTCATCGCGAACATCAACGCGGACTTCTTCCAGCCGGTTTTCTACGGCGATGACATCGTCGTGGAGACGTGCGTGCCGCATGTGGGGACGAAGAGCTTCACGCTGGTGCAGCGCGCCGTGAACCGCAGGACGGGGGCCGAAGTGTGCCGCTGCCGCACGGTGATGGTGTGCTTCTCGCTCTCGCAGCAAGCCAGCGTGGAGGTGCCGGAAGACTATCGCGCCGCCATCCTTGCCTACGAACGCCTTTGACGCATGAACATTCTCTATACACATGACATAAGCCGCGACGTGCTGCCTGCCGACCTGCGCCGCGAAGACGGCGGCGGGAAGGTTTTCTTCCTTGCCGACGAGAACACGGCGCGCCTTTGCCTGCCGCGACTGGGCGACATCAGCCCTGAGCGCACCGTCGTCATCCCTTCCGGCGACGACCACAAGACGCTCCAGACGCTGCGTCTCGTCTGGGAAGCCCTGCAGCGGGGCGGTGCCACGCGGCGGAGCACGTTGGTATGCGTGGGGGGCGGCATGGTGACGGACCTCGGCGGCTTCGCGGCCGCCACGTTCAAGCGGGGCATGGACTTCGTGAACGTTCCCACGACGCTGCTCGCCATGGTGGATGCTGCCGTCGGCGGCAAGACGGGCGTAAACCTCGGTGGGCTGAAGAACGAGGTCGGCGTCTTCCGCGATGCCGTCCGCGTCTGCATTGACACGGAGTTTCTCCGCACGCTTGATGACGAGAACCTGCGCTCGGGCTTTGCCGAGATGCTGAAACATGCCCTTCTGGACGGCGAGGCGATGTGGGCTTCGCACGTAAACTTCAACCTCTCGGAGCCCGACCTTGAAGCCTTGCAGGCAATGGTGCGCCAGAGCATTGAGGTGAAGAGCCGCATCGTCGCCCAAGACCCCACGGAACGCGGCCTCCGCAAGGCGCTGAACCTGGGCCATACGACGGGGCACGCCCTGGAAACGTTTGCCCTGCGTGCTGGCAAGCCCCGCCTCCACGGCTACTGCGTGGCGTGGGGGCTGGTGTGCGCCCTGTATCTCAGCACCACCTTGCTGGGCTTCCCCACGGCGCGCCTGCGCCAGACCGTCGGCTTCGTGCGCCGCTACTACGGCGTGCCGGACATCAGCTGCAAGGACTATGAGACGCTCTACGGCATCATGCTCCACGACAAGAAGAATGCTGCCGGACACCTGAACATGACGCTCCTGCGTGCCGTGGGCGACATCGCCCTCGACCAGCAGCCGTCGCGCGAAGCCGTCTTCGATGCGCTTGACTTCCTGAGGGAAGGATAAAGATAAATGAAAAATTAAACATTATAAATTAAAAATTGATGGTCAACGGTCAATTAAAAAAGAATCGGTATATGAAGAATATAGTTACACTGTGGCTCCTGCTGTTTGCGGCAACGCTGACGATGCAGGCGCAGAAGGCGGCGGTGCCCGCTGCTCCCACGGCCGCGCAGCTTTCGCGCCTCGGCCTGAAAGGGGCATCGCTGAAACCTGTCCGCGATGGCATCTGGCGCGTCACGCAGAAAGGGGCCGCTGCGGGCTACGTGGTTGACAGCACGCCCTTTGCCGCCGACGTACGCGGATTCCGAGGCACTACGCCCGTGCTGGTCTATATAGATAAGAAACAGGTAGTCCGCAAAGTCCTCGCCCTGCGCAATCAGGAGACTCCGGAATTCTTCCAGGAAGCCGAGGGTGTGCTGGATGCCTTCGCGGGACAACCGGTGAAGAAAGCCGGGAGCGCGAAGGTGGACGTCGTGACTGGAGCCACATACAGCAGTCGCGGCCTTATCGGCAACGTGCGCGCCGCCGTGGATGCCTACCGCAAGTTCGTGAAGTAGATTTTATATAATATATATTAGTTGTATGCAACAAGACACCATCATCCTCTCCTCTTCCCACTACGCCCCGGAGGTGCAGGGCTTCGGAGGCCCCGTGCCCTTGCAGATTCACCTGAGCCGGACGGGCGTCATCGACTCCATCACGGCCCTTCCCAACAACGAGGACCCGCAATACTGGGACCACGCCAAGGTGTTGCTGCAAACCTGGAACGGCATGACGCCCGAGCAGGCGCTGCGCGTCAAGCCCGACGCCGTGACGGGTGCCACCTTCTCCAGCCGCGGCATCATCGACGGCGTCCACCAGACGCTTGAGGCCTACGTCAAGGAACAGCAGCCCCTCCTGCCGCCTGCCGCCCTCTGGGGACTCGGCGTGCTCGTCGTGCTGACGGCCGTCGCCGCCGTGTGGTACTTCAGGAGAAAAATGAAGGTCACCCGTCATACGTAACTTGTCACTTAAATAAAAAACCTTCCGCCATGAAAAAAAGTTTCCTTTCCATCCTCTTTCTTGCCTTGGCGTCCTTTGCCGCAGCACAAAGCGTGCAGCTGGACAGCCTTATGGTACAGGTGCGCGGCGACTACGTGTATGAAGACATCGACGGCCACCACCTGAAGGATGCCTCCGGCTTCAAGGGGAAGTATTTCAACTTCATCCTGCGTACGCGCATCGGTGAGCATTTCGTCTTCAACTACCGCCAACGACTGAACAAGTCGAGCCTCAATGCCAACTACTTCGATGCCACCGACTGGCTCTACCTGGACTATCACCCCACGGAGCAGTGGACGCTCTCGGCAGGTAAGCAAATCGTGGCCATCGGCGGCTACGAATACGACAAGGCGCCCATCGACGTCTATTACGCCTCCGAGTACTGGAACAACATCAACCCCTATGAGTGGGGCGTTTCCGCCACGTTCGGCCTCCGCTCCGGCAAGGACCGCTTCACGGCGCAGTTCTGCCAGAGCCCCTTCCGCCGTGCCGGTGAGGACACCTACGCCTACAACCTCCTCTGGTCCGGTCGCCACGGCTGCTGGTCGCCGCTCTGGAGCCTCAATGCCATCGAATACGCGCAGGGCCGCTTCATCGGCTATGCCGTCTTCGGCAACGCCTTCGACCTGGGACGCTTCCGCCTCGAGCTCGACCTGATGAACCGCGCCGTGAAAGGCCAGCGCCCGCTGCTGCGCGATTGTAGCGTGATGGGGGAACTCACCTACAAAGCCTCCGACCGCCTTTCTATTTTGGCAAAGGGTACCTACGACGTGAACCGCTCCCACCACGAGGGCGACCGTTGCGTCATGCCCGGCACGGAGATTTCACACGTCGGGGCTGGCGTGGAATACTTTCCCCTCCGCAACCGTACGCTGCGCCTCCATGCCGATGCTGCCTACACCTTCGGCAGCAACGGGAATCCCGAAGGAACTCTGCAGGACAAGCACACCCTTGTGAACTGTGGTCTTACGTGGTACGTGAACCTCCGGAAAATTAAGTAAACGAGTGGCAAGTAAACAAGTAAACGAGTAAACAAGCTCTTTGCGGCGCAACAATCTCGTCACTTGTCACTCGTCAACAAACAACTAACAACCAACAAAAAGAACTTTTACACCATGAAAAAACTTTGGGAAAAGATACCCTCCGGTATCGTATGCCTGGCCGTCGTCGTCGGCCTCTTCGGCTACATGGGCATGAAGATGGGCGCGGCCCCCATGCTCAACACCGTCATGCACACGGCCCACGACCTCCTGCTGAACACCTGCTTCTACCTCATGGCCATCTGCGTCATCACCGGTGCCATCGGTAAGATCTTCGTTGAGTTCGGCGTTGTGGACCTCCTGGAAAAACTCCTGCGTCCCCTGATGAAGCCCCTCTTCAACCTGCCCGGCGTGGCCTCGCTGGGCGCCGTGATGACCTTCCTTTCGGACAACCCCGCCATCATCACGCTCTCCCGCGACCGCCGCTTCAGCAGCTATTTCAAGAAGTACCAGTTCATCTCGCTGACCAACTTCGGCACCGCCTTCGGCATGGGGCTCATCGTCATCATCTTCATGGTCGGCCAGGGCTTCTTCGCCGCCCCCCTCATCGGCTTCGCGGGTGCTTTTGTGGGCTGCATCGTTTCCACGCGCCTCATGCAGCGCTTCATCTTGAAGTCCTACCCCCGGTATGCCGAGGAGGACGCCGCCGTCAGCGAGCGCCATCAGGACACCCTCGTGGAGAAAGTTTCTGAAGAAAACCAGCCCGACGAGCAGCGCGGCCTCTTCGTTCGCATCCTCAACTCGCTGCTCGACGGCGGGCGCGGCGGCGTGGACATCGGCCTGGCCATCATCCCCGGCGTGTTCATCATCTCCACGCTCGTCATGATGCTCACCTTCGGCCCCAGTGCCGACGGCACCTATACGGGCGCTGCCTACGAGGGCACGCAGGCCCTGCCGTGGCTCGCAGGACAAGTGGACTGGTTCTTCAACTGGCTCTTCGGCTTCTCCGACCCCCATCAGATTGCCTTCCCCATCACCGCCCTCGGTGCCGTAGGCGCAGCCCTCGGCCTCGTCCCCGGCTTCCAGGCGCAGGGCTGGATAGACGGCAATGCCATCGCCGTGTTCACCGCCATCGGCATGTGCTGGAGCGGCTACCTCAGCACGCACACCGCCATGCTGGACTCCCTGGGCTACCGCGAGCTCACCTCCAAGGCCATCATCTCCCACACCGTCGGGGGCCTCTGTGCCGCCGTCTTCGCCCACTGGGCCTACTGGCTCTTTACGCTCCTGGCAGGATAGTCCCCGCCACCTTCGTGAAAGGAACGCTGTTAGCGCGAAGCAGGGAAAGGAGTCTCTGTAAGCCCTCCATAGCTCATGGCAGCTACATGGAGGGCTTCCTTTGTGGTATATTGCTGGTACAGCGTGCAGCTCCATCCTCGAAGAAGTTCACGTCCAGGGTCAGCGGCACTTTCTTCACCCCCCGTTTCTTTTACGCTCTTGCAGGAGGCACGTGTTCAGGGCAACGCGGTAGATCCACGTACCGGCCTTGCCTTCTTCGCGAAGGCTGTCGATGCCTTTCCATAGGTTGATCAGCGTCTCCTGAAAGAGGTCGTTCACTTCATCTTCGTCGTGCGAGAACATGTAGCACACCGTGTAGATGGTTCTCTTGTGTTCCCTCACCAGACGGGTGAAAAATTCTTCTTGTTTCATCTGTTTCTTTAAGTTTTTTCTAATCATTAGATGCTAACGGGATATGAAAAACTACAACACACATGCGCTTTTTCTGGCTCATCTTCCCGCATCCCGCGAGGCTGAAGACGTGAGAAACCTTGCAAACCACCGGCGTGGGCAGAAAAAACCACGTACGTGGGATGAAGAAACCACGTACGTGAAATGAAGAAACCACCGCGGTGGTTTATGGGGGAAATGCGCCTTGCCGGGGCGTCCGGTGCCTTTACGTCTTAATAGGCGGCGCGGAACTCGTCGAGGAAGCGCACGTCGTTTTCGGAGAACATGCGGAGGTCGCGCACACGGTAGAGCAGGTTGGCGATGCGCTCAATGCCCATGCCGAAGGCGAAGCCCGTGTAGCGCCCGGGGTCTATGCCGCCCAGCTCAAGCACGCGGGGATGCACCATTCCGCAGCCCAGAATCTCCAGCCACCCCGTGCCCTTGCACATCGAGCAGCCCTTGCCGCCGCAGATCTGGCAGCTGACGTCCATCTCGGCACTGGGCTCCGTGAAGGGGAAGTAGGAGGGGCGCAGGCGTATCTCCGTCTGCGTGCCGAAAAGCTCGCGCGCAAAGGTCAGCAGCACCTGCTTAAGGTCGGTGAAGGTAACGTGCTCGTCAATGTAGAGCCCTTCCACCTGATGGAAGAAGCAGTGGGCGCGGGCGGAGATGGCCTCGTTGCGATAGACGCGTCCCGGGCAGATGACGCGGATGGGCGGCTGCGTCGTCTCCATGACGCGGCTCTGCACGCTGCTGGTGTGCGAGCGCAGCAGGATGCCGGGGTCTCCCTGCACGTAGAAGGTGTCCTGCATGTCGCGGGCGGGATGGTCATCGGCAAAGTTCATGGAGCCATAGACGTGCCAGTCGTCCTCCACCTCGGGACCGTCGGCAAGGGTGAATCCCATGCGCGAGAAGATGTCGATGATGCGCTGGCGCACGATGGTCAGGGGGTGGCGCGTGCCGACGGCGGCAGGGTAGGGCGTGCGCGTGAGGTCGAAGGCGGCCTCCGTGTCCTCCTGCACGGCGAGCCTGGCGCGCAGGGCGTTGATGTGCTCCGTGGCGGCCTGCTTCAGGGCGTTGATGCGGATGCCCACTTCGCGCTTCTGCTCCGCGGGAACGTTGCGGAAGTCGTTCATGAGCTCGGCTATGCGGCCTTTCTTGCTGAGGTATTGTATGCGGAGGGCTTCAAGTTCCTGCGCATTGGCGCAGGAGAGTTTTTGCACCTCGTCCAGGAGCTGCTGTATTCTTTCTAGCATGATAGGAAAAGAGGTTTGTTTCGTTTTTGTTGCGGGCGCAAAAATACACTTTATGGTTGAAAAACGGAAACTTTGAACTTCAAACTTTCCGCATTCAACTTTTTATACGTACTTTTGCCCCGAAAACCGGCTGCCCGGGTACCCCCGGAGGCCACGAATCCTGATTTCAAGAATGTCGCGACTACCGCTTTTCCTCCTTCCGGCAGCCCTCGTCCTGCTGTCCGCATGCCGCGGACATAAGACGGATGCCCCCGCCGCGCCTGCCGACACGCCCGTCGTGGAGACCACGTGCGACACGCTGACGGACAGCATCGCCACCGACGAACCGGAGCCGCCCGCCGCCGCTGACGGCGTGTTTGACGACTTCATCTTCAACTTCATGCGCAACCGCAGCTTCCAGCGCCAGCGCGTCAGCTTCCCGCTCCCCGTCAGGGACGGCGGGACGGAGCGCAGCCTGCAGGCCTCGGAGTGGCGCCACGACCGCATCTTCTCGAAGGACGACGTCTATGCCCTGCTCTTCGACAGCCCGAAGGCGATGAGCAAGAAGGCGTACGCGGGACAGGACAGCGCCGTCATCAGCGTGCTGAACCTCACGGCGGAAAGCGTGAAGCACTACGTATTCCACAAGGAGCGCGGCGCGTGGATGCTAACGTCCGTCAGCACGAAGGCCGTGCGCGACGAGGAGGGCGGCGACTTCATGAGCTTCCTGCTGCGCTTCTCCGCCAGCGGAGAGTTCCGCCGCTCGCACGTGGCGCAGTCCTTCGACCTCGTCGTCCTCGACCCCGACACCTTCGAGCCCATGCAGGGCACGGCCGAAGCCTCCCAGTGGGACGACTACGCCCCCGAACTCCCGACGGACAAGCTTGCCCTCGTCACGCACGGCGGCGTGAAAGCGGGCGGGACGGAGCGCATCCTGCAAGTCACCAGCCTTGAAGGAGCCATGTCAAGCCTCATCACCTTCCGCCGACAGGGCGGACGCTGGACGGCGGTGAAGCTGGAAAACAACTGAGAAAAACTTTGAAAACATACACCGACTACCCGCTGCTCAAACATAACACGTTCCGCATTGACGCGCGCTGCCGCCGCTATGTGGAATACGACTCCGCTGAGGAACTGTCCCGCCTGCTCCCCTCCCTGCACGGCGAGCCCTTCCTCCATATCGGCGGGGGCAGCAACCTGCTCTTCACGCAGGACTTTCCCGGCACCATCCTCCATTCCGCCATCCGCGACGTCGAAGTAGTCCGCAGCGAGGGCGACGACGTCTGGGTGCGCGCCGGTGCGGGCCTTGAATGGGACGAGTTCGTGGATTTCTGTACGCGGGAGGGCTACTACGGCCTTGAAAACCTTTCGCTCATACCGGGCGAGGTGGGAGCCAGCGCCGTGCAGAACATCGGTGCCTACGGCGTGGAAGCCGCCGACTGCCTTGCCGAGGTGGAGACGGTGGACGTGGAGACCGGACAGCCGCATGTGCTGGCCGCTGCGGAGTGTGCCTACGGCTACCGCACCAGCATCTTCAAGACTACCCTGCGCGGGAAGCGCATCGTGACGCACGTGACCTACCGCCTGAGCCGCCGTTTCACGCCGCGCCTCGGATATGCCGCCCTCGTGCGCGAGCTTGCCGCACGCGGCATGGCGGAGGACACCCTGACGGCGGCCGACGTGCGCCGCGTGGTCATGGAGGTGCGCCGCGAGAAGCTTCCGGAACCTGCGGAGACGGGCAGCGCAGGCTCCTTCTTCGTCAATCCCGTCGTCAGCCGCGAGCGTTTCGAAGCCCTCCTGGCCGACTATCCTGACATGCCCCACTATCCGCTCCCCGACGGCACGGTGAAAATCCCCGCCGGGTGGCTCATCCAGCAGGCAGGATGGCGCGGACGTTCCCTGGGGCGCGCAGGCGTATGGCCCAGGCAGGCCCTTGTCCTCGTGAACCTTGGCGGGGCAAGCGGCAGCGACATCGTCCGCCTTTCCGACGCCATACGTGCCGACGTCAGCGGGCGCTTCGGCATCGACCTTCAGCCCGAGGTGAATTTTATCTGAAAAAGCAGAAACGAGCCACACATGCAATTCAAGAGTTTCGGGTCGGGAAGCAGCGGAAACTGCTATTACATAGCCGAGGGCGAAGAGGCCCTGCTCATCGACATGGGGCTGGGGACGCGGTATTTCAAGAAGCAATGCCGCGACCACGGCGTTCCCATGCACCGCATACGGGCCCTGCTCGTCACGCACGACCATACGGACCACTCCAAATGCGTGGCGCCGTTTTCCCACGAGATGAACATCCCCGTCTATGCCCTGCCCGAAGTGTTCCAGGGCATCCGCGCCAATCCCCACCTCCATCCCGACCCCGACCCCTCGCTGTGCCGCAACGTCGTGTGCGGCGAGCCCTTCGTCGTGGCCGGCATGCAGGTCACGGCCTTTGTCGTTCCCCACGACTCGCGGGGCAACGTGGGCTATTTCGTGGAAGCCGGCGGCACGAACCTGTGCCTGATGACCGACGTGGGGCACGTGACGGAGGAAATGCTGCAATACATCGCCCGTGCGGACAATCTTGTCATCGAATCAAACTACGACGAGGAAATGCTTGCCCACGGCCCCTATCCGAGAATCCTCCGCGAACGCATCGCCAGCGGCTTCGGCCACAGCAGCAACGCACAGACGGCTGCCGTCCTGGAACATCACCTCGGCAGCCGCACGCGGCGCGTCTTCCTCTGCCACCTGAGCGAGAACAACAACCATCCGGAACTTGCTCGCATCACGGTCAGCGAGGCCTTGCAGCGTGCAGGTCTCTCGCCCGAGCTTGTCGTACTGAACCGTCGCGCGCCTTCCTTGCTTTATGAGCTATAGCTGATAGAACTGGTAGTCGCGCCAAACCGTGAGAAGATAAGTCTCTGCGTCCATGCCCGTCGGCACGGGTCCCACGATGGACGCCACTTTCCCCGTCAGCTCGAGAATCCTTCCCGTGCGCCCGCCGCCGTAAAGGGACAGCGTGAGGCGTATGGCGTCCGCCTGCCCGGCCGTCAGCAGGGGCGCCGTGGGGAACGTGGGGCGGTAGTTGTCCGTCAGGAAGTTGAACTCGGAAAGCTGCACGCGGTTGTTGTTCAGCAGGCGGTCGCTCACGACCATCGTACCAGCCGCCATGTCGCCCAGCCGCTGGCTGTTTTTTGAGAACATGATGCAGAGGATTCCCACCACGAATCCCGTGCCCGCATCAATCGTGAGCAGAAGCCAGCGGAGCATGAAGGCACTGAGGCCGGGCCGGCTGCCGTCACGCTTGACGACGCGAAGCCCAAGAATCTGTTTCCCGAGGCTCTTCCCGTTAAAGAAAAACTCGCACAGCGGATAGTAAAACATTGTGGGAATGGTGTATAGCGCAGCCGCAAGCCATCCGTTAAGCAGATTCTCCATCCCCGTCCCGAACAACAGGAGCGAGAGGCCGTAGAGGTAGAAAAGGATTGCGAGTGCGTCCAGGAAAGCCGCCAGGATGCGGGGGCCAAAGCCTGCGGGACGCGGCTCGATGCGGACGTATTGGTTGGAAAGAATGTACGACATGTTGTATATTTTGCGGCAAAAATACATATAAACTCACGATTTTGTCTTATTTTTGCGCGGGGAATTTCAAATATCCCCTTCAAGGCAATGCGCGAGAATGCTTTCATCAAACAGAATTTGCAGAAATGGACGTCCATGCAGGCGTCCCTCGACACCGCTGCCGACGGCAACCCCGACGTGCTGGCACAGACCTACCAGACGCTCGTGGCAGACCTCGCCTTTGCCCAGACGCACTATCCCGACTCCCGCATCACGGTGTTCCTGAACGACCTCGCGCTGGCTTACCACGTGAAGCTCTATCGCCGCCATCCCTCCTCCTGGCGCCGCTTTGCCGACTTCTGGCGCACCGACGTCCCCCTTGCCCTCCGTGCCTCCCGCCGCGAGCTGCTCATCTCCCTGCTGATACTCTTTTTCGGCATCGGCATCGGCATCATCTCCCAAATCGGCGACACCGACTTCGCCCGCATCGTGCTGGGCGACTTCTACGTTGAGATGACGCTTGACAACATAGCGGCCGGACGCCCGATGGATGTTTACGACAGCGGCGTCCCCTCGGACATGTTTCTTTCCATCACGCTGAACAACATCAGCGTTGCGTTGCGCTGCTTTGCCATGGGCATGCTGACGCTCTTCGGCACGGGTCTGATGCTCCTCTACAACGCCATCATGCTGGGCACGTTCACGACGTTCTTTGCCCAGCACGGCCTGCTCTGGGAAAGTTCCCTCGCCATCTGGCTCCACGGCACCCTGGAGATTTCCGCCATCGTCGTGGCGGGAGCCGGAGGCATCGCCCTCGGCACGGGATGGCTTTTCCCCGGTACCTACACGCGCCTCGAAGCCTTCAAACGCGGGGCCTATCGCGGCCTGAAAGTCCTCTGCGCCACGATTCCCATGTTCGTCGTGGCCGGTTTCATCGAAAGTTTCCTCACGCGCCACACCGAGTGGCCCGAAGCCCTGCGCTTCAGCGCCATCGTGATGTTCGCCGCGGTGGTTATTATATATATAATTGTGTACCCCAACAAAGTAGCCCGCCAAAGCAATGACAGGACAACAGAATACGCTCTATAGGTTCCGCAGCTTCAATGACAAGTTCTCGGACATCATGCAGTTTCTCCGCGAAGAGTGGCGGACGCTGCTTGTCTTCACCGTCTATTTCATCCTTCCGCTCAGCCTTTTGCAGGCACTTGCCCTGCCTGACATGTTTAGCCTGGGGCGCCTTGTGGACCAGAACGATGCCGGCATGCGCGTCGTCCTGTCCGGCGTGTTCTATGCCCTGTGCACCTTGACGGGCGAGGTCATCGTGGCCAGCATCGCCTACAGCGTCATGCGCATCCACTTCTTCCGCGAGGGCGGCACGAAGGGCATCACGTTCCGCACCTTCTGGCCCGACATGCGCCACAGCCTCTGGCGCACGTTCCTCTACATGCTCCTTGCAGGCCTGCTCGTCGGGTTGGGCTTAGGCGTCTATATCCTGTTCGTCATCATCACAATGCGCATCGGCTTCATCATGGCCTTTGTGGACCTGCTGCTGTTGCCCGTGCTGCTGGTCCTGCTGCTTCCCTTCAGCCTTTCCCTGCCTCGCGTCCTGCTCACGGACGACGGCATCTGGGCGTCACTCCGCGACGGCTACCGCCTCGGCTGGAAGACGCTGGGAGGCGTCCTGGCCATCTTCTTTGTGCTCCAGCTCATCGTGAACATGGTGACGGGCATTTGCTCCATGCCCGCAATGGTGTGCATGGTCATCGACATGTTTTCCAGCATGGGCGAGGACGTGCCCATCGCCAACAATCCCCTGTTCCTCTTTGCGGAATACCTGAGCAATGTCCTCTATAGCTTCGTGAACTATGCCGGTGCGGTGGTCCTCCTCGTCGGGTTGGGCATCCAGTACGGACATGCAGCCGAGAAAATCGACGGCGTGACTGCCGCCGAGAGCGTTTCATCCTTCGACACCCTCTGACCACCATGCCCGCCCTTGACACCCTCCGCGCCGACAGCACCCTCGTGCAAGCCTGGACAAGCAATCCGGACTTCGACTACGTGCGCGACCTCTCCGGACAGGACGAGAGCATGCTCACGGTTGTCATGAAGTGGATAGGGCAGTACGTCCAGCGCCTCTTCAGTGCGCTGACAAACAGCGACACCGTATCCACCATCGCGGCCATCGGCATCGTGCTGCTGGTCCTTGTCGGCGGCTACTTTGCCTGGCGCCATCTGGGCAAGCGCCGCGGCCGCGTGAAGATTTCCGACGTGGAATATACGGTTTCCGAGGACAGCATCTACGGCGTTGACTTCGACCGGGAGCTGGAGCTTGCCCTCGCAGGCAGGCAGCATCGCCAGGCCGTGCGCCTCCTCTATCTCCGCACCCTCCGCCACCTTCACGATGCCGGCTGCCTGTGCTGGAGCCTCACGCAGACGCCGCGCGAATTTGTGGATGCTCTTCAGGACGACGCCCTGCGCGCCCCGTTCTCCCGCATGACGACGGCCTTCGTCCGCGTGCGCTATGGACATTTTCCTGCCACCGCTGAGGACGTGGAGCGCATGTCCGGGTGGGCGCGGGAGACAGATGCCCACATTCCCCGGGGAGAGCACAACGAGGAGAAAGGAGGTGAGGCATGAGAATCTCGCGCACCTTCATCTTCTGCTGCGTTGCGGCCGTCCTCCTCGTGTTCTTCATCCAGCTCCATCTTCCCAAGCATTTCAGTTGGGACGACAGCTATAACGTCAACAGCACGCAGCCTTTCGGCACGGCGCTCTTCGACAGCATGGTCTCCCAGGCGCTTCCCTACGGCTACGATTTTTATACGGACGAACTTGACGGATACCTGAAAAGCAGCCTCCGCAGGGACACCGTCATCGCGGAGAACCTCCTTCTCATCGACACGCGCTTTGACATCTCGCAGGTCACGGATTCCCTCCTCTACTATTATGCCATG
Organism: Alloprevotella sp.; assembly: GCA_017477205.1. The sequence continues at coordinate 27,759 of JAFUXE010000036.1, forward strand.
CGCGGCGGCAACATTCTGATAGCCGCTGCGGAGGTGCGCGCATACCGCTATGGCGCGACCATCCGCGAGGACCTTGAGAATCAGTTCAGCATCATCCCCGATTCCGCCAAGGAGGACGGGGAAGAAGCCGTCGCTATGGAGGAGGACGAGATGCCGGAGGAGATTGAGCCCGACTCCCTGCACTTCTATTTTGCGCACGGCCTGGAACATGCCTCGCGCTACGGCAACTACTACTTCGACCTCCCGACGGCACGGAGGCTGATGGGGCTTGGCGTTGTGGAGTACAGGAACAACCTCCTTGGCGACAGCCTGTACCCGGCCACCTCCATCCACATGTTCTCTTCCATAGCCCCCGCCATGTTCTATGCCGACACCCTGCGCCGTTTCGGCTTCGAGCCGCTCGACGCGGTGTACTACTCGGCCTTCACCGGCTATGCCGCACAGAATCTCGGGGTATATGATTCCCGGGAAGACTCTCCGCAGGGCAATCCCCTGCTTGCCACGACTGCCACGGCGCGCATCGGACGCGGCAGCATCACGGTGTCGCTGGCCCCGACGTACTTCACGAACTTCGGAACCGTAAACCGCGACGGCCGCCTCTACATCCTGCGGCTCCTGAACCGCGTTGCCGACAAACCCCTCATGCGCTATCTACCCTATTCCCAGGCTGCGGGCGAGCCCACATTCTCCATGGGCCCGACGGTGTTTTCCTATTTCCTCGACCGTCCGCCGCTTGCGATGGCCCTGCGCCTGAGCTTCATCGCCTGCCTCCTGGCACTCTTTGTCAACGCGCGCCGCCGTCAGCGTGCCATACCGCCTGTCCGCAAGGAGCACAACGTGACCCTCCATTTCCTGCGTCAGGTGGCCCTGCTCTATCGGCCGGGCGATGACTATGCCAGCCTCCTCGAAAAACGCTTCCAGGCCTTCGCCGCGAAGGTGAGGGGCAGGGTAGGGGCAGACGTGGCCGACACCATGCCCGAAGCCCGCAGCCATGCTGCCCGCCTCCTCGCTGCCCATACCCGGGAACCGTACGAGGCTACGCACGACGCCCTGCGCGAGCTCCACTTCCGTCTTGTTCACGAGGCCCCGCTCTCCTTCCGGGAGTTCAAGGCCTGCACGGACATGATGAACCGCATGGAGAAACTGCTTTGACCATTGAACATTGACCATTGAACATTAAAAAACAACAGATATGGACGACATTCAGACAACACAACGCCTTGACCTCAGCGCGTTTTCCGGGAAAGTGGAACGCGTTCGGACAGAAATCTCCCGCTTCGTCGTCGGACAGGAGGAGGCCGTGAACCTTCTCCTGGCAGCCATCCTTGCCGACGGCCATGTCCTCATCGAGGGCGTGCCGGGCATTGCCAAGACCTTGCTGGCAAAGGTGCTTTCCCGCCTCGTGGACGCACGCTTCGGACGCTTGCAGTTCACGCCCGACCTCATGCCCAGCGACGTGCTGGGAACAAACGTCTTCGACCTGAAGACGCAGGAGTTCAGCTTCCACCGCGGCCCCGTCTTCACCCAGCTCCTTCTTGTCGATGAGATCAACCGTGCACCTGCAAAGACGCAGGCCGCTCTCTTCGAGGTCATGGAGGAACGTCAGGCCACGGTAGATGGCGTTACCTATCCGATGGATGCCTTCTTCTGCATCCTTGCCACGCAGAACCCCGTGGAACAGGAGGGCACCTACAAGCTTCCCGAGGCACAGCTGGACCGTTTCCTCCTGAAGCTTACCATGTCCTATCCCTCGCAGGAGCAGGAGGTGGAAATCCTGCGCCGCCACCAGGTGCGCGAACGCATGGACACGACGCAGCTGCAGCCCGTCCTGACCACGGACGAGATACGCGAGATGCGTGCCCTGATGGACCGCGTCATCGTGGACGACGCCATCCTGCGCTACATTGCGGCCATCATCCAGCAGACGCGCGTTTCGCGCAGCCTCTATCTGAGTGCTTCGCCCCGCGCCTCCGTTGCCCTCCTCCGACTCTCCAAGGCGCTTGCTCTGCTGAGCGGCCGCGACTTCGTGACGCCCGACGACGTGAAGCGCCTTGCCCCCTCCGTCCTTGCCCACCGCATCGTCCTGACGGCAGAAGCCGAAATGGAAGGACTCACGGTGGCCCGCGCCGTGGAGGAACTGCTCCAGCGTGCACAGGTGGATCTGGAGATACCGCCCATTCCTGTACAGAAGCAGCAGTAAACGAGTAAACAAGAAGACAAGAAGACAAGTAAACGAGTAAACAAGAAGACAAGTAAACGAGTAAACAAGAAGACAAGTAAACGAGTAAACGAGTAAACAAGCCGCTGCTTGTCAACTCGCCAACTAACAAAAGTAAGCCAATGTTCCTGTCGCCCCGCTTTTTCCTTTGCCTGACGCTCGTATGCCTCACCTCCGTCATGGGGTATTGGTACATGCCGCTTTACGGTGTGGCGCGCCTGATGCTTGCCGGCCTGATGGTGCTGCTACTGGCAGACTTCATCGCCGTCTGGACACTGGGGCGCGTGGAGGCCGAGCGCCTGACGCAGGAAAAGTATTGCCTGAACGAGGACAACGACGTGCAGCTCCGCGTGGAGTCCGCCTCCCCCATGCCGCTGAGCGTCACCGTGCGCGACGAGCTGCCCGGAGAGTTCCGTTTCCACCGTGCGCTGTTCCGCCTGCACCTTCGTGCCCGCGGAGCCCTAAACGTGCACTATGCGCTCCGTCCCGTGGAGCGCGGGGCCTATACCTTCGGCCACGTCCTGCTCTTCGTCTCGTCGCCCCTTGGCCTCGTGGAGCGCAAGCTGCGCAGCGGGGCTTCGCAGGAGGTGAAGGTATATCCCGCCTTCCGCCGTCTGGACCGCCTGGAGCTGGCCGCCGTCAGCGAGAACCCCGCGGAAGGCTCGAAGCGCATCCGCCGTCCCGGGGCGCAGACAGAGTTTGAACATATCAAGGACTATGCCCAGGGGGACGAGTACAGGGCCATAAACTGGAAGGCAACGGCGCGCAGGCGCCACCTGATGGTGAACACCTATCAGGACGAGAAGGCGCAACCCGTCGTCTGCGTGATTGACAAAGGGCGCGCCATGCAACGCACGTGGGGCGGCATGACGCTCCTTGACTATGCCATCAATGCCTCCCTGGCTCTCAGCTATGTTGCCGTGCGCCATGACGACATGGCGGGTCTCCTCACGTTCTCTGCCGCCGTGGACACCTTCCTCCCTGCCAGCCGTCGTCCCACCACGCTTCCGCTCATCATGGAGGAACTCTACGCCCAGCATTCCGCCTACGCGGAGTCCGACTACAGCGCCCTGCGTGCCTACGTAGGGCGTCACCTGCGCAGGCGCAGCCTCCTCGTGCTCTATACCGACTTCGCCAACCTTGACGCCCTGGAGCGCCAGCTGCCCTATCTCCGCATGATTGCCCGCGACCACCCCGTACTGGTTTGCTTCTCCGACGATGCCGAGGTGGACAGGGTCGCATCATCCATGCCGCGTACGCAGGAAGAATACGTCATGCAGACGCTGGCAACCAACTTTGCACAGGAAAAGCGCGCTATTGCCTCGCGCCTCTCCGCCTGCGGCATTTACGCCCTCCTCACGTCGCCCTCGCGCCTGCCCGTGGACGTCATCCGCCGCTATCTCGAACTGAAGCAGCGCGCCGTCATCTGAACGGTGTGCTTACTCGTCCGTAAGTTTAATTAGCTTAGTTTAATAGAACCAGGATTTCATCTTATATCTTCAACAATTATGCATATAGGGTGTCTTTTATTCGTATGGTTCATTATAGTAGTGGTAGCCCTGCCGATTCCGTGGTGGTTTTGGATACTGGCAATCATCCTCGTCGTTCTCGCAGAACCGGAAAACTGGCGAAGACGCAGAAGATAGGCAATTTACAACTTCAGGCATATTTTACAGACCTTCCGTCTAATTTAAAAGCGACAAAAGCTTATCGTGTCTGCAAGGGTGAAGGCTTGTTTTCAAAAAGACGTTGGGGCGATATTCGCATAATTCCCACTTTTCTTTATGATTGCTATAGGAGCCTGACATCTCTTTCCGAGGTATGCGCTTACCTCACTTTGAGCTTTGCGCTTACCTTGAGGCGAGGTGTGCGCTTACCTCGACCTGAGCTTTGCGCTTACCTCAAATAGAGGTGTCCGCACACCTTTTGCAACGTTTAGCGGACGCCTGTAATATCATTCCTTGAATCATTATATGGATATTATGGGTTATTACATGACAATCTGTTTCTCAAAAAGTTGAACACGAATCGGCACGAGGGAATAGCCTCTTCCGCGATGAGGGGAACAAGATGCCTTCATGATTCTACGAGATGTGCAGAAAGAATCCAACGAGATGCTGCGATGAATCGATTTATATAGAATAATGCGGGAAGCGACCGAGTTCGTGTGGATAGCCGCGGACAGCAAGTTCGAGTTTCAATCCACGCTCCCACGCGGGGAGCGACGCCTGACAATATATTTCCTGAAGCAACCTTTGAGTTTCAATCCACGCTCCCACGCGGGGAGCGACGTGGTGATTTTCCGAGCTGCGTCAGGGTCAGCCTGTTTCAATCCACGCTCCCACGCGGGGAGCGACACGGACAGGCTTCCAGGGCTTGTACAGGCCGGGGTTTCAAGCCACGCTCCCACGCGGGGAGCGACATAGAAGCGCTTTCGGATAACA
>JAFUXE010000051.1 GCA_017477205.1 Alloprevotella sp.
CAGAACGTCGTGAGACAGTTCGGTCTCTATCTATCGTGGGCGCAGGAGATTTGCGCGGGTCTGACACTAGTACGAGAGGACCGTGTTGGACGGACCGCTGGTTTGCCGGTTGTGCCGCCAGGTGCACCGCCGGGTATCCACGTCCGGTCGTGATAAGCGCTGAAAGCATCTAAGTGCGAAGCCGTCCGCAAGATTAGATCTCCTCATGAGGGCCGTCCGAGACGAGGACGTGGATAGGAGGCAGGTGTAAAGGCAGCGATGCCAAAGCCGAGCCTTACTAATTGCCCGAAGCATTGGGGCCCTGGCAGTCTGTCGGGGTATACGAAGGGTGTGCTTATTCGCCCTATCTTTTGCCTGAGCTTGTGTCGTGCAGCCTTACCGGCCGTCACATCCCTGCGCGGTAGCCGCGCGAGGGGGCATGTGTTCATCCGGCCGAGACATTCAAGGTGGCTATGGCGCCGGGGTTCCACCTCTTCCCATCCCGAACAGAGAAGTTAAGCCCGGTTGCGCCGATGGTACTGTCCGCAAGACGGGAGAGTAGGCAGCCGCCGTCTTTCAGAGCCGTCCCCTGGGGAGAAATCCTCGCGGGACGGCTTTTTTGTACACGTTTTTTCTTACCTTCGCGGCGCAAAAAATAGGAGTCCTCGGCGCAACGGGGCACCGATGGTGGTTGCTTCTCCGCAAGACGGGAGAGTAGGCAGCCGCCGTCTTTTACAGATTGAAGTCCCTGAAAGCAGCAATGCTTCCGGGGGCTTCTTCTTTTTGTTTTTGCCTTGAAACTACACAGTGAATAGGAGTCCTCGGCGCAACGGGGCGCCGATGGTGGTTGCTTCTCCGCAAGGCGGGAGAGTAGGCAGCCGCCGTCTTTTACAGAGCCGTCCCCTGGGGAGAAATCCTCGCGGGACGGCTTCTTTTGTGTAATTCTCAGATGGCTACGGCATCAAGTCCGCAGCGACATATTTCATTCTATTATCTGAGGACGATGGGCATGGCGGATGTTGTGACACCCTCTACGGAGACGGTGATGCTCTGGCAGGACGAGTTGTTGTAGAAGTCCACGGTGGCATGGCCCTTGGCATCCAACTGGACGCTGGGGTTCCAATAGAGGGTGCGGCGATAGTCCTTTTCGGGCGGTAGGACGGCGTAGTCGGGCATTTCGAAGGAATGTGGAACGTTGTAGCCTTGGAAATGCGTACGTCGCACGCCTTTCCGCTTGGTGTCGGGTCTTTGGTAGTAGGGATAGACAAAGACGTGGAAGGGGTCGTGGGAGCTCAGGAACGCGCGCTCCGGGATGCGGGTATAGTGGCTCTCGTCGTGGTTCAGGGAGACGTAAACCTCGCGCAGTTCGTCAATGTGGACTGCGGGTGCACCCCCCGTGTAGTAGGCGGTTTCGGCACGCGGATTGGAGACGTAGATGCATTTCCCGTCGTACCAGAGGCCGTTATACATGACGTCGCGGTTCATGAAGCGGTGTTTGTTCATCTCGTTTCTTGTGCTGGCATCCAGTTCCTGTTCGTCGCGCTCCCTCTGCGTCATGTTTTCGTCGGTCTGTGCCACGACGCTCATTTCTCCTTCATCCCGCATCGCACTTTCGTCGTAGCTGTAGGAGGCATAGAGCAGGGTTTCGCCACTGGGATTCTGCTCTCTGTCCAGTTTTTGCAGGGTCACGTCCTGCTGACGGGCGAGATATACTTTTTCGTCCTTCCCGGGTAGGGAGTAGGAGGCTCTTGAAGCCTCTCCGTAAAGCCATCCGATGCCTCGCTTTTCTTCAAAGAAAGCCTTCGAGAATACTTCCTTGGAGAGCAGCCAGGCACAGAGCGTGGGGATTTCGAGGCCTCGGTCGGCAAACTCGTCTGCGGCCCGTTCCATGTTGAAATAGAACTGCGACTTCTTTTCTGCACCTCGCCGTGTCACCTCCCAGTCCTTGCGTGTGGCATCCCAGGGCCGTTTCTTTCGCTTTACGACGGCCTCGCCCAGTTCATGCGTCTGTCCTGCCGTCCACTGTCCGTCGGATTGCCGTGGCGCGTCTTCTTCGGCCTCGTTTCCTTTCGCCTTAAAAACGAAGGCCGGCATGGGAGCCTTTAGCAGTCTGGTTTCTCCGATGTCGTAGGTGCGTCGTGCGGGGGAGAACAGGCGGTTCAGTGTGATGTAGGGTTCCTTTTTGTCCTCGTTGTTCTTGGTGCTGAGCAGAAGGGTGTGGTCGCCCTGGCATTCGGGAACGCTGAAGGCGAATTTTCCGTCGGCATCCGTCTGCGTCGTTCCCCGGAAGTTCCCGCTCAGTTCTCCCGAAAGAAAAAGGTCCAGGGGCACGCCCGCCACATCTTGCCCCTTGCTCCTTGGCTTCAGGATGCCGTCAATGTATAGGCCGTCCTCCAGGGGCTGCTGTCCGTCGAAGGACTGTTCTCCGGCCATTTGCGCCCAGTCGTAACGCGTCCACCCCTGCACGAGGCAGAGCAGGTCTGCCCCCTGTCGATGCGCGTTGTCATCCGCCTCGAAATAGTAGTCGGCATCCCTGACAAAGCCCCGCAGGTCGGAGGAAAGCAGGAGATATGTCGCCGCATTGCCCTTGAAGTCGTTTGTTGTCGTTTCTGCATCGCGCACGGCGAGGGAGACGGTTGCTCCTGCGGCCTGCGGAGAGGATGCCGTGGCTTGGAGTTGTAGGGTCAGGCGTTGGCAGGGTGCGATGATACTGTCCGTGAACGATGCTTCCACGCGTGGGAGGTCGCGGGGAGGAATGAAAAAGTGGCGCTGTGCCCAGATGCGGCCCTCTGCGTCGAAGAGCGTAAGCTGATGGACGCCTGCTGGCAGTTCGTTGCGGGGAAAGGACAGCATGACAGGTTCTTCGGTGCTCATCGTGAGCACCTGGAATGCCAGCACGTTACCGTCGTGGATGAGGGAGAGACCCAGCTCGCTGCCTTCCAGTGCGGGCGAAGCCGTCACCTGCACGCCCACCTGTCGCGCCGCCACGGCGTTCACGGTGAGTGCGCAGCCCTCCTCTTCCGCTTTCGGCAGGGGGAAGGTATGCTCCCGTCCGTTACCGAATTGGAGGGCGAGGACGAGCGGTTCGTCTGTCGGTGTGCAGAGGAAGGTGCCGCGTCCCTCGCGGAGCGTCCGCACCTGTTCCAGCACTTCGCCGCCTGCCGTGCGGAGTTCGCCTTCGGCACGCACATCTGTGGAGTCGGGGATGGTGATGCTGAAAGCCACCGTGCTTGTGAGTCCCTGCACCAGCTGCCCGCCTTCCGGATAGAAAGAAACCTGCGGCCCGTTGTAACGCCTGTGGCTCTTTGCCTTGCCGTCTGCGTCGTCTTCGTCACTGCCCGTACGGAAGCTGACGAAGTCCTCCTGAATCTCCATGCGCGAATAGTCACCTTCCTGCTGTGGCCTTGCAAATACCGGCACAACGCGTGAGAAGATGTTCTCTGCCGGCCAGTTCGTCATGTATCGCGTGTAGGCGCGAATCTCATAGAATCCCGTTGCGCGCGGCTTTTCCAGGGATATGTCGCCGTGGCATTGCCCGTTCTCAATCTTCAGCTTCTGCGTCTCCAGAATCTCCCCGAAGGGATCGACCAACTCCACGTACAGCACGCGGCTCAGGTTCGTGAATGCCGCCGTGTCCGGGCGCACCACGTAGGCTTTGTACCATATCCTCTCGCCCATGAAGTACCCCGTGTTGTCGAGGTGCAGATACACCTTTTCCTGCGGCAGCAGGCGCGTGAAAGCCTCCGCATTGCGGACGCTTGCTGCGAGGCGTTCGCGCCCGGTGTCCGTCTGCGCCTTGGAGGGTAGGGGAGAGCCGACGGCAAGAACCGTGGCAAGGACTGTCGCGAGGTAAAGACGTGTGTGGAGGAGGTGTTTTTTCATGGCTCAGGGGCATTTGCTTGCCGTTTCGGAGGCAAAGATAGGGATTATTTTCGTAATTTTGCACTCACAAGCTCATTCAAGGATGGAAGAAATCATAACGAGCGGGCAGAATCCCCGCGTGAAGGCTGTCGTGGCCTTGCAGCAGAAGGCTTCCGAGCGTCGCCGCACCGGACTGTTCGTGGTGGAGGGGCAACGCGAACTCTCCCACGCCCTTGCGGCTGGCTACGAAATGGAGACGCTTTACTATTGTCCCGAGATCTGCGGCGAACAGGCTTTGCCGATTTTTGGCGAAGCTCGTACGTGCGTGGCCGTTTCCCGCAATGTCTATGCCAAGATGGCCTATCGCGAAGGCACGGAGGGCGTGCTCGCCGTGTTGCGGGCAAGGCACTTGGCCCTTGAGGATCTCCCCCGTGTGGATGCGCCGCTCTACGTCGTCCTCGAGAGTGTGGAAAAGCCCGGGAACCTCGGTGCCGTGCTGCGTAGTGCCGATGCGGCCCGTGCCGATGCCGTCATACTATGCGATGCCCTTGCCGACCTTTACAATCCCAATCTCATCCGCAGTTCCCTGGGGGCCCGCTTCACGGTGCCCGTCGTGGCCTGTTCTTCTACGGAGTGTATCGCGTTCCTGAAACGTCGCGGTGTCCGCATCCTGACGGCACAGTTGCAGGATTCCGAACTCTACTATGCCACCGACATGCGTCGTGCCACGGCCCTCGTGATGGGTACCGAGAGCACAGGTCTCACCACCGCCTGGCGTGAAGCTGCCGATGCCCACATCCGCATCCCCATGCGCGGCCGCCTGGATTCGCTGAATGTCTCCGTCAGTGCCGCCATCCTGCTCTTCGAAGCCGTCCGTCAGCGGCTTGGCGAGTAGTTTCCCAATTCCAGTGTCCGCCTTTGCAAGACTTATCCGTGACAATCGCCGCAAGCGCCCTATGCCGCCTGCGGCGATTTTTTTTGTGTTGCTACTATTTATCACCAATCAATATAAGAATTGCAGGTATGAAAAAACAATTAGGCAACAAAATGGATGGAAATGACAGGAAGCGGGTACGGAAGATGCTCGCTTTCTTGGATTCAGAGGTGGACACGCTTGTCCGCAGGAACAAGCTGGGACTGGCAGAAAACTACAGGAGCAGCGGACGCAGCCTGCTGTGCTACCTCACAACGCAGCACCGGAAGGACATTCCGCTCCGGAAGCTTTCCGAGGAGCTACTCTTTGGCTATCAGCAGTGGCTACAGGAGAGGGGCGTCAAGAAAAATACGTCCGTATTCTACATGCGTAACCTCCACGCTGTGTATAATAAGGCCGTCAAGGGCGGGTTGGTCGCAGACGCCCATCCTTTTGTCAACATCCCCACAAACATCACCCATACGGACAAACGTGCTGTGACGCCAGAACTCATCAGGAGCATCAGTACGCTTGACATCCCTGGCGGACTTGTCAGGTTGGGGCAGGATCCCGGGAAAAAGCCGTTTCTACGTATGTGTCGTGAGCTCACGTTTGCCCGCGACATTTTCATCTTCTGCTTCTGCGCCCGTGGACTGACCTTTGTGGATTTTGCTTACCTGAAGCACGAGAACATCCGGCATGGATGCATCGTCTATGAACGACGCAAGACGGGACAGTTCATAGAAGTAGAGATACAAGCGAAGATGCGTGGTTTCATTGAACAATATGGCACGAAAGGCGGGCCGTATCTCTTCCCCGTTCTTACCAGCGGCGATGTGGGCGAGGCACATAGGCAATATGCCTCTGCGCTGCGCCGTTACAACAAGCATCTGAACAGACTCTCAGAGATGCTGGGCATGGATACAAGCCTGACCTCGTACGTGTCCCGTCACTCCTGGGCCACCGCCGCATACCATGCAGATATGCCCATGCCGTATATCAGTGAGGCAATGGGCCACACGTCAGAGCATACTACGCGCATCTACTTGAAATCGCTTGAAAGTAGCAGGATTGATTTGGAGAACAAACGGCTTTTGGATGGAATCTTCAAGTGCGGCTCTCTTTTAGGATAAGAGAGCCACAATTCGGAAGCAAAGGTAACAAAAAACCAAATACACCTGTTAAATAATGAGGAGAATTTTCAAACTAGGAATTTTTACCCCTCCCGTTTTTAATACTTGTTAAATGGGGATAACGGGTGAATAAATGACGGATTTCGTGTCATCACAACAGTATTAATTATCAGATTTACTGTGAGTAGCAAAAACTGGCTCTCTTATCCTAAAAGAGAGCCAGAAATGACATATTGGGTCCGATATGGATGCATTGTCTAAGGCTCGCATAGCGGTAGAAAACTCAGGTGAAGGCCCGTCCCCCTTCACGCCCCCCAAGGCCACGCACTCAACGTCAGGGGTGTCGGTGGAATACACCCCGGAGCCTGGCAAGGGCTGGTTCGTCCTCCGCGCCTCCTACGGGCGCTCCCGGAAGGCGGCGGACCTGCTCATCGGCCAGGGACACTATGTCTATGCGGCGCAGCGCTATGAATACCGCACCGTGAACGGCCGCAAGCGGAAGGAGCTCAGGGAGCTCATCCCCAACATGCTGTTCGCCTATGCCGGCAGGGAGGAAATCAGGCGGCTGCTCTCAAGGAAGGAAGCCGCGCCCTCCCCCCTCCCCCAGCTGGCCATGATAGCCACCTTCTACTACAACCACTTCGTGCGGGAAGAGGGCAGGAACCCCCCGCTCGAGATACCGGAGCGCCAGATGCTGGACTTCATAAGGATGACCGTCTCGAGGGACGAGAACATCGTATATGTCAGCGACGGCAGCATCGTCCATGTGAAGAAGGACGACCCGGTCCTCGTCACCGAGGGGAAGTTCAAGGGCTGCATGGGGAAGGTGGTGCGCATAGCCGGCCAGCAGAGGGTCGGCCTGCAGCTGGCGGAGCTCGGCTGGGTGGCCACGTCCTACGTCCCCACGGCATTCATCGAGGTCGTCCCCCGCGACGTTTACGACGCCCGCCTCCGCGAGGTAAAACCCGGCAGCACCGCGGCACGC
>JAFUXE010000021.1 GCA_017477205.1 Alloprevotella sp.
AAAAACCTACAAACCTAAGAACCTACAACCCCAAAACCCCAAAACCCAAAAAAAGGGGAAAAGGGTTGGAGGTTTCAGGAGAAAGCAGTACTTTTGTGCGCCCAAAATGGGCAAAAACGCTTAACTATTTAATAAACAACAACAAAAAAATGACGAATCAGTACGAGACCGTCTTCATCCTTACTCCCGTTTTGTCTGAGCCTCAGATGAAGGAGACGGTCGAAAAGTTCAAGGGTATTCTCACCGCCCAGGGCGCAGAGATTATCAATGAAGAGAATTGGGGACTGAGGAAAATGGCCTACCCCATTCAGAAGAAGTCCACTGGTTTCTACGCTTTCCTGGAGTTCCACGCAGAGCCCGCAGTCATCGAGAAACTGGAAGTTGCTTACCGCCGCGACGAGCGCGTGCTTCGCTTCATCACCGTGAAGAACGAGAAGTACGCTGCCAGGTATGCAGAACGCCGCCGCAACAAAAACCAAAACAAGGAGGACTAAACAATGGCACAGGCACAATCTGAAATCCGCTATCTCACCGCTCCGTCCATCGACACGAAGCGCAAGAAGTATTGCCGTTTCCGCAAGAGCGGCATCAAGTACATCGACTACAAAGACCCCGAATTCCTCAAGCGTTTCCTGAACGAGCAGGGCAAGATTCTGCCCCGCCGCATCACGGGTACCAGCCAGAAGTACCAGCGCCGCGTGGCCCAGGCCGTCAAGCGCGCACGCCACCTGGCCCTGCTGCCCTTCGTAACCGACTTGATGAAATAAAACCATAGGAGGAACAAGACATGCAACTTATACTTAAAGAAAACGTACAGGGCCTTGGTTACAAGGACGACGTCGTAAACGTCAAGAGCGGTTACGGACGCAACTATCTTATTCCTACCGGAAAAGCTGTCATCGCAAGCAAGTCCGCACTGAAGATGCTCGAAGAGGAGCTGAAGCAGCGCGCCCACAAGCTGGCGAAAATCAAGGCTGACGCCGAAACGCTCGCAGAGAAGCTGCGCGGCGTAAAGCCCATCGTCATTGCCACGAAGGTGAGCCAGACGGGAACCGTCTATGGTTCCGTCAACGCCCTGCACATCGCAGAGGCTCTGAAGGAACAGGGCTTCGACGTGGACCGCAAGCTCATCGTCATGAAGGACGCCAAGGAAGTGGGCGACTTCGTGGCCACCGTGCGCCTCCACAAGGAGGTGGCCGTGGAGATTCCCTTCTCCGTGGTTGCTGAGGATGCCGCCGAGGAGGTTCCCGCCGTGGAAGAAGCCGCTCCCGCCGTGGAAGAAGCCGCTCCCGCCGTGGAGGAGGCTCCCGTGGCAGAAGAAGAGCAGGCAGAAGTTCCTGAAGCATAAAAATAGGATTCAATTAGACTTAGGTAACTGGCTCTCCGTAGTTCGGTTACCTAAGTTTTTTTGTTTCAGGGGCGGAACCACTACAGACACTACATACCACTACGAACACTACAAACCACAGATGCCACAGATTCAGACCACAAAAGACACAAAGCTTTAGTGTGTATAGTGGTTATAAATAACTCCCATGCGCTACTTCCTCCATTTTTCCTACGACGGCACGGCCTATCACGGCTGGCAGCTGCAGCCCAACGCCCGCAGCGTGCAGGCAGAGGTGAACCGCGCGCTTTCCACGTTGCTCCGCGAGGAAATCCTGACGACGGGCGCCGGACGCACGGACGCCGGGGTGCATGCCCGCAGGATGGTGGCGCACTTCGACACGCAGGCGGACTTCGACTGCGGCGACGTGGCCTTCCGCCTCAACCGCCTGCTGCCTGCGGACATCGCCGTGGAGCGCATAGAGCGCGTGCGCGACGATGCCCATGCGCGCTTTGACGCGCGCTCGCGCACGTACCACTATTATATATATCAGCAGAAGGCTCCCTTCCGCCGCCGCTATGCGGCGCGCTTCTCCTTTCCCCTGGACTTCGCGCGGATGAACGAGGCGGCGCAGATGCTGACCGCCGTCACGGACTTCACGAGCTTCAGCAAGGTGCATACGGACACGAAGACGAACATCTGCCACGTCACGCACGCACGCTGGGAGGAGGTGGAGCCGGACCTGTGGCGCTTTGAGATTACGGCCGACCGTTTCCTGCGCAACATGGTGCGCGCCATCGTGGGCACGCTCATCGACGTGGGGCGCGGCAGGCTCACGCTTGGACAGTTTGAGGACGTCATCCGCCGGAAGAACCGTTGCGCCGCTGCTGACTCCGTACCCGCGAACGCCCTCTTCCTTGTGGATATACGGTATGGAGAATGAAAAACTTGGAAAATAATTAGGGTTGGCTTCTGAAGAACGCAGCCAACCCTAATTGTCTTAAAACCTATTGCCCTAAAAACCTATTCCTCCCCCTTGCCAATGTCCGCGCGTGAAGTCGGGGACGGCGACGGGGCAGCTGCCGTTTAGTGCGGATTCGCGGCTGAGGGCGGCTATGCAGGACCATTCTGCGGCATCATAGACGTCGATGTCGAGAGGCAGGCCGTTGTGGAGGCAGTGGATGAGGCGGCTGTCCATGGCATAGTTCATCTCGTTGGGAACGCCGAGGTCGTGGCCGCGCTGCCAGCGTTCTGCCGCGTCGCCCGTGAAGTGGCGCCGGGCTTCGCGCAGGGCGTCGTCGCCTTGCAGGTGGCGGCCGTCGGCGAGGCTGAGGGTGGGGACGGGGTACTTCTGCGCGAAGCCCCGCGTGCCGCAGAGGGTCTGCATGCGGCTGTAGGGGCGCGGCGTCTTCACGTCCAGCTGCAGGAGGATGCTGCGGCCGCGCACGGTGCGGATGAGCGTGTTGCTGATGTTCGTGCCTTTCGACGTCATGGAGACGAGGTAGTCCATGCGGTCGCCGCGGTGCAGGCCCAGCTGCCAGGCGATGGGGCCGAGGCCGTGCGTGGGGTAGGGGTTGCCGCCGTGGCGCTTGTAGAACTCTATCATCCACGGGCTTTCCTCTTCCTCGAAGAGGTGGTGGATATAGGCGCCCTCGCAGTGGGTGATGTCGCCGAAGAGGCCGCTTCGCGCCATCTGGAGGGTGGCGAGCGAGAAGGAGTCGTAGCAGCAGTTCTCCGTCATGAAGCAGTGGCGCTGCGTGCGCTCCGCAGTGTCCACGAGGCGCCAGCATTCCTCCACGGTCATGGCGGCGGGCACTTCCACGGCGACGTGCTTGCCCTGCTCCATCGCCCCGACGGCAATCTGCGTGTGCGAGGCCCAGTCCGTGCAGATGTACACGAGGTCCACCTCCTCCGCCGCGCACGCCTTCTGCCAGGCATCCTTGCCCGCGAAGGTGCGTGCCTCCGGCCTGCCGTCCTCGCGCAGCGCCGCGTTGGCCGCAAGGAGGCGTTCGCCGTCCAGGTCGGCAAGGACGCTGATGGCGGCGTGGTGCAGGTAGCGGTAGCGTTCCAGCGTTTTCAGTCCCCGGTTGCCCAGGCCGATGAGGGCAATGCGGACGACGGGGAGCGAGGGACAGCGCAGGGAGAGGACGTGTGGCATATCAGTGACGAGTTGATGAGTGACGGGAAAAGAAAAAATGTGCGCATCTTCACAGACACACACATTCCAGTTATTAACCCTTATCTAAATTACTAAAAGTAGTAAATTAGCCAAACCTAGTTTTTGCGAGCTTTTCCGTAGCGGCTCATGAACTTATCTACGCGGCCAGCCGTGTCGACAAGCTTCTTCTTACCCGTGTAGAAGGGGTGGGAAGAGCTGGAAATCTCCAGCTTCACGAGGGGATAGGTCTCGCCTTCGAATTCAATTGTCTCGCTCGTCTTGCAAGTGGAGCGGGACAGGAACATATCGCCGTTGCTCATGTCCTTGAAGACTACGGGGCGATAGTTATCGGGATGTATACCTTGTTTCATTGTGTTGTTTTAATTTCGTTTTGTGTTTTAGTTGCTGGTAACAACTCCTGTGTAATGGTCTTTTGCGCTGCAAAAATACTACGTTTTTTGTTACCGCCAAAACTTTTCTTGTCTTTTTTCGCAGATTGTTGTAAGTTCGCGGTCGAAAAGTGACGAATCTGCAAGTCTATGAGACGTATTTATATATTATTGTGTTTTCTCGCGTGCTCCGCGAGCCTCTTTTCCGCTCCGGTGGACTCCCTGTTCCTTTCCGCGCCGCGTCACGTGGTGCCCTTGCCGGCCTCCGACACGCTGCACGTGCTTTCCCGCACGGCGCGCAGCCTGCGCGTGGCGTTTTCGTCCCGTGCGGAGGTGGAGATGGCGGTGTTCACGGCAGGCGGCCGCGAGCTGCGTGCCACGCTGACGACGCTGCGCCTGCCCGCCGCGGACACGGAGGTGCGCTTCTGGGACGAGGGCTGGCGCGAGGTGCCCGCCGCCCTGCCGCGCCCCGTGCTTGATGACTTCCTCGTGCCTTCGGACAGCCTTTCGGCGTTCCGGGCGGACGAGCTGCGCCGCCTGCTCTACCCGCTGCACGTCGCCTGGACGTGGCGCGAGGAGGCGGGAGCCTTTGCCGCCTGCGTTTCGCTGGATGCGTTGCCCGATTTTGAAAGACGGAGTTGGCAAAATCACCTTCGCGAACGCCTTTTTTCTCCCGAAGAAATGCTTAATTGGCACGATGCGGGAAGAAAAACGCCCTAAACCCTTTGCCTGTTTTCCTCCAAATGCTACCTTTGCGAGGCTGAAAGGCAGAAAACGAGCAAATATCAATCACTTTAACTTCATAACACAGCATGGTAAACTACAAAGACCTCGGCCTCGTGAACACGCGTGAGATGTTCAAGCGGGCCATCAACGGCGGCTATGCCATCCCCGCCTTCAACTTTAACAATATGGAGCAGCTCCAGGCCATCGTCAAGGCCAGCAGCGACCTCCGCAGCCCCGTCATCCTGCAGGTCAGCAAGGGTGCGCGCAACTACGCCAACCAGACGCTCCTGCGCTACATGGCACAGGGCGCCGTAGAGTATGCCAAGGAACTCGGCTGCAACCATCCTGAAATCGCCCTCCACCTGGACCACGGCGACAGCTTCGAGCTCTGCAAGAGCTGCGTGGACATGGGCTTCAGCAGCGTCATGATTGACGGCTCCGCCCTTCCCTACGAGGAGAACATCGCCCTGACGAAGAAGGTCGTGGAGTATGCCCACCAGTTTGACGTGACCGTAGAAGGCGAGCTCGGCGTCCTTGCCGGCGTTGAGGACGAGGTGGTAGCTGAGGAAAGCCACTACACGCAGCCCGAGGAGGTCATCGACTTCGTGACCCGCACCGGCGTTGACAGCCTCGCCATCTCCATCGGTACCAGCCACGGTGCCTACAAGTTCACGCCCGCACAGTGCACGCGCGACCCGAAGACGGGCCTGCTCGTTCCCCCGCCCCTTGCCTTCGACGTCCTCGACGCCATCATGGAAAAGCTTCCCGGCTTCCCCATCGTGCTCCACGGCAGCAGCAGCGTGCCCCAGGAGTACGTGAAGATCATCAACGAGAACGGCGGCAAGCTGCCTGACGCAGTCGGCATCCCCGAGGAACAGCTCCGCAAGGCCAGCAAGAGCGCTGTCTGCAAGATCAACATCGACTCCGACAGCCGCCTCGCCTTCACCGCAGCCGTTCGCAAGGTGTTCGCCGAGAAGCCGGGTGAGTTCGACCCGCGCAAGTACTGCGGTCCCGCCCGCGACCTCATGATTGAGCTCTACAGCCACAAGATCAAGGAAGTCCTCGGCAGCGACAACAAGCTCGCTAACTGCGACTAAGCATCCGGACAAACAGACTCCCCGGAGTTTTGAAAGCATCTGTCAGCCCCGTTCCCGTGCGCACCGAAGCCTTTGCGTGCGCCAGGAAGCCGGGATGACAGATGCTTCGCTTTTCAGGAAAAAGACAAGAAGATGCCTTACACCACCTTCATCCTCGACCTGGACGGCACGCTGCTGGACACGCTCCAGGACCTCACGGCTGCCGTCAACCACGCCTTCCGTCTTCACGGCCTTCCCGCCCAGCGTCCCGAGGACGTGCGCCGCTGCCTTGGCAACGGCTATGCGCGCCTCGTCGGCGACCTCGGCGGTACGCCCGACGTCCTGGCGGACTTCAACGCCTACTACGGACGGCACTGCATGGACCTCACGGCTCCCTACGACGGCGTCCTGCCGACCCTTGCCGAGATGCGGCGGCGCGGCGCCCGCATGGCCATCGTCTCCAACAAGGGCGACGAGGCCGTGCAGCAGCTCCGTCGGAAATTCTTCGCCGACCTTGTTCCCATCGCCGTCGGCGAAAGTGCCACCGTGCGCCGCAAACCCAACCCCGACGCCGTCCTCGAAGCCATGCGCCAGCTCGGCGCGGCGGCTGACGAGGCCGTATATGTCGGCGACTCGGAAGTGGACATCGAGACGGCGCGCCGCGCCGGCCTTCCCTGCCTCTCCTGCACGTGGGGCTTCCGCAGCGAGGCGCACCTGCTGGCCCACGGTGCCAGCCGCCTGCTCCACGCTCCCGAAGAAATCCTTTCCTTCGTGGCAGACCGGGCGTAAGCCGCCTGCACGGCGGTCCCCTGCCTTGCAATTCATAAACCACCGCGGTGACTTCTTCATTTCACCGCGGTGGTTTCTTCGTCCCACGTACGTGGTTTCTTCATCTCACCGCGGTGGTTTGTGCATGCGAAGCCTTCGGAGGGGGCTCTTTGTGCCGGAAAAGGCGTCAATCAGCCGCAAGGGATGAGGGAATTACGCGAAAAAACACGTATCTTCGCAGCCTGAAACCAAAAGAAAGGAACATGAACGAACAGCACGCATCGCGCATACTCTTCGTCTGCTTAGGCAACATCTGCCGCTCCTCTGCGGCGGAGGAGATATTCCGCCGTCGCGCCGAGGCCGCAGGCCTGGCGGTGGAGGTGGACAGCGCGGGTCTCATCGACTATCACGAGGGCGAACTCTCCGACCCCCGCATGCTGCGCCATGCGGCGCAGCACGGCTACACGCTGACGCACCGCTCGCGCCCCGTCCGCACGGAGGACTTCCGCCGCTTCGACCTCATCGTGGCCATGGACGCGCAGAACGTGCGCGGCCTGCGCCGCATGGAGCCTGCGGACGGCACGGCGCGCATCGTGGAGGCCGCGGGCTTCCTCTCGCGCCACCGCGCCGACAGCATCCCTGACCCCTACTACAGCGGCGACGCCGCCTTCGAGCACGTCATAGACCTGCTGGAGGACGTTGCCGAAGGGCTCGTGCGGCAAATCGGGGGCTGAAGAAAAGGAAAAAGGGGGGTTACGGGAAAAAGAAACGCGGCGGATATCGTCATCCGCCGCGTTTATGCGTTGTGTGTGGCCTTGTGGGCTTCTTATTTCCTGTACAGCAGCCATGCACCGGGATACTGTGCGGAGAGCTCGTTGCGGCTCTGTGCGGCGCTGGCCTTGCTGTCGAAGCTGCTGGCGATGACGCGGAACCAGCCCGTGTGGCCGTTGATGGTTTCGTTGGTCTTGATGACGCGGGCGTCGCGACCTGCCTGGCGGAGCTGGTTGCAGAGGCCCTCGGCGTTAGCCTGGCTTACGAAGCTGCCCACCACGACGCTGTAGGTGCGGAGTTCCTGACCGCTGACAACCTGCATGCCGCCGTCGATGGTGCGCACGGGCGTATTGTCATAGTTCTCCTGCTGCTTCACGGTGGTCTGCTGGTTCTGCTGAGGCGTCACGGGTGTCACGCTGACATCGTCGTCGTCAACAACAATCACGTCCGAGTTCTGGTAGTTTTGCTGCTGGTTCTGCTGGTTCTGTTGTGCCTGCAGATAGGCTTTGCGGTATGCGCTCTCCTGCGACTTGCAGGACGTCATACCCAGTGCGGCGCAGAGGCCGAGGCCGATGATGAGTGTTTTCTTCATGCTGAGGTATAAATTTGTTGTTATTTGTTGTGCGAAAGCAGAAATGAAGTCTTGTTTCGTGCCGCAAATATACAACGCTTTTTTCTTTTTCCTCCCCTTTTTTTGCGTTAAACAACTTTAAAGAGGCAAAAAAGTGCTATTTTCTCGTCGTTTTCACGCAATTTCACGGAAAAAAATTGTTCTGTCGGCGATAATTTCCTATTTTCGCCGTGACGAAACGCACGTTTCACACATTATTCACTAAATAAAAAACTACGTTATGAAAGGTCTAAATTTCCTTGCTGCTTTCATTGGCGGTGCCGCTCTGGGCGCAGCCTGCGGTCTCCTGCTTGCTCCCGAGAAGGGTGAAGAAACGCGCCGTCGCATCATGCGCGAAGGCTCCCGCATTGCCGACCGCGTGAACGAAACGCTCCGCAAGAAGGGCATCAAGCTCTCCCGCGAAGAGATGGCCGACATGGTGGACGACATTGCCGACGAACTCCGCCCCGTGGAGGACTAACTTCCTGTCATTGACCATTGAACGTTGACCATTGACCATTGACCATTGACGTCAATGGCCAATGTTTGATGGCTTAAACGTAAAGACATGTTTTCATCCGACAAGAACGTCGAGGCCATCCGCCAGCTCTGCGAGGACGCGAAGGACTACCTGGAGCTGAAGGGACGCGACGTGCAGCTCTCCGTTGCCGAGAAGCTCTCCGTCGGCATCAGCGCGCTGGTGCTCGGCGCCGTCCTGCTGCTCCTGCTGGCCTTCGTCCTGCTGTTCCTGGCCGCCATGTGCGCCGCCTTCCTCGCCAACTACGTGGGCATCACCGGTGCCTGCGCCATCAGCGCCGGCCTGCTGGTGCTGCTGGCGATAGTCCTCTACCTGAAGCGCCGCTCCTGGATTGTCAATCCCGTGACGCGCTTCGTGGCCACGCTTATTCTCGACACGCAAAAAGACTGACCGACGATGCCACAGACGATAAACACCCTTGACGACATACGCCGCCACCGCGAAACGCTTCGCGGCGAGCTGGACGAAAAGCTCGGGCGCCTGCGCAGTTCCTACCGCACGCTGACGGAACCCGCGCCGGAACCCGTCGGCAACTTCTCGCGCTTCATGTTCCGCGCGCAGAACTTCGGCTACATCTTCGACGCCGCCCTGCTCGGCTTCAAGCTCTACCGCACCTTCCAGCGCAAGCCCCTGCGGCGGCTCGGGAGACGATAACAGATAAATACAAACTTATAATAAAACCACCCATGAAAAAGTTCCTTTCTTTCTTCGCGTTCGCCGTGCTCGCGGGCGCTACGTGCCTCAGCCTTTCGGCTTGCGGAGGCGACGACGACAAAACCGACGAACCGGGCGAAACGCCCCGCCTCGACGTAACGGCGCCGTAGTACGATGCGGCCAAAGGCCAGTATGTCCTCGAACTGACGGCGGACGAGACCTTCCAGATCGTGGCCAAGGTCACGGGCACCACAGACAAAGGCATTACTTACTGGAGCAGCAACCTTGACGTGGCCGAGGTAAGCAGCTCAGGACTCGTCAAGGCTACGGGCACAGGCGAGGCCAAAATTGCCTCAGGCCTTCCGCAGCGGGCGTTGCCCCTGTGACAGTCAACGTGAAAGTCCTCAGCTACGTGCAGAGACTCGTCGGGCGGCACTGGCTCATGCAGCAGACCCGGGCGCGCGGAGCCTCGACGTGGGTCGATGTACACGACAAGAAAACGGAGCTTGAATTCTCTTCCAACGGAGGTTATACTTCCTGGGAGAACGGAGAAGTGTCCCAGAAAGGTACCTACACGGCGGACGGCCAGAAGATCTTCGTCGTGGCAGGTAGCGTGAAGCTGACGTACTACATCAACAACGTCAGCACCGACGAGGCAGAGCTCGCCGTCTATAATGAAGGCGAGAACATGCCTGCCTATACCGTCCGCGTGGCCCGTATGGCTGAAACGGAAAGCGATGCCCGCAGGATGATTGTCGGGCAGTGGAGGACTAAACATCCTTCGATTGATATGGACGAGGAGTATCTTGAGTTTACGGCCGACGGCAAGCTTTACTATATCTACAAGGTCAAGGCCGATGCCCCCGATGATGAATGGTACTCAGCCTACAGAGGACAATGTGTCGGATACTTCAACTGGAATTACGATGTTGAACCGAAAGCCGATGGGGCGGACCACGGCATCATTGTGAATAAGGGCAGGGGAGATACGGACAGTGAGGAGGACGAATTTCGGCTCAACCGTGGCTATTCTTATTTGACGAACTCCAGCGTCATCCTCAGCGCGCTATTTTCCCACATTCAGTATGTCCGTGCGGACAAGAAGGTGGAATATAAGGTGATTGACCATCCCTGGGAGTAAGGGCATAAGTGCGTGGAAGATGTTGCCTACATGCGGACACAAATATATATATATAATACGCGTATATGAGAAGGCAGCTTTTTATCCTCTTGATGTTACTCTCAGGAGTGAATCTGTTTGCACAAGGGGGACTTGTGCCGATAGACCCTGACAGCACCTACCCCAATAGGCTGATTCCCGCAGGAGCAACCTATGCCTACTATGTGTCGCCCTCTTTTTCGGCTCCGTACGCATTGTATTTTATCGAGGAAGAACATGTCGTTCTTCGCAGAGAATACAACATGATAGCGACGGAATACAGAGAACGGCGCGTGGCGATGCCGGAAGACTTTTCCCGCGTCTTGGGCAGAGTGCTTCCCAGGGTTGTCCGGGAGGCTGACGGAAGAGATAAAACGATTGGCAACGACGGTACTACGCATTACCTCTACAGCCGTGCTGACGGAACTGCCTACGTATGGTCGCCATACGAAAACTCTCTGCCGGGAGCGCTTGTGGGAATCTTTGAAGACCTTTCACGCCACATTTCCTCTCAAAAGGAAGGTGATATAGACCTCGCTCCCTATTCTAATCGTCTGGAGCTGTTCGCTTCGCGTCTGGACGAGGAGGCGGTAAGCAACGAGCAGGTGTGGCGGAAGGGATTCATGCTTTGCGAGTTGGCTGACAGGGAAACGGGGCTTTCCCTATTGCAAAAAGCGATGGCCGCACATGGGTTCGAAGTTGACACGAACGTCAACAGCAACAAGCGGAAAGAGCAGGATTTGCGGCAGATGAAAGCCATAGGCACAATCGACCCCGGGATGTTGGCGAAGATTCCTGTCATGGAGGAAAACTACGCAAACGAGGCGTTCTGCTGTGTGGGAACGATACCGAGAAACCAGGCTCCTTTGTTTGCGGCATGGGAAAGGCTTCCCGAGGTGCAGAAGGCGTTAAATCCCGCAAACGAAACGGCTTGGCATCTTTCTCTGCGCATTCCATTTCAATCGGAGTCGGCGTATGTGTTTGCAGTAAACCTGCTTCCACAACATGCGTGCCCGTTGGAAGTCAAGGATGTTGCGATTAAGGGTAATGTCCAATGGTTTCAGCCTGTTTGTGTAACAACAGATGCCACGTCCGCAAATACATTGAATCGTTTTTCCCCGTCTCCGAATACGCGCCCCGCACTTCTCCATAACGGGGAAGTCATGGTTATCCTGCAAGGCACGAAGCTTAGCGGATGTGAGTTGCTCATAGAGAACATGAGGCCGGAGGAAATCCCCTACATCCAATAATAGTACCGGCTTTGAAGTCCTTCCTGGGAGGTGAATGGCGCCCCGTCAGTCCTTGGCGCGTTTTCCTTCCAGGAAGGACTTGGGTACGGGCGTCTCGAACTTGAGGTGTTCGCCCGTGATGGGGTGGTAGAAATGGAGGCGGAAGGCATGGAGCGCGAGGCGATGTATGGGGTCGTCGCCGTTGCCGTACTTCATGTCGCCGCATACGGGGTGCCCGAGGTCGGCCATGTGGACGCGAATCTGGTTCTTGCGCCCGGTTTCAAGCTTCAGTCTCACCAGGGAGCGCACGGCATTGGCTTCCAGCGTTTCGAAATGCGTGACGGCAAGCTTTCCGTCACCCTCCACGGGGGAGCTGTAGGTCACGTAGGCGCTGTTCTCCTTGAGCCAGCTCCTGACGGTGCCCTTCTTCTGCTCCATCGTTCCCGATACGAGGGCGATGTAGCGGCGGTCGGTGACGATTTCCTGCCAGTTGTGTTCCAGGATCTGCTCGGCTTTTATCGTCTTTGCATATACGAGGAGGCCGCTCGTCTCGCGGTCGAGGCGGTGCACGACGTGGGCGCGGCAGTTCTGGTGGCTTTTGCGGAAGTAGTCGTCGAGGACGGACTTCACGCAGAAGGCGCCCGGCACGTTCGCCATGGAGAGGATGCCGGCGGCTTTCTCGATGACGATGATCTGGCTGTCCTCATAGACTATGCGGACGTAGCGGTTCTGGAACGTGGCCTTGGGCTTCTGCTTGCTCACTTCCACGACGTCGCGCGGCTTCAGCGGCGCGTCGAACTGCTTCACGATGGCGCGGTTCACGCGGACGCCGCCGCCGCTCAGGATGGCCTTGGCGCGGCTGCGGCTGATGCCCTGCATGGCGTTCATCAGGAAAGGGAGCAGCTCCTGCGGTTCGTGGACGGTGAATCGGATGTATTCTTGCTTCATAGGGCTGCAAAAGTACAACTTTTTGGAAAAAAGCACCGTGCACCAGCGCTTTTTCGGGGGAAATAGATTAGTTTCGCCGCTGAAAACAAACCATTTCAACAGAAAACAAGATGAGATTCGAAAAGATTCAGGGGCTTATCGACGCTCCCTTTACGCCTTTCCTTGAGAACGGCGACGTAAACTACGACATCATTCCCCGCTATGCCGACCTCCTCGTGCGCAACGGCTTGCAGGGTGTTTTCATCAACGGCTCCAGCGGCGAAGGCTACATGCTGACGGAGGACGAGCGCATGCGCCTGGCCGAGGCGTGGGTGAAGGCTGTGCCGGCGGGCTTCAAGGTCATCGTACACGTGGGCAGCTGCTGCGTGAAGGCGTCGAAGATGCTGGCCGCGCACGCCCAGAAGATAGGTGCGTGGGGCATCGGCGCGATGGCAAGCCCGTTCCCGAAGATCGGGAACATCAACGTCCTGCTGGAGTACTGCGAGGAGATAGCTTCCGGCGCGCCCGAACTGCCCTTCTACTTCTACCACATCCCCGCCTTCAACGGCGCGTTCCTCTCGATGTACGACTTCCTGAAGCTCGTGGACGAGAGCGGGCGCATCCCCAACTTCGCGGGCATCAAATATACGTTTGAAAGCCTCTATGAATACAACCGCTGCCGCCGCTACAAGGACGGACGCTTCGACATGCTGCACGGACAGGACGAGACCATCCTTCCCTGTCTGGCTATGGGCGGCGCGCAGGGCGGCATCGGCGGCACGACGAACTACAACGGCCGCTGCCTCGTGGGCATCATCGACGCCTGGAAGGCCGGCGACCTGGAGAAGGCGCGCGAGCTGCAGAACTATGCGCAGGACGTAATCGACGTCATCTGCCACTTCCGCGGCAACATCGTGGGCGGCAAGCGCATCATGAAGCTCATCGGCCTTGACCTGGGCCGCAACCGCACGCCCTTCCAGAACATGACGGACGAGGAGGAAGCGCAGATGCGCCGCGAACTGGAAGCCATCGACTTCTTCGACCGCTGCAACAAGTAGAGATTCGCAGCCTACATACAGAATAAAGGCACCTGCCCCGGACGGAGGAGCAGGTGCCTTTGGCTTATTGTACCAATGTAGCTCTTATATGTCCATCGCCAGCCTGAATCCTGTCGTATTGGAACGATAGTCGGGCTTCTGCTCGGCGCGTTTGGTCACACGACAAGAGCTGGCAAAAGAATCCCAACAGCCCCCACGGACAACATAGTAATAAGGGTTTCTCGGTGCCTCGTAGTCAAAGTTGTAGTGGCTGGATGTCCATTCCCATACGTTTCCGCCCATATCGCGAATGTCGAGTTCGTTCCCATACTTAGTGCCCACTGCGTGGGTCTTGTTTCCGCTGTTTTCCGAGTACCAGGCCGTATCGTCTAAGCTATGGTAGCCACAAGCGTAAGTTGTCTGTTCTTTGAGCAGGCTTTTCTTGCCTCCTTTGGCGGCAAACTCCCATTCCTGTTCCGTAGGTAGGCGAAAGCTCCTGCCTGTTTTTTTATTAAGCTGTGCAATGAACGCCACACAGTCATTATAGCTCACCTGCTCAACAGGTAGCTTTGCACCCTGGAATTCCCCTGCAGTGTTGCTCATGACGGCCGTCCACAGCTCCTGCGAAACTTCTGTCTGACCGATGTAGAAATCACCTACTATCTCCTCGTGCTGCGGTTTTTCGTTATAAGGAATCTTGGAGTAAGCGTACAGGTCGGGGATGCCCATCAGATAAGTGTCACCTTCAACGGCAATCATCGTGAATGACACGCCTCCGATGCTGAAGGTCTCATTTTTTTATTCTGTCTTAGGCTTGTCTTGCCCTCCTTCCTTGTTGCCGTTATCTTCATCGTCACTGTCATTCCCGCCGCAGGCTGCGAGGAAGAATGTCGTTGTTACCGTCATTAGCACTAAAGCTAAAAAAAGAAATCTTTTCATTCGTGTGTTGTTTTTGGTTATTACTATTTATCTGGTTTGCACTAATTCATGGAACCTTCCCTGATGCTGAATTCGCAACCGCAATACAGCTGGTTGTAGAAGCCGTATTCGCGCAGGAGCTGACCTCGACGCTCCTGTAGTCCGCCCTTGCGCCAGTTCTGCGCCCAGAAGCGTGTGCCGGGCACGGCCTCTTGCGCGGCAAGTCCGGCTTCTTCTATCTGGTCAAGCCGCTTCCAGCGGGAGGAGGCAAGCGTTGTGGCAAAGACGCGGAATCCAAGTTCTTGCGCCTTTTCCGCCGTCCTTAGCAAGCGCAGGCGGAAGCATTCGAGGCACCTTGCGCCGCGCTCCGGCTCACCCTCCAGTCCGCACACGCCCTTGCGCCAGGCGTCGTGGGCGTAGTCGCCGTCTATCCAGCGTATGCCCAACGACTCCGCGTGGCGCTTGCTCTCCTGCTTGCGGATTTCGTACTCCTCGCGGGGGAAGATGTTGGGATTATAATAATATATTGTAGGCTGAATGCCGTTTGCCAGCATCCACTCCACAATGGCGGAACTGCACGGCGCGCAGCAGGCGTGCAGCAGCACTTCGCGCGTGCCCTCGGGGATGATGATTCCTGTGCTCATGTGTAGTGCGGTATTTCCGTGTTCATCCTGTTTACAAAGCGGTCTTCGTCGAAGATGTCCGCGCCTTCGCTGTGGCGCCCGGCCACGAAGAGCGTCATGATGCTGAGGCTCACGCCCTCCGCCTGCGCCAGCGTGGTGCCCAGGGAGAGCAGCGTGGCGCCCGTCGTGACCACGTCGTCCACGAGGAGCAGGTGCTTGCCGCGCACGGCCTCGGGCCTCGCGAGGCGGAAGATGCCGCGCACGTTCTCCACGCGTTGCTGCGGAGTCATTCCCGTCTGCGTGGGGTTGTCCTTCGTGCGGACGACGGCATCGTCCAGCACGGGCAGGCCGACGTGCTGCGCGATGCCCTGCGCCAGCATGTAGCTCTGGTTGTAGCCGCGCTGGCGCTCCCTCTCCGGGGAGAGCGGCACGGGCACGACGGCGTCGATGCCCTGGAAGAAGTCCGTGCCGGCAAGGTCCTCCGCCATGATGTGGCCGAAGGCTGTGCCGACGTCGGGGTTCCTGCCGTATTTGAGGTTGAAGGCTACCTCGCTTGCCGGGCCTCCGTGGTGGTAGAGGAGCAGGGCGTTGGCGCGGCGGACGGGAATCTTCGCCCAGAAGATGCGCTCCACGGCGTTGCCCTCGCGGGCTGCCGTCCGCGTGAAGGGCAGCTGGGCGTAGCAGGCCGTGCAGACGTACTCCTCCTCGCGGCTCAGGAGCTCGTGGCAGATGATGCAGTGGCGGGGCGCAAGAGCCTCGCCGGCGTCCCTGAGCATCGCCCTGCCGCGGGCGCCCAGGGTGCGGAGGAAGCGTGGGGTGCGCATGTCCGGGCCGGATTTTATGGTTTTCGCGCGGCAAATGTAGCGCAAAACTTCGTATCTTTGCGCCCCGAAAGCCATAAAAGTGACAAACGGACAAGGCGTGAAAGAAGTGAAAGGCAAGAAAGCAGTACTCTTTGACATGGACGGCGTCCTCTTCGACTCCATGCCGGCGCACGCGAAGTGCTGGGTGGAGGCGTGCCGCAAGTTCGGCCTCCGCGCCACGGAGCGCGACACGTACATGAACGAGGGGCGCACCGGCGCCTCCACCATAGACCTCTTCACCCGCCAGCAGTGGGGCAGGGCGGTGCGCCCGGAGGAGGTGGAGGCGATATACGCCGAGAAGTGCCGCCTCTTCAACCGCTGGCCGGAGGCGCCGAAGATGCCCGGCGCGGAGGCCGTGCTGCGGAAGGTGCAGGCGGCGGGGCTCACCATCGCCGTCGTCACGGGCAGCGGGCAGGCCAGCCTGCTGGAGCGCCTGGAGAAGCACTACTCGGGCTTCTTCCGCCCCGGGCTGATTGTCTCCAGCCGCGACTGCGAGCGCGGCAAGCCTTTCCCCGACCCCTACCTGCTGGGCCTGCGGCGCGCCGGCGTCAGCGCGGAGGAGGCCGTCGTCGTGGAGAACGCGCCGCTGGGCGTGGAGGCCGCGAAGGCCGCGGGCATCTTCACCGTGGCGGTGAACACGGGGCCGCTGCCGGACCGCGCGCTCCTCGATGCCGGTGCCGACCGCCTCTATCCCTCCATGCAGGCCTTTGCCGACGGCTGGGAAGCGCTGTTCGGCGGGCTGATCAGCTTCGACGAATACGGCGAGCCCGCTTTCGACTTCGACCTGCGGCTAAGCCGTTAGCTTTTCCTTACTGATTTTATTTTTTTTTGACGAATTTGTCCATTTTCCCTACCTTGATTGGACAAAAGTTCTATCAAGGTAGAGAAAAAGTTCTACCAAGGTAGAGAAAAAGCTCTACCAAGGTAGAGAAAAAGTTCTGTCAAGGTAGAGAAAAAGTCCCCTCAGAGCCCCCTCCCACCTCCCCCCTCCGGGGGAGGCTTACAGATTCCCATGAAATATATTAGCAGAAAAATCCCCGACCAACTTCTTTTGTTGTTGGTCGGGGATTGTGTATCTTAATTATTACGCTCCTTCGCCGCTCTGGACTCCTCCCCCGGAGGGGGGAGGTGGGAGGGGGCCCATCGCGAGCAGCTCGTCGCGGAGCTGCGCGGCCAGGACGAAGTCGAGGGCTTTCGCGGCGGCTTTCATCTCGCGTGTGAGGCGCTGGCGGCGCTGCTCGGGGGTTTCGTCCTTGTGCTTCCCGTAGTCGGCGGCGGGTTCGGCGGCGCGTGGCACTCCGGCCAGTGCGGCGGCGTCGTGCGGGGTGTCGCCGCCGGCGTAGGGCAGGGCGTTGCCGATGGACTTGCGTATCTGGCGCGGCGTGATGCCGTGTTCCTCGTTGTAGGCTATCTGCTTGGCGCGGCGGCGGTTCGTCTCGTCGATGGTGGCCTGCATGGAGTCGGTGATTTTCTTGGCGTACATGATGACGCGGCCGTTGACGTTGCGTGCGGCGCGCCCGGCGGTCTGCGTGAGGCTGCGGGTGTTGCGCAGGAAGCCTTCCTTGTCCGCGTCGAGGATGGCCACGAGGGCCACTTCGGGCAGGTCGAGGCCTTCGCGCAGGAGGTTGACGCCTACAAGCACCTGGTAGGTGCCGCGCCGCAGGTCCTCCATGATCTGCACGCGCTCCAGGGTGTCCACCTCGCTGTGTATGTAGGCGGTCAGCACGCCGTTGCGGCCGAGGTAGTCGGCGAGCTCTTCGGCCATGCGCTTCGTCAGCGTGGTGACCAGCACGCGCTCGTCGCGCTCTATGCAGCGGCGTATCTCTTCCATGAGGTCGTCCACGGGGTAGTCCGTGTCGCGCACGTCGATGGGCGGGTCCAGCAGGCCCGTGGGGCGGATGACCTGGTCCACGATGACGCCTTCGGCCTCGGCCAGCTCGTAGTCGGCGGGCGTGGCGCTGATGTAGATGATCTGGCGGGCGAGCTGCTGGAACTCGTCGAAGCGCAGGGGGCGGTTGTCCAGTGCTGCGGGCAGGCGGAAGCCGTACTCCACGAGGGCCTCCTTGCGGCTGCGGTCGCCGCCGTACATGGCGTGGAGCTGCGGCACGGTGACGTGGCTCTCGTCGATGACGATGAGGTAGTCGTCGGGGAAGAAGTCCAGCAGGCAGTAGGGGCGGGTGCCGGCCTGGCGCCCGTCGAAGTAGCGGCTGTAGTTCTCGATGCCCGAGCAGTGGCCCAGCTCGCGTATCATCTCGATGTCGTAGGTGACGCGCTCTTCGAGCCGCTTGGCTTCGAGCTCCTTGCCCTCGCTGCGGAGTTCCTCGAGGCGGACCACGAGGTCGTCCTGTATCTTGCGGATGGCGAGCTCCTGCGTCTCCTTTGAGGTGAGGAAGAGGTTGGCGGGGTATATCTTGTAGCTCTCAAAGGCTGCGCGGCGGGCTCCCGTCGTGGCGTCCAGCTCCTCGATGGCGTCCACTTCGTCGCCCCAGAAGGTCAGGCGCAGTATCTCGTCGGCGTAGGCCAGATAGACGTCCACCGTGTCGCCGTTGACGCGGAAGTTGCCGGCGCGCGGCGCCACGTCGTTGCGCGTGTAGAGGCTGTCCACGAGGCGGCGCAGCAGGAACTCCTGGGAGTAGGACTGGCCGCGGTGGAGCTCGATGACGCTCTCGTAGAAGGCGGAGGGGTTGCCCATGCCGTAGATGCAGCTGACGCTGGAAACGACGACGACGTCCTTGCGGCCGGAGAGCAGGGCGCTCGTGGCGGCGAGGCGCAGCTTGTCCAGGTCCTCGTTGATGGCGAGGTCCTTCTCTATATACGTGTCCGTGGAGGCGATGTAGGCCTCGGGCTGGTAGTAGTCGTAATAGGAGACGTAGTACTCCACGGCGTTCTCCGGGAAGAAACCCTTGAACTCGGAGTAGAGCTGGGCGGCGAGCGTCTTGTTGTGGCTCAGGACGAGGGTGGGCTTGCCCAGGTTCTTGATGACGTTGGCAATCGTGAACGTCTTTCCGCTACCCGTCACGCCCAGCAGCACCTGCGCCGGCGCCCCGCTCCGCGCCGCTTCCGTCAGTTGGCGGATGGCTTCGGGCTGGTCGCCGGTGGGCTGGTAGTCGCTGTGCAGTATGAATTCCAAGGCGGAAGGGGGGGAGTGTTAAGCGTGAAAAGTGCGCGGCCTGTGTCAGGCGAGCTCGGCCTTCAGCGTCGCGCCGTCCACGTCGAAGCGCACGGTGCGCGCCTCGCGGGGCGCCCCGGCGTCGGCGGGCAGGTCTATGAGGATGTCGCAGAGCTTGTCCTCGATGTGCGTCTGGATGGCGCGCTTCAGGGAGCGTGCGCCGTACTTCGCGTCGAAGCCCTCGCGCACGATGAGCGCCTTGGCCTCGGGCGTGAGCTCCAGGCGGAGGTGCTGCGCGTCGAGGCGCTGCTGGAAGGCGGCCAGCTCCAGGTCGGCAATGCGCGTGGCGTCGTCCGTGTTCAGGGGGCGGAACATGATGATGTCGTCCAGGCGGTTCAGGAACTCCGGCGCGAACTGGCGGCTCAGGGCCTTGCGCACGATGCTCTCCGCCAGCTTGCCGTCCACGTCGCCCTGCGCGGACGTGAAGCCCACGCCGGCGCCGAACTCCTTCAGCTGGCGGCTGCCGCTGTTTGAGGTCATTATTATAATGGTGTTGCGGAAGTCCACCGTCGTGCCGTTGCCGTCCGTCATGCGGCCTTCGTCCATCACCTGCAGCAGCATGTTGAAGACGTCCGGGTGGGCCTTCTCAATCTCGTCCAGCAGGATGACGGAGTAGGGGTGGCGGCGCACTTTCTCCGTGAGCTGCCCGCCCTCTTCGTAGCCCACGTATCCCGGAGGCGCACCGACGAGGCGGCTCGCGCTGTACTTCTCGCCGTACTCGCTCATGTCAATGCGGATGAGCGCGTCCTTGCGCCCGAACATCCACTCGGCAAGGCACTTCACGAGGTACGTCTTGCCGACGCCCGTCGGGCCTACGAAGAGGAACGTGCCCACGGGGCGGTCGCCCTCCTTCAGGCCGAGGCGGTTGCGCGTGATGGCACGCACCACCTTCTGTATGGCGTCGTCCTGTGCGACGACCTTCTCGCTGAGCGCCTGGCGCATGCCGCGGAGGCGCATCGTTTCGTCCGTGGCGAGCTTCTGCACGGGCACGCCGCTGATCTGGCTGACGACGGCGGCCACCTCCTCCGCGCCGACGGTGGAGCGGTTCTCGCGCTGCGATGCCAGCCACTCGGCGTTGCGGCGCTCCAGCACCTCCGTGAGGCGCTTCACCTCGTCGCGCAGCTGCGCGGCCTGCTCGAAGTGCTGCACGCGGGCGGCGGCCGTCTTCTGCTCCTTCAGCGCGGCGATGTGCTTTTCCATCTCCTCGATGTCCTCGGGCACGGAGAGCTCCGTCATGTGGACGCGGCTGCCCGCCTCGTCCAGGGCGTCAATGGCCTTGTCCGGCAGGGCGCGGTCCGTGACGTACTTCTCCGTCAGGCGCACGCAGGCCTCCAGGGCCTCGTCCGTATAGCGCACGTTGTGGTGGTCTTCGTAGCGGTCGCGGATGTTTTTCAGGATCAGCAGCGTCTCGTCCACCGTCGTGGGCTCCAGCTGGAGCTTCTGGAAGCGGCGCTCCAGGGCACCGTCCTTCTCGATGGTCTTGCGGTACTCGTCCGTCGTCGTGGCGCCGATGCACTGCACCTCGCCGCGCGCCAGAGCCGGCTTCAGCATGTTGGCGGCATCCAGCGAGCCCGCGGCGCCTCCGGCACCGATGATGGTGTGGATTTCGTCTATGAAGAGGATGATTTCCTTGTGGTTCTGCAGCTCCTGGATGAGGCGGCGTATGCGCTCCTCGAACTGTCCGCGGTACTGCGTGCCCGCCACCATTGCCGCCATGTCCAGCGCCACGATGCGCTTGCCGATGAGCGAGCGCGGCACCTGGCGCTTTGCAATCAGGCCCGCGAGGCCTTCGACGACGGCGCTCTTGCCGACGCCCGGAGGACCTATCAGGATGGGATTGTTCTTCTTGCGGCGGGAGAGAATCTGCGCAATGCGCAAAATCTCCTGCTTGCGGCCGATGACGGGGTCGAGCGCGCCCTCGGCGGCCAGCTTCGTGAGGTCGTTGCCGTAGTTGTCGATGACGGGCGTTTCGGACGAAGGCTTCTTCTTTGTGCTTGTGGCCGAAGACGCCTGGTTCTCGCCCTTGTCCTCCGGATATTCCTCCGGGGTGTCGGACACGTATCCGTAGCCCGCCTGCGGGCCGCGGTTGGGATGAAGTTGTTCTGCCATTTTTGAATAGGTAATGCCGTGTTCCCCCAGCATCTTCGAGGCGTCGTTGTCCTTGTCGCGCAGCATCGCGAGGAACAGGTGCTGCTCCTCGGCATAGGGCTCGCCGGCCACGCGCGCCTCCAGCAGGGTAAGGCGCAGGATGCGCTGGCCGTCGGCCGAGAGCATGATTTCGCCCTCGGCGGGCTGCAGCGTCATGGACATGGATTCCGCGCGGCGGCGACTGCGCTCGGCAATCATCTCCGCACCTTCAAGCACCGACGAAGGCGTGGCTCCGGAGTCGAAGATGAGGGCATTCGTGCGGCCGTTCTCCTTGTGGAGAAGCGCCAGCAGCAGGCAGGCTGCGTCCACGTAGGGGATGCCCAGGCGGTCGGCCTCGGCCTTGCTGTTGGTGAGGATGCTGGATAATTCGGGAGAAAATTGGTATGTCATGTGTAGTCCTTCCTTTTTTCTTAGTGTCTGAATGAGTGCGTGCAACGCTTGCAATAGTCCTGAATGGAACGGCGAAGATAGGAATAAATCTGCGAATGGCAAATGCTTTGCCGCGCCGTCCCCGTCTTTTTCGCTGCGCGAGCCAAATACAAATAGTGTGCCAAGATGTGCGGCGGCGTGGCTGTTTTCCTATATTTATTCATATCTTTGCCCCATGATTACCGAGATTTCCTCCCTGCAACATCCTGGGCTGGCTCCCTTCGCCTCCCTCACGGAAGCCCAGCTCCGCAACCGCCTCGACCCGTCGCGCGGCATCGTCATCGTTGAAAGCCCAAAGGTCATCCGCACGGCGCTCCAGGCCGGATTGGAACCCCTCTCGCTCCTTTGCGAGCGGCGCCACATCGCGGGCGATGCCGCCGACATCATCGAGCGTCTGCCCAATATCCCCGTCTATACGGGCGAGCGCGAGCTGCTGGCTTCGCTCACGGGCTATACGCTGACGCGCGGCGTGCTGTGTGCCATGCGCCGTCCGCAGCCGCTCTGTGCCCGTGACGTGCTGGAGGGTGGGGCGCAGCGCATCTGCGTCCTCTGGGGCGTCACGGATTCCACCAACGTGGGTGCCATCTTTCGCTGTGCCGCCGCACTTGGCACGGACGGACTTCTGCTCTCCCGCGACACGTGCGACCCGCTTGGGCGCCGCGCCCTTCGCGTGTCCATGGGAACGGTGCTGCAAGTGCCCTGGGCGTGGGCGGACGACCCGATAGCGAGTCTGAAGAGCTGCGGCTTTGCCACAGCCGCCATGGCCCTGACGGAGCGCAGCGTGCCGATGGACGCCCCTGCGCTGAAAACCCTGCCGAAGCTGGGCGTCATCATGGGAACCGAAGGCGACGGCCTCCCTGCGGACGTCATTCGCCGTGCCGACCACGTCGTGCGCATACCGATGCATCGCGGAGTGGACTCCCTCAACGTGGCTGCCGCTGCTGCCATCGCCCTGTGGGAACTCCGCCGTCCCGATGCTCCGCCCCGCCCTGACGGCATTTCAGGATAAATTCCGCAGGAAAGGCGTTTATTCCGCAGGATATGTTATCTTTGCACGCGAAAAGCGATACACAATAATATATTATATATACAAAATACACACAACACTATTACCATGCAACAAGCAAACGGAAACCAGGGGAAGGCCTTCAAGTACTTCCCCCACACCGAAGAAGACATCCGCGAGATGCTCAGCGTCATCGGCGTCCAGAGCCTGGACGACCTTTATGCCGAGGTGCCCGAGGAACTCAAGCTGGGGCGTGACCTCGACCTTCCGGAAGGAAAGAGTGAGGTAGAGGTGCGCCGCACCTTCGCGGAACTCTCCGCTCAGAACAAGCCGCTCACGTGCTTTGCCGGAGCAGGCAGCTACGACCACTACACACCCTCGCTCGTGCCTTACCTCGTGCAGCGCTCAGAGTTCACGACGAGCTACACGCCCTACCAGGCCGAGATTTCGCAGGGCACGCTGGCCTACATTTTCGAATACCAGACCATGATGGCACGCCTGACGGGGATGGACGTATCCAACGCCTCCATGTATGACGGCGCGACGGCCACAGCCGAGGCCATGATGATGTGCACCGCGGCTGCCCGCAAGAAGAACCGCGTGTTGCTCTCCGCCACGCTGCCTCAGCGCGTGCTGGACGTCTGCCAGACCTACGCCTCCTATCATGGCACGGACGTCACCGTCGTTCCTGCCAAGGACGGCGTGACCGACCGCGCAGCCCTCAGCGAACTGCTTGCTGCTGGCGACGTGGCAGGTGCCATCCTTCCGCAGCCCAACCGCTACGGCATCGTAGAGGACTTCACGGGACTGGCCGATGAACTCCATGCCCAGAAGACCCTCCTTGCCATCAGCGGCCCCGCAAGTCCCCTCGGCGTTCTGAAGTCGCCCGGAGCATGGGGCGCCGACATTGCCTGCGGCGATGCACAGAGCCTCGGCATACCCCTTGGCTACGGCGGCCCGTACATCGGGTATTTCTGCGCCACGAATGCCCTCATCCGCAAGATGCCCGGCCGCATCGTCGGCCAGACCGAGGACAAGGACGGTCAGCGCGCATTTGTCCTCACCATGCAGGCCCGCGAGCAGCACATCCGTCGCGAGAAAGCCACCTCGAACATCTGCACCGCTCAGGGCATGATGTGCCTCTACGTGGCTGCATACCTCAGCCTCATGGGGCCGAAGGGTCTCATGGAGGTGAACGAGACTTCGACGAAAGGTGCGCACTACCTTTGCAAGCAGCTCGTTGCCACCGGCAATTTTGAACTTACCTATCAACAGCCCTTCCTCAACGAATTCCGCCTCACCTGCAAAGCCGCCAAGCCCGCGGAGCTCATCGCCCGTGCCGCCGAGGCTGGCTACCTCGCAGGCGTACAGGACGGTGCGGACGGCCTCATCCTCTGTGTCACCGAACAGCGTACGAAGGAAGAAATGGACGCGTTAGTAGAACTTTTAAAGTAAGAGAACACCATGAACAACAAACTATACGGAAACCTCATATTCGAGCTTTCGCGCCCCGGTCGCACAGGCTATAGTCTGCCTCCCTGCCAAGTTGAAGCCCCAGGCATTGACAGCCTGCCTGCAGCCCTGCGCCGCGATGCAGCCCCCGCACTGCCCGAAGCCGACGAACAGACCGTTGCGCGCCACTACACGAACATGTCCAACAACAACTTCGGCGTGGACACAGGCTTCTACCCCCTGGGCAGCTGCACCATGAAGTATAATCCCAAAATCAACGAGGAGATGGCAGCCCTGCCTGCCTTTACGCAGCTTCATCCCTGCCAGCCCGCCGACACGGCACAGGGTGCGCTGCGCCTCTACTGGGAAGAGCAGCGGATGCTGGCCGAGATTGCCGGCCTCTCCGAGTTTACCCTGAACCCCTATGCCGGTGCTCACGGCGAGCTGACGGGCCTCATGGTCATCCGCTCCTATCACCGCAGCCGCGGCGACGAGAAGCGCACTAAGATTATCGTTCCCGACAGCGCACACGGCACAAACCCTGCCAGTGCTGCCGTTTGCGGCTTGCAGATTGTGGAGGTGAAGAGTACGGCGCGCGGCACGGTTGATGTGGAAGACCTCAAGCCCCTGCTCGGCGACGACATCGCGGGCATGATGATGACGAATCCCAACACGCTGGGCATCTTTGAGACGGAGATTCCCGAGATTGCCCGCCTCGTCCACGAGTGCGGCGGCCTGATGTATTACGATGGCGCCAACCTCAACCCGATGCTCGGCGTATGCCGTCCGGGCGACATGGGCTTCGACGTGATGCACATCAACCTGCATAAGACGTTCAGCACGCCTCACGGCGGCGGCGGTCCCGGCGACGGTCCCGTCGGCGTGCGCAAGGGATTGGAGCAGTTCCTGCCCAATCCCCACGTGGTGCGTCGAGAGGACGGCAGCTTCGCCCTTGAGACACGCGACGGCTCCCTGGGAAGCGTCAGCACGTTCCTTGGCAACTACGGCATCATCGTTCGTGCCTACGCCTACCTGCTGAGCCTTGGCCGCGAGGGCTTCCGCATGGCCGGACGCCTCGCCACGCTGAATGCAAACTATATCAAGGAGCGTCTCAAAGGGCACTACCTGCTGCCCATTGAGGGACTGTGCAAGCACGAGTTCGTCTTCGACGGTCTGCGTCCCGAGTACGGTGGTGACCACCACGATGACGCTCACGTGACGACGCTTGACGTGGCCAAGAGCCTTCTGGACATGGGCTTCCATGCGCCCACCATCTACTTCCCGTTGCTCTTCCATGAGGCTCTTATGATAGAGCCCACGGAGACGGAGTCCAAGGACACGCTTGACGCCTTCATTGAAGCGATGATAGGCATTGCCGAGCGCGCCAAAGCCGACCCCGCGAGCGTGAAGGCTGCACCCCACCATACGCCCATCCGTCGCGCCGACGACGTAAAAGCCGTGAAGGACGCCATCTTCAAGTACGAAGGCTGAGACGGCTCAGTACAAGGACAACCCTAAAATACATACAGTTATGAAATCAATCAAGAGAATCCAGTTCATGCTCCTGGCCGCAGTGCTTGCCATGCCGCTTTTCACGGCCTGCGGCGACAAGGAGGATGACAAAGGGGGGAAGGTGACGGAGATTACGTTCCCCGAGAACGAAGTGACGCTCTACGTAGGTGCCACCTACGTACTGCACCCGACCTTCAAACCCGCAGATGCTCCTACGGGCGGAACGACTTACAAGAGCGACAACACGAGCGTGGCCACCGTGACAAGCCTCGGCGAAGTAACAGCTGTTAGCGAAGGCACGGCCAACATAACGTGTCAGAACGGCAAGGTGAGCGCGAAGGTACGCATCGTTGTCACCTCTGCGGACAAGACTCCCGGTAGTGTCAAGACCAGCCGAGACCACATCGACCTCAAGGCCGATGAGAAAGGAACTGTCAACGTGGGTATCACACCCGCAGAAGCCCTGCAAGACTTGGAGTGCACGTCTGACAACGAGGCCGTCTTTGAAATCGTCAGCGTGACGGACGCCGCCAGCAACACGCAGGGCTACACAAAGACCGTGCGTGTCAAGGGTATCGGCGAAGGCAGTTCGCGCATCGTCATCAAGTCGAAGAGCAAGGCATCGGTTGTGGCATACGTCCGCGTGAACGTCTCCGAGACCTATGACCACAAGAAGGCGCGCGCACGCAGTTATTTGGAACGTTTGCACGTGGGTCATGTACAAGCCTCATCCACATCGGATAATGCCTTGGTGAATCACTATCGTGGCGCAGCCTTGCGTTTCTACAATGATGGGACATTGATTGCCGCCTATCAGTACACGAAGGACTATGCAAAGGATATCCTTAATCTAAGTGATACGGAGGCTTACAACAACACGAGCCCCATCTTCGCCTACACAGTCGAGTACGGTACGACAAATCCTTTTGAGGGCACAATCAAGGTTTACGATGAGAACCGCAAGCACCTGCTCTTCAACATGAGCTATTCAGGACTGACGAAGAACGACATCGTCATAAAGCTAACCCCGGTAGGGCGTAGCACATGGAACACGACGGTTTATTACCTCAGCCGTCCCACGACAGAGCCGAAGGTGGTTCACAACTATCAGATAGCACCTTGGCAACTCCTGGGCGAATGGTACGACCCCGATACCACCAGCGGAAAGGACCAATGGGCAAGCAAGCTCGCGCTCTACACACCATTCGATTTAAGCGGAACGATATTCATCGGCACCATGTGTGGCAAGCCCACGCAGAGCTATGCCAGCAGTAACACGAGCTATTCGGATACAAAGAAGTACTACGTCCTCAACCACAGTACTATGCGCCTGCGCATCATGACTAACTACAAAAACTTTGAGATGGGGACACCTGGCAGCCAACGCGGCTTCACCTTCGAAAACGTCAAGAGCGCAAGCTTCGACCGCTATCAACTCAGTGACAGCGGAACCAAGACCGCGAACGGGCAGTTCACGGACGTAACAAGCGAGTACATCATCTACGACGGTACGAACATCTTCTATCAATAATTCCTTCTTTATTCATTCACCTATTAAAACACTTATCATTATGAAAAAGATTCTATTCTTGGCTCTGGCTCTGACATCCATGACCTTGACGTCCTGCGACAAGAACGCAAAAGTCAGTGAAAACAATGGTGGTGAAGCTACCGAAGCCGAAGTGAAGGGCACAGCTGTTGAAGGCGACAACTACACCTTCACGCTGCCTGAAGGTCTGACGGGCGAAAACAATCCGCTCGGCTTCAATGCTCGTTGTGCCGAGGACAATGCCGACCTTAGTGTTGCCTTTAACGAAGGCGGTCCTACCGAAAGCCAGCTTAAGGACGCTATGGCCAACTGGAGCATGATGAAGAAGAACGGTGGCGAAACCGTGGAAGAAGCAAAGGTTGACGGAGGCATTGCCACGCTTCGTTCGGTAAAGGACGGCAAGGTAAGCGAGTTCTTCCTTGTTGTTCTCGACGGCACAAAGGGCATATCCGGTACGCTCAGCTTCCCCGAGGACAAGGCTGAAAAGTACGAAGCCGTGCTCATGCCGATGCTGAAGTCCTTCAAGCTCAAGTAAGCTACTTTCATACCTATTCACAAAAGCCTTTACACGAGCGGAAACGTTTCGGTAGAGGCTTTGTTCTTTTAAGTAAAAGAAGTACTTTTGCACAACACAATATACAATTATCGCATACGCTATGAACACAGAGAAATTTGACATCATCATCATCGGAGCAGGTCCGGGCGGCTACGAAACCGCTCTTGAAGCAGCACAGAAAGGTCTCGCCGTGGCCATTGTCGAGAAAAACCAGCTCGGAGGTACTTGCCTAAACGTAGGCTGTATCCCTACAAAATGCTTCTGCCGCAACGCCGAAGTGCTCTCCGATGTGCAAGAGGCCGCTCGTTACGGCATTGATACAGGAGAGGTGCACTTTGACCTCACCCGTGTCGTAGAACGCAAGAACGAAGTTGTAGGGAAACTTGTCGGCGGCGTTGAGACACTCATGAAGACCCCGGGCATTACGCTCCTCCGAGGAGAGGCGCGTTTTCGCGGTGATGCCCATACCGTCGTCGTTAGAACCGACGATGAGAATGAACATGTTGTTGAAGCCACCAATGTCATCATCGCTACGGGTTCCGTTTCAAAATTCCTCCCCATTGAGGGTGCACACGGAGAGCGCGTCGTTACGTCAACAGAGATGCTGGATCTCAATGAAGTGCCCCGCCGTCTTTGCGTCATTGGAGGCGGTGTCATTGGTCTCGAATTCGCCAGCATCTTTAATACTTTTGGGTCAGAGGTGAGCGTTATTGAATTCTGTGGAGAGGTGCTTCCCTTCTTCGATCGCGAACTTTCCAAGCGCCTTCGCACAAGCCTCAAGAAACGCGGCATCACCTTGAAAACGGGTGCTGCCGTCACACGAATTGAAGACGGAGCGGATGGACAGAAAACCATTTACTACGACGAGAAGGGTAAGGAATCCTCGCTTGACGCCGACCTCGTACTGATGGCTGT
Source organism: Alloprevotella sp. (assembly GCA_017477205.1). The sequence goes on from JAFUXE010000021.1 coordinate 28,510, forward strand.
CGGACGCGGAGCAAACCTTGAGAGCCTAAATCTCTCCGATGTGGGTATCGCCACCACACGACGTGGTATCAGCGTCGATGAAAACATGCAGACGAACGTTCCTGGCGTTTATGCTATCGGCGACGTTAACGGTCTCATGCAGCTTGCCCACGCTGCAACGGCACAGGGAAAGGTTGCCTTGGCTCATATCCTCGGCCAGCCTTCGATGGCAGCGCCAGACCTTTCCGTCTGCCCCGCAGCTGTCTTTACTGTTCCCGAATTTGCTATGGTCGGGAAGACCGAAGAGAATCTAAAGACCGAAGGCGTAGCGTACGAGGTTCACAAGGCATTCTATCGTGCCAATGGTAAGGCACTGGCTATGAATGCCGACGATGGCATCATGAAGCTCCTCACCGATGCGGACGGTCACATCCTCGGTGCCCACATCCTGGGCGCCCATGCGGCCGACATCATCCATGAGGTCAGCGCGCTGATGAACCTCGGCGGCACGCTCTCCCAGCTGCGCCGCATGATTCACGCCCATCCGACGCTCTCCGAGATCCTCGTCGCCTTGTAAGGAGAGAGGCGTATTGAAGAGACAAATGATGTAGCGGTACCAGTTTATGTAAGTGTCCGCGAAACACGAAAAAGCCTCCGCGAGCCCAAAGCTTCGCGGAGGCTTTTTGTGTTAACAGAAGGGTAGGGTGTTTACTCGCAGATGGCTTCGTAGGCAGCGGCGTCCATAAGGGCGTCAAGTTCGCTCTTGTCGCTGAGGCGCACCTTGATAATCCAGTTTTCAAAAGCGTCCTGGTTGATGAGCTCGGGCTCGTCCTCCAGAGCAGCATTCACCTCCACGACCTCGCCGCTGACGGGGCAGATGAGGTCGCTGGCGGCCTTCACGCTCTCAACGGCGCCGAAGTCTTCGCCTGCCGTCACCTCGTCACCCTCCTCGGGCATGTCAACATAGACCACGTTGCCGAGCTGGCCCTGTGCGTAGTCCGTGATTCCTACATAGCCGAAGTCGCCCTCGACGCGTACGTACTCGTGGCTCTCTGCATAGTAGAGCCCTTCAATTACTTTTGCCATAGTGTGTGTTACTTTTTATATGATTTTTGATAAAAACGTTTCTTGCATACGATACCGCGGCGTGCCTTGCCGTGAATCATTACTTCTACCGGTGTGTCGAGCTTTGAGTAGGCAAAGTCGATGAGCGCCATGCAGACGCACTTGCCCGTGGACGGACTCTTGTAGCCTGTCGTTACGTAACCGATTTCCTTGCCCTCGGCGCAGACGGGATAGCCGTGGCGGGGAATGCCTTTGTCCTGGAGCTCGATGCCTACAACCTTCTGGGCGATGCCTTCTGCCTTCTGGCGTGCGCAGGCTTCCTTGCCGATGAACTCTTCCTTGTCCAGCTTGACGAACATGGAGAGGGCGGACATCACGGGCGAGATTTCGTCCGTCAGCTCGTCGCCGTAGAGAGGTAGGCCGACCTCAAAGCGCAGCGTGTCGCGGCAACCAAGACCGCAGGGCTGTACACCAGCCTCCATGAGCTTGTCCCAAGCCTGGCGGATGAAGTCATGGGAACCATAGACCTCGAAGCCGTCCTCGCCCGTGTAGCCTGTGCGGCTGACGATGACGGTCTCGCCGCCGACCTCAATCTCCTTGAAGGTGTAGAACACGAGCTCGGCACAGTCCAGTCCGAGCACGGGCAGCATCAGTGCCTCTGCCTTGGGTCCCTGGATGGCGAGCTGGGCGTAGTAGTCGCTCTGGTTCTCGGCCTTGGCGTCGAAGCCCTTGATCTGCTCCTGAATCCAGGCGTAGTCCTTGTCGATGTTGGCAGCGTTGATGACGAGGAAGAAGTCGTTCTCGCCCATCTTATAGACGAGCAAGTCATCCACAGTGCCGCCGTGGGGATAGAGCATCATGCCGTAGAAGATTTGGCCCACGTTGGCTCCGGCCACGTCGTTCGTAAAGATGTGCTGCACGAAGCGCTCAGCCTCCGCACCCGTGACGCGTACTTCGCCCATGTGGCTAACGTCGAAGACGCCGACCTCCTGACGTACGGCATTGTGCTCCGTCGTAATGTCGGTATAGATGAGCGGCATGTCGAAGCCGCCAAAGGGCACCATCTGGGCGCCGAGTGCTACATGCTTATCATGTAGGCAGGTTTGTTTGTCCATAGTTGCTTTGAGTTTTTTTACTGGTTTATGCGTATATATTATATAATAATTGTGCGCCCACTATTCGTTCGTTCCGAACAGAATGCCCATGACGTCCCCCGCCTGCAGTCCGCGCACGGTGCGTTCCGGCCTGTGCTCCGCGAGTGCGGCGGCCACAGCCTCGCTGTCAAAAGCTAAGCCCTTGAGGGCTTCCGTGAAAGCCGTCGTTGCGGACTGGGAGCCTGTTTCGAAGTAGTCGCCCGTGAGCGCGACGCTTTCAATACGCCCCTCGTGCAGGCGCACATGGAAGTCCACGCGCCCGCAGCCTTCGATGCGGCGGCCGGCCGTTTCTTTCATTTCCGCCGTTCCGAAGAGGTAGGCGGGGTCATGGTAGGGGCGCTCAAGTTCCTCAATGCGCCGTAGCTGGGCTTCCGTGAGGCGGAGGCTGCGGTCGGTGAGGATGAGGCGTAGCTGGCGGCGCAGTTCGTCAACGCCGAAGTCGAGGTATTCCTTTAGCAGGCCGATGCGCGAGCGCACGCTCCTGACTCCCTTGCTCTGCAGTTTGGCTGCCGGCGGCGTGAGGCTGCCCGTCATCAGCTCCATGTCCGTATCGTAGAGCATCGTGCAGTGGACGATGTTGCGGCGGGGAAGGTGGTAGAATGCGTTGCCGCATATCTTCCGCCCATCCTCGAAGCAGATGTCGTTGCGTCCGCTCACCTTGGTAGGCGCACCGAGGCGCCGCAACCCCCCTGCCACGCTCTGCGCAAAGGCGTCGAAGACGGGTTCTACGGCGCCTCCGCCCGTGACGAGGCTCGTCATGATGTTGTCGCGGTTGGCGAAGATGGTGCCTCCGCCGCTCTTGCGGCGCACGAGTTCTATACCGTGCTGGCGGCAGAAGTCAAGGTCCAGCTCATTCGCGGGATCCTGGTTGCGCCCATAGACACACGTCGGTCGCAACTGCCAGAAGAATACGTAGTTGTCCTCCGGCATCTCGCGCGCCATGAACTCTTCGGCGGCGAGGAAGAATGCGGCACTGCGCCCTTCCACGTCGGCAGGGAAGTCAACGTAGCAGGCGGGGAAGATGTCGCTCTTGTCGTGGGTTTGTGTTGTACTCATCTTGTGGATGTGCTTTGCTCTACGGCGACAAATGTACGTCCTCGTTTTGGAACTGCCAAGCGTCACCTCAAAAAATGCAGGCGGATCTTTTTGGGCTATGCGCATACCCCTTTCTGAGGTGTGCGCTTACCCCTTTCTGAGGTGTGCGCTTACCTCACCTTGAGGTGTGCGCTTACCTTGACTCAAGGTGTGCGCTTACCTTGAAGTGAGCTTTGCGCTTACCTCAACTCGAGGTGTGCGCACACCTCAGATAGAGGGGGCGCCTAACGTCGCTGGAGGTATAAAAAAAGAGGGCATTACGCCCTCAGAGTATTTCTTTTGTAAATCTGCGTATCTCTCAGAAAATCATCTTTATGCCAAGCGAAAGATACTCTTTGAATTGAAAGTATGACTGTCCCTCCCGGGCACGTTTCACGCTGTCGTCAAAGCGGGGATAGAGGAATACCGTCGTAGTGAGGTATTTGTTGATGGTGAGGTCGATGGTGTTCTCCCATTCAATCTGTGCCTTTTTGTAGTTGGTATAGTAGTAGAAACGCCCGGACCATTTGACGTTCTTCATGACGTCCCAGGTGTGCGTGGCGGTGATGTTTGAACCGTATTCCCACTTTGTGTGATGAGCTTCTGCAAGTCCGTTGTTCGTGGACAGCCCGAGCCTGTGGACGTACTTGAAGTCGCCTGCCAGCGGGGAGAGGTTCACGTCAACCTTGAATTTCTTGTTATTTGTCTGGAGCGTGTACTTCATACCCAGCGTGAGCAGGGACTCAAGCGGGGAGAGGAAGTCGGAATAGACGCGTGCATCGTTCTTCTTGTATCCACGGCAGAACTGCGTCCACGTCTGCAGCATGACCGAATAGTACCAGTGCTTGGATGCTTTTATGCCCAGTTCGTTGGTGAAGCGCAGCAGGTCGGTGTTTGTCTTGTATTTGTGCTGTTCGTCGCTGTGGCTGCTTTGGAATCCGAGCTTCATCTCCAGTTTGTTGTTCCATGTGATTTTCTGCTTATTGTCATAGTTGGCTTGCAGCACGGCATTTGCCAGCATGGAATTGTTGCTCTCGCCGCCTTTGTACCAGTTGTCCGAAACGTAGTTCTGGATGAGCTGGAAAGCTACGTCGGCCTTGAACGTCCAGAAATTCGGGCGCCTTACCTCAATGTCGGGAATCTCCGCCGTCACGGGCACTTTCGTCTCCGGCTTTTGCTCCACCTTCTCCGTCAGGTTGACGGGCGGGCGCACTTCCTGTGCCACGCCGCCGGTGGGGCTGTGCGGCGTCTCCGTGTCCATGTGCGCCACGAGCCACGGCCGCTGCGTATAGATATAGCTCAGCGCATCTTCCGTCATGTTCAGGCGCGGCTTCATGCCGAGGCTTCCGTCGTAGATACCTTTGCGCAGCGTGTTCCGTTCCGGGCTGGCAGGGGAATACGTCAGCTGTCCGATGCGTTTGTGCATGGGCATGCCGTAGAAGGTGGGGCTGGAAAAGACGTAGAAGTAGTAGGGATTGCTCAGCGTGTCAGCTTCGGCGTAGTGCCACTGGCTATAGCGCGTGCCCAGAGCGCTCAGGGAGTCGCTGAGGACATGCAGCCTTTCGGCGATGACTTCCGCAACGCCGGGGGACACATCCTCCGTGCTGTCAGCCGGCGTGACAGGCACTTGTGCGGCCGTTCCCAGCGTCACGCAGAGCATGCATATAATGGTAAAATGACGTTTCATTGTGGTCTGTAGATAAGTTTTTGCCTGCAAATGTAGCCTTTTCTAATAATAAATATGTATCTTCGCGGCCGCAAAATTATAAATATCTTCTATGAACATCAGTTATAAGTGGCTGAAGGATTACGTTGACTTCAGCCTTTCTCCCGAAGAACTTGCAGCGGCTCTTACCAGCGTTGGCCTTGAAGTGGGCGGCGTGGAGGAAGTGGAGAGCATCCGCGGAGGACTGAAAGGCATCGTCGTGGGCGAAGTGCTTACCTGCGAGCCCCATCCCGACAGCGACCACATGCACGTGTGCACGGTTTGTTGCGACCCAGACGCAACAGACGGGACGGAAGCAATGCCGCTGCAGATTGTCTGCGGCGCGCCGAACGTGGCGGCAGGCCAGAAGGTGATGGTAGCCACCATCGGTACGGTTCTCTACGACGGTGACAAGGAATTCCAGATTAAGAAGTCCAAGTTGCGCGGCGTGGAAAGCTACGGCATGATTTGCGCGGAAGATGAAATCGGCGTGGGCACAAGCCACGACGGCATCATCGTCCTGCCTGCCGACACAAAGGTCGGAACGCCCGCAGCGGAATACTATAAGCTCGAAAGCGACTACCTCGTTGAGGTAGATATCACGCCGAACCACAGCGACGCCTGCTCCCATTGGGGCGTGGCGCGCGACCTCTACGCCTGGCTCCGCCGCAACGGGTACGAGACCAGCCTGCACCGCCTCAGCGTTGAGGGCTTCAAGGTTGATAGCCATGCGCTGGAAATCGGTGTGCGCGTGGAGAACGCCGAGGCCTGTCCGCACTACTGCGCCGTTACCGTGAAGGGCTGTGAGGTGAAGGAAAGCCCCGAGTGGCTGCGCCGCCGCCTTGAGACCATCGGCCTGCGCCCCATCAACAACATTGTGGACATCACGAACTATGTCATGATGGCTTTCGGCCAGCCCCTCCATTGCTTCGATGCCGACATGATAGAGGGAAAAACGATTGTCGTAAAGACGCTGCCCGAGGGTACGCCCTTCGTGACGTTGGACGGCGTGGAGCACAAGCTCTCCGACCGCGACCTGGCCATCTGCAATGAGCAGGAGCCCATGTGTATTGCCGGCGTGTTTGGTGGAAAGGGTAGTGGTACCTACGAGACGACGAAGGACGTCTGCTTCGAAAGCGCCTATTTCCATCCCACGTGGATTCGCAAGTCCTCGCGCCGCCACCAGCTGCAGACCGATGCCTCCTTCCGCTTTGAGCGCGGCATTGACCCCGCTGGGCAGGTGTATGCCTTGAAGGTGGCCGCCATGATGACGAAGGAACTTGCCGGCGGCGAGATTGCGATGGACATCAAGGACGTCTGGGCGCGCGAACTGCCGCAGACCTTTGCCGTTGACCTGAGCTATCAGTATTGTGACGACCTCATCGGAAAGGTACTGCCGCGCGAGGTTATCCAGAGCATCTGCGAGGACCTCGGCATGAAAGCCACACCGACGGCCGACGGCCTGCACCTTGACGTTCCCGCTTACCGCGTGGACGTGCAGCGTCCCTGCGACGTCGTGGAGGAAATACTCCGCATCTATGGATATAACAATATCGAAATACCGGCACGCCTGAACGCCTGCCTCACCGTGCAGGGCGAGGACGACCGCTCCTGGAAGTTGCAGTCCCTCGTCGGCGAGCAGCTTGTGGGCCAGGGTTTCCACGAGATTCTGAACAATTCGCTCACGAAGGAAGCCTACTACGACGGCCTCGGAACGTACAAGTCTGAACAGCTTGTGCGCCTCGTCAATCCCCTTTCTGCTGACCTCAACGTGCTGCGTCAGACGTTGCTCTTCGGCGGTCTGGAAAGCATTGCCCGCAACGTGAACCGCCGTGCCGGCAACCTGCGCTTCTTCGAGATGGGCAAGCACTACCGCTCCATCAGCGACGAGGCTGTTGCCACGCACTCCTCAGAGGAATACCACCTGGGGCTTTGGCTGACGGGAAACCGCGTGGAAGGTTCCTGGGCACATGCCGACGAAAAGTCCAGCGTGTACGAGCTGAAGGCATACGCCTACGGCGTGCTGCAGCGCATCGGGCTGCCGATGGGCGGACTGCTGACCGAGGACAGCACGAACGACATCTTCTCGCACGGCCTCGCTCTGAAGGATCGCAACGGCAAGGTGCTCCTTGAGTTCGGCATTGTGGCCAAGAAGCTCTGCGCACTCTGCGGCGTGGAGCAGGAAGTCTTCTTCGCCGACCTGCATTGGGACGAACTGATGAAGAAGACGCGCAAGCAGAAGGTTGAGTTCCAGGAACTCTCCAAGTTCCCCGCCGTCAGCCGCGACCTTGCCCTGCTCGTAGATGCCGATGTGCGCTTCGGGCAGATAGAGGAAATCTCCCTGCGTGCCGACCGCAAGCTCATCAAGGCTGTGCGCCTGTTCGACGTCTATGAAGGCAAGAACCTCCCCGCCGGCAAGAAGAGCTACGCCATCAACTTCACCTTGCAGGACGACACCCGCACGATGAACGACAAGCAAGTGGAAGCCGTGATGCAAAAAGTCATACAAAGTCTCACCAAGCAACTTGGTGCCGAACTGAGATAATCTGACAATTTGACGATTTACGATTTGACTATTAGCCAAACGGCCCCCAAATAGTAAATTGTAGATAATAGCAATATAGTATAATTGTAAAATAGTAAAATAAAATTATGGGAAGAGCATTTGAATACCGCAAAGCAGCGAAACTGAAGCGCTGGGGCCACATGGCCAAAACATTTACCCGCATCGGCAAGCAGATTGCCATCGCCGTGAAGGCCGGTGGCCCGGAACCCGAAAACAACCCCACGCTCCGCGCCATCATCGCCACGGCGAAGCGCGAGAACATGCCGAAGGACAACATCGAGCGCGCCATCAAGAATGCACAGGGCAAAGACCAGAGCGATTACAAGACGATGACCTACGAAGGCTACGGCCCTCACGGCGTTGCCATCTTCGTGGACACGCTGACGGACAACCCCACGCGTACCGTGGGCGACGTGCGCAGCATCTTCAACAAGTTCAACGGCAACCTCGGTACGATGGGAAGCCTGGCGTTCCTCTTCGACCACAAGTGCGTGTTCACCTTCAAGAAGAAGGACGGCATCGACATGGAGGAACTCATCCTTGACCTCATCGACTACGGCGTGGAGGATGAATACGACGAGGACGAGGAAGAAGGCACGCTCACCATCTACGGCGACCCCAAGAGCTACGGCGACATCCAGAAGCACTTGGAGGAAAGCGGCTTCGAGGAAGTCGGCGGTGAGTTTACCTACATCCCCAACGACCTGAAGGACGTGACGCCCGAACAGCGCGAGACCATTGACAAGATGGTGGAGCGGCTTGAGGAGTTCGACGACGTGCAGACCGTCTATACGAACATGAAACCTGAATGACCTACGAATATGTACCCCACGGCGTCTGTTCGCGCCTCATCCGCGTGGAGATTGAGGAAGGAAAGCTGCGACAGGCAGGCTTCGTCGGCGGTTGCCACGGCAACTTGCAGGGCATCTGCTCGCTCGTAAAGGACATGGATGTGGACGAAGTGCTCCGCCGCCTTGAGGGTATCAACTGCAAAGGCAAGGGCACGAGTTGCCCCGACCAACTCTGCAAAGCTCTACGCGAAGCAATGAAAGCCCAATGAAGATATTGCTTCTCGGCGAATACAGCAACGTGCACGCAACACTGGCTGAGGGTCTCCGCACCCTCGGCCATTCTGTTACTGTGGCCAGCGACGGCGACGGCTGGAAGGACTATCCCCGCGACGTGGACTTACGGCGCACTTCGCAGAGTCCCCTTTATACATTGTTATATATAATGCGCCTCTGGCGGAGGTTCCGCCGTTTCCGGGACTACGACGTCGTGCAGCTCATCAACCCCGTGTTCCTCCCGCTCAAGGCCGAGCGCATCTGGCCGTTCTACGAGTATCTGCGGAAACACAACCGGAATGTCGTCCTTGGGGCGTTCGGGATGGACTACTACTACGTGAAGGCCTGCCTTGACTGCCGCACGTTCCGCTACAGCGACTTCAACTTCGGCACTACGGTGCGCCGCTATCCCACGGCGGACGCCTTCCGCCGCGACTGGTACGAGGGGCCGAAGGGACAGCTCTGCCAGCGCATCGCCGCCGACTGCGACGGCATCGTGGCCGGTCTCTACGAGTATTGGGCAAGCTATAGGAAAGAGGAGAGACTAAGCCGTAAACTTACGTTCATTCCGTTTCCGGCCTCACCCCCAGCCTCACCCCCACCCCCTCACC
>JAFUXE010000052.1 GCA_017477205.1 Alloprevotella sp.
ACCTCCCCCAGCCCCCCTTCCGCCCCCCCAAAGGAGGGAAACAAGGCGCTTCGCGCGGGGAGGCTCTGACGCACTGTAACTCCTCCCCCGGAGGGGGGAGGCTGGGTGGGGGCTGTTATCTGCGCCAGATATGCGCTGCCAATGCTTCCCTTGATACCGTTGACGGCATTGGCGGCGATGAGAACTTGGGGTTGGCGTCCGAGTGTTATGTCGCGACTGTAATTTTGTGGAACAACCATCACGATGTCGGCGCGGGATGTCTCTATCTCCTTCAGCGCGGCCTGATAAGAGGGCTTCTGTCCGCTGAAGATGAAGTAGCGGCTGGCCTCCACGGCATGGACAAGGCGCTGCGAGAGCGTGGAGCGGTCGTTGTCAACCACGCATACGCGGACGTTCTTCACCTCCTGGTTCATCACCCATGGCATGACGCACATGATGACGATGGGGAAGACGATGATGAGGCGCGGCAGGAAGGAATTGCGCCTGATCTGGAGGAACTCCTTTTGTATGAGGTAGCGAAGCATCTGGCTATTTGACTATTTTACTATTTACTATTTACTATTTTACGATTTCCTATTCCAGGCGGTTCTTGAAGGTCTTGAGTGCTATGGCAAGGAGCAGGAGCGTCATGGCGCTGAGGATGATGGTCTCGCGTGCGACCTCCTGAATGCCGACGCCCATAATCATGAGCTTGCGCATGGCTTCGATATAGTAGCGCGGCGGGATGACGGCGGACACCCATTGCAGCACCTCGGGCATGGACTCGATGGGGAACAGCATGCCGGAGAGCATGACGATGGGCATGAGCAGCACCATCGCCGAGAGCAGCAGGGCCATGAGCTGGCTGTCGGCAATGTTGGAGATGAGCAGGCCCAGCGAGAGCGCCAGCAGGATATAGATGAGGCTCACCACGACAATCCACACCAGCGAGCCTGCCAGCGGAACACCGAGAACGAAGCGTGCCATGAGCAGGATGGCGACGAGGATGCCGAAGGCCAGCACGAGGTAGGGGACGGCCTTGGCAACGATAATCATCAGGGGACGGACGGGCGACACGAGCAGTACCTCCATTGTCCCCTTCTCCTTCTCGCGGACAATGCTGATGGAGGTCATCATGGCGCAGATGAGCATCAGCAGCATACCCATGATGGCCGGCACGAAGTTGTAGGCGGAACGCATCTGGGGGTTGTAGAGGAGCCTCACCCCCGACCCCTCGCTGGCGAAGCCGCTTCCCCCCGGAGGGGGGGACGGGAGGGGGGCTATTACCTGTTGCGCATAGCTTGTCCACTGCTGTGCCATGTTGGGGTCGGAGCCATCAACCATGATTTGCCATTGGTAACTACTCCCCTCGCCCCTTGGAGAGGGGGGTAGGGGGGTGAGGCTCAGGTCGGCCTTCTGGCTGCGGATGAGGCGTTCCGCCTCCTGCGGCGTGCCGACGGTGGCGGTGAGGGTGAAGTATTCCGAGGCGGCAAGGCGCTCCGCGGCCTGCTGCGTCAGGTGGTCCATCTGCGAGGTGACGATGACGGTGCGCACGTTCCGCACGTCGTTGGTGATGGCGAAACCGAAGAGCAGCATCAGCACCACGGGCATGCCGAAGAGGATGAGCATCGTGCGACGGTCGCGCAGGATGTGGCGGGCTTCTTTGAGGACAAAAGAATAAAAAGCCTTACCTCCGGCCCAGAGCCTCACCCCCTTTCCCCCTCTCCAAGGGGCGAGGGGGAAGCCTACGGCGGAGAGTGGAGATGTTACCTTCTTTTCTTGATTGTATTTCATTATTTCTTTCTTTTCTCTCAGTCTGCGGCTGGGGCTACTCTCCCCTTAATGCCTGCCGGGCCAGGTAGGTGAAGACGCTGTCCATGTCGGGCCTGTTGAACTTCTGCTTCAGCTCGTCGGGCGTTCCCATCGCGCTGATCTTCCCGTCCACCATGATGCTGATGCGGTCGCAATACTCCGCCTCGTCCATGTAGTGCGTGGTGACAAACACGGTGATGCCGCGCCCGGCGGCCTCGTAGATGAGCTCCCAGAACTGGCGGCGCGTGGCAGGATCCACACCGCCCGTGGGCTCGTCGAGGAAGACGATGGCGGGCTCGTGGAAGATGCTGACGCTGAAGGCCAGCTTCTGCTTCCAGCCCAGCGGCAGCGAGCCCACGAGGTCGTCGCGGTGCTCCTCGAACTTCAGCTGGCGCAGGAGCTTCTCGGTTTTCTCCTTTATCTCTTCGCGCCCCATGCCGTAGATGCCGCCGAAGAGGCGTATGTTCTCGCTGACGGTGAGGTCCTCGTAGAGCGAGAAGCGCTGGCTCATGTAGCCGATGTGGCGCTTGATTTGTTCGTGCTGCGTGCGGATGTCGAAGCCCGCCACGGTGCCTGTGCCGCTGGTGGGCTGGTTGAGGCCGGTGAGCATGTGCATGGCCGTCGTCTTGCCCGCACCGTTGGCACCGAGGAAGCCGAATATCTCCCCCTTGCGTACGGAGAAGCTGATGTCGTCCACGGCGTGGAAGTTCCCGAAAGCTTTCACGAGGTGCGAGACCTCGATGGCAAGCTCCGCCTGCTGCGGCTCAGCCGTAACAGGCGGTACGATGGCGGGCGGATTGAAGACGTCCTTGAATCTGTCGAGGATGACCTCCGGCGCATCAATGCCCAGCACCTTTCCCTCGCTGAGGAAAGCCACGCGTTCGCAGCGGCGCACCTCGTCCAGGTAGGGCGTGGCGGCCACGAAGGTGATGTCCCGCTCCTTCAGCATCCCCAGCATGTCCCAGAGCTCCTTGCGGCTCACGGGGTCCACGCCCGTCGTGGGCTCGTCCAGGAAGAGCACGCTCGGCTGGTGCACCAGCGCGCAGCTCAGCGCCAGCTTCTGCTTCATGCCGCCGGAAAGGGCTCCCGCCTTGCGGTCGGCGAAGCGCTCTATCTGCGAATAGATGGCCTTGATGCTGTCGTAGCCCTCCTCCACCGTCGTGCCGAAGAGCGTGGCGAAGAACTCCAGGTTCTCGCGCACCGTCAGGTCCTCGTAGAGCGAGAAGCGGCCGGGCATGTAGCCCACGCGGCGGCGTATCTCGCGCATCTGCCGCACGGTGTCGAAGCCCTCCACCGTGGCCTGGCCCGCATCGGGCAGCAGCAGGGTGCAGAGGATGCGGAAGAGCGTCGTCTTGCCCGCTCCGTCGGGGCCGATGAGGCCGAACACCTCTCCCTTCTGTACGGAGAACGACACGTCCTGCAAGGCTTTCACCTTGCCGTAGCTCTTGCTGACGTGATTTACAATTATCGTGTTCATGGGACTTTATCTATTTACTCCCCTCTCCCGTTGGAGAGGGGCTGGGGGTGAGGCTGGGGGTTAGGCTGGGGTGAGGCTGTTGTGAGGCTAAAACTTCGCCTCCCCATACATGCCAATCCGTATGCCGCCGTCGTTCTTGACGGCAATCTTCACGGCATAGACAAGGTCGGCGCGCTCGTCGTCGGTCACGATGGTCTTCGGTGTGAACTCGGACTTCTGGGAAATCCAGCTCACCTTCCCCTCGTATTCCTTGCGCTCGCCGCCGCCGTAGTCGGCAAACACCTTCACGGCCTGTCCCACCTTGACGTGCTGCAACTGCGCGGAGGTGACGTAGGCGCGCAGGAACATGTTTTCCGTGTCGGCCAGCTTGAAGAGCGGCTTGCCCGTCGTGACGAACTCGCCCTGCTCGGCATACTTCTCCAGCACGGTGCCGCGCAGGGGCGTCGTGATGCGCGTGTGGCGTATCTGGTCGTCCAGCTGTTCCTGCTGCACGCTGATGCCGCGCTGCTGCGCGTCGATGCCTTGCATCTGCGCCTCCAGTGCCTGCGCCTGTTCCTGCAGGCTGCGGTTCGTGCTTGCGAGCTGTTCGCGCGTGGCGGCCAGCTGCTTCTGGAGGACGCTGATCTGATAGTCGATGTCGTCCAGCTGCTTGCGCGCCACGGCACCGTCGCTGACAAGTTCGGCGAAGCGCTTGCGCTCGCGCTCGGCATTGCTGATTTGCTGCTGCAGCGATGCCGACTGCTTCTCAAGGTCCAGGCGTCGGCTCTCCGTAGCGTTGCGCGTGCGTTCCAGCTGGAGGCGGTTTGCGCTGAGCTGCTCCGCCGACGTGCCGAGCTGCTGCTTCTTCAGGCTCAGCTGCTCGGCGTCGATGCTGCCCACCTGTATGCCTGCTTCCACGAGTGCCCCCTCGCTGAGGCTCAGCTGCGTCAGCTCGCCCGAGGACTGTGCCGACACCGTGACCTCCGTGGCCTCGAAGACGCCCGTGGCGTCGTACTGCTTCTCCTTGTCGGAGCATGCCGCCAAAAGGGCGGCCGTACTAATAAATAATAATGTGTAGCGCTTCATGAGTGTATTCTTATGCGTTTAATATCCTTTAACGTCACCGGTCAGTTTCTTGTCATAGACGGCCTTCCAGTGCTCTATGCTGTGGATGGCGAGGTTGCTGCGGGCGCCGTTCTCCGCATTGATTTCGCGGATGAGCTCGGCTGTGTCGATGATGCCGTGTTCCAGCTTGGACTCCGCAGCACGGCGCACGTCGCGGCGCAGGCTGATGATTTCCTCGTCGGACTGCATGAGCGAAGCGTAGCGCCGGGCGTCCTCGTCCTGCTGCAGGCCGTCCAGGCGCTGGCCGAAGAGGAACACGTCGCGCGCCGTCTCGGCCTGTTCGCGCTGCACGCGCAGCCGCGCCTTGTCCGCCTTGCGGGTGTAGAGGCCGCTGATGTTCCACGACAGGCGTAGCCCCACCATGCCGTTGAGCGTCCAGCGGTGGTGCATCATGTCCTCGAACATGTTGTAGCCGGGGTAGCCGTAGAAGCCCGAGGCGAAGGCGCTCAGCCGGGGCATCAGTGCGGCGTCGAGCGACCGCTCCTGCGCGTCGGCCAGGGCCAGGCGGGCGTCGAAGAGGCGGAGCTGCGGGTGGGTACCGCCCGCAGTGCCTTGCCGCCCGGCCGACGACGGCAGCTGCGGGGCTTTCACCTCGATGCCGCAGAAGAGCTCCAGCAGGCGCTGCAGCACAGCGCGCCGGGCCTCAAGGTCCGTCAGCTGCTGGCTCGCACCGAGGCGTTCCGCGCGCACCGTCTTCCAGTCGCTTTCCGCTGCCACGCCTTTCCGGAACATGCGCTCCAGCTTCTCCTCGTTGGCCTGCAACGTCTGCACGCGGTCGCGGCCGAGGCTCAGCTGTTCGTCGAGGAGCAGCAGGCCGAAGTACATCCCGTTCACGCGCTCCCGCAGCCCGTAGAGGCTGAGCTCCGTCTGCGCCGCCTCCACGTCTGCCTGGCGGCGTGCCACGTCCTGACGGCTGCTGATGCTGCCGCCGTCGTAGATGGTCTGCGCGATGTCCACGCCCACGCGGTACTGGTCGCGCCGGAGGCCTTTCACGTTGACGCCCATGCCTGCGAGCATCGTCTGCATCTCGTCCGGCCATGCCGTCACGTCGCTCTGCAGTGTCGCCTGCGCCGTGGCCGAGACTTGCGGCAGCCAGCCCTTGGCGATGTTCGCCACCGTGGCATCTGCCGTGCGTGCGGCGAGGTCGTACAGCCGGATGAGCGGATAGTTGCGCTCCGCCGCTGCCCAGCATTCCTCCAGGGTCTGCCCGTGCAGGCGGCTGCCCGTGGGGAGGAGGCACAGCAGCAGGGCTAGTGCCCTGCATGTTCCGAATCTCCTGTTTGTGTGTGCTTTCATCTTCTTTGTGTAATGATGTGTATCTGGCTGCAAAAGTACGCGTTTCCCCGTTTCCCGTACATATCCTTTTAAAGAAAGAAATGTCCCATTTGTACGATATGTGCCGTTTTTGTTCTACTTTTGCTGCGGCGGAAGCCCTTCCTTTCCTCCGCTATCCGAAAACATGGAACAGAGACCCTACATAGAAGACTTCTCCGTGGCGCGCCTGCATGATGCCTTCGACGTATTCGTCGCCGATGAGGAAGCGCGCCCCTACGTCGCCCCGGACCTCAGCGTCGTCCTCCGGGGACGTCCGAGCCTGCTCTTCGGCAGCATCCTCCAGCTGGGCGTTCCCTACCGCATAGAGAACATGCGGCTCGGCATGCTGCGGCGTGGCTCGGCGGACATCAGCCTGAACCTGCAGGACTATCACCTTGAGGCCGGGACCGCCCTCTTTGCTGCCGACGGCTGTGTGCTGCAAATCAACCGCTTCTCCGAGGACGCCGAGCTGGAGGGCATGGCCGTCGGCGAGGAGCTGGTGGCCGCACTCCCCACGGGAAAGCGTCCCGAGCTGCTGCGGAGCCTCCGCACGGGCTATTACTTCCCCGTGCCGCCCGAGGACAGAGCCTTGGTGGATGCACAGTTTGGGCTCCTCCACCTCCTGGCCACGCGCGGCGCCGCCTTCCGCGAGGCCGCTGCCGGCATCGTGGCCAGTATGCTCGCCCTCTACGGAAACCTCCATGCCCGCTATGCCGCCAGCCACCGCCCCGGGGAGCGTCGTCAGAGCCGCGAGCGCGAGGTCTGCGACCGTTTTGTGCAACTCGTGGCAGAGCACTGTGCGCGCCAGCGCGAGCTGCCCTTCTATGCCGACGCCCTCTGCCTGACGCCCCGCTACCTGGGCACCATCGTGCGCGCCGTCAGCGGC
Organism: Alloprevotella sp.; assembly: GCA_017477205.1. Next base: position 6,573 of record JAFUXE010000052.1, read on the forward strand.
CGCACGGCGAAGGAGTGGATAGACCGTGCCGTGCTCACTGAGGCCAAGCTCCAGCTGCGCCACACCAGCCTCTCCATAGCGCAGGTCTCCGACAGCCTCGGCTTCCCCAATCCCAGCTTCTTCAGCAAGTATTTCAAGCGCCTCACGCAGATGACGCCCGCCGAGTTCAGGGCGGGGAAGGCCTGAAGGCGCGTTTCCAAGCGTATTTAGCGAAGTTTCTCCCCTGTTGGCGCTCAGGACAAAGGCGCAGTTGCAATGGAAGCCGGGATGTTCACACATGCCGGCTTCCGAACCTTAATAACACAAGCACAAGGCTTGCTCTTCATGTTTAACTAATGGTTATCTCTTGCCCGACGGCGCGGCGTCCTGCAGGTCGTCGAGGCTGAGCGTGCCTTCCACGTTGATGATGGAGAGCTCGCCCGCCTCTTCGGCGAAGAGGACGTATTCCGTGCGGCCGCCCTGGAGCTTGCGCTGGTAGATGGTCATGCGCTGGCCGCCTTCGTTCACCTTGATGGCGACCTCGTAGTGCTTCTTCTTGTAGTAGGCTGCGGCTTCGGCGCCGATGGCAGCGGCGGCTTTGGCGTTCTGGGTGCTGAGGATGCGCAGCTGGTCTATCTTGTCGGCCTTCTTGGCGAAGCCGCTGCCGCTGCCGTGCGGCATCAGGCGGAGCAGGTTTCTGGAGATATAGACGGTGCTGATGCCCTCCTTGCCCTCCCATTTGTCGAAGAGCGCCTGCTGGGCACGGGCGGCGGAGGCTGTCAGCAGCAGGAGCATGAGGAGCGTGATGTTGCGGATAGTAGTCATGAGTGTCGTGTTTTTAGTGGTCTTCTTTTTGTAGCATGGCGAGGCCTTTGTCGAGGCACTCCGCGAATTTCGCCATGGCTTGCTCGGCCTCCTGCGCGGCACGCTGCGGGTCGTCGTAGGTGTCGCGCAGGGCCGTCTGCTGCTGCGGCTCTTCGGGCTGGAGGGCTACGGGCAGGATGAAGGCCATGACGATGCAGGCGGCCAGGGCGGCGAACCATCGCCAGGAGATGCCCCAAGTGCGTTGGCGCGTAGTCTCCTCAACGGCTTCCCAGCGGGAGATGGCGCGCTCCAGTCGCGAGGTATCGAGGGTGGGGCAGGGAGCTTCCGCTGCCGAGGCGAGGGCTTGGAGGAAGCGTGCGTCGCTGCCTTCATCGAGGACTTCGCGCAGCTGCTGCTCCTCGGCCTCCGTGGTCTGGGCGGCAAGGTAGCGTTCCAGCAGCTCGTCCACTTGTTTGCTCGTTTGCTTATTTGCTGTTTCTCCCATAGTTTTCCATTTGTTTGAATTGTTCGCGTAGTTGCTTGCGGGCGCGGCTCAGCAGGACGCGCACGTTGCCTTCGGTCGTCTGCAGGCTGGCGGCTATCTCGTCGTAGGGCAGCCCCTCCACGTCGCGCAGGGTGACGGCGAGGCGCCAGGCCTCGGGCAGGCGGCGTATGAGGGCGAGCATCAGCTGCGCCGCGTCGCGCTGTTCAAGGATGTCTTGCAAATCCTCGTAGTCTGTAGGGGCAGGTTGGTTTAGGACGGCCGACAGGTCTTCGGTTTCGGCGGAGGCGGAGCGCCGCAGGGCGTTGATGTAGAGGTTGCGCACCGTCGCCGTGCAGTAGGCCGCCGCGTTGCTGCCCACTTCCAGTTTCTCGCGCTTCGTCCACAGCGCGAGGAAGGCTTCCTGCACCAGGTCCTCGGCCTCCTGCACGTTGCCCGTGAGGTGCCACGCCGTGCGGTGCATGGCCTCGGCCTGCGGCAGGAACAGCTGTTTGAAGTCGGCGGCGGTCATTCTCTTTCGTAACAGGTTAAGGGGCTTGGGCGGGCAGGGAGCCAGCTCAGTTGTTCCCCACGATTTTGTTCCAGTCCTCCTTCTTGAGGCGCCCCGTTAGGCGGACGAGCTGCGCTTCGTCGTCTTCGATGTTGCGCACGAGCAGTTCCGTCATGCCTTCGTCGTCCATGCGGCAGAGGATGGTGGTGCGCTCGCCGTCCTTGCTGGTATTCACAAGGACTTCATAGCCCAGCGCCTTGAGGTTGGCCGTCATCTCCTCGAACTTTCCTATCAGCGACTTCTCGCAGCCGTCGAGGTTGAGGACGACGATGCTGTCAAGATTCTTCAGCGCAGCAATCTTCTCGTCGCCGTCCTTGCCGAAGGACTTGACATCCTTCATCTGCGCCTTCATCTGCTCCATGATGAACTTGCTGGAAATCGCTGTGTACTCCACGCCGGGCTTGTCGCGGAAGGCGGCGTAGATTTCGTCCAGCGTCTGTGCCGCTCCCGTAGCGGCCACCAGCAGCATGAGTGCTGCCAAGATACTTTTCTTCATAGTTGTGTGTTGTTTGATTGTTTTGCTTGATATAGGCATGATTCTATGGTTAGAGACGCTGTTTCCATGTTTTTTGTTACATGCGGGGTGCAACTTTCTTTCCCTTTTTTCATATTTCCCTTGCAGGACCTCGGGCAAAAAACGAGAGGGGGGTGTGCCTCACTTCAGAACGTGAAGGCACCCCCCCCCAATGATGTATGCGCTAGGAAAGGCTCTCTCCTTAGTCTTCCCAGTCATCGCTGACGGGGGACCAGCTGAACTGACGGGAGCTGAACTCGCCGTCGAATACATCGTCGCTTACGGTGATGTCCTGGTCGCCCAGCGTGCTGTCGAAGCGCGAGGCTGCCAGCAGCCGCGTCGGTTCGAATGCGACGCACGTGGTGTCTGGTGCAATATATGTCTTCTTTTCCATAATCACTCATGTTTTAAGTTGACAGATATACTATTTCAGAACCTTCCTGCTACCGATGATATAGACGCCTTTTGCGGCTGCGTTTGTGCGCTGTCCCTGGAGGTTGTAGATCCCCGTGGCGTTGCCAAGGATGTTTGCAGCGTCAATGCCCGTCGTGATTTCGCCGTCGGGCAGCATGATGCGGATGCCGGAGACCTCTTCCGAGAACTGGATGTAGCCGCGGTAGCCCTTCATCGTTGCAGATGCGGAACCCTTTGCGATGCGGCCGTCGCTTGTCAGGCCGTACTTGCCTTCCATCTCGCCAGCCCCCATAGGAGCGTAGGTGCCGTAGAATGTCACCTGCGTGCCTGTCTCGGTGTCTGTATATTGGTCGTTCTTCGTGGCTGCCGTGATGTTCACGTTCTGCTTGTAGAGAGTGTTGTTTGCGGGTGCCTCAGTGTAAACGATGTAGGCATAGCCTGCGTAGAATGCTGTGGACTCCTTGAAGCTCAGGGCATTCTGGTTGAAGCCTTTGAGCTCGTAGGCCTTCCAGCCTTCGCCGAAGATAGCCGTCAGGTCGTCGCCATCCATGGGGAACGGCATTGTGATGGTGTTCCATCCTGCCTTGGCCGTGTACTTCACGACGACGGAAGCCGCAGTGCCGTCTGTCAGGGTTGCTGCCGTTGTCTCGTCAAGGACAAGCGCCTCTGCCACGGTGACAGCCGCCTTCTCTGTTTCAAGGCTGAGGTCTTCGTTGGCCAGCGTGAAGTAGGCATCGCCGCTGGCGGCTGCATCGGGCGTGAAGGTGACGGTGAAGGTCTTCGTGCCGTTGGCCTCAAGGGTTTCTACGGCATCGCTGCCGTACTGTGCCTCGCCGATGAAGAACTTGGCGGTCAGGGTCTCTTCCTTGCCTGCCTTTTCCTCAACGGTGACGGAAGCGGTGTATTCAACGTACTGGTTGCCCGTTGCGGGAATGCTGACGGCGGTGATGGTCACGTCGTGGTCGGCGGGAGCTTCCTTGAAGCCTGCAAAGTTGTCAAGACCGGCATAGCGGCCCTGGAAGCGCAGGTAGTAGTAGCCGTCGGCAGGAGCGGTGAACGTGTAAGTGCCGGCAGCGGTGATGGGCGAGCCGTCGATGGCCGTCCAGGTGGTGCGGTCGTTGGAGTACTCAACGGTGAGCTGGTCGCTCGAGTCGGTGCCGTTGCCTACGTAGAACGACAGGCTCTGGCCTTCGGTTGCCTGAAGGCGCGGCGTGATGAGCGTCGTACCTGCGGTGGTGCCGGCGTAGGCCATGTAGGTGCCGTTGTTGCCGTAGTTGGAGGTGGAAGCCGTCCAGCCGTCGTTGGTCCAGGTGGCGGGAATGGCACCTTCCTCGAAGTCTTCTTCCCACAGCTCGGGGTCGGCGGTGGTAGCCGTGGCGGCAATGGTCACGTCGCTGAGGCCGACGGTGGTGGGATGTACGGTGATGGTGGCGCTCTTCTCGCCGTAGTTATCGTCAAACACGAGGTTGATGTCGAACGTCATGCTCTCACCTGCGCCGAGGCTGAACGCGCTCTCGCTGACGGTGAAGGCTTCGTTGTCGCTCTCGATGGTACCTCCAAGCGTACCCGTACCGCTGTTCTCTACGGTGTAGGTCTTGGCGGCGGGCTGTGCCTTAACGCGGCCGAAGGCGGCTGCGTCGGCAGGCGTCACGGTCAGGGCGGGAGCGTTGGCATTGAGCTGGAAGCCGTTGATGGTGTTCACTGAAACGCTGTAACCCTCGAACTTCAGTTTGTAAGAGCCGGCTGCGATGCCGTCAACATAGACAATGGTGTAGGCGGACGTGTTGGCACGCATCACCGTGTTGAAGTCCTTAGCCAATGTCCAGTCGCCGTCGTTACCGGTTGTGGAGGTGTACACCTTGAGTTCTGCATAGCTGCTGTTTCCTTTGGCTTCAATGGCCATAACGTCGCCCTCGGCGATGGTCAGGGAAGGTGTTACCATTTCGGAGTTACGGCTGGAAGTTCCAGACGTGTAGTTGCCTGTGGCCACACCGCCGGAGAAAGTCCAGCCAGTGTTTTCCCAATTTTCGGGTTTGGCGTTGTCGTCGAACGTGATGAGCAGGGCATCATCGTCGAGCACGTAACCGCTCACGTTGAACGTCTGTGCGTCAAAGCCGTCGGCTGCCACGGTGATGACACCGCTCTGTGCGCCCTTCGTGTCGGCTGCCAGCGTTACGGTGAAGGAAACCTCGCTCTTCCCGTCAATTGTTGTTGCATTGCCGTCAACGGCTACCGTGAAGGCTGCATTGTCGGACTGGACGCTCAAGCCTGTGAGTTCGCCCTTACCCGTGTTCTTCACGGTGAAAGGAGCCGACTCCGTAGCACCGGAAATCATACCGAAGTTGTAGTCGGCAGCAGTGAATTCCATGTTGGGTTCATTGGGCTCTTTGAGACCATAGAAGTCGTCAACATTCACATATACGCCGTAGATGGCGATGTACTTGGCCTCGGCGGGGATGAAGTAAGTGGCGTCTTTCCAGACGTTATACTCGAACTCGGGCGTCGTACCTGTGGCCTCGGTCCAGTCGGCGTCGCTGCCGTTGCCCGTTGTGGCCCAGTAAACTTTCAAGTCGCTGGCGCCAAAAGAGCTGTTATAGTTGCGGGCATAGCGGAAGAGGATGTTCTCGCCTTCGCTCTCAACGACACCGGAGCGGATGTAGGAACCCACATAGCCGCCGCTGTAGCTTGCGTAGTTAATGGTGGCATAACCGGCGGAGGACACGCTCCATCCGTTGTCCATTGTCCACGTGCCGGGCATGGGCTCGTCGGCAAAGTCGATGAATACCTTGTTGGCATCGCGAATGGTGCCGCTGACGGTAAACTCGACAGGGTCAACGCCGGAAGCGGTTGTGGAGACAATTACCGTACCCGTAGCCGTGGCATCGGGCATGGTGACGGTGAGCGTCGTCTCACCCTTTGCGGCAACGGTGGTGGCTGCAAGCTCGGCACCGAAACCGGCCGTTGCGGAAGCGGAGATGGTGACGGCTTCCGTACCGGGGTTCTTGACGGAGAACGTCTTGGTGGTGCCGGCGGTAGCAAGGCCGAAGTTGTAGGTGTAGGCGGAGGTCAACTTCGTCGTGCCGTCGTACACAGCCAAGGCGGGGCCAGTGGCTACGTCTTCGTAAGTGAAGGTGGTCTTGGGGATGAAGGCTTTGGCAGAGCCGCCAATGGCATCGAGCGAAGAGCTGCTGTAACCCTGCCAAGCAGTGTTGCTGCCTTGTCCCACGCCATAGAACTTCATGCTCTTGTAGTTGCCGCCTGTTGTCTGGTAAATGCCGACCAACAGGTTTCCGCCATTGTAGGTGTAATTGTTGGTGAAGGTGATTTCCATCTCCTTGGAGGCGGAAACGCCCAACCCGTTACCTTCAAATACGACGGTGGCACCTTCCGTTCCCTGGAAAGCGGTCATCGTCACGTCGGAAACCTCTTTCAGGAATACTTTGAACGTTCCCGTCCAGTTCACGGAGGCCGTGTTGGAATAGAACTTCAGGGCAGTAAGGGACTTGCCGCTGACTGTAGCAAGGTCTGATGCGGGGATGATGAATTCGCACTTTTGGAAAGCGTCGCCCCAGTTACCATAGAACGGAACGTAATCGTTCGTGTTCGTCCCGTCGCTGACGGTAATATCGTCAGCTGTGGCTGTTGTCACGCAGAACAGCGAGACAAGCAGACTCACAAGCAGGGTCTTGCCCCGCTTCGTAAAATGGGAATTTGTCATAAGCATTTGTCTTAGTTTTTGATTATTGTGTAATATTCATATTTCGCAAGCTCCGCAGAAATGGCCTGAAAGGCCAGAAAGCTCATAGTCCAGGGCAGCGCCCTGGGTAAATGTGATGCGCAGCCAACGCCCTGTAAGGGCAAAAGCATCATTGGTGAGGTATGGCTTTTGCCCTTTCAGGGCGAGTTTACCCGTTCTCTTGTACCCAGGGCGCTGCCCTGGGCTGGAATCTCGTTGGCCTTTCAGGCCGTATCTGCACAGCAATCTCTCCACTTCCGATTTCCGATTATTCTTTACGTCTTTCGTTATTTCTTTTTTTACACGTGGAATAGACAAGCCGGTGGGGTTAGTGCTCATCAGCTTGCCTATTCAGGTATTAGTCGTAATGTTCTTTCGTAGTGCAGATCAGCGGAGGATCTTCTTGCCGTCTTGGATGAAGACGCCCTTGGAGGATTGACCAATGACGCGGCGGCCTTGGAGGTCGTAAGTCATGGAGGATTGACCATTGACCACGGTTTCGGGGGTTATGCCCGTGTTCTCGTGATAGCCGGAGCCGTCGCTGGGGTCGTCACCGTCCACCCACATGGCGGCGAAGCGCCAGCGGTTCTGGATCTTGGAGAGGCGCGTGCCCACACCTGTGTTGATGTCAACTTCGTAGAGGCAGGTGTCGTACTTGCCGTTTGTGCGCCATTCCTTGTCCGAGAGGTTTGCCCAGGAGCCCCAGTCGTTGATGCCCTTTCCGCTGTTGTAGAAGCCGTTCCAGTACATCTTGTTGGGGTTGCTCTTGGAGAAGCAGGCACTCTGGCGGCTGACCTGTGAGGCAAAGCCTGTGGCACCTACGGGGTGCTTGTAGGCGGTATATGTCTCGCCGTCTTCGTCAACGGCCTCGTAGGGAATCTGTACCATGAGACCTGTTTCGAGGTCGAACTCGCAGAGCTGGGCACCCGTGAGGTTGCCGTTGATGTCCGTGAGGCGGCCGTTCTCATCGTAGGCCTGGCTGCTGCTGCCGCCGCTGGTGAGGGCAAAGGCGCGTCCTTCGCTGTTGATGGCGAAGGTGACGAAGTTCTGGTAGTAGAGACCCGGTGTGACGGGCGTCACCTTCATCGTCTTGAGGTCAACGGTGCAGATGGCATAGCCTGCGTCGCCGTCGGTGAGGTCGTCATCCTGATCGGCGAAGTAGTCGGGGTCGGAGGTTATTTCCTCGGCGAGCTGCTGCCCTGTCAGGTAGAAGAGGCCATATACCTTTCCGTCCTTCGGGTTGTAGCTCATGCCTGCGCTTTCGAGGTGGTCGCTCTTGGGGCGGATTTCGCTGGAGAGGAGGTCTCCGGTCTTGGCGTCCCACTTGCGCACGGCAAAGAGTTCCTCGTCCACGGTGGACTGTTCGTCGCGCGACATGACGGTGACAATCTGTCCGTCAACATATACGGCACCGGAGTTGGCGTACATCAGGTTGAAGTTCGTGGCCCAGGTTGCTATCTCGGGGTCGCTCTTCACCTCGTCGGCATTGATGGCGGGGTCCTTCACGGGCGTGGAGAGCTTGGAGCCGTCCCACGTCATGCTGTAGAGGCCGTTGTCCACGATGAACACGGCCTTACCCAGGTCGGAATTCCAGCCCACGTAGGTTGATTTCATCTGGTCGCCGTCGTCGTAGCGATTGTAATGACCAACGGCACGGAGCTTCACGTCTTGTGCGAATGTCGGCAGGGCAAGCGTCGCAAGCACGCCGAACAGTAGTGTACGTACTTTGTTTGTCATTTTCTGTTTATCTGTTTGTATTATTGTTGTTTTGCGGTTGTTGGCGGCGTGGTCTTTGGGGTCACGTTCCTCGCGTGCGCGTGCGCCGTATATATTATTGTGTATATATTTGCGTACAGGTACGCGCGCGTGGTGTGAGCGGGCAAATATATGGTGTTTAGTGATAAATCGGCACTTTTCTCCCCAGAAAAGAGGATAAGATAACGTTATTTTGTGTTAAAAGCTGCATTTTGCAAACACGTAGTTGTCAAAATAGGGGCAAAGGAGAGGGCGGGTTGGCTCGTCGCCTCCGGGCCGTGAAGCAACAACGCCAGGAAGGCATGCCCGCGGGCATGCCTTCCTGACGCTTTAGGGGAGAGGCGCGGGTTTCCCCGCCACCTTGTTATTTCACTTCAATCTTCTGCAGCGTCTGCTGCTTCTGCTCGGCTGTGAGCTTCGGGAGCTCCACGGTGAGGACGCCGTGCTCCACGCCTGCGGCGATGTTCTTCTTGTCCACGTCGTCCGGGAGGATGAGCGTCTGCTGGAACTTCGTGTAGGAAAATTCGCGGCGCAGGTAGCGCTGGTTCTTCTTCTCTTCCTTCTGTTCCTCCTTTTTCTCCATCTTGATGACAAGGTTGTTGTCGTCGTCGATGTGGATTTGGAAGTTCTCCTTCGACATGCCCGGTGCGGCCAGTTCTACGCGGTATGCGTGTTCGTCCTCGAGGACGTTGATGGCGGGAGCCGTGGCGTTGGTCTTTCTCATGAAGTCGTTGTCGAAGAAATCGTCGAACATGGTGGGCAGCCAGCTTTGGTTGTAACGTCTGATGGGTAACATAGTAGTGTCTCCTTTCTTTTTTAGTTATTGTATGTTTGTTTGTTCTTTGTTTTCGCGTCCCTGAGTGGGTTTCGCGTTCGCCCTACTATAGGGCAATCCGCGTGCCAAAGCCTGCATGCCCCGTTCCGCAGGCCCCCGGCGTCTGCCATCTGCTGCCAACATGTCCGAAAAAACCGACATTTTGGCAAAGTCCGCCTTCGCGGGGCGGAAAGTAAAGAAAAGCGTGCGCTTGCCCCGGAATGGCTGGCGTGTAGGCTGCGAAGGAAAAGGCGCGGCGGAAATACGCGAAGGAGAGGCGGATTGGCGTAAGCTTTTGGTTATTAGTATGATTGGGGAGATGAGGGCGGGGCGGAGGCTTATTTTCGGGAGGCCGTGGATGGAGGTATGCGTATACCTCGGTGTGAGGTGTGCGCATACCTCACCCTGAGATGTGCGCACAGGTGGGGGTGAGATGTGCCTTGTCTCAAGGTGAGATGTGCGCATATCCCGCTCCGGAAGGTCGCACGCCGCCCTTTCCGGAGGGCACAAAACGCCGTTTCCGGTGTCCCGAGGCCGCTGTTTCGCTTTTCGGGCATGTCAAGAAAAAACGCGGCCCTGCTGCCGTCGAACGAAACTTTTTCGTCGCTCGCGGCAGTGTTATCACGGAGAAAGGCTTATCTTTGCGGGCAAATCTAAATATCAATACGACGGATATGAAACGTTTACTCCTTACGCTCATGTCGCTTCTGGCGGCGATGATGACGACGGCACAGACGCTGCCGACGTTCTCCACGGCGGAGAACCCCGTTTACTACTTCGTGCAGTTCAAGACCGGCGAGGCCTTCCTCACCGACCAGGGCGCGGGGAAGAACCTGCTGACGGCCGAGCGCTCGGACGCCGACGGGCAGCTCTGGGCCTTCATCGGCTCGAAGAGTGACTTCCGCATGCTCTCGAAGGCCGGCAACTACGTGTCCTACGACGGCTCACGCTTCCAGACGTCGGCAAGCGGCGAGCAGCTGAAGCTCGTGGCCTCCAGCGCCTCCGGCTACTGGGAACTGCAACGCAAGTCGGCCTCCGGCAAGAGCATGAACCAGTGGGGCGGTGCCGGCGTCGGCAAGGAGCTGGGCGAATGGGACGCGGGCGACACGAACAACCCGCTCCTGATCATCGACCCCGCAACGCTGCCCGAGCCCGACCCGCAGCCCGCGAAGCTTTCGGAGTGGGCCTGCGCCAGCATTACCGGCTATGCGCCCGACAACCTGATGACGCTGTGGTACAAGCTCCCCGTGACGCGCCAGACCGTGGCGAACCCCTGGATGGAGTATGCCCTGCCCATCGGCAACGGACAGCTCGGCGCCATGATCTACGGCGGCATCCGCCAGGACATCGTGCAGTTCAACGAGAAGACCCTCTGGACGGGCTCCAGCACCAACTACGACCGCGGTGCGGGCTACCAGAACTTCGGACACATATATATAGAAGACACCAGTGAGCGCTTCGGCACCACCTCCGCCACGGGCGTGAAGGACTACGTGCGCACGCTGGACCTCTCCAACGCCACGGCTACGGCGGAGTGGAAGAACACGGAGAAGACCGTCACCTTCCGCCGCGAGTACATCGCCTCCTATCCCGACCAGGTCATCGCCGTGCGCCTCACGGCCAGCGAGCCCGGGCAGCTCTCGCAGCGCATCTACCTCTGGAACGCCCACAACCTGCGCGCCACGTATGCCGACGGCGAGGGCACGTTCGAGGGTAAGCTGGAGACCGTCTCCTACAACGCACGCATGAAGGTCATCGCCACGGGCGGCGTGTCCACGACCGACGCCGAGGGCATCCACGTCACGGGAGCCGACGAAATCCTCATCCTCCTTTCCGCCGTCACGGACTACGACCCCGTGGCCTCGGGCTACGTCAGCGGCACGGCGCAGATAGCCTCCCGCGCGAAGTCGGCTGTCGATGCGGCCGCCACGAAGGGCTGGGATGCCATCTATGCCGACCACGTGGCCGACTACAAGCAGTACTTCGACCGCTGCCAGCTCAGCCTGGACGGTGCCGTCAACACGAAGGACACGAAGGCCCTGGTGGACAACTACGCAACCCTCACCACGGCCACGAAGCTGCGCCAGTCCAAGGACGCGCGCCAGCTGGAACAGCTCTACTTCCACTACGGCCGCTACCTGCTCATCAGCAGTTCCCGCGGCATCGACCTGCCCAACAACCTGCAGGGCATCTGGAACAACTCCAACAGCCCCGCATGGAACTCCGACATACACGCAAACATCAACATCCAGATGAACTACTGGCCTGCCGAGGTGACGGGACTGCCCGAGATGCACGAGAAGTACCTCAACTACCTCTACAACATGGCCATCGTGCAGCCGCAGTGGCAGGCCTACGCCAAGAATTGGCTCGGGCAGACCACCGGCTGGGCATGCTTCACGGAGAACAACATCTTCGGCAACTGCACCAACTGGATGGCCACGCAGTATCCCGAGGCCGGGGCCTGGAGCGTGGATCACATGTGGCAGCACTACCGCTACACCCGCGACCTTGACTTCCTCAAGACGAAGGCCCTGCCCGTCATGATTTCCTGCGTCAGGATGTGGATGGAACGCCTCGTCAAGGCCAGCGACGGCACCTGGGAATGTCCCAACGAGTGGAGCCCCGAGCACGGCCCCACGGAGAACGCGACGGCACACAGCCAGCAGATTGTCTGGAACCTCTTCGACCAGACCATCAAGGCCATCGAGCTGGTGGGTGTCAGCGAAGCCGGCGTCACGCAAACCTTCCTCACCCAACTGAAGAACAAGTTCAAGAGCCTCGACAATGGTCTCCACACCGAGACCTACAACGGCACTTACGGCAGCACCCGCGAGGGCGTCTCCACCGGCGAGACCATCCTGCGCGAATGGAAATACACCGACTATGCCACGGGTAACGGCAGCGAGTCAGGCCATCGCCACCTCAGCCACATGATGGCACTCTATCCCTTCGGCAACCTCCCCGCCACGAATCCCTACTACGAGCCTGCCGTGCGCAGCCTGAAGCTACGCGGCCTGCCCTCCACGGGATGGTCCATGGGATGGAAGGTGAACCTCTGGGCACGCGCCCTGGCGCCCCAGCAGTGCATCGCCCTCCTGCAGCGCGAGTTCAAGCACAGCACCAGCTACGGCACCGACCAGAGTGCAGGCGGCATCTACTACAACCTCTTCGACTCCCACGCGCCCTTCCAGATTGACGGAAACTTCGGCATCTGCGCCGGCATCGCCGAGATGCTGCTCCAGAGCCATACCGACACCCTCCAGCTGCTTCCCTGCCTGCCCGAAACGTGGGCGAAGGGCAGCATACGCGGACTGCGTGCCGTAGGGGGCTTCATCGTCAACATCGAGTGGGCGGACGGCAAGCCCGTACGCGCGGAAATAGAAAACCCGCTCGGCGTGGAGACGGTGGCAAGCTACGGCGGGCACATCATCGAGCTCAATGCGGAGAAGGGCAGCACGACCGTCATCACCTTCGACGAGAACGGCGTCCCTACGACCAGCGTCAGCGGCCCGCGCGCTGACGCAAAACCCGCCTTCTCCCTCAACGGCCGCACGGTGACGCTTCGCGACAAAAGCGTGAAAGGCGCAAGCCTCTACGACATGCAGGGACGCAAACTCCTCTCCACCGCGAAGCGTTCCTTTCGCCTCCCTGCCACCGCCGGTGGCACGCTGCTGCTCCGCCTCACGACGGCCGATGGCCGCGAACAGGCGCACAAGCTGCAAGTGAGGTAGCTGGGAATACCCCCTAGGCTTCCATAGGTTTTCTTAGGCAATCCTGGAACATCCTATCCCCTTAAGCCAAAAGAAGAGCGGGACAGCCTCAGAGGTCGCCCCGCTTCCTTTATAATATAATAATGCGTATGGCTTAAATCATGCTATACACGACGTCCATAATCTTCTTGCCCAGTGCGTCGGCGGCTTCCATCGTGTGGGCTTCGCTATAGACGCGGATGATGGGCTCCGTGTTGCTCTTGCGGAGGTGTACCCACTCGTCGGGGAAGTCTATCTTCACGCCGTCGATGTCCGTCACGCGCTCGTCCTTGTACATGTCCTTCACGCGGGCAAGGATGGCATCCACGTCGGTACCCTTCTGGAGGTCGATGCGGTTCTTGGCGATGAAGTAGGGAGGATACTGTGCGCGCAGTTCGCTGGCCTTCTTGCCCGTCTTGGCCATGAACGTAAGCATGATGGCGATGCCCACGAGGGCGTCGCGGCCGGGGTGCGCAGCGGGATAGATGACGCCGCCGTTGCCCTCGCCGCCGATGACGGCACCGGTCTTCTTCATCAGCGTAACGACGTTCACCTCGCCCACGGCAGAGGCGTTGTACTGGCAGCCGTACTTCTCCGTGACGTCGCGCAAGGCGCGGGTGCTGGAGAGGTTGGAGACGGTGTTGCCGGGCGTGTGCTGGAGCACCCAGTCGGCACAGGTGACGAGCGTGTATTCCTCACCGTACATCTCGCCGTCCTCCTGTATGAAGGCCAAGCGATCCACGTCGGGGTCGCAGACGCAGCCCAGGTCGTAGCCGCCCTCGCTCATGACGCCGCAAATCTCGTCAAGGTGCTGGCGCAGAGGTTCGGGGTTGTGGGCAAACTCGCCGTTGGCCTCGCCGTTCAGCACCTTCACGTTCTTGACGCCCAGCTGTTCGAGCAGCTTCGGCAGGATGATGCCGCCCACGGAGTTCACCGTGTCGAGGCATACGGAGAAGTTGGCATTGCGGATGGCATCTACATCGACCAGGGCGAGGTTCTTCACCATGTCAATGTGGTACTGGTCGTAGATGGGCTTCTCGCAGTAGTGGCCCAGGTTGTCAACGTCGGCATATTCAAAGTCGCCCTCGTCGGCAAGGCGCACCACTTCGGCAGCCGCCTGGGGGCCAAGGAACTCGCCTTTCTCGTCGAGGAGCTTCAGGGCGTTCCATTGGCGGGGGTTGTGGGAGGCCGTGAGGATGATACCGCCCACGGCATTCTCTGCCGTGACGGCAATCTCCGTTGTGGGCGTGGAGGCAAGGCCGATGTTCACAACGTCGAAGCCCATGCCCATGAGCGTGCCGCATACGCAGTGGCTTACCATTTCGCCGGAGATGCGGGCATCGCGTCCCACGACGATTTTCTTGTCGAACTTACCTACCAGCGGCTTGCGCAGCGTGGCGTAGGCACTGACGGATTTCACGATGTCCAGGGGGTTGAGCGTGTCGCCCGGCTTGCCGCCGATGGTACCGCGGAAGCCTGAGATGGATTTGATTAAGGTCATTTGTATTATGGTTTTAAGTTGTTGTGTTGTTGCGTTGTCAGCTTCTTGTACCTTACGCGGTTTCCTTCTTCTCCCCCAGGCGTCGGCACCACTTGCCGCCCAGCCAGCAGTAAAGGCCGACGACGACGAAGGGGATGGAGAGCATCTGTCCTTGGTTCAGGCCGATGGCGCTGACCATGTCCAGTTCCCAAGGTTCCTGCACGTCCTTCAGGAACTCCACGAAGAAGCGGAAGCCGAAGATGCTCGTGAGGAGCCAGCCGAAGAAGTAGCCCGTGCCGACTTTCTCCTTGTATTTCCTGTAGAGGAGAAGGCCAACGGGGAAAAGGAGCAGGTAGAAGACGGCCTCGAAGAGCTGCGCAGGGTAGCGTGCGAAGTCCTCGCCGTTTTGTGCAAAGATGAAGCCCAGCACGCTGTCCGTCGGCTTGCCCACGATTTCGGAGTTCATGAGGTTGCCCAGGCGTATGGCACAGGCCGTGAGGGGTACGGCGATGGCAATGTTGTCCATCACGCGCATGATGTTCAGCTTGTACTTGCGCACGTAGAGCCACAGGGCGATGATGATGCCTGCCGTGCCGCCGTGGGAGGCGAGGCCTGCATAGCCCGTGCAGCGCCAGCCGCCGTCCGCCATCTTGTGGACGGGGAGGAACATTTCGATGGGGTGGGAGAGGAAGTAGCCAGGCTCGTAGAGCAGGCAGTGGCCGAGGCGGGCACCGATGAGGATGCCGCAGAAGCAGTAGAGGAACAGGGGCTCAAACTTCTCCTGCGGAAGCTTCTGGTCCTTGTAGAGCCATTGTACGACGAGGTACGAGAGGGCGAGGCCTACGACCCAGCATACGCCGTACCACACGACGTCGTGCCCGAAGAGCGAAAAGGCTACCTTGTCGGGATTCCAGACAAAGGCCCCCTCCAACCTCCCCCCTCCGGGGGAGGCTTGCAGAAGCGGGCTTAGTACATATAATAATATAGTATTGAACATAGGTCTTATAATATATAAAAATTAACTTGTAATCTGTATATTACAGCGATGTTCTTCCCGTGATGTTTAGCTGGTATAAAATCAGGGAACAACTTAACCAAATTTAGTGCAGCTTGGTCACATTCAGCCGAGAGTCCCTTACCTACAAAGGCATTATTGACTTTTCCATCTGTGTTAACAATAAAATAGACAGTAACACTCCCATGCACATCTGTATCTACAGGATAAACAAGATTCTTTCTTATAAAACTCTGCAAGGCCTCTTCGCCACCAGGAAACTGGGCGGGAACTTCTACATTGACATTAAATGGAAAATCGTAATCTGACTCAGAATAATTACAGAACCTTATCGGTAGGGTATAAAGGACAGGGATACTCTCCCCGTGGTGTCTGGCAGGTATGAAATCGGGGAGCTTTTTTACAACATCTATCGCTGCTTGGTCACGTGCAGGACACAGTGATGAAATCTTAGTCAGTACGTTGTCCTTGCATATCTTTCCATCTTTCTCAACAATAAAGGTGACAACTACGGTAGGATTAGTCCTTGCATCGCATAATTCGCTGTCAGGATATTCGATATTCTTGTTCAGAAAATCTAACAAGGCCTCTTCGCCGCCAGGAAACTGGGCGGGGGTATCTGTGAGATGATTCTTCATTAAAGAAGAACTCCTCTGGTGGTTTAAAGAAAAAAAACTTTGGCTGTTTTCGCGTTTTGCAGGCGAGACAGCTGGTATGCCACAATTATAATAATAGTCAGAATCATATTGAGGCATTGTGTCATTGCATTCAAACTTCACTTTTTCCTTCACCTGAGCAAAAGAGTTGATACCCCCCAAAAGGAGCAGGCATGCGACAAGGATTCTAATGGTATTCATGGCTTTGTGAATTTATTATATGTTTCGGATATTTCTGCTATTGAAGGAAAAACACATGCGTTGCGCTGTAAGCCTCCCCCGGAGGGGGGAGGTTGGAGGGGGCTTATACGTTAAACCTGAAGTGCATGATGTCGCCGTCCTGCACTACGTATTCCTTGCCTTCGACGTGGAGAAGTCCGGCATCGCGCACGGCGGCTTCACTACCGAGGCGCACGTAGTCTTCGTACTTGATGACCTCGGCACGGATGAAGCCGCGCTCAAAGTCCGTATGGATGACGCCTGCGCACTGCGGAGCCTTCCATCCCTTGCGGTACGTCCATGCCTTCACCTCCATCTCGCCAGCGGTGATGAACGTTTCGAGTTGCAGCATCTTGTAGGCAGCCTTGATGAGGCGGTTCACGCCGCTTTCCTCAAGCCCCACGTCCTTCAGGAATTCCTGACGCTCTTCGTAGGTCTCCAGTTCGGCAATGTCGGCTTCCGTCTGTGCCGCCACGACGAGAATCTCTGCGTCCTCGTCCTTGACAGCCTCGCGCACCTGCTCCACGTAGGCATTGCCCGTGGCGGCACTGGCCTCATCGACATTGCAGACGTAGAGCACGGGCTTCGAGGTGAGGAGGAAAAGGTTGCGGGCGGCCTGCTGTGCCTCCTTGGACTCGAACTGCACGGTGCGTGCGCTCTTGCCCTGTTCGAGGGCTTCCTTATAGGCGCGCAGCACTTCGTACTCCACCTTCGCGTCCTTGTTGTTGCCCACCTGTGCCAGCTTCTCCACGCGCGGCAGCCGTCCCTCTACGGTCTCAAGGTCCTTCAGTTGCAGTTCCGTATCGATGATTTCCTTGTCGCGCACGGGGTCAACGGAGCCATCTACATGAACCACGTTGTCATCGTCGAAGCAGCGGAGGACGTGGATGATGGCGTCTGTCTCGCGGATGTTGCCGAGGAACTGGTTGCCGAGCCCTTCGCCCTTCGAAGCACCCTTCACGAGGCCCGCGATATCCACAATCTCCACCGTCGTCGGCACGATGCGTCCCGGATGCACCAGCTCCGCCAGCACGTTCAGGCGCTCATCGGGAACGGTGATGACGCCCACGTTGGGTTCGATGGTGCAGAAGGGGAAGTTCGCGCTCTGCGCCTTGGCGTTACTCAAACAGTTAAACAGGGTGGACTTTCCCACGTTCGGGAGTCCCACTATACCACATTGTAAACTCATGCTGTCTTTGCTCTTTTGTATTCTGACGGCAAAAGTAAACAATTATTATTGAATCATGCACCCCATTGCCCGAAAAACCTGCAAAGAGATTTTGGCAACCTCGTTTTGCAAATAATCCGCACGGGGTGCCCAAAGGCCCAAAAGCACCAGAGAAAAAGCTCCGGAGGGGCAACAAAACATTTGAAAAGTTTTGCGATAGACTTTTTTTCCGTAATTTTGCACACGGTAAAAAGAAACTCTATTCAACTTCAATAAAATTATGGCAACTTTAGATTTGACCAAGTATGGCATCACCGGTGCTACGGTGATTGCTCACAACCCCAGTTACGAACGCCTCTTTGAAGAGGAAACGAAGCCCGGCCTTGAAGGTTTCGACAAGGGCCAGCTCACGGAGCTCGGCGCTGTCAACGTGATGACGGGTATCTACACCGGCCGCAGCCCCAAGGATAAGTACATCGTCATGGACGAGAACTCCAAGGACAACGTGTGGTGGACGACGGAAGCCTACAAGAACGACAACCACCCCATGAGCGAGGAGGTTTGGGCAACCGTGAAGGACATCGCCAAGAAGGAACTCTCCAACAAGCAGCTCTACGTGGTTGACGCTTTCTGCGGTGCCAACAAGGACACGCGCCTCGCCGTCCGCTTCATCGTGGAAGTGGCATGGCAGGCACACTTCGTGACCAACATGTTCATCCGTCCCACGGAAGAGGAACTCGCCAACTTCGAGCCCGACTTCGTGGTTTACAACGCCTCCAAGGCTAAGGTGGAGAACTATCAGGAACTCGGCCTGAACAGCGAGACCTGCGTAGCTTTCAACACCACGACCAAGGAACAGGTCATCATCAACACATGGTACGGCGGCGAAATGAAGAAGGGCCTCTTCTCCATGATGAACTACTACCTGCCCCTGCGCGGCATCGCAGCCATGCACTGCTCCGCCAACACGGACATGGAAGGCAAGAACACCGCCATCTTCTTCGGCCTCTCCGGCACGGGTAAGACGACCCTCAGCACCGACCCGAAGCGCCTCCTCATCGGCGACGACGAGCACGGCTGGGACGACAACGGTGTCTTCAACTTCGAAGGCGGTTGCTACGCTAAGGTCATCAACCTTGACAAGGAGAGCGAGCCCGACATCTACAACGCCATCCGCCGCAATGCCCTGCTGGAGAACGTGACGGTTGACGAGAACGGCAAGATTGACTTTGCCGACAAGAGCGTCACGGAGAACACGCGCGTCAGCTACCCCATCGAGCACATTGAGAAGATTGTGAAGAACGTAGCTCCCGTCAGCGCAGGTCCCGACGCCCAGAACGTCATCTTCCTCAGCGCCGACGCATTTGGCGTACTGCCTCCTGTCAGCATCCTCACCCCCGAGCAGACGAAGTACTACTTCCTCAGCGGCTTCACCGCTAAGCTCGCCGGCACGGAGCGCGGCATCACCGAGCCCACGCCGACCTTCTCCGCTTGCTTCGGCCAGGCCTTCCTTGAGCTGCATCCCACGAAGTACGCAGAGGAACTCGTCAAGAAGATGGAAAAGAGCGGTGCCAAGGCTTACCTCGTGAACACGGGTTGGAACGGCACGGGCAAGCGCATCTCCATCAAGGATACGCGTGGTATCATCGACGCCATCCTTGACGGCAGCATCAAGACGGCTCCCACGAAGAAGATTCCTTTCTTCGACTTCGAAGTGCCCACACAGCTGCCCGGCGTTGACCCTGCCATCCTCGACCCCCGCGACACCTATGCTGACGCCACCGTTTGGGAAGAGAAGGCAAAGGACCTCGCAGGCCGCTTCATCAAGAACTTCGGCAAGTACACGACAAATGAAGCCGGTAAGGCTCTCGTAGCAGCCGGTCCCCAGCTCTAAAGTATTTGCTCCATAATAGAATCTCCCCTGCCGTATCGCGGCGGGGGAGATTCTTGTATACTATTTGTGGAAGTAAGGCTCTGCCTCTATGTCCTTCTGCTTTAGTGATGAAAAATCAAGGCATCAGACAAGCGGTCTTATGCCTTGAAAAATAATTCTTATGCCTTATGAATCATAAGGTGCCCCGAGCGGGACTCGAACCCGCACAGCCATTTCTGGCCAAAGGATTTTAAGTCCTTCGTGTCTACCATTCCACCATCGGGGCTTCGGTATTTGCGGCTGCAAAGATAGCAAGTTTTTCCGAGTCAGTACCGCATAATATACAAAAAGTTCTCAAAGTTCTTGTTGCGTGCTACGCCCATGATAAGAAACCAGTCAATGATGGTCCAGAGGCCCATGCCGCCACAGGTAATGAGTTTTAGGATTCCCAGCCCTACGTCGCCTACGTACATGCGGTCTACGCCCCAGCTGCCCAGTAGGAGAGAGAGGACGAGTGCTACAACTGGACTCTTCTTGCTCATGAGATGCAGGCGGCTCATATGCTCGTCCGTAGCGTCAGTAAGGCGCTGGCGTATCCACGGCAGGTGTTCAGAGGGATAGTTCTCGCCTTGCGTCATGAGAAACATATTAATACTTTGTTGATCCATAGGAATAATAATATGTGTGCAAAAACTGTTTAATGTTTTTTGCCGAGAATACACTTAGAAAACCTCATTCTGTAATCCTGAATGTCCCTGCTTTTGCGATGAGGTCTTTCACGACTTCGCCACCAGCGATGAGGCCTGCAGCAGCGGGAACGAAGGCATTGGAGGCGGGAATGTTGCGGCGCTCCGTGCATTTGCGCATGTTTCTGTCGGGGCAGATGCAGTGGAAGCGGCATGAAATCTCCGGTTGGTCAATGGGTTCCAGCGGTTCCTCTTCGCTCCATACGCATTTAAGGTGGGGGATGTGGAGCTGGCGCAACTTGCGACGAATCACCTTTGCCAGAGGGTCCATCTTCGTCTTCGTGATGTCCGACACACGAAAGGCGGTGGCATCCATCTTGTTGGCAGCTCCCATGCAGGAAAGGATGGGAATGCCGAGGGCGTGGCTGCGGCGTATGAGTTCCAGCTTTGCCGTTACGGTGTCAATGCAGTCCACGACGTAGTCCATCTGCGAAAGGTCTATCTGCTCTGCATTCTCCGGAAGGTAGAACTGCTGGTATTTCGTCACCTGACAGCGCGGGTTGATGTCGTGGATGCGGGCCTCGCAAACGTCCACCTTGTATTTCCCGACCGTGGACAGCAGGGCAATGACCTGACGGTTTACGTTGGTGAGGCAGATGCGGTCGTCGTCAATGATGTCTATCGCCCCCACGCCACTACGGGCAAGTACCTCCACGACATAGCCCCCCACGCCGCCGACTCCGAAGACGGCAACGCGGCTTTGACGCAGCGTTTCCATAGCGGGTTTCCCAAAGAGCAGCTGGGTGCGACTGAACTGGTTTTGCATAGCCTCTTCGTTGTTCTCAGTAGTTTATCGTATAAAGACCTTGCCATCCACGATGAAGACGCCGCGTGCGGCAGGCCCGTGAAGGCGGCGTCCCTGCACATCGTAGGCAGCGGTGTTGGTGGTGGAGAGGGTGGGAGCGTACGTGATGCCGTCAAGGACAGCCTTCTCGCCCGTTTCGTCAATATACCAGAGGCGGTTCTGTCCCGTCTTGTTTTTCGCCTCGTCGGTGGCGTAGGAGATGACGCGCGTGTTGTTCGTCGTCGTGCCGCCGTCAAGATTTGCCGTGCGTCCGCTGCCGAGGTTGATGAAATTGAAGCGGTGCTGCGCCTGCGGTACGACACTCCAAAGCTGATGGGCGTTCGTGGCGTCGGGCGGCGTGAGCTTCAGGTTGGCACTCGTCGTGGACGTGGCGGCGGTACCTGCGGGCGAGGCGTCCGTGATGGCCATTGTGCCGTCGTGGGAGAGGATTTGGTAGTAGTCGCCCTGCGGACGGAACACCCACTTCTGCGTGTCGTGCGTGGCATCCGTTGCCCATACGACGATTACGGCATTCTCCGTTGTCGCAGTGCCGCGTACATCCCAGAAGATGTCGCCGCGTACGGAGCGCATCTTGTAGTATAGTGCAGGGTCGGCCTCGAAGGGTTCCGGCTCCAGCTCGATGCCTGCTTTGGTGGCGAAGGCCTCTGGCAGGAACTTGCAGTGGCGGCGTATGAAACTGCGCAGGTCTTCGATGTACTCCTCGTAAGTGCTGTGGAGTACGCGCTCATTGTAGGTCTTCGTGCTGATGCCGTATTTCTTGTAGTTCAGGGCCTGCGATTCGTAGATAAGTGCGGAAAGGCTGTCCACCTTGTTCAGCAGGAATGCCTCCACGCCGGCATCCATAATCTCCTTCAGGCGTCGGTTCACAAGCTGCTGGAACCAGGGGTCTTCCCACATGCGGTTCACCCAGCGTCCAGCCTTGTTGAGCTCTGCACCGCAGTCGCTCATCAGCTGCTCTGCCGTGTCGCCCGGGCGACTGTCGTTGCTGTAGGCGATGTCGTAGTCCCACATCGGACCGAAGTAGAAGCGGCCGTCACCCGTTTGCTTATAGAAGTACAGGCTCCAATAGCCGTCGTAGTTTGCGCATATCTCGTTTGCGCAGAACCAGTTGGCGAGGGAAACGCTGTCAACGTACTGGCGGTAGCCTTTCACGGGATCCTTGAAGTCGCTGCCCATGAGGGCGGCTTCAAAGGCGTTCACCTGCGACTGTATGTAGCTCTTCTGTGCCGTCGTGAGGTCGTCCTTCGGCGTGTGGATGCGCACCTTTACACCCACGTTCGAGGTGGAGAACCAGTTGTGCTCGGCATAGCCATCCACTTCGAGGAAGTAGCTTACGTCCGTTCCCGTGCCCCCTTCTTTCAGCTCCACGCGCCCGGGCGCAGCTTCGGGGTGGTCGGAGATGTGATAGGTGCCTATATATTCGCCGTTCAGCGTAACATCTACGAACTTCGCCGCCACGCTGAAAGGCTGCCCTGTGAACCGACTCAGTTCCGAGGTCAGCGCATTGCGGATGAGGCTCTTGTCGTAGGCGTTTGCCATCAGCGTCCAATTGCGTGCCGTGGCGTGTCCTTCACCAAGAAACTGTTCAGGCTGGGCAAAGCGTATGCGGTAGGGTTTCTTCGCGGGATTGCGGTTCCAGGTGGAGTTGCCGCGTCCGCGAATCTCCATGTTTGTGTATTCACGCACGTTGTCCTCCTCGTCGATGTAGGTGAGCGTTGCGGGGACAAAGGTCTTCTTCGTCGTGATGGCAGCTCCGCCCTCGGTATTGATATACACGTGCGGCAGGTTCGTGAGGCGGTGCATCGTGCCGTCGTCTGTCTTCGTCGTGTCAATGGGCACAACCTCCTGCGCTTCTACCGTGTCGCTCTGTTGCTGGAACACCCACAGGCGGTTCTGGCTGGTGGCATCCTTCTGGTCGGAGGTGTAGCTGATGACGTATGTGCCGTCGGCATCTTCTCCGCCTTTCACGTTGAAGATGCGTCCCGTCTCCTTGTTCTTCAGGTTGTACTGGCTGTTTGCCTGCGGAACGATTTTCCACAACTGGCGTGCGGCACTCGTGTCCGGTACGACGATGAGCAGCGGCAGCGACTCGCTGGGCATGGTGCCGTCGTCGCCCATCTGGTCGTATATCGCCCATCCGCCGTGGCGCGATAGTATCTGGTAGTACTCACCGCCTTCAACGGCGCGGAACTGCCAATCCTGCGTGGTGCGGCTGGGCGTGTTTGTCCAGATGACAAGAGGCTGGTCGTTATACGATGACTGCCCCTGCACATCTACGGCGCGTGCACCGCTTTTCACGCTGACGATGCGGTAGTAGTGCTTTGTGTCGATGTTTTGTGCCTGAGCAGTTTGTGCGGCAAGGCAGAGCGCCATTGCCATACCCAGAATGTGGAAAAGATGTCTCATGGTATAGGTGTTTTCAAGGAATTTCAGTTGTTGATGACGAAAAGGTCCTGTGCCGGCGTGTACGTCATGTGGTACTGATGTAGTTTGCGCCCCTTTTCGCCTTCTATAATGATGCCTTTATCCCGTAACAAGTAGTGGCGGCCACAGCGTCCGCATACAGCCTCCTCACCTTGCAGGGTAAGGGTCTCAGCGATGGCTGCCTCGTAGCAGTTCGGGCATACGATGTCAAAGACGACGGGGGTGAGCTGCATTTTCCAGTCCGGCACGGAGGGCGTGCCGATGATGAAGCCCTGGTTGTAGATGGACTGCAGGCGGTAGTAGTTCTGCGTAGTCGCCCCCATCTCCATCGGCACTGTGGTGCCGTTTTGGCGTGTGAAGATGTAGCGCGTACCGTCCGGCGTCAGTGTGCAGAATATCCCCGGGTTGTTTAATGCCCCAAACAGCGGTGCAGCCCCCGTTACCGGCGTGACGCGGCAGAATGCCCGCAGGTTGGAGTATTCGTTCTCCACGTCTCCGTCGCATGCGGCAGCCAGCCCCAGTGTGAGGCACACCAGCAGTCCGTATGTTCTCTTCAGAGCTTTCATCGACATTCTCTTCCCGCAAAACTAATGCACTTGCGATAGAATCATCGCCAGGCCGTCGGCCGCCTGTTGCAGCGGCTTCGCCACCATGCCGCGCAGGAACATGTTCACCTCTGCGCCCACCGTGACGCGCATCTTGCAGCGTTCTTCGCCGTCCGGAAGCAGTTGTATCCACACGTTCAGCGGTACGGGACTGCCTTCGCTGGCAAACTTTACCAGCTTCGGCTCTTCGCGCTCCACGACGCGCAGCGTCATTGCTCCCACCGGCGTTTGCAGGGACAGCGTGTCGGCATCGAAGGTCATCTGTTCCAGGATGCGTTCCACGTCGGCGGCCTTTCCGTCGGGTATCTGCCCTGCCATCGCCTCCCGCACGTTGGGGTCGTTCAGGCGGCTGCGCAGGTGCTCCAGGTTCCGAAGGTCGCTCAGGCGCTCATACATGGCCTGCTGGCTTTGTTCCACCAGCTTCACTTCACTGTCGTATTTTGCTAAACTCATATAATGATTCTGACTATTAACTATCAATTTTCATCTATTCCTCACCCCACGCTGCCTTCCAGCGACACGCTGAGAAGCTTTTGTGCCTCAGCAGCAAATTCGTAGGGGAGCTTGTTGATGACGTCGCGGGCATAGCCACCGACGATGAGTCCTACGGCGTCCTCTATGGGTATGCCGCGCTGGCGGCAGTAGAGGAGCTGGTCTTCGGAGATGCGGGATGTCGTGGCCTCATGTTCCACGATGGCATCGTCGCGCTGTACGTCGATGTAGGGGAAGGTATGGGCACCACACCGCGAGCCGAGCAGCAGGGAGTCGCAGGAACTGTAGTTGCGGGCACCTGCTGCGGCTGGTCCCACGCGGACAAGGCCGCGATAGGAGTTCTGGCTGCGACCCGCTGAGATGCCTTTGGATATGATTGTGCTGCGCGTTCCGGGTGCAAGGTGTATCATCTTTGTTCCCGTATCGGCCTCCTGATGGTTGTTGGTGAGCGCCACGCTGTAGAATTCAGCTTGCGAGTCCTCACCGGAGAGTATGCAGGAGGGGTACTTCCACGTGATGGCACTTCCCGTTTCCACCTGTGTCCACGACAGACGGGCACGTGCACCGCGCAGATGTCCGCGCTTGGTGACGAGGTTCAGTACGCCTCCGCGTCCCTCTTTGTCGCCCGGGTACCAGTTCTGTACGGTGCTGTATTTCACCTCCGCGTCCTTTTCGACAACAATCTCCACGATGGCCGCGTGCAGCTGGTTCTCGTCGCGCATCGGCGCAGTGCAGCCTTCGAGGTAGGAGACGTAGGCTCCTTCGTCGCACACGATGAGGGTGCGCTCAAACTGCCCTGTGCCGCGTGCGTTGATGCGGAAGTAGGTGGACAGTTCCATGGGGCAGCGCACGCCCTTGGGGATATAGACAAAGGAACCGTCGGAGAATACGGCCGAGTTCAGTGCCGCATAGAAATTGTCGGCATAGGGCACGACGCTGCCGAGGTATTTCCGCACCAGCTGCGGGTGCTCGCGTACGGCTTCGCTGATGCTGCAAAAGACGATGCCCTTCTCCTGGAGTTTCTCCTTGAACGTGGTCTTCACGCTCACGGAGTCCATGACGGCATCCACCGCCGTGCCGCTGAGTGCCATGCGCTCCTCAAGGGGTATGCCGAGCTTGTCGAAGGTCTTGATAAGCTCAGGGTCGATTTCTCCCTTTCCACGGGAAGGGTCGGGAGTAGTCGGTGCGGCGTAGTAGGAGATGGCCTGGTAGTCGATGTCGGGAAGGTTCACGTGCGCCCATCGGGGCTGCGTCATCGTCTGCCAGTGGCGGAACGCCTTCAGGCGGAAGGCCAGCAGCCATTCCGGCTCGCCTTTCTTCTGCGAGATGAGCCGCACCACGTCCTCGTTGAGCCCCACGGGAATGACGTCCGTCTCCACGTCGGTCGTGAAGCCGTATTCGTATTCCTTTTCGGCAAAGGAGTTAAGAAGTTCTTCGTCGGACATGCTTCAATTAACTTTCCGGGTTTCTCCCAAAATCTACCCACAGCGTGTCAGCTTGCAGCGTGTCCTCCTGCGGGGCAATGCCGTCGCCGAAGTCAGCGTGGGAGAAGAGCATGGACAGCAGGCCGCGTGCAGGCTCAAAGAGCCGTGAGCCCTGCGTCTTCTCCTCGTCGAGGATGCGCAGGCCGCTCATGACGTTTAGCACGCAGCTGATGAGGACTGCGAATTTCACGATACTCACCAGCGCGCCGAGCAGGCTGTTGGGAAGCCCCAGCTTCATACCCTTGAGCGCTTTCGTCAGCATGTTGGCCGCAAAGCCCAGCACGATGGGAACGATGATCCACAGCAGCAGGAATGCCACGACGTTGGTCAGGGCACCCATCTGCGAACCCGCCTGCGTCAGGTATTCACCCAGCTGCGAGTAGCACGTGGCGGCAATGAGCAGTCCCACGAGGAAGCCCAGCGCGGAAACCACTTCTTTCAAAAAGCCCTGCCTCCAGCCGGAGTATGCCGACCAGAGAAGCAGGACTATAAGGAATATGTCTATAAACATAGCGATCAGAGCTTCTGCTTAATCTCAATCTCCTGGAAGGTTTCTATCATGTCGCCTTCCTTGATGTCGTTGCAGCCGGAGAGGCTGATACCGCACTCGAAGTTGGTACCTACCTCCTTCACGTCGTCCTTGAAGCGCTTCAGGGCATTGATGTCACCCGTGAAGACTACGATGCCGTCGCGGATGAGGCGTGCCTTGTTCGAGCGTGCCACCTTGCCGTCCATGACGTAGGCACCGGCCACGAGGCCCACCTTGGAGATGTGATATACCTGACGCACCTCGATGGTGGCGGTAACTTCCTCCTTCACGATGGGCTTCAGCAGGCCTTCCATAGCCTGCTTCACGTCGTCGATGGCGTCGTATATGACGGAGTACTGGCGGATTTCCACGCCCTCCTTGTCGGCCAGCTTGCGGGCAGGCTGGCTGGGACGCACCTGGAAGCCGACGATGACGGCCTGCGAGGCGGCTGCCAGCGTGACGTCGTTCTCGCTGATCTGTCCCACGCTCTTGTGGATTACGTTGACGGCAATCTCGGGCGTGGAGAGCTTGATGAACGAGTCGGAGAGAGCCTCTACGGAACCGTCCACGTCGCCCTTGACGATGATGTTCAGCTCCTGATAGTTGCCCTGCTGGATGCGACGGCCAATCTCGTCGAGCGTCAGCATCTTCTGCGTGCGCAGGTTCTGTTCGCGCTGCAACTGCTCGCGCTTGGTGCAGATTTCGCGTGCCTCCTGCTCCGTGTCCATCACGTGGAACTGGTCGCCGGCCTGCGGGGCACCGTTAAAGCCCAGCAGCGTGGCGGCCATCGAGGGACCTATCTCCTGAATGCGCTGTCCGCGCTCGTTGAAGAGGGCGCGCACACGGCCGTAGTTGGTACCTGCCAGGACGATGTCGCCCTGGTGCAGCGTACCGTTGGAGACGAGCACCGTGGCCACGTAGCCGCGCCCCTTGTCGAGGGCACTCTCGATGATGGTACCTGTGGCCTTGCGGTTGGGGTTGGCACGCAGCTCCAGCATGTCGGCTTCAAGGAGCACCTTCTCCAGCAGTTCGTTGACGCCCATGCCCTTCTTTGCAGAGATGTCCTGGCTCTGGTACTTACCACCCCATTCTTCCACGAGGAGGTTCATGTTGGCCAGGGCTTCCTTGATCTTGTCGGGATTGGCCGCGGGCTTGTCTATCTTGTTGATGGCAAAGACGATGGGGACGCCGGCAGCCTGTGCGTGGTTGATGGCTTCCTTCGTCTGCGGCATGATGTCGTCGTCTGCAGCGATGATGATGATGGCGATGTCCGTCACCTGTGCACCGCGGGCACGCATGGCCGTGAAGGCTTCGTGGCCCGGCGTGTCAAGGAAGGTGATGTGGCGGCCGTCTTCCAGCGACACGTTGTAGGCACCGATGTGCTGCGTGATGCCGCCAGCCTCGCCGGCAATGACATTGGTTTGTCGGATGTAGTCGAGCAACGATGTCTTACCATGATCGACGTGACCCATGACGGTGACAATGGGAGCGCGTGGCACGAGGTCTGCCTCGTCGTCCTCCACTTCGCTGACGGCGGCGCTGACTTCTGCGCTGACATATTCTGTGGTGAAGCCGAACTCCTCAGCCACAAGGTTGATG
>JAFUXE010000053.1 GCA_017477205.1 Alloprevotella sp.
ACGCCCCTGTTGGTTTGTTGGCGAAGGGAGACAACCTCGCAGGGGTTGAAGACCTATTCCCCAAATGCCCCCTCATCTGCAATCCGCGCGGGAAGGCCGCAGGCCTTGCATCCGTTCGGCGAAACGCGAGGCTTTATCCCTCGCGCTGTCCAAGTTCCTCCAGTATGCGCCAGACGTTGAAGAGGCCGCGGGGAACGTGGAAGCAGCCCTTCCACTTGCCGCCCTTGAGGGGCAGGAGCACTTCGCCGCGACGGTTGAGGTAGCCGTACCATTCGGGGTACTCCGCATCGCGGAAGTGGCTCCACGTATAGTCGTGGATGCGCTCGAACCATTCGAGGCACTTGGGATTGCCCGTGAGCTGGTAGCCCTTGATGAAGGAGATGAGGGCTTCGAGGTGTACCCACCAGAGCTTCTGGTCGAACTCCAGCTCGTGGCGGGGCTTGCCGAGGCGGTCCATGAAGTAGTAGATGCCGCCAAACTCCTTGTCCCAGCCGTATTCTGCCTCGCTGATACATATCTCAACGGCCTTCTCGATGAGGTCCTGACGGCCGAGACGGCGTCCGAGGTCCATGATGAACCAGCAGCTCTCGATGGCATGGCCGGGGTTGAGCTTGCGGCCGTCGAGGCAATCCACAAGCTCGCCGTCCTTGCCGAGCGCTTCCACGATGAGGCCCAGTTCGGGGCGGTAGAACACGTCCAGCACCTCGTGCAGGCAGGTGTCGATGGTCTGGCGCAGGAAGTCGGGTTCGAGGAGATGCTCTATCTCCAGCGCCACGTTGCAGAGAATCATCGGGAGGTCGAAGGTCTTCAGCGCGCGTGCGCCGGGAGCCGCCTTGTTCCACTTGCCCTTCGGGTTGTCCACCTTGGAGAGCACGATGTCGAAGGTGTCCTTCGCGATGCGGGCATACTCCTCGCTGCCCGTCGCCTTGGCGAGCTGGCCGAAGGCGATGACGGCGAAGGTGTAGGAGAAGATATTGTAGGGCTCCACGAGCGGACGGCCCTCGCGGTCGAGCGCGAAGTACCAGTTCAGGTGGCCGTCGTGGCCGTGCTTCTTCAGGAACTCAGCACCCTGCACGGCGCAGTCGAGCCATTCCTGGCGCGGCTCCACCTCGTTGTAGAGCTTTGCAAACATCCATACCTCACGGCCTTGCAGCCATACGAACTTGTCCGTGTCATAGACGGAGCCGTCGCGGTCAAGGCAAGTAAAATAGCCGCCGAACTCCTTGTCCTGCGACTTTTCCAACCAGAAAGGCAGCACGCGGTCGAGCAGTTCGCCCTTGTACTGTGCTGCCAAAGCTTTGAAATCTATCATATACAAATTGTTTTGCTGGTGCGCACCCGCATGGGAGGGTGCATAATAGGGGATTTGTAGGGGCAAAAATAAGGTTTTATCTTAAAAAATAGTCCTCACGTATGAGTTTTTATAGTTTTTTCCTTACTTTTGCACTTTATACAGCACTTATTCTCAACAAAAAACTATATTTATTCACTTAAAAAAACCACATTCTATGAAGAAAATCTTTACTCTTCTCCTTGTGCTTTTGTCCGTAACGATGGGCATGGCACAGCGTCCCGCACGTGTGGCTAAGCCCCTGGGCAAGCAGACCATCCAGAAGCTGGAACTCCGCACCCCCAAAGCGAAGCCCACGGTGGCTCCTACGGTAAAGGCCGGCGACCTGGTGACGGTTCCCGCCACGGCTACGACCACGGTCTATACGCCGACAGGCGACTGGTACGGCTATGCAAGCAGCGGATGGGTGTCCGTCAGCGCTCCTATCAGCGTGAACGTGGCCTTTGACGGCAACGACGTCTATATCCAGGGCCTTGCCTACTACTTCCCCGATGCCTACATCAAGGGCACCATGACGACTGACGGCCGCGTTGTATTCCCCAGCGGACAGTATGTCGGCACGGACGACTACGGCGACGAATACCTCGTGGGCTCTGACGCTAACGATGAAACAAGCGCCACCATCACAGACATCGTCTTCAACTACGATGCCGAAACCGGCGTCCTCACGCTGAGCGAAGACGTCGTCATCCTTGAGACAGCCGGTGCCGAAGACACGGATGCCTACATGTTCTGGGAAACGCTGACGCTGACACCGGGCGGCGTGGAGGTTGTCACGCCTCCTGCAAACGCTACGGTTGAGGACTGGGTGCTCATCGCCTTGACGCCCGACCAAAACAGCGAATCCGAGTCCGAAACGGACGATGAGGAAGGCTTCATCGAGATGTCCGCACCCGCAAAGGTCATCTTTGACGGCAACGACGTCTATATCCAGGGCTTCAGCAGCTACCTCACCGAAGCTTGGGTGAAGGGTACGCGCGAGGGCAACACCGTGACAAGTCCCACGGGCCAGTATCTCGGTGCCTACAACTACTGGGGCACGGACTACCCCATGTACTTCCTGGGTGCAGACCCCTATGCCGAAACCATAGAGCCCAAGGATGTCGTATTTGAAATGAGCGAAGAGGGTAACATCATGGAAGCCGCAGAAGGCATCTTCGTTTCCGATGCTGCGGACTCTTTCAACTACTACGACTACTACCTCTTTGCCATGCTCCAGAAGGCCGTAGAGGGTGCTGCCACGCCCGCTACGCCGGAAGTCCTCGACTTCACCTCGGACGAATACGGCCACTATACCGAGGTTTCCCTGCCCCTGGTGGACGTTTCGGGCCAGGCCCTGAAAGCTGCCAACCTGAGCTACCAGTTCTACTACGAAGTGAACGGCGCCGCACAGCCCTTCGTCCTTCGTGCGGACAAATACGAACAGTTGGATGAGGACATGGAAACGATTCCCTATGGCTTCACCGACAACTGGGACATCTACGTAGGTCCTCCCACCACGGTGTACATCTACGACGACAACATTGCCAGCTGGACGCGCTTCGGCGTGAAGAGCATCTACACGGCAGGCGGCGAAACGCGTGAGAGCGAAATCGGCTGGTTCGACCTGGACGGCAACGGCGAAGTCGTAGAAGGCGACGCCGTGACCTTCGATTTCAACGCCCTCGACACCGAGACGTTCCCCTACTCCGCAAGCGGCTCCACAGAGGGCGACATCACGGAGGACTACGTCATGGAGGAAGGCCCCATCACGCTGACCGTTTCTCCCAGCGGCGGCAACACGCCGAACCGCTTCTGGCTCTTCAACACGACACAGGCCATCCAGCTCCGCGTCTATGGCGGCACGCTGACCTTCGAAAGCGAAGAGAACCGTCCCATCGCGCAGATTGTCTTCGAGAACGGCAAGTGGAACGAAGAGAACACGGCCGACAGCGGCTCCTTCAGCGGCACGTCTCCCGCCACATGGACGGGGAAGGCCACGAAGGTCGTGGTAAGCATTGCCGGCAACACGCAGATCAACAAGATTGTCGTGACAACGGCTGAGAACACGGGCATCCAGACCGTCAGCACGGCTCGCACGGCTGAAGTCTTCAACCTCCAGGGACAGCGCGTACTGGCTCCCGCACAGCACGGCGTCTATATCATCGGAGGCAAGAAGGTTGTGAAGTAGCCAAGGCTACTTCGTCAACGAAGTCCTAAAAAAGCCATCCCCCATGCGGCTGCATGGGGGATGGCTTTTTTCTGTTCCGGCCTGTTCCCTCTTTACCCCAAACCGGTCATTGGAATTTATGTATTGGGGGTTACTTCTGCCGGATGAAGATGTGCATGGGCGTGCCGGAGAAGTTCCAGCGCTCGCGGATTTTGTTCTCAAGGAAACGCTTGTAGGGCTCCTTGACGTATTGGGGGAGGTTGGCGTAGAAGACAAAGGTGGGAATCTGCGTGTCCGGCACCTGCGTGCAATACTTTATCTTGATGAACTTGCCCTTCATCGAAGGCGGCGGGAAGGCTTCGATGATGGGAAGCATTTCCTCGTTGAGCTTCGACGTGCCGACGCGGAACTTGCGGTGGAGGAATACCTCCTTCGCCGTTTCCAGGACGCGGTAGATGCGCTGCTTCGTGAGCGCAGAAGCAAAGATGACGGGAAAGTCGTCAAAGGGCGCAAGGCGCTGGCGGATGGTTTGCTCGTAGTAGTCGATGGCGCGCTGGCTCTTGTCCTCCACGAGGTCCCACTTGTTGACGACGACGACGAGGCTTTTGCGGTTGCGCTGGATGATGTGGACGATGTTCAGGTCCTGCGCCTCGATGCCGCGCGTGCCGTCCAGGAGCAGGATGCAGACATCGGAATTCTCGATGGCGCGTATGCTGCGCATGACGGAGTAGAACTCAAGGTCCTCGTTCACCTTTCCCTTTTTGCGGATACCTGCGGTATCGACAAGGTAGAAGTCGAAGCCGAACTTGTCGTAGCGCGTCAGGATGGAGTCGCGCGTGGTGCCGGCAATGTCCGTCACGATGTGGCGGTCCTCGCCGATGAAGGCGTTGATGAGGCTGCTCTTTCCTGCGTTCGGGCGGCCCACAACGGCAAAGCGCGGCAGGCGCTCGCCCTCCTCCTGCTGAGCGTCGGGGCCGAGTTTCTCCACCACGATATCCAGCAGGTCGCCCGTTCCGCTGCCCGTGGCGGCGGACACGCACTGCGGGTCGCCCAGGCCGAGGGCATAGAATTCTGCGGAGTTGTAGCGGTCCTGGTTGTTGTCAGCCTTGTTGGCACAGAGAACCACGGGAACGCGGCTCTGGCGGCGCAGTATGGCCGCAACGGCGCTGTCGAGGTCCGTGATGCCGTTCTGCGTATCCACGAGGAAAAGGATGAGGTCTGCCTCCTCCGTGGCCACAAGCACCTGCTTGCGGATTTCCTCCTCGAAGATGTCGTCGGAGTTTACCACCCAGCCGCCGGTATCGACGATGGAGAACTCGCGGCCGCACCATTCGCACTTGCCGTACTGACGGTCACGCGTGGTGCCGGCTTCCTCGCTGACGATGGCAGCGCGGGTTCCCGTGAGGCGGTTGAAAAGCGTGGACTTCCCGACGTTGGGACGCCCTACTATAGCTACAAGTTTACTCATTGTTCTTCTTTGGTTTTTAATGCGATAGACACCGGGGCTTCAACCGGAGGTATAGGCCGCTCAGATGTCACGATAGCCGAAGGCTTCGAGGCGACGCTCGTTGTTGCGCCAGCCCTTGTCCACCTTCACGACGGTTTCCAGGTAGATGCTCTTCTCAAAGAAGCGCTCCAGGGCCTTGCGGGCCTCGGTGGACACCTTCTTGAGGGCTACGCCCTGGTGGCCGATGATGATGCCCTTCTGGCTCTCACGCTCCACGAGGATGATAGCGCGGATATGGATGCTGTGGGCCTGCTCCTTGAAGCTTTCCACGACGACCTCGACGCTGTAGGGCACCTCCTTGTCGTAGTAGAGGAGTATCTTCTCGCGGATGATTTCCGTCACGAAGAAGCGTGCGGGCTTGTCCGTGAGCTGGTCGCGGTCGAAATAGCCGGGATGCTCGGGCAGCAGCTCCATGATGCGGCGTTTCAGGACATCTACGTTGAAGTTCGCCTTCACGGAAAGCGGCATGATTTCCGCCTTGGGCAGCAGCCCGTGCCAGCGCTCCACGGCCTCTTCCAGCTTGTGCTGGTCGGCGAGGTCTATCTTGTTGATCAGCACGATGACGGGCACCGTCATGCGCGCCACTTTTTGCAGGAAGTCCGCGTTCTTGTCAGGGCTTTCCACGACGTCCGTCATGTAGAGCAGCACGTCGGCGTCCTGAAGGGCCGACTCCGAGAAAGTGAGCATGGCCTCCTGCATCTTGTAGTTGGGCTTCAGCACGCCCGGCGTATCGCTATAGACGATTTGCGCGTCCGGCGTGTTGACGATGCCGAGGATGCGGTGGCGCGTGGTCTGCGCCTTGAAGGTAGCGATAGAAAGGCGTTCGCCCACGAGTTGATTCATGAGCGAACTTTTTCCCACGTTCGGATTACCGACGATGTTGACAAAGCCTGACTTCATCGCGCCTTTACTTTGCGTCGTATGCCCACTTCAGATAGGCGGCACCGTAGGTGAAGCCTGCGCCGAAGGCAGTCAGGATGATGTTGTCACCCTTCTTCAGCTGCCGCTCGAAGTCCCAGAGAGCGAGGGGGATGCTGGCGCCGCTGGTGTTGCCGTAGCGCTGGATGTTCACCAGCACCTTTTCCATCGGCAGCTCCAGGCGGTTGGCAACGGCCTCGATGATGCGGATGTTGGCCGGGTGGGGCAGGACGTAGGACAGGTTGTCCTTCGTCAGCCCGTTGCGCTCGGCAATTTTCGCACTGAGGTCGCTCATGTTCGTCACGGCATACTTGAAGACCGTGCGGCCTTCCTGATAGACGTAGTGCATGCGGTGGTCAACGGTGTAGTAGGACGGCGGGAAGGCCGAGCCGCCACCCTTCATGCAGAGGAAGGGAAGGCCCTTGCCGTCCGTGCGCAGGATGGAGTCTTTCCAGCCGTAGTCCTCCGTGGTTGCCTCCACGAGCACGGCGGCCGCGCCGTCTCCGAAGAGGGGACACGTGGAGCGGTCCGTATAGTCCACCATGCTGGACATCTTCTCTGCACCGCAGACGATGATTTTCTTGTAGCGTCCGCTCTGTATCATGCTGGCGGCCTGGTCCATCGCGAAGATGAAGCCGCTGCATGCCGCCTGAAGGTCGAAGGAGAAGGCATTCGTGAGACCAATCTTTCCCACGAGGATGGACGACGTGGAGGGGAAGTGGTAGTCCGGCGTCGTCGTGGCGACGATGAGGGCGTCCACGCTGAGCGGATCCGTGCCGGTCTTTGCCAGAAGCTGCTTCACGGCCTTGCGCGCCATGTAGCTGGTGCCGAGACCCTCCTCGTTGAGGATGCGGCGCTCCTTGATGCCGACGCGCGACATGATCCATTCGTCGTTCGTATCGACCATGCGGGACAGCTCGTCGTTGTTCAGGACATATTCAGGCACGTAGCCGCCCACGCCGGTGATGATTGCATTTAGTTTTTCCATTTATTCTCCATTTTAAAAGAACTACGACGGATTACACGGCTTACTCGCAGGGAGTCCGTGCAATCCGTCGATAGGTTTCAGGCTGGATTATTCGGCAACTTCTTCCTTCACAACGGCCAGCTTGCCGCGATAGTAGCCGCAAGTGGGGCATACGGTGTGATAGATGTGCCAGCCGCCGCAGTTGGGGCATACGGCCAATGTGGGAGCAACGGCTCCGTCGTGCGTGCGGCGCTTCAGCGTGCGCGTCTTGGATTGTCTTCTTTTAGGATGTGCCATTTTTCTATAATGTTTTTATTGTTAGTTTTCTTCTTCCTGCCTCGTCGTATCTACAACGCCGCTGATGCGTGCCACCATGTCGGGGTTGCAGTCGCCCTCGGTGTGGCAGCGCTCCAGGGGCAGCGCGGTGACAATGAGTTCGTAGAGCGTCCAGCGCAGGTCTGCATCGTCGGACAGGCGGTCCGTCAGCAGCAGCTCGGCCTCGGACGCGAAGTCCTCGTCGTCGTGTACGGCGCGCAATGTGTCTTCCGTCTCCACAGGCAGGCTTACGGGGTCAAGGCAGCGGTCGCACTGCGTGGAAACCTGTCCGCGCGCACTCAGCCGAAGCTGGTAGATGCCGCCCGCCGTCTGCCGTGCGGACACCGTTGCCTCTACGTCCCCTCCGAGAATCTCGCTCTGGTCAAGGGCTTGAAAAAAGGCGTCGTCAAGTCTGAAAACCAGCACTTCACGACTTTCGGAGATGCGTCGTAAGTCAACTTTTTGGAGTACAGTTACGTCCATAGCGGCTGCAAAGATACTATATTTTTGAAAAAATGCGCACCTCCTCCCCGTTTTTTTAGGTTTTGGGCATCAAAGCGTCCCAACGGGACGCGCGAAAAGGTCGGCGAAATAGGGGTAGAGGCCAAAGCTGCGCTCGCCCAGGCACCGGCAACTGCGGCGCAAGAGGAGGGCGGGAAGCAGGAGAGCGGCGAGGAAAAGCAGGGGGAAAAGCGCATCCGGCAGCAGGCGGGAAGTCGTATATGCCTGCGCGAGAAGCGTTTCCCAGGTGCGCAGGCCCACGTATGCGCATCCCGAAAGCAGATGGAGCCACAGGAGGAGGTGCGTGCTGCGGCTGCGCAGGAGGAAGAGGCGTGCGCGGAAGGTACGGCGGCGGCGCAGACGGCGCTCCACGTGACGGAGGCCGCTCAGGAGGGCACGCGGCGGGAGGGGTTGCAGGATGGTGGTCTCGGGAGAAAGCATCGGGCGCAATTTACCCGGCTCGGGCTGGCCGTCAAGCATGAGGTCGAGGGCGCCGAAAGGCTCGCGCAGGACGCGCGGAGCATGGCAGTGGGCAAGGAAAAACTCCTTGCGCATCAGCACGCCAACAAGTTCCGAGCCGATGGGAGCGCCACGGCGGGCAGCACGCAGGCGCGTGAGCTGGCGCAGGAGGCGGGCATAGATGGCGCGGCGGGAAAGGCGCGTGCCCTCGTCCACGAAGTTGACGTATGCCTGCACGACGTCAAGGCCGTCGCGAAGCGCGGTCTGCACCATGCGGCGGAGGACGTCAGGAGAGGCGGGACGGGCATCGGGAGGCAGGATGGCGACCCACTCGCCGTAGGCGGCGCGCACGCCAAGCGTCACGCCGAGCCAGGCCTGCCCCTTGTCGCGCATCGTGGAGGGAATACCCGTCGCACGCAGCCGGCGGTGGCGCACGCAGAGGCGCGAGATGGCATCGGCAGCCTCGCGGTCGGTGCTGCAGTTGGTGGCGATGACTTCAAAGTCGGGATAGTCGAGCATCAGGAACTCCGGCAAGGCGGCGGCGACAAGCTCACCCTGCCCCTCGCCGTAGGGAACGACGATGCTGACGCGCGGAAAGGCATCCGCCCCACCCTCCTCGTCACGCACGGCGGCGGGGCGGCGGACAAGGGCGTAGTCGCGCCAGCGCCAGCGGTAGAGCAAGAGGAGCATCACGGCCATGACGGCCAGCAAGCCCCACGTCATCGCGTCGGTATAGGTACGGAGTATTTCGAGAACTTCATCCACGTTTCAAAGGCTTCATAAAAGTGATTCGTCAGGCTTTCAGCATATCGCGCCGCAGCTCCGAGACACAGACGGCAGTCGCCACGGCCACGTTCAGGCTCTCGCTGCCGTCGCCCGCATGGGGTGCGGCGGGTATCAGCAGGCGGCGCGTCACCTCGCGACCGCAGGCCTCGGAGATTCCGTGCCCCTCGCTGCCCATCAGGAGCACGCCCTTCTGCGGAAGCTGGGCGGAAAAGATGTTTTCGCCGTCCAGGAACGTTCCCATCACGGGGGCACCAGTGCGCACCTCGCGCAGGAAACCGGCCAACGGCAGGTAGTGCACGCGTACGCGGCCTACGGCACCCATCGTAGCCTGCACGACCTTCGGTGCGAAGACGTCCGCCGTGTCCGGAGAGCAGAATACGTGACGGATTCCAAACCAGTCGGCAATGCGGACTATCGTGCCGACATTTCCGGGATCCTGCACCCCGTCGAGGGCGAGGCACAGCTCACGGGCGGGCAGCGTCGCATCAGCCTCTTCCTGCGCGGGCTTTTCAAACAAGGCCAGCACACCCTGCGGGGATTGCAGCAGGGAGGCGCGCTCAAGTTCCTTCGGCGACACGCGGCGCACGACGTCCTCCTCCGCAACACGGGCAAGCATGTCACCGTGCGCCTCGCAGAAAGCTTCCGTGGCCACCAGCAGCCTACAGGGAAACTTTCCCAGCAAGTCGCCCACCACCTTGGGCCCCTCGGCAAGGAACAAACCCTGTTCGTCGCGCTCGCGCTTACGCGCCAAAGCACGTATATCCTTTATCTCATTGCGTGTCAGCATAGCGTTTCTCTTCATTTTGCGCCGCGAAGGTAAGAAAAAACGTGTACAAAGAAGCCGTCCCGCGAGGATTTCTCCCCAGGGGACGGCCCTGAAAGACGGCGGCTGCCTACTCTCCCGTCTTGCGGAGAAGCAACCACCATCGGCGCCCCGTTGCGCCGAGGACTCCTATTTTTTGCGCCGCGAAGGTAAGAAAAACGTGTACAAAGAAGCCGTCCCGCGAGGATTTCTCCCCAGGGGACGGCCCTGTAAAAGACGGCGGCTGCCTACTCTCCCCGTCTTGCGGAGAAGCAATC
The DNA here is from genome assembly GCA_017477205.1 of Alloprevotella sp. The sequence goes on from JAFUXE010000053.1 coordinate 10,034, forward strand.
ACCATCGGCGCCCCGTTGCGCC
>JAFUXE010000054.1 GCA_017477205.1 Alloprevotella sp.
AGTAGATTTCTACTATATTTGCAGTGTTCATAGGAGTGATGAGTTTGTTTGTAAGTATTTGTTTATCACATGTAAAGTTACAAATAAATTCTCACTCCTACAACTTTTTCAACAACTTTCTTACACCGAACTCACGTTAAACTGGTGCCCGTACTTCTGGTTCAGCAGCGAGAACGCCATGAAATTGTGCTGCCTACAGTCCGGTGTCAGCGAACGGCACACCTCAATCCAGTCCTCCAGCAACTTCCGCGCCTTCTTCGGTACGCTCATGCCAGCCACCGGCCTTTCGGCAAGCTGCAGGCAATAGTCGGGCTTCTCCCATTCCCGCCAGGCGGGTTCAATTGACCACTCAAAGCTCTCGGCCTCTTCATCTCGGGGAACCTTCCTCTTCCAATTCCCGTCGTCATCTGTTTGAAAAACATATGTTTTCATGAAATAACAAATATATAAGTTTTAATAAAAGGTAGATTTAAGGCCTGCGCGCAGACCTTGTTTTCGCTGTAGCAAACACAGTGCCATACCTGCCCCTGTCAGGACTTTTTTCTTAAACTTTTTTTGGAATCCGGGGAAAAGTGCGCCCCGAAAGGGCAAAAGCTGCCGGAAAAGCAAATTTATGCCTTTCTAACTCACTGATTTCCAGAAGTGCATTTTACCCGTTTTGAGGTGTGCGCACACCTCATGTTGAGGTAAGCGCAAAGCTCGCGTCAAGGTAAGCGCAAAGCTCAAGGTGAGGTAAGCGCAAAGCTCGGAAGGAGATGTGCGCACACCTCAAAAAGGGGTGTCCCAAGGCACTCCAGACGCACAGGAGTTCGCGGTTCTGAAAGTTTTGCGTAACTTTGGCGCAACTATCGCGCGCAAAAGAATTTGTGCCGCGAAACCTGAACCGCGAAATCTAAAACCAACACAAGCAACATGTCAAGAGAACAGGAACGCGCGGAACTCCACCGCACCATCTGGGCCATGGCCAACGACCTGCGCGGCAGCGTCGATGGCTGGGACTTCAAGAGCTACGTGCTCGGAATGCTTTTCTACCGCTTCATCTCCGAAAACCTCGCCGCACACATCAACAAGCTGGAGCGCGAGGCGGGCGACGCAGACTTCGACTACGCCGAGCTCCCCGATGCCGAGGCGGAGCTGGGACGTGCGGAGACCGTCAGGGAAAAGGGGTTCTTCATCCTGCCGAGCCAGCTCTTCTGCAACGTCTGCCGACGCGCCGACGCCGACCCGAACCTCAACGAGACGCTCTCCACCGTCTTCGCCGCCATCGAGAACTCCGCGAAGGGCACCGAGAGCGAGGCGGACTTCAAGGGACTCTTCGGCGACATCGACGTGAACTCCAACAAACTCGGCGCAACCGTGCAGAAGCGCAACGAGACGCTGGTGAAGATACTCGGTACCATCGCCTCCATGCGCCTCGGCGGAGACTATGCCAACAACAACATCGACACCTTCGGCGACGCCTACGAGTTCCTGATGACGATGTACGCCTCGAACGCAGGCAAGAGCGGCGGCGAATTTTTTACGCCGCAGGAGGTCAGCGAACTGCTGGCACGCATCGCCGCCGCAGGGCGCAAGTCGCTCAACAAGGTCTATGACCCCGCATGCGGTAGCGGATCGCTGCTGCTGAAGTTCGCCAAGGTGCTGGGCAAGGACAACGTCAGGCAGGGCTTCTTCGGGCAGGAAATCAACATCACCACCTACAACCTCTGCCGCATCAACATGTTCCTGCACGACATCAACTACGAGAAGTTCGACATCGCCCTCGGCGACACCTTGCAGGAACCGCGCCACTGGGACGACGAGCCCTTCGATGCCATCGTCTCCAATCCGCCCTACAGCATCAAGTGGGCAGGCGACACGAACCCCGTGCTCATCAACGACCCGCGCTTCTCGCCCGCAGGCGTGCTGGCCCCCAACAGCAAGGCCGACCTCGCCTTCACCATGCACATGCTCTCCTGGCTCTCCACCGCCGGCACGGCAGCCATCGTGGAGTTCCCCGGCGTGCTCTATCGCGGCGGCAAGGAGCAGAAGATACGGCAGTACCTCATCGACAACAACTACGTCGATACCGTCATCCAGCTGCCGGACAACCTCTTCTTCGGCGTCAGCATCGCCACGTGCATCATCGTGCTGAAGAAGTCGAAGCACGACAACAGCACGCTCTTCATCGACGCCTCAAGGGAGTTCGTCCACGAAGGCAACAAGAACAAGCTCTCGCCGGAAAACATAGAGCGCATCTATGCCGCCCACGCCGCCCGGAAGGACGAGGAGCACTTCGCCCGTCTCGTCCCCAACGCCGACGTGGCGCAGAACGACTACAACCTCGCCGTCAGCTCCTACGTGGAGCAGCCCGACACACGCGAGCGGATAGACATCGACGAGCTGAACCTCCGCATCGCCGGCATCGTGGAGCGGCAAGCCAAACTCCGCGCAGAAATCGACAGGCTGATTAAAGATTTGTAGGCAGAGTAGTCAGAGTAATCGGAATAATCGGAGTTCTCAGAGTATTCAGAGATTTCGGAGAATTCAGAATAATCAGAGTCATCAGAAACACAACCAACTATGAACGAAATAGAAAAACTCATCAAAGAACTTTGCCCGAATGGGGTGGAGTATAAGAAGCTGGGGGAGGTTTGCCAGTTCCAAAGAGGCACAACTATAACAGCCAAAGAAGCCATTGAAGGAGATATTCCTGTCTTGGCTGGTGGTCAAAAGCCTGCCTACTACCATAATCAAGCCAACCGAACAGGACAGACGATAGTTATAGCAGGCTCAGGAGCCTACGCAGGTTTTGTCAGCTGGTGGGAAACCCCTGTTTTTGTTTCCGATGCTTTCACCGCAAACCCCAACGAAAGCCTTTTCCCAAAATACGTTTATTACTTCTTGAAAAACATTCAGGAGAAAATACACGCCACTAAAAAAGGAAGCGGCGTTCCTCACGTTCACGGGAGCTCTATCGCACACTTTGAAATCCCCGTCCCGCCGCTTGTTATCCAGCAGAAGATAGTAGAAGTACTGGATAAGTTCACAGAGCTGGAGGCAGAGCTGGAGGCAGAGCTGGAGGCAAGACGCAAGCAATACGAGTATTATCGTAACAAATTGTTAGAATTTACCCCCCCCTGTAAGCAAAATGTAAGCTGGCGCACGCTGGGAGAGATAGGAACTATGATAAGAGGAAACGGCATTCAGAAAAAGGACTTTACCGAAAGCGGCGTAGGTTGTATCCATTACGGGCAAATCTATACCCGCTACGGCACTTGCGCCGACAAAACAATCTCGTTTATCTCTGAAGAGCTAGCAAGGAAATGCAAGAAAGCAAGCTATGGAGATTTGATTATTGCTACAACAAGCGAAAACGTTGAAGACGTTTGCAAAGCTGTGGCTTGGCTGGGAAAGGAGGAAATCGCAATAAGCGGAGACTCCTACGTTTTCAAACACAATCAAGAACCGAGATATGTAGCTTATCTTTTTCAAACGGAAGCCTTCCTTAATTATAAAAGGAAATATGCAACAGGCACAAAGGTGATAAGAGTTTCAGGCGAGAATCTTCTTAAATTTTCGTTTGGTGTCCCTCCCCTCCCAGAGCAACGCCGCATTGCTGACATCCTTGACAAGTTCGAGGCGCTGACGACGAGCCTGCAAGACGGACTGCCGGCGGAGATAGAAGCCCGCCGCCAGCAATACGCCCACTACCGCGAAAAGCTCCTAAGCTTTAAGAGAAAGGGAGCGGAATAAGCGGAGGAGGCAGAGGGAACGGAGCCATCGGAGTCATCAGAATCATCGGAGAACTCCGAGAACTCAGACCACTCAGATCACTCAGAACACTCAGATCACTCAGATCACTCAGACCACTCAGATCACTCAGACCACTCAGATCACTCAGATCACTCAGATCACTCAGATCACTCACCCCCCATAATTCAAAAAACCAAAAACTCAGCAGCTATGACCAACGACAAGCACACGTTTCTCCCAAGGCACGGACACTACAGGAACCTCCGCGTGTATCGCGTGACGGAAGCGCTCTATGACCTCACTTTCCTTTTCTGCCAACGCTTCCTGCCCGCCTACGGTGACAGGACCGTTGACCAGATGGTGCAGGCAGCGAGAAGCGGGAAGCAGAACATTGCCGAAGGGAACCAGGCTTCCGCCACTTCCTCAGAGACAGAGATAAAACTCACGAACGTGGCGAAAGCAAGCCTTGAGGAACTGCTTGTCGATTACGAGGACTACCTGCGCACGCGCAACCTCCCGCAATGGGACAGACAACACCCACGCTACAACAAGATGCGCACGTGGACCCGCAGCGAAGACTTCATGGCGCACTACGCCGAGCAAGCCCAGAAGATGACGGACGAGGAACTGGCAAACCTTGGCATAACGCTCTGCCATCAGGCCATCTTCATGCTCGGCAAGCTGATAGAAACCCTCGAAGACCGCTTCGTCACCGAAGGCGGTATCAAGGAGCGCATGCACGCCACACGCACCGGCTACCGTCAGGCCCAAATGGAAGAGCTGGAACGGCTGCGCAAGGAAAACGCGCAGTTGCGCGAGCTGCTCCAAAAACACGGATTACTCTGAATAATCTGAGTGCTCAGAGTGCTCAGAGTACTCAGAATACTCGGAATACTCAGAATACTCGGAGCACTCAGACCATTCAGACCATTCAGACCACTCAGACCACTCAGACCACTCAGAAAAAAACCTGAAACCATGAACACCTACAACCTCATTGCCGAGAACGAAGAATCCACCGTCGTGGGTGAGTTCCAACCCAACTACGGCTCGCAGCTGCCCTACCAAAGCGAAGCGGAGCTGGAGGAGGCCTTCATCCAACAGCTGCAAGGGCAGGCCTACGAGCGCCTGACCATCCACACCGAGGCCGACCTCGTGGACAACTTGCGCCGACAACTGGAACTGCTCAACGACTACCGCTTCACCGAAACGGAGTGGCAGACCTTCTTCCGCACGCAGCTGGCAGGCGCAAACAAGGGCATCGTGGAGAAAACGGCCATCATACAGGAAGACCACGTGCAACTGCTGCGCCGCGACGACGGCACGGTGAAGAACATCTACCTGATAGACAAAGAGCATATCCACAACAACCGCCTGCAGGTCATCAACCAGTATCGGAGTGAGCGGAGCTCTCAGAGTTCTCCGAAAACTCTGAGCACTCTGAGCACTCTGAGCACTCTGAATACCCCGACCCCTCCGCCCTCTCGCGACACGCGCTACGACGTGACGGTGCTCGTCAACGGTCTGCCGATGGTGTACATCGAGCTGAAACGGCGGGGCGAGGACATCAAGCAGGCTTTCAACCAGATTGACCGCTATCAGCGGGACTCCTTCTGGGCTGGCTGCGGGCTGTACGAGTACGTGCAGATATTCGTCATCTCGAACGGTACGCTGACGAAATACTACAGCAACACGACCCGCAAGAGCCACATCAGCGAGCAGGCAGCAAAAACGCCACAGGCACGGAAGCAGCAAACGTCGAACTCCTTCGAGTTCACGAGCTACTGGGCAGACCGCAACAACGTGCCCATCACCGACCTGCGCGGCTTCACGCAAACCTTCTTCGCCAAGCACACACTGCTGAACATCCTGACGAAGTACTGCATCTTCACGAGCGACAGGATGCTGATGGTGATGCGCCCCTACCAGATAGCAGCCACCGAGGCCATACTGAACCGCATACAGGTGAGCCACAACTACCGGAAGTACGGCACGACGGAGGCGGGAGGCTACATCTGGCACACGACGGGCAGCGGCAAGACGCTGACGTCATTCAAGACGGCACGCATCGCCTCAAGGCTGGCATACGTGAACAAGGTGCTCTTCGTGGTGGACAGGAAAGACCTGGACTACCAGACGATGAAGGAGTACGACAAGTTTGAGAAGGGGGCGGCGAACAGCAACACGAACACCGCAAAGCTGAAAAAGCAACTTGAAGACCCGAACGCCCGCATCATCATCACGACGATACAGAAGCTGGCCACCCTCATCGGCAAGAACAAGCGACGGGGCGAACACTTCGCAGCCTTCGACGAGGAGACGGTCTTCATCTTCGACGAGTGCCACCGCTCGCAGTTCGGCGACATGCACGCCGCCATCACGAAGCACTTCAAGAAGTACTACATCTACGGCTTCACGGGCACGCCCATCTTTCCACAGAACTCCACCGGCAGCGGACGCCCCGACCTGCGCACCACGGAACAGGCCTTCGGAGCACAACTGCACACGTACACCATCGTCGATGCCATACGGGACAAGAACGTGCTGCCCTTCAAGGTGGACTACATCAGCACCATGCGGGAGGAGGAGGACATCAAGGACGAACAGGTATGGGACATCAACCGCGAGAAGGCGCTCCTCGCGCCCGCGCGTATAAATAATATTGTGTGCTACATACTGGACAACTTCAACCGCAAGACCAAACGCAACGACCGCAGCTACAGTTTCCGGGCACTTCAGAACATCGGAGAAGTGGCCGCCGCGCGAAACAGGAACAGCGTGGAGGAGGTGAAGCAAAAGATACGCCTGACGGGCTTCAACTCCATCTTCTGCGTGCAGAGCATACCCGCCGCCCGCACCTACTACGATGCTTTCCAGCGCCTGATGGGCGAGCGTCCCGCCGCCCAGCGCCTGCGCGTGGCCACCATCTTCAGCTTCGGACAGAACGAGGACGAGGAAGAGAACAGCGAAAGCACGGAAGGACTGGACGCCAGCAGCCGCGACTTCCTGGACCGCGCCATCGGGGACTACAACAAACTCTTCAAGACCAACTACGACACCTCGACGGAAAAGTTCCAGAACTACTACAAGGACGTTTCGCTCAGGATGAAAAACCGCGAACTGGACCTGCTCATCGTTGTGAACATGTTCCTGACAGGTTTCGACGCGACGACGCTCAACACGCTGTGGGTAGATAAGAACCTGAGGATGCACGGCCTGCTGCAAGCCTTCTCGCGCACCAACCGCATCCTGAACAGCATCAAGACGTTCGGCAACGTGGTATGCTTCCGGAATCTGGAAAAGGCCACAAACGACTGCATCGCCCTCTTTGGCGACAAGGAAGCAGGCGGGGTTGTCCTGCTGAAATCGTTCGAGGACTACTACCACGGCTATACGGACGGAAAGGGCAAAGACGTGCCGGGATATGCAGAACTGACAGACGCGCTGCAAGAGGAGTTTCCCCTGGGCAAACAGATTGTGGGCGAAGAGGCACAGAAGCGCTTCATCAAGCTATTCAGCGCGATACTGAAACTGCAAAACGTACTTGCCTGCTTTGACCAGTTTGCCGGGAAAGAAGTACTCAGCGAAATGGAAGAGCAGGACTACCGTTCCATCTACATAGACCTGTACCGCGAATACCGCAACCGCACAAAGGGTGAGACGGAGAACGTGAACGACGACATCGTGTTCGAGATGGAACTGGTGAAGCAGGTGGAAATCAACATCGACTACATCCTGGAGCTGGTGCGCAAATACCACGACAGCCACCTGGAAGACAAGGAGATAGTCGTAAAGATACAAAAGGCCATCAACGCCAGTCCCGACCTGCGCAACAAGCGGGAACTCATCGAAGAATTCATCCGCAACCTTACGCCACAGAGTGACGTGGACGACGACTGGAATACGTACATCCGTCAGGAGATGGCCAAGCAACTGCAGGACATCATCAACAGCGAGAACCTGAAAGAAAAGGAGACGCGCACATACATAGAAAACGCCTTCCGCAACGGCTACGTGCAGGAAAGCGGGACGGAACTGGCAGACATCCTGCCGCCCATGTCACGCTTCACGCCCAGCGGCGACCGGCAGAAAAAGCGCGAAAACGTGCTGGAAAAGATACGCGACTTCTTCGACAGGTTCTGGGACCTCGTGGGCAGCAGCACGGAAGAAGCTTAGGCGCAACAAAGGCTCCGCCAGCCAGATTCCGACGCTTGCGACGACGGGACTCCTGCGCCACAGACGACCTGCGGAAAGCGGATTCCTTCACAGCAACACTCACACTCCGCCACACTTCTCCCCGCTTCGCTCTCGAGGCGGGGAGAAGGTCGTATAGGGGACGGGGACGGCTGTACTTTTGCCCTCGGAAACCTGACGACCGAAGCACGTTGCCGAGGTGACGAAGCAGGGAGTACGCAATTATTATTATGGATACCTTTAATTATAAAGTTATCGCAAGGAAGTCCCCGAAGGACAAGTCGGTGAAGTACTACGCAAGCCCCGTGAAGGCCGGAACGGTCACGACGGATGACCTGGCAAGGGAAATCGCCGGACGCTGCTCGCTCACCTATGGAGACTTGGTGAACGTGTTCCGCAACCTGAACGACATCATGCCGAAGTACCTCTCCATGGGCTTCCATGTGAAACTGGACGGTCTGGGCACACTGTTCCTGACGATGAACTCGAAGGGGACTCCGACGAAGAAGGAGTTCCGCGCCGAGAACATCAAGAAAATCGGGTTCCACATCTACCTGGCCAACATGCTGAAAAACTCCGTCCTGGAGGAGCTGAAGCTGGAGAAGGTGAAGGACGAAGACGAGGAAGACGAGCCTTAAGCCGACGCCCCGCTGATGGGCTGACATGAGAGATGGGAGCATGGAAACGTGCTCCCATCTATGTTTTATCCCTGCCTGAGGGCCGCGTCACCGCAAGGCCTTGAGGCGGCGCCAAAGTTCGGGAACGCCGCGCGAGGCAATGTCCTGGATGACCTCCACGTGGCGGCCACCGGGAACGGAGACTTCCTTGGGGTCGATGAGGAATACGGGGACTTCGGGGCGGGCGTAGCGGACAAGACCTGCTGCGGGATATACGTTCAGGGAAGAGCCGATGATGGCAAAGATGTCGGCCTCGCCCACGAGGTCCGCGGCCGACTCCAGGTTGGGAACGCTCTCATGGAAGAAGACAATCCAGGGGCGGAGGAGCGAACCGTCGGCAGCCTTTTCGCCGGGAGCCACGTCGAGGTGGTCGGCGGAGAGGGTGCGGAGAAAGCGGGGATTGTCCTTGTCGCGACTGCTGCACACCTTCATCAGTTCGCCGTGCAGATGGAGCACGCTTGTGGAGCCTGCACGCTCGTGCAGGTCGTCAACGTTCTGCGTGACGATGCGCACGTCGAAGTCCTCCTCCATGCGGGCCAGCGTCTCATGCCCGGCATTGGGAGAGGCACCGATAAGCTGGTGGCGCAGACCGTTGTAGAAGTTGTTGACGAGCACGGGGTCGCGCTCGAAGCCGTAGGGCGTGCAGACGTCTTCGATGGAATACTTCTCCCAGAGGCCTCCTGCATCGCGGAAGGTCTGGAACCCGCTTTCGGCACTGATGCCGGCACCTGTAAGGACAACAAGTTTTTTCATACGAATATGCCTTAATTATGCTTAAAAAGAGCTTGACGTGGCAAAGGTATGGAAAAAAGTTGTACTTTTGCGCCCGCAACACAAAAAAAGAAAACAAGAAAAGCAACAGACATGGATAAACTCAGTTATGCCCTGGGCATGGTGATAGGCGGCAACATGCGCGAGCTGAACGTTTCCGCCCTGAGCACGGAAGACTTTGCACGCGCCGTAGCCGACGTGCTGGCAGGCGACAAGACAGAACTCACGCCCGCAGAGGCTCAGGCCGAAGTGCAGCGCCACCTCCGCGAGCAGCAGGATGCCGCCAGCCGCGAGCATCGCGAAGCCGGCGAGAAGTTCCTGGCCGAGAACGCAAAGAAGGACGGCGTCGTGACGCTGCCCAGCGGCTTGCAATACCAGGTGCTCCGCAAGACGGAAATCATCGGTGCGCCGAAGCCCAAAGCTACGGACCAGGTGCGCTGCCACTACGAAGGCCGCCTCATCGACGGCACGGTATTCGACAGCAGCTATCGTCGCGGCGAACCCGCCACATTCCCCCTGAACGGCGTCATCCGCGGATGGACGGAAGGCGTGCAGCTGATGGCAGAAGGCGACAAGTTCCGCTTCTTCATCCCCTACCAGCTGGCCTACGGCGAGCAGGGTGCCGGAGGCAGCATCCCTCCCTGTGCAGCCCTCGTCTTCGACGTGGAACTGATCAAAGTGCTTTGAGAAAGCAAAAACAACTAATAACAATAAAATAAACTTTTAGCAATGAAGAAAATCCTCTTCGCCGCAGCAGGTGCAACCCTGCTCGCAATGGCCTCCTGCAACGGAGGTTCCCCTTCGGCCAGCCTGAAGACGGACGTGGACTCCGTCAGCTATGAGCTCGGTCTGGCTAACACGAACGGCATCTCCGCCTACTTCGAGCAGATGCAGCTAGACTCCGCATATCGCGACGACTTCCTTCGCGGTATCATCGAAGGTGCCCAGGTGGGTGAGAACAAGAAGAAGCAGGCTTACCTGCTCGGCCTACAAGCCGGACAGCAGATGGGTCAGCAGATGATTCCCTACCTCGAGAACCGCCTCTTTGCCGGCGACTCCACGCAGCACCTCAGCCTCAAGAACGTGCTGGCAGGCTTCGCAGCCGGCCTGAAGAACAAGACCGCGCTGGAGATTGACGGCAAGAAGATTGGCCCCGCCGAGGCCAACGAGCGTCTGAACGAAGACATGCAGGCCATCTCCTCCCGCTTCATGGAACAGCGCTACGGCGACAAGAAGAAGGCTGCCGTTGAATACATGCAGAAGGTTGCCAAGGAGGAAGGCGTGAAGCCCCTCAATGGCGGCGTGTACTACAAAGTCCTCACGGAGGGTAACGGCGAGAAGCCCGCTGCCAACGCCACGGTGATGGTGAACTACGAAGGTCGCCTCGTGGACGGCAAGGTGTTCGACTCCTCCATCCAGCGCAGCCCGGACAAACCCGTCGGCATGCCCGTACAGGGTGTCATTGAAGGCATGAGAACCGCCCTGATGGCAATGCCCGTGGGCAGCGAATGGGAAATCTATATCCCCTACGAGAAGGCATACGGCGAAATGGGACAGGGCGAGGAAATTCCTCCCTTCTCCGACCTCATCTTCAAGGTGAAACTCGTCGAAATCAAGAAGTAAGCAGGCATGAAACGCAACATCCTACTCTTCACATTCTGCGCACTCTTCGCACTTGCGGGCAGTGCGCAGAAGCGCAAAGGAACGGTGAAGCCCGTCCCCGTGCCCGTGAGCCGCATACAACCCGTGCCCGCTGACACGTTCAGCTACGCAATGGGCATCGTGCAGGCTCCAAGCCTGCGCCAGTATCTCGTGCAGCAGGAAGGCGTTGACACCGCCGCCCTGTCCTTTGCAGCGCAAGGCATCGTTGCCAACCTCTCCGAGGAGGAGGCGAACCGCATCATCGCACTGGCCGCAGGCCTGAAAATTGCGCGCGTCAACCGCGACCGCGTCATTCCCTCTATCAACCAGCAGGCTACGGGACGCGAGGACTCCGTATATATGGACACCGCCATCTACTGCGGCGCACTGGCCGCCGCCCTCATGGGGGAACAGATGGCGTACACCGCAGACTCCGCCCAGAAGGTCGTGGAACGCCAGATGGAATACCAGCAGAATCAGTTCCGCGTGGCAAACGAGACCTGGTTGGAGAAGAACAAGGCTGAGAAGGGAGTCGTGACGCTGCCCAGCGGTCTCCAGTACCGCATCCTGACAGCTGGCACAGGCCCCAAGCCCGCAGAAGGTGCCAAGGTGGAGGTGAACTATGAAGGACGCCTCATTGACGGAACGGTGTTCGACAGCAGCTACAAGCGCGGCAAGTCCACCACGTTCCCCGTCAACGGTGTCATCAAAGGATGGACGGAAGCCCTGATGCTGATGCCCGAAGGCAGCACCTGGGAACTCTACATCCCGCAGGAACTGGGCTACGGCGACAAGGGAGCTGGACGCGACATCCCTGCTTACGCTACGCTCATCTTCAAGGTGGAACTCATCAAAGCCGACGCGAAATAAGGCTCCGGCCAGACTTCCCCTCCGGCATTCCGCCGCTTTTTCAAACAGCAAGGCGTCTCATCCCCGCGATGAGGCACCTTGCTGTTTTTCTTCGGCTTAAAGATTCTTTTTTAAGCCGCGAAAAACTTTTTTCGTGCCTTGCAAATCTCCTCGCCTGCGCGCGTATATATAATAATGTGGGCAAGGGAGGATATTTTATAAGATTTTGATTATATTTGCAGCGGAAACAACTTTCAACATATCTGCAATGAGAAAAGATTATATGTACCTTGGCCTGTCTTTGCTTCTCTTCATGCTGTTCCTTACGGACAGCGCACGGGCACAGATGGCAAACCATTGCCTGCGCTTCTCTGAAGGCGGAGAGGTGGACTGCGGCCCGATGCCTGAGCTGGACGGCCTGAATACGTACACGGTACAGTTCTGGATGTGTGCCGACGAGTGGACGGAAGGCGCCACGCTACTCTCGCGTGGCGAGGACTTCCGCGTGGGACTGGGGGCAGAGAACACACTGGAAATCACGGCAGGCGGAAAGACGTTCACCGCGAAGCGCAACGAGTTCCAGCCAGGTCGCTGGCTGCCCATCATGATACAGGCAAAGCCTACCCGCACATCGCTTTCCCTGAGCAACACGCTGGTGAAGGCCGCCTCCGCAGCCGAGCCGCTGCCTGCCGTGGGAGCACGTTTCGTGTTGGGCGGTGACAAATACAAGGGAAGGCTGGACGAAGTGCGCGTCTGGAATGCCGAACTTTCCTCCGACTACGACTATTTCACGAACAACACGCTCAACAAATGGGCACCACAGCTGGGAAATCTCGTGGCCTACTTCAAGTGCGACCAGCCCTGGTGCGAAAACATCGTGGACTACAAGGCACTTTTCGCCCCGCGGCAGAAGACGAACCATCACGGCATACCTTCCGCGACGGGCGTTGCGAAGGAGCGCGTGACGGACAACGAAGAAGGTCTCCCGTACCTGCTCAATGGTGCCTACACAAACAACGCCCGCTTCTATGACGGCAGCATAGAGAAGGAGAAGTACTTGCTCTCCAACGATCTCATCATCCTGGGCATACAGGCCTACGACGACGGACACCTGCGTCCCCTGACGCCCTGCGACCACGGAACGGTGCGCAACGGCGAATACATCGACCGTTACAAAAGCCGCATCGGCGTGCTTTCCCTCAGCGGGACAAACAGCTACATGCTTTGCCCGGAGAGCGCGTTCACACCCTGGAACGGCTACACCATAGAGACATGGATATACCTGGACGAATGGACAGAAGGTGCCTACATCTTCCGCAAGGAAAACACGGCAAAGACCAAGGGCTTCTCCATCCGTCTGGGCGAAGAGGCCTCGGGACAGGTCATCGTGCGCATCAACGGCAAGCAATTCTTCTTCCAGAAAATCCTCAAGACCGGAAGCTGGCAGCATCTTTGCGTCATGCGCGGAGAAGGAACGTCGAACACGAACACGGTGCTGTGCTTCGTCGGCGGCGTGGAGAAGCATGCCGATGCCACGCTTTCCGACAACAGCACCGACGGGCTTCCGACAGGCATGGACGGCCTGAAAGTATTCATCGGCCAGAACCTGCGCGGCGAACTGGACGAAACAGCCATCTGGCACACAACCTTCTCCACACCAGACCTTGACGACCACCGCAACAACAAGATGCCGATGCCTGGACTGGGGAAACGCGTGTCCGGCAGCACGTTTGACGTTGCCGCAGCTTACTATCGCTACAACGACCCTGACAACCTGGGCTGGGACTACTACTCGCAGGACGAGTGGAAACGCATCATGGAGTCAGCATACGACGGCTGCAAAGGCTACCAGATACGCATCTCCGTGCAGGGTAACGGCTCCTGGATGAGCACCATCTCCGACGCGTCGCGCCGCAAGATATTCGCAGCAGACCTCGCCGAACTCTCCAAGCCCTACGACGGCGTGGAACTCGACCTAGAATGGATGGAAGGAACACAGACAAACCTCGGACTCCTGGCCGACGAGATTCTGAAAGTGCTGCCCGAAGGCAAAACGCTCATGATTTCCCAGCATCCCTACGGCGCCTACAAGTTTCCGACGGACAAGATCCAGAAGGTGGACGGATACACGTTCCAGCTTTACGGAAACTCCAAGGAATGGTTCACGTGGAGCAGCTTCGAGAACAGCTATAACTCCATGAAGAATTATGGCTATACCGAGGATAAGATGTACTTCTCCTACAGTACCACCACGTCCGGCGGTTACAACGAGAGCGGCTCGCTGGTTTCGGCTATCGCTGGCCTGAACTGGGGCTTCATTGACGACAAGTACGTTCCCGCCACCGACGGAAGCGCCGAGGAGGGTATCTTCGACGGCCAATACTACTATTTCCATGGCCCGGCGCAGGTGTACAAGCGTGCGAAGTTCGTACGCGAACACCACATGATGGGCATCTTCTATTGGGACATGTGCAACGACCTCTCGCCGAGCCACAAGTATAGCCTCGCGCGGAACTGCAGCTATGCCCTCTGTGCGAACGTGGACCCCTACGTGGAGGAAGCCGTCCCCGCACATCCCACAGGCATCAGCTCGCCATCCGTCACGCGTCAAGCGTCACTCATCTACGACCTGCAAGGCCGCCGCATTTCCGAGCCTGGCGCAAAGCGCGGCGTCTTCATACAAAACGGAAGAAAAATACTGCGATGAGACGCTGCAACGAATTTGCTGCCACGAAACTTCGCGCGTATGAGAGAAAGTTGTATCTTTGCGCCTGAATTCTGAAAAAACAATTCAATCACTTAATTATAAACACAATGAAAATTGAGAAAATCCACGCAAGAGAGATTCTTGACAGCCGCGGCAACCCCACGGTGGAAGTAGAAGTAACACTTGAAAACGGCGTAATGGGTCGTGCTGCTGTTCCCAGCGGCGCATCCACGGGCGAGAACGAAGCCCTTGAGCTTCGCGACGGCGACAAGAACCGCTACCTCGGCAAAGGTACGCTGAAGGCCGTTGAGAATGTCAACACCATCATCGCTCCCGCTTTGAAGGGTGACTGCGTTCTCAACCAGCGCGCCATCGACTACAAGATGCTTGCCCTTGACGGCACGCCCACGAAGTCCAAGCTCGGTGCCAATGCCATCCTCGGTGTCAGCCTCGCTACGGCTCAGGCTGCCGCTCACGCGCTGAACATCCCCCTCTACCGCTACATTGGTGGTGCTAACGCTTACACGCTCCCCGTGCCCATGATGAACATCGTGAACGGTGGTGCTCACTCCGCAGCTCCCATCGCATTCCAGGAGTTCATGATCCGTCCGGTAGGTGCTTGCTGCGAGCGCGAAGCCATCCGCATGGGTGCTGAGGTATTCCACAACCTCGCCAAGCTGCTGAAGGCACGCGGCCTCAGCACAGCTGTCGGCGACGAAGGCGGTTACGCTCCCAACTTCGACGGCATTGAGGACGCTCTCGACACCATCGTTGAGGCTATCAAGAAGGCTGGCTACGAACCCGGTAAGGACGTGAAGATTGCCATGGACTGCGCTGCCAGCGAATTTGCAGTACAGGAGAACGGCGAATGGTTCTACGACTACCGCCAGCTCAAGAACGGCACGCCGAAGGATCCCAACGGCAAGAAGCTCTCCGCAGCTGAGCAGATTGACTATCTCGAGCAGCTCATCACGAAGTACCCCATCGACAGCATCGAGGACGGCCTTGACGAGAACGACTGGGACAACTGGGTAAAGCTCACGGAGCGCATCGGCGACCGCTGCCAGCTCGTTGGCGACGACCTCTTCGTGACGAACACGAAGTTCCTTGAGAAGGGCATCAAGATGGGCGCTGCCAACAGCATCCTCATCAAGGTGAACCAGATCGGTTCCCTCACGGAGACGCTTGATGCCATCGAAATGGCACACCGTCACGGCTACACGACCGTTACCTCCCACCGCTCCGGTGAAACCGAGGACGTTACCATCGCCGACATCGCCGTTGCCACGAACAGCGGACAGATCAAGACGGGTTCCCTCAGCCGCACCGACCGCATGGCGAAGTACAACCAGCTCATCCGCATCGAGGAGCAGCTCGGCGACGTGGCCCGTTACGGCTACACAAAGCTCCGCTAAAGGACAAGGCATACGCTTTATTGGCACACTCTGCTCCCACCGGGACGCGGGGTGTGCCTTTTTATAACTCTTCAAAGCACCCGAATGGGTGTTACGAACGGATTTTCCGCTGCAACATTTCTTTGTAGCGGATTTTTTGTATTTTTGCCCGGCGTTGCCCTTTCCGACGCAGACCCTAAAGAGAAATACCTAAACAAAACAAGCATAGCAATGAACAAAAGAATCGTTTTTTTCTGCACGATCTTTCTGACCACAGTGTGCATGATGGCGCAGTCCAATCCGCCGGCAAATGCCACGAAAGAAACATGGTATATCACCTGTCAGTTCACGTCGGGCGGTGAGTCCGAAGACGTCAGCGAGCCGATGGAAATTGCCTTCGACGGCGAGGATGTCTATTTCAACTTCCCCAACCCAGTCACGGGAAACACATGGATGATGGGTACGCGCGACGGAGACACCGTGGAATTTGAGCGGGGACAGCTCGTGGGCACGTATGGCGGCTCGAAAATATACTACATGGGCTTGAACGAAAACGGTCTGTGCGACATTGCATTCACCTACAACGAGACTGCCGAGGCCTTCATCCTTGGCGACATGTGGCTGGCACTCACCAACAGTCTGACGCAGACCACAGCGTTGGGTTACTTCTCCCCCGTCATTATCACGAAGACGTCACCGTCCGAGACCGGCGACGGTACAGCGTACACCATGACCGGCAAGAACGTCAACCCCAACAATGAAGAGCAATATGAAGACCTCAGCGAAGACGTGACTGTCAGGTTTGAAGGTTCCGAGGTTTCCATTCAGGGACTGAGTGCCTTTGATTCCAGTGTCACGCTGAAAGGCACGCTTGCCAACGGCATCGTTACGTGCACGACGCGCCAGTCTGCCGGCAGTTACAACAACACGCCGCTCTATTTCATCGGCTACGACGGTAGTGAGTGCGACATCACCTTCTCCTACGACGAGAGCACGGGCGTGCTGATAGCCGGACAGTATATCCTCTGCGTCACGGAATCGGGCATCACCTACCAACTGCTGAAGGATATCCTGCTGGCTCCAAAGGGCAGCAGGACAGGCTCAACGCCCGAGGTAGTCACTCCGCCGGCCGGCTTGCAGACAAGCCCCTACATATTTACAGGCACACAGATGCTGACCGACGACGAAGGCAACTACACCGGATATGAAGAAGTGAAATACAACGTGCGCGTCGGTTTCTACAACAACACCGCAGTATATATCCAGGGGCTCTGCCGCTATCTCCCGGAAGCATGGGTGATGGGTACCATCGGTGAAGAGTTCCTGGGCGACAAACCCATAACCTTTGTCGCAGGGCAATACTACGGGCTATACGGACTTTATCCGCTCTACATGGTGGCTCGCTACAACAACGGATTGACGGACATGGTATATAACTATGACCCCCAGACGCGTGAATTCACCAACGACGGCGGCTACTACCTCGTACTCAACGTCATGCCCGACCAGCCTGCACCCGTGGAGATGTTCGTATATTCCACCATGAAGCCCGGCACCTACAACGGTATTGAAGACATCACGGCCCAGAACGATAGCGACGAGGCCTGCTATTCGCTTCAGGGCATCCGCGTACGCAAACCTGCGAAAGGCATCTATATCTATCAAGGGAAGAAGATTATCCGATAACAGGCGAAAATGCTTGCCGTGTATGCAGCTTTTTGTATGTTTGCACACAAAAACCTAAGGAAGAAGCCGAAAATCCTGAAATAGAGTAGGCACAAACAAAACAGTTTTTATCTAAATGAAAAAAGTATTATTCTTGGCATTCGGTCTGTACTTCGGCATGATGCTCATGTCCTGCACGGATACGAAGAAGACCGAAGGTGGCGCAGAAAGTGCTGCTGCCGAAGAAGTTGATGCTGCTGCCGAAGAAGCCGTTCAGGCTTACGAGGCATGGCTCGTGAAGTACGACTCCTTGGCTACGAAGAGCCTCGCCGGTGAAAATGTTGGCAGTGCATTGGCGGACCTGAACCTCAACGAAGGTATGGAAATCTCCGAAAAGCTCCTCGCCACGGAAAGCAAGCGCAATGCCGACCAGAAGGCTCGCGTAAAGGCAGTTGAGGAAAAGGCAGATGAAATCAAAGCCAAGCTGATGGCTAACTAACAGGCCGCAGCAAAACGGTACAAGAAAAGCCTCCGTCGCAAGTTCGCGGCGGAGGCTTCGTGTATGTTGTCAGACAGTCGTCTGTCTTAGATGACTCCCATCTGCCCGATGAAGTAGAGGAGCGTATAGCCCAGCACCATCGTGACAATACCCATCGTAAGACCTACCTTGAGCATCTCGTTCTGCTTCACGAGACCCGTGGAGAAGGCGATGGCATTCGGCGGCGTGGAAATGGGGAGACACATGGCGGAGCTGGCGGCGATGGCGATGCCGATGAGCACCGTTGCCGTACCACCGATGCTTTCGAGCGCGCCGCCCATACCCTTGCAGACGGTGGCAAGGATGGGCACGAGCAGAGCTGCCGTTGCCGTGTTGCTGATGAAGTTGGAGAGGAAGTAGCAGATGAGGCCGGAAATGAGCAGGATGACGATTGGCGACCACTCTCCGAAAGGTATGCTCTCGATGGCGGCATCGGCAAGTCCGCTGCCGTTGAGGCCGAGGCCAAGGGCGAAGCCACCTGCTACCATCCAGATGACACTCCAGTCTATTTCAGCCAAGTCCTTACGCGTGATGACACCCGTCAGGGCGAAGATGCCCATCGGCACGAGAGCCACCGTATTGGAGTCGATGCCCGTGAGGTCAGAGGGGAGCACCCAGAGGAGGATTGTGAGGATGAACGTTCCGCTTACGACCCACATCTTCCAGCCTTCGTGAACGTGGCCTTCAATCTTCAGTTCGATGGTCTTCTGCGTAAAGGGATAGAACCAGAGTATGACACGCCAGGAAATGAACAGCAGAAGCATCACAAGCGGGAACATGAACATCATCCACTTGCCGAAGTCAATGCCCATGCCCATCTCCGTGAGCTGCTGCAGGGCGATGGCATTCGGCGGCGTGCCGATAGGCGTACCCATACCGCCCAGGTTAGCAGCGACAGGGATGGACATCGTCAGGGCGATACGTCCCTTACCGTTGGCAGGAAGGGCAGCAAAGACGGGTGTGAGGAAGGTCAGCATCATAGCTGCCGTGGCCGTATTGCTGACGAACATGGAGAAGATACCCGTGATGAGCAGGAAACCCAGCAGGACGTTCTCGGACTTCTTGCCGAAGGGGCGGATGAGGTTGCGGGCCAGCAGCACGTCAAGGCCAAACTTCGAAGCTGCAATGGCGAGCGTGAAGCCGCCGAGGAACAGCATGATGACGGGGTCTGCGAAGGAGGCCATGATAGCTTTCGACTTCAGCAAGGTGCCGAAGGCGGCATCCGCCTCGTCACCCTTGAAGAAGGCCAGCGAGTTGTTGGAAACCGTGAGGCACATCGTCATGATGATGACCAGCGACGTGGCCCATGCCGGAATGGCCTCCGTGAGCCACGAAAGCGTGGCGAAGACGAAGATGGCGATGATGCGCTGCTGCACTACCGTCAGGCCTTCGATTCCGAAACTGTCCGTGGGAAGGTTCCAGACCACGATGGTGGCGAGGAGCGTAAAGAGGAACGATAGTACGTTCTTCATGTTCATCGCTTTTGATTTTAATTCTTTTACTGCCATTTTATATTACGTTTTTGGTTTTGTCTCTTAAACGGGCGCGAAAGTACAATTTAATTTTGGAATTAGTAGAGGAAATGCACTATCTTTGCACCCAAAGTAACAAAAACATACCCTACGATGCGAAAATTTTTATTGTCAGTTGCCATTTCTCTTGTCTCCTTTGCCGCCCTTTCGGCACAGACGCAGGAGCAACCCACATGGTGGGGATACTACACGCCCGGCATGAGTGTGAATGCCGTCGGCACAGGGTGGTCTGTGGTCTATGACGTCGCCGCCTTTATTCCCGGCGGGACATACTTTGCAAAAGGCGCCACCATCAGCGGGGTTCGCTTTTCCCTGCCCAACACGCAGAACGTGAAGGACGTATGCGTGTGGATGGCGAAGCGGCTTCCCACAAACGTTGCGCAGGCAGACATCGCAGTGAAAAGCCTTGCGAACAGCAGCCTGAAGCGCGGACAGACAAACGAAGTGCTTTTCGACGAGCCCTACACCGTCACCGACGGCGGTGTCTATGTGGGCTATACACTGAACATCTCCACCGTCAATAACGACAACGACATCCGTCCCATCGCCTATACCGCCGACGTGCATGCACCGCACTCCCTGTATCTTCGCACGAGCGACGGACTGACGGAATGGGCGGACTACAGCGAAGACTTCGGCGCCCTTGCCATGCAGTTGCTTTTCACCAACGGCCTCACCCACAATGCGGTGGGCGCACAGGGCAGTGAAGCTGTCTCCGCCTCCGTGAACGGAACGTCTGTTGTTCCCGTTACCTTGGTGAACTACAGCCCCGACGGTGTGACGTCCATTGACTACACCGTCACCTCCGATGGCGTGAAGGGCGATGTGCAGCACTACACCCTCGAAGAACCCTTCACGGCCTATGGTCCTTTCCTCGCAAAGCTGCCCGTCAGCGTGGGCGACAAGATGGGTGAGGTGAAGAAGACCGTCACCGTCACTCACGTAAACGGCACGGAGAATACGGTTGCGGCAAAGGACGCTTCTACGGACATCACGCTGAACGTTCTGGGCGAAAGCCTTCCCAAGAAGGTCGTCATCGAGGAATTCAGCGGCACGTGGTGCCTTTGGTGTCCCATGGGAACGAAGGGCGTGGAGCTTTCGGAGGAGAAATTCGGCGACAAGGTTATTGCCATCGAAGTGCACGACCAGGATATCCTCTGGGACGAATCCCTCGGCTACGACCCGCTCATCGGTACGCTCATCGGACTTCCCGCCTGCTTCATCAATCGCGGACCTGAGCTTGACCCCTATTATGGTTCCGCAGGCGGAAAGTACTATGG
Source organism: Alloprevotella sp. (assembly GCA_017477205.1). The sequence continues at coordinate 20,984 of JAFUXE010000054.1, forward strand.
TCTGGATGCCGACATTCAGGATGAGCTTGGCCGCACGGCAGAGGCCACGATAGACCTGACGGCAAGCTGGGACGGCGCGATGAACAAGATTGAAGCCGTTGCCGGCGTTCAGTTCCAGATAGATGCCAAGCAGTCCGACTATGCCTTGGGATATGTCGTGACCGCAGGGACGCTGACGGGCACGGGCAAGGACTGGGCACAGTCCAACGGACTCTCCGGCGACACTTCCCTTGACTACGACGATAACCTGCTGGAATTCATCAACGGGCCGAAGACAATAGCAAATGCCACCTTCCACAACGTGGCCGTAGCTGCGGCAGGCGTGGAAAGCGGCGTGAAAGGCAGCGTGAAGGCACCCATCGTGGCTGGTGAGCGGCAGGAACATACGCAGACGTTCGACCTGAGCGAGAACAAGACCGTCCAGGACAAGTACGACCTAAGCGTCGTCGCCTTCCTCCTCAACACGAAGACCGGGCGCATTGTGAATGCGGAAAAGGTAAAGGTTGACAATCCCGAAGGTGTCGGTACGGCAGAGCTCCCGCAGGCGACGGAAGCCATCTTCAACATACAGGGACAGCGCCTTGTGCAAATGCAACGCGGCGTGAACATTCTGCGTGGTGCGGACGGCTCTGCAAGGAAGATTCTTGTTAAATAATGTGTGCCGAAGTCCGATTAAAGTAGTAACTTCGCAGCCAAAATCGGAAGAATTATGAAGAAAACACTTTTGACGGCTCTGTTCCTGGGCTGCTTCCTGCCCCTTGTACCGACGGCAGGCGCACAGGCCAGATACGGCTATCTCCACTACGACTCGCTCCTTGTCTCCATGCCTGAATACACGCAGGCGGTGGACGGCCTTTTGGGGCTGAAGGTGCAATACGAGGCCGAGGCCGAATACAACGAAATGACGTTCAAGCGTCTCTTTGCGGAGTTCCTGCAAGGACAGAAGGACTTTCCCCAGAACATCATGCTGAAGCGTCAGCGTGACTTGCAGGACGCGATGGAACGAGGCCTCGCCTATCGCCACGAAGCCGACAGCATCCTGCGCGAGGCTGAGCGCGAGGTTTTGCGCCCCGTGCGCGAGAAGCTCTCCGAGGCCATCCTGCAGGTAGGACGTGAGCGCGGCTACGACTTCATCGTGGACCTTGACAGCACGGCCTTCCCTTTCCTGAACGACGACAGGGCTGAGGATGCGGCGCCCTACGTGAGGGAGAAGTTACAATAGCAATTTTAGAACATACCCATAGAACCGACGAAAAGCAAATCCATACGGCATGAAGATAGGAGTTTTTGACAGCGGATATGGTGGCCTCACCATCCTGAACGAGATACGCAGGAAACTTCCCCAATACGACTACATCTACCTGGGCGACAATGCCCGCGCGCCTTACGGCCCCCACAGCTATGAGGTGATATATCGCTACACGCTGGAATGTGTCACGGCGTTGCTGGAGCGCGACTGCGCCTTGGTGATACTGGCCTGCAACACGGCCTCCGCAAAGGCTCTGCGCACCATCCAGCAGAACGACCTTCCGCGTTTTGGTGCCGAACGGCGCGTGCTGGGCGTCATCCGTCCCACCGTGGAATGTGTGCCTGCGCTCACAAGGACGCATCACGTGGGTCTGCTTGCTACGCCGGGCACGGTGAACTCCGGCAGTTACACGATGGAACTCCACAACATCGACCCCCAGCTGCGCCTCACGGCTTTGGCCTGCCCTATGTGGGTGCCGCTCGTGGAGTATGGCGAGCACAACAGTGCCGGTGCCGACTACTTCATCAAGAAGCGAATAGAGCAGTTGTTCAGTGTGGATCCGCAGATTGACACCATCATCCTTGGCTGTACGCACTATCCGCTCCTGATGCACAAGATTCGCCGCTACGTACCCGACGGCGTGCGCGTGGTGAGCCAGGGTAAGTATGTGGCAAGCAGCCTTGTTGACTACTTGCATCGCCACCCCGAAATGGAGAAGCGGCTCAGCAAGGATGGCCGTGCGCACTTCCTCACTACGGAGAGCGCCGACAAGTTCAGTCGCGCGGCCAGCGTCTTCATGCCCGGAGCTTATGTGGAAGCAAAACAAATAGACCTGAACTAAACATACACACATATTATTATATATGATTTCCTTTTTCAGAACCCCGCAGCAGAGCATCATCGCTACGCAGGCGGACCACGTCCTGACGCAGGACGAAGTGCAGAAACTTTGCTGGCTCTATGGCGGAGCCGGACTCCTTGAGGGCGACTCCGTGAAGGGGCGCTTCGTGGGGCCGCGCCGCGAGATGATAACGCCCTGGAGCACGAATGCCGTTGAGATTACGCAGAACATGAATCTCAGCGGCATTTCGCGTATTGAAGAGTACTTCCCTTGTGAGGGCGACGACTTCGACCCCATGTTGCAGCGTCTCTACGACGGCCTCGACCAGGGCATCTTCACCGTCAGCATCACGCCGGACCCCATCCGCTACATCAGCGACCTCGAGGCCTACAACGAGCAGGAAGGCCTCGCCCTCTCGCCGGAGGAGATTGCCTATCTCCACCGGGTGGAAGCGCAGCTCGGCCGTCAGCTGACGGACTCGGAGGTCTTCGGCTTCGCACAGATAAACTCCGAGCACTGCCGCCACAAAATCTTCGGGGGCACCTTCATCATTGACGGCAAGGAGATGCCGTCCTCCCTCTTCAACCTCATCAAGAAGACGACGCGTGAGCATCCGCACCATATCCTCTCGGCCTACAAGGACAACGTGGCGTTCAGCCAGGGGCCCGTCGTGGAGCAGTTCGCGCCGCGCCGCGCCGACACGAGCGACTTCTTTGAGACGCGCGACGTGGAGAGCGTCATCTCCATCAAGGCCGAGACGCACAACGTCCCCACGACGGTGGAACCGTTCAACGGCGCTTCCACGGGTACGGGCGGCGAGATTCGCGACCGCATGGGCGGCGGCGTCGGCTCCTGGCCCATTGCGGGCACGGCTGTCTATATGACCGCACCGCGCGACAGCAAACGTCCGTGGCTCTACCAGACGCCGGAGCAGATTCTCATTAAGGCCTCCAACGGTGCCAGCGACTTCGGCAACAAGTTCGGACAGCCCCTCATCGCGGGTTCTGTCCTCACCTTCGACCACGAGGAGAACGGCGAGCAGTACGGTTACGACAAGGTCATCATGCTGGCAGGCGGCGTGGGCTACGGCACGAAGCGCGACTGCCTGAAAGGTACGCCGCAGAAGGGCAACAAGGTGGTGGTCGTCGGTGGCGACAACTACCGCATCGGCCTGGGTGGCGGCTCTGTGAGCTCCGTGGAGACGGGACGCTACTCCAGCGGCATTGAGCTCAATGCCGTGCAGCGCGCCAACCCCGAGATGCAGAAGCGCGCCTACAACCTCATCCGCGCGCTCTGTGAGAGCGAGGAGAACCCCGTTGTCAGCATCCACGACCACGGCTCTGCCGGTCACGTGAACTGCCTCTCCGAACTTGTGGAGGAGTGCGGCGGCCGCATAGACATGTCTAAACTTCCCGTCGGTGACCCGACGCTTTCCGCGAAGGAAATCATCGCCAACGAAAGCCAGGAGCGCATGGGACTGCTCATCGACGAGAAGCACATCGAGGACGTGCGCCGCATCGCCGAGCGCGAGCGCGCCCCGCTGTATGTCGTCGGCGAAACCACGGGCGACGCCCACTTCAGCTTCGAGCAGGCCGACGGCGAGCGTCCCTTCGACCTCGACGTGGCGCAGATGTTCGGTCATTCGCCCAAGACGGTGATGGTGGATGAGCACATCGTGCGGCAGTACAAGGACGTTCCGTCTGTTGCGACTGAGTCGCAACAAACAGGACAGGCTCTCCTTGCCGCCCTGCAGAAGGTGCTGCGTCTGGAGGCCGTGGCCTGCAAGGACTGGCTGACGAACAAGGTGGACCGCAGCGTGACGGGAAAGATTGCCCGCCAGCAGTGCGTGGGAGCCCTACAGCTGCCCCTTGCCGACTGCGGCGTTGTGGCTCTGGACTACAAGGGCGACAGCGGCATCGCCACCGCCCTTGGCCATGCCCCGCAGGCCGGACTTGCCAATCCCGCCGCAGGTAGCGTGCTCTCCGTGTCCGAAGCCCTGACGAACATCGTCTTCGCCCCCCTCGCAGAGGGACTTGACAGCGTATCGCTATCCGCCAACTGGATGTGGCCCTGCCGCGCCCAGAAGGGTGAGGACGCCCGCCTCTACGATGCCGTGCAGGCACTCAGCGACTTCTGCTGCTCCCTCGGCATCAACGTGCCGACGGGTAAGGACAGCCTCTCCATGACGCAGAAATACCCTGACGGCTCGAAGGTCATCGCCCCGGGCACCGTCATCGTCAGTGCCGGCGGCGAGGTGAAGGACGTGCGCAAGGTCGTCACGCCCCACGTCAAGACCGGTATCGCTTCCTCCCTCTACCACATCGACTTCTCCCGCGACGCCCTGCGCCTTGGCGGCTCGGCCTACGCCCAGAGCCGGGGATTCGTGGGCAGCGACGTGCCGACGGTGAAGGACGCCGACTACTTCCGCCGCGCCTTCAACGCCGTGCAGGCACTCGTCCGCCGCGGCCTTGTCCTCGCCGGGCACGATGTCTCCGCCGGCGGCCTCGTCACCTGCCTGCTGGAGATGTGCTTCGCCAACGTAGAGGGCGGCCTTTCCGTCTCGCTTGAAGCCCCGTCACTCGTCACTTTCCTCTTCGCCGAGAATCCCGCCGTCGTCCTTCAGGTTGCAGATGCTGACAAGGCCGCTTTTCTCGCCGTCCTCGCCGAGGCAGGCGTGGAGGCCACGGAGATAGCCCGTCCCATCGCCGCGCGCGAGTTGCAGATAGAGGGGCAAGGCGTTCTTCCCATCAACGAACTCCGCGACGTGTGGTACAGCACCTCCCACGAGCTCGACACGAAGCAGAGCATGAACGGCTGTGCCGACCTCCGCTTCGCCAACTATAAGCAGCAGCCCTTGCGCTGGAAGCTCCCCGCTCCTGAGTCGTCACCCGTCGCCCGTCACTTGTCACCTGCTGAGTCTCCCGTCGCTGCCATCATCCGCGAGAAGGGTACGAACGGCGAGCGCGAGATGGCCTACGCCCTCCACCTTGCCGGTTTCCGCGTGAAGGACGTCATGATGACCGACCTCGTCAGCGGCCGCGAGACCCTCGACGAGGTGCAGATGATTGTCTTCTGCGGAGGCTTCTCCAACTCCGACGTTCTCGGCTCCGCCAAGGGCTGGGCGGGCGCATTCCTCTACAATCCCAAGGCCAAGGCCGCCCTCGACCGCTTCTACGCCCGCCCGGACACCCTCAGCCTCGGCGTCTGCAACGGCTGCCAGCTGATGGTGGAACTCGGGCTCATTGACCATTCACCATTTACCATTGACCATTCGCAAAGTGGTACGCCCGATAATGTTCAATGTTCAATGTTCAATGTTCAACGGTCAAAGCCCCAAATGCTCCACAACGACAGCCGCAAGTTCGAGAGTGCCTTCCTCAGCGTCCGCGTGCCCCGGAACGAAAGTGTCATGTTCCGCGACCTCAGCGGTTCGGAACTCGGCATCTGGGTAGCGCACGGCGAGGGCAAGTTCAGCCTCCCCGGTGGCGAGGACAAGTACAACGTCGTCCTGAAGTACGCCTACGACGCCTATCCCGGCAACCCCAACGGTTCGGACTACGCCGTGGCCGGCATCTGCTCTGCCGACGGCCGGCATCTGGCCATGATGCCCCACCTCGAGCGCGCCTTCCTGCCCTGGCAGTGCGCGGACTATCCCGCTGACCGCCGCGACGATACCGCCACGCCCTGGCTCCACGCCTTCGTGAACGCCCGCCGCTGGTGCGAGGAGCACAGATAGACGCATTGCAACGCCGTGAAATCCGGCCCCGCATAACCAGTAAATGAGCTGTGCGCATACCTCCATCCGAGGTGTGCGCACAGCTCGTGTTGAGGTAAGCGCAAAGCTCACTTCAAGGTAAGCGCACACCTTGAGTCGAGGTAAGCGCACACCTCGAACCAAGGTAAGCGCACACCTCAAATCGGGGTGTGCGCATGCCTTTTTACATGGTTGCAAAGCACAAAAAAGTCAGCAAAAGCGTTGCATACATAAATAAATTCACTACCTTTGCCCCGCATATACTGAAAAAGCGAACATAACATAACAATTTAAAAACTCAACATCAATGGCTTACGTAATTAGTGACGACTGCGTGGCTTGCGGTACCTGCCAGCCCGAATGCCCCACGGAATCCATCTCCGAAGGCGACATCTACAGCATCAATCCCGACACCTGCATCGACTGCGGCACATGCGCAGACGTATGCCCCTCCGGTGCTATCTCCCAGGGATAAAACCTTAAAAACAGCAAAAGAATGCGGCCTACACAATAAAAGGCCGCATTTTTTGTTTTATATATAGAGTACAAGCAGACAAGTAAACGAGTAAACGAGTAAACAAGCCGCAGCTCGTCACTCGTCACTTGTCACTCGTCAACTGAAGAAATGAAACTTGTAAGATACGTCCTTGTCATATTGCTTATGGCTGGGTGGGGGAATGCCTCCGCCCAGCAGCGGCGTATTCAGAACAAGCCCTTCATCGACGAGCGCCAGTTCCACTATGGCTTCTTCCTCGGTCTCCACGACCAGGGACTGAAGCTTGAGAACAACGGCTTCATACATCCCGAAACGGGAGAACAATGGCTTGCGGAGAACGACTCCCAGAACTTCGGCTTCAGTGTGGGAATCCTCGGGGAATGGAAACTCACGAACAACCTCGGCCTGCGCGTGACACCGTCCATGCACTTCGGCTCGAAGCACCTGAAGTTCCGCAATCTGGCTGACGGCCGCACGCAGTCGCAGGACCTGAAATCGTGCTACATAGGAGTGCCCGTAGCCCTGAAGGTGGCCGCTCCGCGCTTCAACAACTACCGCCCCTACGTCGTATGCGGCGTGCAGCCCGCCTTCGACCTCACCTCCTCGAAGCACAACCTCCTGCGCACGCGGCCCTTCGATACGATGATAGAGGTGGGTCTCGGCTGCGACTTCTACCTGCCGTTCTTCAAGCTCATCCCCGAGCTGAAGTTCAGCTTCGGCCTTGCTGACGTGCTGGACACGCATCGTAACGACCTCACGGACGCCTCGCAGATGGTGTTTACGCAGAGTGTAAGCGCCGCTCACAACAACATGGTGTCGCTCACTTTCTATTTTGAGTAAGGGCCCCCTCCCACCTCCCACCTCCGGGGGAGGCTTTCAGATACCCCAGATAATACAGCTGAAACCTCCCGCGGGAGGTTTCAGCTTTAATGTTAGTGGGAATTCTGCTTTACTTTCTCGACGAACAGGTCTATCTTGTGCAGTTCCGTCGGGATGTCGATGTTCTGGGGACAGTGGGGCTTGCACTGCCCGCAGCCGATGCAGTGGGCGGCCTGGCGCAGGCGCGGCACGCTACGGTCCTGCCCGACGAGGTATTCGCGGCGCAGGCGGCGATACTCGGGACTCTGTGCGTCCAGGGGCAGGCGTCCCTGGTTCTTCACTTTATTATAATGTACGAACACGCCCGGGATATCCACGCCGTAGGGACAGGGCATGCAGTATTTGCAGTCGTTGCAGGGGATGAGCTCCACATCTACAATCTGCCGTGCAACGTCGTAGAGGAAAGTCTCCTCCTCCTTCGTGACGGGGCGCAGGGGGCAGTAGCTGAGGAGGTTGTCCTTCAAGTGCTCCATGAAGGTCATGCCGCTCAGGACGGTCAGCACGCCCTCGGGCGTACCGGCGTAGCGGAAGGCCCACGAGGCCACGCTGGCTTCGGGGTCGCGGCGCTTCATCTCCTCCACGAGGTACTGCGGCACGTTCGCGAGGCGTCCGCCCAGCAGGGGTTCCATGATGACGCTGGGGATGCCGCGCTTCTGCAGTTCGCCGTAGAGGTAGCGCGCGTCCGTGTTGCGCTCGTTGATTTCGTTGGCGTAGTCCCAGTCCAGGTAGTTCAGTTCTATCTGCACGAAGTCCCAATGCACCTCGTCGTGGCGGGAGAGCAGGTAGTCAAAGACGGCGATGTCGCCGTGGTAGGAGAAGCCGAGGTTGCGGATGCGGCCCCGGCGGCGCTGCTCGATGCACCAGTCCAGCATGCCGTTGTCCTCGTAGCGTCCCTTGTAAGCCTCCATGCCTCCCATGCCGCAGCCGTGGAGCAGGTAGTAGTCTATGTAGTCCGTGCGGAGGGCGCGGAGGGAGTTCTCGAACATTTCAATGCTGGCCTTGCGGTTCCACGTCTGCTCGTTGAAGTTGGAGAGCTTCGTGGCGATGAAGTAGCTGTTGCGGGGATGACGCGAGAGGGCGATGCCCGTGGCCGTTTCCGACTCGCCGCGGCAGTATGCGGGCGATGTGTCGAAGTAGTTCACGCCGTGTTCCAGGGCATAGTCCACGAGGCGGTTCACCTGCTCCTGGTCGATGGGAGCCTCGCTGCCGCGCGCCGAACCGCCGTCCGTTGTCGGCAGGCGCATCATGCCGTAGCCCAGCAGGGACACTTTCTCCTGCGTTTTGGGATTGAGGCGATAGGTCATCTTCCCCGTCGGCGGTTCCACTTGCTGCTTATACTCGTCGCTCCCCGCCTGGGCAGTGTCTTTTCCCTTGCAGCCGACGAGGGCGGCCGTCGTGGCGGCAGCACCCGCACCGAACATTTTCAGGAAGTCGCGGCGTTTCATATCTTTGCTCATAGTGTCAATTTCCTTGATGGTTTATATTTCGCGATGTACTTCGTGCCCTTCGACGTAGATGGCGGGGAAGGGACGTGCGGGACACAGGTTTTCGCATGCGCCGCAACCGATGCAGACGGCGGTGTTCACGGCGGGTACCTTCGGCGACTGCTCGTCCGACTCGTCGTAGGGAATCATGGTGATGGCGCCTGTCGGGCAGTGGCGCGCACAGTTGCCGCAGGCCACGCCGTCCGTCAGCGGGATGCAGTTCTTCTTGACCCACACGGCGTGGCCAATCTGTATGGCGGCCTTCTGCGGCGGAATGATATCGCGGATGGCTCCCGTGGGGCAGACGTGGGAGCAACGACTGCACTCCGGGCGGCAGTAGCCGTGCTCGTAGCCCATCTCGGGCTGCATGAAACGCATGAGGTCGGTACTGGGACGCAGCACCTTGTTCGGGCACTCCGAGATGCAGAGCTGGCACGACGTGCAGTGCTTCGCCAGGTTCTGCGCGGATAGCGAGCCCGGCGGCGTAATGGGCGTCTGGCGTCTGGGCACTTTCTTGTCCTCGATGACGGCCAGCCCGCCGTCCACCTTCTTCGCTTCCTGCGCAAGGGCAACCGTGGCGATGCCTGCGGAGGCCAGGAGGAAGGAGCGGCGGGAACTGGAAGCCTCCCCTGAGCGAAGCGCCTTGTCTCCCTCCTTTTGGGTGGAATTGGAAGCCTCCCCCGGAGGGGGGAGGTGGGAGGGGGCTATTTTATATCTCAACGCCCCATGCTTGCAGGCGCTCAGGCAGTTGCCGCAGGCCACGCAGCGCGTATAGTCCACGGTGTGGCTCTTGTAGTCTATGCAGGAAGCCTTGCAGCTCTTCGTGCAAAGCGAGCAGTTGCGGCATTTGTCCGCATCGAAGCGCACCTTCAGCAGCGACAGCTTGGAGAGGTAGCCCAGCACCGTGCCGACGGGGCACACCGTGTTGCACCACGTGCGTCCGTTCCTCCACGCCAGCACGAAGATAATGACGAATGTAAGGAACGTGATGGTAAGCGGCAGCCATCCGTAGAAGATTATCTCCGCCTCCGAGAAGGCGTAGCTGTCCGCAGCTTCCGCCCCCATGGCAAGCAGGTTGTTGCCTGCCGCCCAGATGGGCTGGAAGAGGTGCGTCGCGATGCGGCCGAAGGTGCTGTAGGGAGCGATGAGGCCTGCCAGGCTCGTCAGTCCCAGCACCGTCAGTACGGCGAAGACCGCGAGGGCCGCCCATCGCAGCCACGTCAGGGCGCGGGAGTAGGTGTAGCGTCCCGTGCGGCGCAGCTTCTTTGGGCCGAAGCGGCGGCCGAGGCGGGCGATGAGGTCCTGCAACACACCCAGGGGGCAGATGACGGAGCAGTAGATGCGGCCGAAGAGGAGCGTCAGCACGACGAGGACGGCCACCGTCACGAAGCTTCCCGCCAACAGGGCGGGCAGGAACTGCACCTTCGGCATCCAGCCAAACTGGCGGTGGAGCACGCCCGAGACGTCAAGCAGCAGGAGCGTGATGCCCAGGAAAAAGAGTGCACCGAGGATTTGTCGGGTACGTTTAAGCATGTTGTCTTGTCGTTAATATACTGATTTCATAAAGTGCATAGATGGGCAGCGACACGGCGAAAAGCGTAAACGGGTCGCCCGTAGGCGTGATGACGGCTGCCACGATGAGGATAGCCACGAAGGCGTGGCGGCGGTATGCCCTCATACGGTCTGCCGTGAGCAGTCCCGCACGGCTCAGCAGCCAGCATACCACGGGAAGTTCGAACACGATGCCCATAGCAAGGCAGAGTCCCAGCAGCGTGTCCATATAGGACTGCAACGTAAGCATGTTCGCCACGTCACCGCTCACCTGATAGGTACCCAGGAAGCGCACCGCCAAGGGGAATACGAGGAAGTAGCACATCAGCGTGCCCACCAGGAACATGACGTAGCCACTGCCCACCAGGCGAAGCCCCAGCCGCCGCTCGCGGTCGTAGAGGCCCGGTGCCACGAAGCGGAAGAGCGCATACAGAATGTAGGGGGAGGCGCAGAGCAGACCCGCGTAGGCCGCCGCACGCATGTGCGTCATGAATTGTTCCGTCAGTCCTGTGTTGATGAGGTGGAGCGAGAAGTCCGCGTCGGCACTCAGCAGGCGGTAGGTCAGGAAGTCGCCGTGAGCAGGCGCCAGTATGGCGGAAAAGAGTGCATCCTTGCAGCAAAACGCCGCAACGGCAAACGCCGCACTCACCAGAAGTGCGCGCAGCAGTACGCCCCGCAGTTCGTCCAGATGGTCCCAGAAGGTCATTACGCCTCTTCCGTTTTCTCTTTCTCTTCTTCCTCTTCCTCCTCCTTGTCCCCTTCCTTCATGCCGTCCTTGAAGCTCTTCACGCCGCGACCCAGTCCGCGCATGAGTTCAGGAATCTTTTTGCCACCGAAGAGAAGCAACACGATGAGGGCAATGATGATGATTTCTTGTAGCCTGAGTCCAAACATAGCGGTATCTGATTTTACGTTTATTCCTTATTATTCTTTTCCTTTCCGTCGGCGAAGATAACGAAAAAATCAAAAACTTGTATTACTTTTGCAGCACTTTTAAGTAAACAAGCTGACAAGTAAACGAGTAAACAAGCCGCAGCTCGTCACTTGTCACTCGTCACTCGTCAACTGAAAAAAACTTCTATGCCCACAAACAAAGTTGTCCGTCCCGGCAGCCTGCGCGCCTGGATCCTTGCGGCACGGCCGAAGACGCTCAGTGCGGCACTGGCCCCGGTCGTCGTCGCCTCCGCCTTTGCTTTTGCCGACGGCCGCATGCGCCCCATGCTCTGCATCCTGTGCCTGCTCTTTGCCGGAACCATGCAGATTGCCGCCAATCTCATCAACGACGTCCTGGACTTCCGTCGCGGAACGGACGGTGAAGACCGCCTCGGCCCCGAGCGCGCCTGCGCACAGGGCTGGCTGTCGCCCCGGGCATGCTGGCGGGGTATCGCCGTGTTGCTCCTGCTCGCCGCCCTGCTGGGGCTCGCCATCGTCGTGGCCAGCGGCGCATGGATAGACTGGAGCCAGGACGGCATGCACGTGGACTGGACTGCCGTCCTCATCCTGCTGGGCGTAGGCGTGGCGTGCGGCGTCTTTGCCTTCCTCTACACCTCCCTGCTCTCCTATGTGGGCTGCGGCGACCTGCTCGTCTATCTGTTCTTCGGCTTTGTGCCCGTCCTGGGAACATACTACGTACAGGCGCTCGCACTCCCTGCCCACATCTGGTGGACGGGAGCCGCCGTGGGCCTTGTCGTTGATACCCTGCTCATCCTCAACAACTACCGCGACCGTGAAACCGACCGCGCGGCAGGCAAGCGCACGCTTGTCGCCATCTTTGGCGAACGCTTCGGCAGCCTCTTCTACCTCTTGCACGGCCTTCTCGGCACCGCCTGTGCCTACGTGGCACTTGTGCAGGAGGCTGTCCCCGCCTACGCGCTGCTCCTTCCCCTCGTCTATGTCGGCTTCCACTTCCTCGCGTGGCGCACGATGACGCACATCCGTACCGGCCGCGCCCTGAACCGTGTGCTGGGCCTCACCTCGCAGGGCATCCTGCTCTTTGCCCTCACCCTCTCCCTCGCCGCACTGACAAAATAACACCCGTCACTTTTCACTTGTCAATAAACATGTCCAAATCTGAAGCCTATCGCGAACTCGCGGGACAAGTCGCCGCCCTCCTACGCCACGAAACGGATCCTGTCTCCAATATGGCGAACGCCGCCGCCCTCATCCACGAAGCCTTGCAGCCCCATTGGACGGGCTTCTACGTCCTTGCTGCCGACGGCACCCTCCACCTGGGTCCCTTCCAGGGCCCCGTCGCCTGCACACGCATTCCTGCCGGACGCGGCGTCTGCGGCACAGCCCTTCAGGAGCGTCGCACACTGGTGGTTCCCGACGTTGACGCATTCCCCGGACATATTGCCTGCTCCAGCCTCTCACGCTCGGAGATTGTCGTGCCGCTTTTTGCACCCGACGGCCGTGTCCTCGCCGTTCTCGACATCGACAGCCGCCACCTTTCGGCTTACGACGATGAAGACGCCCGCCATCTCGAAGAGATTGCCGGCATCGTTGCCGCCGCACTGACACGGGCAACACCATAACGACAAGTTTTTTTACCCCATCACTTCCCATCTCCCCCTTAAGCCCCAAATGCATTTGGGGCTTAAGCGTGATGGTATATATTTATTCATCCAAGTTTCGGAAGTTGTAAACGCCCTGCCACAAAGCCCAGAAAGGGCGTTCAGACCACAGGCAGGGGTGCCGCTCCAGCTCTGCCTGTAATCTTATCAGGCCTTCGGCCTTTCTGCGCATAGTACCTACGAAACTTGAGTTAATTCATCCAATTGGTAACAATAGAATTCTCCAAGCCATATTCGCATTCTGTGTCCTTCGTGTGATTCGTGGCCAACAAGCTTCTCGCAGTTAGTGGCTCTCAGAAGGATTCCGCAATAACGCCACAAGAGAGGTTTTTCCCGCCGCATTTTGGTACGTTTTATAGCCAAAAACCACCTTTTTTACATCGTTTAACATTCTTTAACGACGGGGGGGTAATTTTCGGCTTTCTCATTTTACATTTGTGCGCCCTTCGTGCGCGCATCGCGCGCACAGAAGAAAATAATGTGTAGGCACACAAATTCAAACCATACTAACAACCAATTAACAAAAAAGATGAGAAAAATTACTTCTCTATTAAGCCTACTACTCATTGCAGTAGCAGGATGGGCATAGACAATTATCTATCATTAATTCACTTTTATATTCACAACTAATCAATTCACAACATGAGAAAGCTAACAACACTTCTCACGCTCCTGCTGCTAACTGTTGTAGGAGCAATGGCACAGTCGTATACGATTGACGTGGATTATGAACACGGCACTTTCTACCGTTACAAGAACGGGTATACGATGACGCAAAACACTCCGGGCAGCCCATACAACGGCTCTGCGCCCGTGGACAATGCGGGATCTCCCTCCAGCAACTATGGCGCATGGGCATACAAGTGGGTTTCCGCCTACAGTTCCGCTCCAACGGTTACCGTGATTGCCGACGTGGACAATCATGGCAACAAGTTTGAAACTACGACCCATCAGTTCACGAGCGGTACGAACCTCACGTGGTCCATTGAAGTGGAAGAAGGCTATCGTATTATGTCCTACTCCATTGAAGGTACCACAGAAAGCGGAACGTTCACGCTGACGCCTGAAGGACAAGAGGCCACGAACTTTACAACAAGCGGCGGCTCGCTGACCGTTGACGGGCTTTCGTCTTCCTCTGTGACGTTCAAGACTACGGGTGGCGGCAGCGACGTTCGCCTTAACTACACGAAGTTCCAAGTCAGAGTTGCCAAACTGGTGACCGTTGATTGGGAAAGCTATTCCGGATGGACAAGGAACAATGTTGCCTCCGTGTGGTGGGTAGGCATTACCACGCCCGGCACAACAGCGGACACATACATGATGAGCCAGTTCCAATTCGCTCAGGAAACCGGTTATGGTGCAGCTACGCGCTACGCTTGTATTTCCACGACAGGCCCCACAAGCGCAGGTGCCGTACTGGATGAAGCCGACGTTCTCGCCGTCTCTACAAACTCTGTTACTGCTACTGCTCAAGAGTACTACACCTACCAGCTTGCAGATGAAATCGAACTGACTGGAGCTACCACCTACTACATGGTATTCCTCACTTCCAACGAACCCACCGACGGCAAATACACCGTGGGCACGCAGCGTGTCAGCCTGAATACTTCCTATGGAACATACGTTGCTGGCACAATGGCTTCTAATGGTGTCCTGCAATCCACATGGACACCAGGCTTCAAGGCCACGTTGTCAACCTTCTCCTCATACAACGTAAACTATACCTGTAAGTCCACCGTTGACAACAGCACGATTACAACAGGAAGCTTTGAGGGCGTGGTTGGTGCCATATCAGCACCAGACCTGACTGGTTATGTTTTTGACCACGCAACGACAAGCGACGGCGAAAGCTACACCATAACCAGCGATGTCACGTCAGACCTTGACCTCATTCTCTATTACGCTCCTCTCTACGATGTGACATACAACGTATATTTTGACGGAACCCTTAAGGGAACGGAAACTGTCCAGCAGGCGCACGGCACAGCTTCCGAAGTTCCTGAGAGCTTCAAAAGAGCCTACGCACAGTACGCTTACGATGTCACGGAAATCACGGCTTCCACAGAAGTGAATGCAACCGTCACGTTCAACCTGCCGTTCGTTACTTCAACGGACTTTGCTACGGCAAAATGGTACTACCTCCAACAGCACACAACCAACAAACGCTACAACTATACAGATTCCTCCAACGCATGTAAGTGGGCAACCTCCAACGCTGAGACGGAGAACTACCAGTGGGCGTTCGTTGGCAACGGATATGATGGTGTCAAGGTCATCAACAAGGGTTCTGGTGACGGTCTGTACATGAAAGACGCCGCCAGCATCACGATGAACGAGGACGGAACCGTATGGAGCATTGACGAGATCAACGACACACGCTTCTGCCTGTACAATGCAGCCGAGACCATCGGCGACGGTAAGTATATCAATAGCCGTAGTGCAGGTATGGGTAAGTGGAACAGCAACGATGCTGGATCGCAGATGTGGGTAATAGAAGTGCCTACCAATGCGGACCAGTATCTGGCAGCCGTTGAGGAAGCCAACGCTCTTATTACACTTAACACAAATGCTATTACAGCAAAGAAATCTGACGAAGTGATTACGGCTCTTACGGCAACTCTCGGTGTAGATCCCAACAGCGCTACAGAGGATGACGTCCAGGCTGTAAGGGATGCCATTAGCGCCGTCCTTGCTGCCGACCCCGTATCATTAGCTATCCCCGATGGCACATACCTGATTGTGAACGGGAACCGCTACCCCTACATGAATGCAGACGCAGTCAACGGCGAAGAGGTAAATGGTGCTAACAATCCCAATTGGTACGAATCGTTCTGGAACATAAAGACTGTAGATGGCGGTGTAACCATACAGAACGCCATTACGGGCAAATACATCCCGCTTCCTGCCATAAGCACACATGCAGTTCTTACATCCACACCGACGACTTTGGCTGTTTCCAAGTCCTCTTCTGGTAACCCCGGATTCTTCTCTCTTGGAAATCTTAGTGCCTACCGTGGTCTCCATATGTCCGGCAGCGGTACGCTCGTTGGTTGGACAAGTGGCGGAGCCTCCGACTGGACACTTGTTCCCTTTGAAGACGTTACGGACTTCTCTACCATGGAAACCAACGCCGCAACGGCAGCTGCAAGCTTGATGAGCAACCGCAAGAGCAATCTTGGTGATGTCCTCCTTCGCTACAAAGAGGCTCCTGTCTCCGATGTAGAAAACAACGAATATGCTGCATACCAGAGTTCACCCTCTATGGAAAGCTATGCCGCATACGTTCAGGCTATCCTTGCCGTCGAAAAGAACCTGCCTGTTGACGGTGCCTACTACCGCATCTACAATCTGAACAAGTCTAACGCCTACATTCGCGTAGGTGACGATAGCAATTGCTATGCAGACGACTTTGACGGAAATGATCTGACCAATCTTTGGCAGTTTGTCAAGAACGGGTCTTATTACCATCTCTTCAACCCGCAGACACAAACATATCTTGGCGCAACGGGCGTTGGTAGTTCTGCTTCACAGACACCCGCTTCCACCAGCGGCGTGGACTATGAACTTGCCATTCGTGGTGACGGATTCTCTCTGCACCAGATAGGTTGCAGCTACTTGATGCAGGTTGAAGGCAGCAACAACCACCTTACAGGTTGGAGCACCAACGCTGCATGGCAAGCCGTTGAAGTTACGGATGCAACTGTTGATATCACACTCAACATTGCCAGTGACGGAAACAGCTATGCTACGTATTACAGTCCCTTCGGTCTTACGCTTGGCTCTGGAGTAGTGGCAAATGCCGTTAGCGTCAATGGCGAAAGCGCTGCGATGGAAGCTCTGGAATCTGCCCTTGCCCCGCTGACGCCGGTATTGCTCGTAAGTGAAGACGGCGCAACGAGCGTGACGGCTGTCATCACGCCTAATGTTGAAGCAACAACTACGACAAACGCACTTGAAGGCACGCTTGTCGAGAAGAGCTTGGTATCTGGCCAGCTGGTTCTTGCAGAAGCTTCGGGTAAAGTCGGTTTCTACACGCTTGCTGATGGTTACAACCTTGGCGCCAACAAAGCTTATTTGGTAGTTCCTGAAGGCGTCCGCAGCCTCGTTCTGACACAGGGCACAACAGGTATCAGCAGCATCCTCAATGCAGAGAACAACGGCGTGGCTTACGACCTCCAAGGCCGCCGCGTCCTGAATGCCCAGAAGGGTCTCTACATCCTGAACGGCAAAAAGGTTCTCGTAAAGTAACATCGTATTCACCTCAAAAACAGAAACAACATGAAAAAGTACACAATGCCTTCTGTGAAGGTGATGCATATCGAAAATCACGAACTGCTCTGCGCAAGCCTGCCCATTGACTCCAGCGAGGTTGTCACTGGCGGCTGGACCCGCGAAAGCGGTGGCTGGAGCAGCGAGAATTGGTCCGAAATCGAAGACGAAGAGGAGGACTACTAAAGAGGCGCACGCCTGCGCGGCGACGCAAGTCATGGCGCGCAGGATGCACAATGTTTAATTATAATTAGGTTTTGGGCCGGAGTTCATCGTGAGATGCGCTCCGGCCTTTTTCCTGACGTTGCGTAAACCAATCATCCGGCCAACGGGTACAATCTCTCTTGCGCACGCATGAGGGAGAGATGCCGTGACGACGGCCGGAAGATGCCGTGACGGATTCATTCTTCACGGCACATGAATCAATTCTTCACGGCACATGGTTCAATTCTTCACGGCACATGGTTCAGTTCTTCACGGCATCTCGCAGGATTCTTCTGCGCATTCCGCTGAATCAAGAAGGCATCTTGTCGGAAGATAAAGGCACTTCGCTGAATCCTTAAGGCATCTCGTTCCCTTCGTGCCGTTCGTGGTTAACGTGAGTTCGGTGTAAGAAAGTTGTTGAAAAAGTTGTAGGAGTGAGAATTTATTTGTAACTTTACATGTGATAAACAAATACTTACAAACAAACTCATCACTCCTATGAACACT
>JAFUXE010000055.1 GCA_017477205.1 Alloprevotella sp.
CCCACAACCGACAAGACAGGACGCCGCACCGCCGCCGCGTTTCTTTGCGCACACAAATTGGTTTGTCTCAGCAGATAAAATGATTTATCACAGCAGACAAAACAATTTATCACAGCAGATAAAATGATTTATCACAGCAGATAAATTGATTTATCACAGCAGAAGAATCAATCGGTCACGGCAGAGGGGTATTTGGGATGGCGGGATGAAAAAAATCCTCGCAAGCGCGCGCGTTCTCGTGCGTATGTTGTATCTTTGCGCGCCAAATATAACATTGACTATGCAGATTGTAGAAACCATAGCAGCCTTGAACGCGGCGCTTGATGCGGCACGTCGGGACGGCAAGCGCGTGGGGCTGGTGCCCACGATGGGAGCCCTGCACGAAGGCCACGCATCGCTGGTGCGCAGAAGTGTCAGCGAGAACGACGTCACCGTGGTGAGCGTGTTCGTAAATCCCACACAGTTTAACGACCCCAAGGACCTTGATACCTATCCCCGTACGCCGGAGGCCGACGCCGCCCTGCTGGCAAGCTACGGTGCCGACATCATGTTTGCGCCTACGCCGGAGGAGGTCTATCCCGAGCCCGATACCCGCAACTTCCGCTATCCTCCCGTGACGGAGGTGATGGAAGGCCCGCGCCGCCCGGGACATTTCAATGGCGTTTGCCAGGTGGTGAGCAAGCTTTTCATGTTTGTGCGCCCGCAGAAAGCCTATTTTGGCGAGAAGGACTTCCAGCAGATTGCCGTCGTGCGCGCCATGGAGCGCGACTTGCAGCTGGGCGTGGAGATTGTGCCTTGTCCCATCGTCAGGGAAAAAGACGGCCTTGCGCTGAGCAGCCGCAATGCCCTGCTGACACCCGAGGAGCGCGCGCTGGCCGTGAACATCAGCCGCATCCTCTTCTACAGCCTTGACTATGCACGGACGCACGGAGTCCAGGAAACGCACGACAAGGTGGTGGAGATGCTGGACGCTCTGGACGGCCTTCGCGTGGAGTATTATGAAATTGTCGATGCCGAAACGCTGCTTCCCGTTCAGAACTGGGACGATGCGGAGCACGTGCAGGGCTGCATCACCGTCTATTGCGGACAGCGGCCTGTGAGATTGATAGATAACGTAAGGTATAAATAACGGATTTATGTATTTAACGTTACTGAAAAGCAAGATACACTGCGCCCGGGTCACAGAAGCCAACCTGGACTACATGGGCAGCATCACCATTGACGAGGCCCTGATGGAGACCGCCGGCATCGTGGCTGGAGAACAGGTGCACGTCGTGAACAATAACAACGGCGAGCGCATCGTGACATACGTCATAGCAGGTCCCCGGAACAGCGGCAGCATCTGCCTGAACGGCGCTGCCGCCCGAAAGTTCCAGAAGGACGACGTCGTTATCATCATGGCTTACGCCCAATATACGCCCGAAGAAGCCCGGGACCACAAGCCTCGCGTCCTGTTTCCGGACGAGAGGAATAGAGTGACAAGTGACGAGTGACGAGTGACAAGTGACGAGAAGTAAATAGTAATCAAACAAAATAAGATGAAAGAGTTAGCATCGAAGTATAATCCAAGAGAAGTAGAAAACAAGTGGTACGAGTATTGGGAGCAGAACGGCCTCTTCCGCAGCAAGCCCGACGGCCGTGAAGCCTACACCATCGTCATCCCGCCCCCCAACGTGACGGGTGTGCTGCACATGGGCCACATGCTGAACAACACGATTCAGGACATCCTCGTGCGCCGTGCCCGTATGGAAGGCAAGAACGCCTGCTGGGTGCCCGGTACCGACCACGCCTCCATTGCCACGGAGGCCAAGGTGGTGAAGAAACTGGCCGGGCAGGGCATCAAGAAGCGCGACCTGACGCGTGACGAGTTCCTGAAGCACGCCTGGGACTGGACGCACGAGCACGGCGGCATCATCCTGAAGCAGTTGCGCAAGCTCGGAGCCAGCTGCGACTGGGACCGCACAGCCTTCACGATGGACGAAAAACGCTCCGAGAGCGTCATCAAGGTCTTTGTGGATCTCTACAACAAGGGGCTCATCTACCGCGGCCTGCGCATGGTGAACTGGGACCCGAAGGCCCTCACGGCACTCAGCACCGAAGAGGTTATCTACAAAGAGGAACAGAGCAAGCTCTACTACCTGAAATACTACGTGGACGGTTCTGTGTCCGGCGATTTAGTCGCTGGGGAGGGCAATGTCATCCACAAGGACGAACGCGGCTATTACGCCGTTGTCGCCACGACGCGCCCGGAGACCATCATGGGCGATACGGCCATGTGCATCAACCCCAAAGACCCGAAGAACCAGTGGCTCAAGGGCCGCAAGGTGATTGTCCCGCTGGTGGGCCGCGTCATCCCCGTCATCGAGGACCGCTACGTGGACATAGAGTTTGGTACGGGCTGCCTGAAGGTGACGCCTGCCCACGACACCAATGACCACATGCTGGGCAAGACGCACAACCTGGAGACCATTGACATCTTCAATGCCGACGGCACAATCTCCGAGCAGTCCCCGCTTTACGTCGGCATGGACCGCTTCGACTGCCGTAAGCAGATTGCCAAGGACTTGGAGGCCGCCGCTCTGCTGGAAAAGGTGGAGGACTACACGAACAAGGTGGGCTATTCCGAGCGCAACCCCGACACCGCCATCGAGCCGCGACTCTCCTTGCAGTGGTTCCTCAGGATGCAGCACTTTGCCGACATCGCCCTGCCGCCCGTCATGAACGGCGAGATGAAATTCTATCCGGAGAAGTACAAGAACACCTATAAGAACTGGCTGGAGAACATTCAGGACTGGTGCATCAGCCGCCAATTGTGGTGGGGACACCGGATTCCGGCATGGTATATTGAAGCCCCCTCCAACCTCTCCCCTACGGGGGAGGCTATTCCCGAAGGGGCATTTGTCGTTGCCGAAACAGAAGAGAAAGCCTATGAAGAAGCCGTTAGGCAATACCCGCAACTGAAAAGTCTCCCCCGGAGAGGGGAGGTTGGAGGGGGCTCTTGGTCTCTCCGTCAGGACGAGGACGCGCTCGACACCTGGTTCTCCTCATGGCTCTGGCCGATTTCCCTCTTCGACGGCATCAACAATCCCGGTAACGAGGAGATAAAGTATTACTATCCCACCAGCGACCTCGTGACGGCGCCCGACATCATCTTCTTCTGGGTGGCCCGCATGATTATGGCCGGTGAAGAATACATGGGAACGTTCCCCTTCAAAAACGTCTATTTCACCGGCATCGTGCGCGACAAGCTGGGACGCAAGATGTCCAAGTCGCTCGGTAACAGCCCCGATCCGTTGGAACTCATTGAGCGGTTCGGTGCCGATGGCGTGCGCATGGGCATGATGCTCTCTGCGCCTGCCGGAAACGACATACTCTTTGACGAGAGCCTCTGCGAGCAGGGCCGCAACTTCTGCAACAAGATATGGAACTGCTTCCGGCTCATCGAAGGCTGGGAGCAGGCAGACATCGCGCAGCCCGAGACCAGCCGCCAGGCCTTGGAGTGGTTTGGGGCGCAGCTCCGCAAGAGCACAGCCGACATCGCCCGCCTGTTCACGCAGTACCGCCTGTCGGAAGCCCTGATGGAGGTCTATCGCCTGTTGACGGACGAGTTCAGCGGCTGGCTGCTGGAGATGGTGAAGCCTGCATACGGTGCGCCCATCGATGCGGTAACGCTCGGAAGCGTAAAGGGTTACTTCTCCGACCTTCTTCATTTGCTGCATCCCTTCATGCCCTTTATCACGGAGGAACTCTGGCAGCACATCGTGGAGCGCAAGGACGGCGAGAGCCTCATGGTAGATCCGCAGACCATCCCCGTTCCGCAGGACGGCGACGAGGCTCTGCTGAAAGCTTTTGACGTGGTGAAAGGTGCCGTGCAGGGTGTGCGCGCCGTGCGCAACGCCAAGAACATCGCGAAGAAGGACGTGCTGGAGCTGCAAGTGGTCGGTAACGACCCCATTGCTGCCTACGCCGGTGTCATCGTCAAGATGGCAAACGTGAAGGACGTGGAGAGCGTTCAGCAGAAGGGTGCCAACGCATCGAGTTTCATGGTGGGGACGACGGAATACGCCGTGCTGCTCGGAAACCTGATGGACGTGGCGGCCGAAATTGAGAAGGCCGAAGCCGAGCTGAAGCACCTCGAAGGCTTCCTGGCGGGTGTGAACAAGAAACTCTCCAACGCGCGCTTCGTGGAGAACGCTCCCGAGGCCGTCGTGGCCCTGGAGAGAAAGAAGCAGAGCGATGCCGAGACAAAGATAAAGGCTCTCAACGAGCGCTTGGCTGAACTTAGGCGAAATTAGAAAATACACTTTTTACCCAAATCACCATGAAGACGAAAATCCTCCTGCTGCTTGCCGTGTTGCCGCTGGTAGCGCTGGCGCAGACGTCGAATCCCTACGGTATCTTCCCGGTCCCCCACAAGACGGCGACGATACGCACGACGGCCAACATTACGGAAAACGTGAACATCGTGGCCGAGGACGGCATTGACAGCTATACCCGTCAGCGGGCCGTCCAGATCCTTGAGGAACACGGAAAGACAGCCGCGTTTGTGGAAGAGGGCGTGGCCGGACAGACCACGCTACGCCTCGGTGTGTACGGCAGTGGCGGCAAGGTGGACGCGATTGCCCCCAGAATGGACAGCAAGAACGCCCTGTTTGCCTTGACGAAGTACGACCGCCACTATATCTCCATCCAGCGGGAGGCGGACGGCGACGCTACGGACATTCTCATCGTGGGAGAAAATACCGATGCCACCTTCTGCGGTCTGGCTTCCATCGAGCAAATCCTCGACCGCGATGCGAAGAGCGTCACCTGCGGCACCATTGAGGACTATGCCGACATCAAGGATCGCGGCGTCATCGAGGGGTACTACGGTGTTCCCTACAGTGCGGAAGTCACGAAAGACCTCTTTCGCTTCATGGCCCGCTACAAGATGAATATGTACATGTACGGTGCGAAGAGCGATCCCTACCACTCCCAATACTGGGGCGACCCGTACCCGACGAGCATCACGGAGCCGCAACGGCAGCTGGGCTATCTTTCGCAGTCGATGCTGCGCGAGATTACCGACGTGGCACACCAGTGCAAGGTGAACTTCATCTGGGCAATACATCCGGGTACGGCCTTTACGAACAGCGGGAACACGACCGTCGTCAGCACCATCATGAGCAAGTTCGAGAGCATGTACAAACTTGGCGTGCGCCAGTTTGGCGTCTTTGTGGACGACGTGGGCGTGCCGACGGACGACGCTACGCTGAAACTCAATGCCGACCGCCTTACGGATTTGCAGAACCGCATCGACAAGAAGTGGAACGTTGAAGGCGCAGCGCCTGCCGACACGGTGAAACCCCTGAACTTCGTGCCGCAGCTCTATGCCCTTTCGTGGGCAAGCGTGGAGAACTGCCGCAAGTTCTACGGCGCCCTCAGCAGCACCCCATCGAAGGTGAACATCTACATCACGGGAAATGCCGTATGGACGGTTCCCAACAGCAGCGACCTCGCAACGGCCAAGAGCTATCTGGGACGCGAGGTGTCGTGGTGGTGGAACTATCCCTGCAACGACAACGACGTGACGAAGCTCTTCCCGATGGACACCTATTCCAACTTCAGCGACGAGACCCACATATCCGGTTCCGCACGTCTGGAGGAGAACCTCGTGGGTGCCAAGACGCTTATCTCCAACCCCATGCAGCAGGGCGAAGTGTCCAAGATTGCCCTCTTCAGCATTGCTGACTACAGCTGGAACAATGCCGCCTTCGACAACAAGACGTCCTGGGAAGCTTCCTTTGCCGGCATCCTCGGTGAGGAATACGGCCCGTCGCTGCGCACGTTGGCACCCTATCTGCGCTACTACGACAGCAACGCCTTCAACAGCCTGGCGACGAAGTTCAAGACAGCCCTTACGAACGGCGGATCGCTGCCTGAGGACATGAGCGCAGAGATGCAGAAGCTGCTTTCGGCCTGCGCGAAGCTCCACGGGCTGGAGACCTCCGAGCGCGAAAGCGACCGCCTCTTCTACGATGACGTGAAACCCTGGCTGCTGAAGGTCGAGGCTATGGCGCAGGAGGTGGAAAACCTCATCCGGGTGGCTGCGATGCCGAACGACGACGACGGAAAATGGGAAGCCTACGTCAGCGAGACAAACAATGTCGCAGCCCTTTCGACGGACGAGCGTTTTACCTTCAACATCCTCTCGGGCCTCGGCAGCGGCATCAGTCTCTCCGTGCGTCGTGCCCAACCCGCCCAGCAGGTGATGGCTCCCTTCGTGGAGTGGCTGCGTGACAATGCGCTGGGGAAGGGATATTTCACCAACGCGGAAGCCACGCGCCCCGTCTTCGTGGGAAGTCGCGAGGACATGAAGGGAAGCGGTGCGCAGCGGGCAACGGGGGATGCCTATGTGTCTTCTACCGGCGTGGTGCAGATGCAGCCGGGCGACTATGTCGGCATCGAAATGCCGAAGGCGACAAAACTCGTGAAGCTGACTGTTGCCGATACGATATGGGACAAATACGAAGTGCTGCGCTCTGCAGATGGCAAGCGTTGGTTTACGATGCAGGCGGGCGAACTTCCCGAGGAGCACGTGAAGTACGTCGTATTCTGCAATGCAGGAAGCGAAGTGCGCACCCTGAAGGTGGACAGGGACGTTTTGTGCCTGACGGTGCCAATGCGCCTGAAGCCCGCCTCGGCCACGACGCCGCAGTGCGATGAGGGTTTCTACGAAAGCCACACCGCCAACCTCATGATGGACGGCAACTACGATACATATACCTGCATCAAGCGCAACCAGCAGACGGGCGATGCCTATATGCTGACGCTGTCAGAGCCTACGACCATCCACGACGTCCGCATCTGCATGGGAACCACAAACGACGACTATATGACGGCAGGCCGCGTGCAGGTTTCCGAGGACGGCACGCAATGGAAGAACCTTCCCATCATGGGAACCACCACGACGAGCTACAGCCTTTCCCATAAAAACAACGTGCGCTATAGCGACAATATGACCTACTGCGACTTCGACGGAAAGGAATACACCGCAAAATATGTGCGCCTGTACGTCTCCTCCCCGAACACCTCGAAGTGGCTGCGCCTCTACGAAATAGAGGTGAACGGCCGCTATCTGGAGAAATGTTTCCAGGGACGTGCCGTTGACAGCAAGGGCAACACGATTGCCAGCCTGACCGACGCGATGGGCTACACGGCGTACGAGCCTGCCAGCATGACGGCGAAGGGAGAGTTTGTCTATCACCTGCGTTCGCAGAGCCTTGCCAACGCCGTCACCATCTATCGCGGCGGGGATGCCACGACGGATGCCGTCGTAAGCGTGACGCTGGACGGTGAGCATTGGACGGAGCTGGGCGGTTTGGACGGCTACGTATGCCGCATCAGCCTTGCCGACTATCCCACGGCCGTAGCCCTGCGCGTCAGTTGGACAAAGGCCGCCCCCCTCATCTATGAAATCACGGAGGAGACGGATGGCGAGCGGAAGGCCGTCGTGACGGACATTGTGCCCGTGGCGGGGCAGCTGTCCTCCACCGACTTGCAAGTGCGCGACGGGCGCTTGTGGCTCAAGGCCGCAGAGGGCGTGGAGCGTGTCAGCGTATATACGCCCGACGGCAGGCTCCTGCTTTCCTTCCATGCCGCGGGAGCCGGAGGCGAACAGCTTCTTCCCGTTGACGCCAATGCCGGAGGGACGCTCATCGTGAGAACAGCCTACGCAGACGGCCGCCATACCGCCAACAAACTTCTTCTTCGAAGATAAGGCCGTTCGTAGTACATACCCTAAAAAACGAGATGCGCACTTGATTTATTTCAGGTGCGCATCTCGTTTGATTATGATGCCTTAAAAAAGCAACGTGGTGCCTTCTCGTGGCGGGCGGGTCAGAAGTTTACGCCGAAGTTGGCGAAGATGCCGCCGGAATGCCCGCTTTCGTAGTCGGCACTCTCGTGAACCATGTTGGCGAGGCCAAAGTCGTAGCCCAGTTCTGCGTACAGCATCTTATACTCAAAGCCGCATCCCACTTTTATGCCGGCATCGAAACGCTGGTAGCGATGCTTGCTGATGGCACGCCCGTGGTCCATCGTCGTGTAGTTGCGGTAGTGGCCGCGTCCCATGCCTCCGTCCACGAAGGCACCGGCAAAGGGTAGGAGGGCCATGTCGTTGGGAAGTCCCACGCCATACTTGATGAGGATGGGGATCTCCAGCGAATTGATGGACGTCTTTATCTTGAAGTCTTTCGTGCGCTTGCCGCCACGGTTCTTGTAATAGAGACCAGACTCCAGGTAAACCGGGGTGCTATCCGAAAGGCGCAAGCCCACTACGCCGCCGAAGGTGAAGCCCGCCTTCATGTGGGCAACGTCCAGCATGGGGGCGTCGGCTTTGATGTAGGAGCCCGTGACGCCGATGCGGATACCGTAGTACAGGCGGTCCTCGGAGAAGGAGAAGCCGCCGCTGTTCTGACTGCTGTACTGCGCCCATGCGTTTGCGCACAGGAGGACGGCAATCAGGCTGAGAAATGTCTTTTTCATATCAGAGAAATGTACTTGATGATTGATGGTTTGTTCGTATTCGACAAGCAAAAGTACGCAAAAGACTGCATTCGTGACAAATTTTTCGATTCCCATTTTCCTTTTTTTCTGTAAAAGCCCTTATTTTGCGCTCCATTTTGGAGAATACACAATAAATATATATGTTTACAAGTAAGAAAAAAAAGCGTCGCGTCCCGCGCAACTGGTTCATTCCGCGTGGACAGGAACCCACAGATTTCGACCGCAAGATACTTGATTTCCAAGAAAAGGGATGCCTTGTGCCGCCACGCCGCCTCGTACTCAGTGCGGAACAGATAGAGGGCATTCGCCGCTCGGGCGTTGTCAACACGGGAATCCTCGACATGCTGGAGGAGAAGATTCGTGAAGGCATGACGACGGAGGATATCGACCGCCTTGTCTATGACTATACCGTGAAGCATGGTGCCACGCCTGCGCCGCTCCACTACGAAGGCTTCCCCAAGAGCTGCTGTACGAGCATCAACGAAGTGGTGTGTCACGGTATTCCCAACGACTGCGAGGAACTTCTTGAGGGAGACATCATCAACGTGGACGTTTCCACCATCCTTGACGGATATTTCAGCGATGCCTCGCGCATGTACATCGTCGGCAAGACAACGCCGGAGAAGGAACGCCTCGTCCGCGTGGCCAAGGAGTGCCTCGACATCGGTGCCCAGGCCGCCAAGCCCTGGGGCTTCGTGGGAGACATAGGAAAGGCCATCGGGGCCCATGCCCACAAGAACGGTTACAGCGTCGTGCGCGACCTTTGCGGGCACGGCGTGGGACTTCAGTTCCACGACGACCCCGACGTGGACCACTACGACACGGGCGAAGACGGTATGCTACTTGTGCCCGGCATGGTTTTCACCATAGAGCCGATGATTAACATGGGCACGTGGGAGGTTTTCATCGACGAAGAGGACGACTGGACCGTTGTCAGCGAGGACGAACTGCCCTCCGCACAGTGGGAACACACCTTCGTCATGACAGAAAACGGCCTCGAAGCCCTTACGTGGTAAGAAATCATAAAACGAAAGAAGCCTCGCTATCAAACGATTAGCGAGGCTTCTCTCTTGGGGTGCCTAATGGGACTCGAACCCATGACATTCAGAACCACAATCTGACGCTCTAACCAACTGAACTATAGGCACCATCGGTTTTTGCGAGTGCAAAAGTACGGCTTTTTCCGCTGACGACAAAACGTTTTCGCTACTTTTTTCTGCTTTTTATTTTTTTCTTTGCCTCGAAAGTGCTACTTTTGCACTCGAAAACAGACGGTATCCCACATTTTTTTCAAGGATATCCTCTTCCCATCCCACTTCCTGCTCTACACAAGCCGACGTTCCGCCGTGAGGTCGCCATGCATCTGCAAATGATGCCTTTGTGTGAAGTGCGCAATTCATGATGCACCGAAAGAGTGGGGGAGAAATGGGTTACAAAAAGAACACAAAACAATCACACACATTTATTCATTATGGCAATGTATTCAATGACTGCACTGGAAGGTAAGGAACTGGCAGAGTTGCTCCAGATTGCAGCCGACATGGACGCGAAAATCACAGACAAGGCTGACAAGCGCAGCGTCATCTACGACATCCTGGACTGCCAGGCCGTGCAAAATTCAGAAAACCAAACCGGCGAGCGCACACGTAAGCGCACGCGCATATCCGTAAAAGATAAAGTGTCCGCCAAGGAGAAGGTCGTGGCGGAGGCAAAGCCTGCAGCCGCAACGGCAGAAACCCCGGCGGCCGCAACGCCTGCCGAGCAGGCTGCCCCCGAGCCCCCGAAGCGCAAGCGCGGACGCCCCTCGAAAGCCGAGATTGCGGCGCGCGAAGAGGCGGCCCGCCAGGCACGTGAGAAGGAACTGGCATCGCAGGTGCAGGAGCTGGACTTCAAGGAGGAAAATGCCGTACAGGCAAAGACGGATGATCCCGTGCCTGACTTCGTAGCTGAACAAATGCAGCAGGCAGCATCCGCAGAGGCAGAACAGCCGGAACAGGAGAAGCAGGAGGAGCAGAAGGAAACGGCCGCTCCCGAGGTGGATTCCGAAGCCCTGCGCCAAAAGATGCAGTCGGAAGAAACCACGACGGAGGAGGACATGCTGCGCATGGCTGCGGAGGCAGCAAAGGACGGCAAGGACTTCATCATCATAAAGGACGTCCCCGTCGTATTTAACGAGAATGATGAGAATCCGGAACTGGCCATGTCCGCCGTTCAGCGTCCCAAGTTCCGCCGCTTCAAGGACGACCCCATGATCCAGAACAACCTGGACAACGTCACCGTGCTCCCGCAGGCACATGTGCAGGCTCCCGCCCCGTCCCGTCCTCAGCCGCAGGCTGCTGTTGCAGAGCCTGTACGCCAGGAGACGGAGACCGCTGCCGCATCCGAACTTCAGGTGCAGGACGACTACCTCGACGCATGCGGCGTGCTGGAACTCATGTCCGACGGTTTCGGTTTCCTGCGTTCCGGCGACTATAACTACCTCACGTCTCCCGATGACGTGTTTGTGCCGATGAACCTCATTCGCCAGTATGGTCTCAAGCCCGGCGACGTGGTGGAGGGACGCGTCCGCATACCCCGCGAGAACGACAAGTTCTTCATGCTCCAGCGCGTGCAGACCATCAACGGCCTGGACCCCATCGTCGTACGCGACCGCGTGGCCTTTGAGCATCTCACGCCGCTCTTCCCGGAGGAGAAGTTCCAGCTTTGTAACGGCATGAACGACTCTATGAGCTGTCGCGTTGTGGACCTGTTCTCGCCTATTGGCAAGGGACAGCGTGCGCTCATCGTGGCACAGCCTAAGACAGGTAAGACGTGGCTCATGAAGGACATCGCAAACGCCATCGCCCGCAATCATCCCGAGACCTACCTGATGATGCTCCTCATTGACGAGCGTCCGGAGGAAGTGACCGACATGGCACGCACAGTGAATGCCGAAGTCATCGCTTCCACCTTCGACGAGCCCGCCAGCCATCACGTTAAAATTGCCAACATCGTCCTCGAAAAGGCAAAGCGTATGGTGGAATGCGGCCACGACGTTGTCATCTTCCTTGACAGCATCACGCGTCTGGCACGTGCCTACAACACGGTGAGTCCCGCCAGCGGCAAGGTGCTGACGGGTGGTGTGGAAGCCAACTCCCTGCAATATCCCAAGCGCTTCTTCGGTGCTGCGCGAAACATTGAGGGAGGCGGTTCGCTGACCATCATCGCTACCGCACTTATAGACACGGGCTCCAAGATGGACGAGGTTATCTTCGAAGAGTTCAAGGGTACCGGTAACATGGAACTTCAGCTTGACCGCAACCTGGCCAACAAGCGCATCTATCCCAGTGTGAACCTCGTGGCTTCCAGTACGCGCCGCGACGACCTGCTGCTTGACAAGATGACGCAGAACCGCATGTGGGTACTCCGCAAGTTCCTTGCCGACATGAACCCCGTGGAGGCCATGACGGAGCTTTCCAAGCGCATGGAGCACACCAAGAACAACGAGGAGTTCCTGCTCTCCATGAACGGTTGAGAACATAGGATATACAACACTCTCCGATGACACCCCTTGCCGAACGCCTTCGCCCCACGTCTCTGGACGACTACATTGGGCAGCAGCACCTCGTAGGTCCCGGTGCCGTCCTGCGTCAGATGATTGACTCGGGACGCATCGCCTCCTTCATCCTGTGGGGGCCGCCGGGCGTGGGAAAGACAACGCTGGCGAAAATCATCGCCAACCGCCTTGATACAGCCTTCTACACCCTCTCCGCCGTCAATGCGGGGGTGAAGGACGTTCGCGACGTCATTGAAAGTGCAAAGAAGAACCGCTTCTTCGGCCGTCAAAGTCCCATTCTTTTCATCGACGAGATACACCGTTTCTCCAAGTCGCAGCAGGACAGCCTGCTGGCGGCAGTGGAAACGGGGGACATCACGCTGATAGGTGCCACGACGGAAAATCCTTCCTTCGAGGTCATCCGCCCCCTGCTCTCACGCTGCCAGGTTTACGTTCTCAAAATCCTGAGCCGCGAAGAGCTCCTGACATTGCTTGAGCGGGCTGTCAAGCAGGACGATGTGCTCAGTCGCCTGGATATTGAGCTTCGTGAAACCGAAGCCCTTCTGCGGTTCAGTGGCGGCGACGCACGGAAACTTCTTAACATCCTCGACATCCTTACGGCACAGGCCTCCGAGGGTGACAAACTCATCGTGGACAATGCCCTCGTCACGGAACGCTTGCAGCAGAACCCGCTGGCCTATGACAAGGACGGAGAAATGCACTATGACATTATCTCTGCCTTCATTAAAAGCCTGCGAGGCAGCGACCCGGATGCCGCCCTCTACTGGCTGGCACGCATGATAGAAGGTGGGGAAGACCCCAAGTTCATCGCCCGCCGTCTTGTCATCAGTGCAGCTGAGGATATCGGCCTCGCCAACCCCAATGCACTGCTGATGGCTAACGTTGCTTTCGATGTCGTACAGAAGATAGGCTGGCCTGAAGGGCGCATCCCCTTGGCGGAGGCCACCGTCTATCTGGCGAACAGCCCCAAGTCCAACAGTGCCTATCTGGGCATTGATGCAGCCCTGGCGAAGGTGCGCGAAACGGGCAACCTTCCTGTCCCGCTCCATTTGCGCAATGCACCGACGGCCCTCATGAAGGAGCTCGGATATCATGACGGCTATGTCTATCCCCACGACCATCCCGAGCATTTCCACCTTCAGCAGTACCTTCCCGATGCGTTGAAGGACGAACATTTCTGGCACCCCACAGACAATGCCCCCGAACAGCGCCAGCGTGAGCGCCTCAACCACCTGTGGTTTCCACGGGAGTGGTGAGAGGAATGCGTGCCTGTCACCTTTTCCATATCATTATTTGAACCCCGATACCCTGTCGGCAAAATGTAAAAAGCCGCTGAAAACGGCTAAAAAGGGGCAAAAATGGGGTGTTTTTGCAAAAAGTTCTTTCTCCGGCTTGGGCGTTCCATCGAAAATATGCTAAATTTGCGCCGTTTTGAGCTTCTTCGCGCGCGTGTGCGCCCGCAGGCGTTATAAAATAATGTGTCGGAGAGGCTGAAATGAACTTGGAACATTAAACAAACGAAATATCAGATGATAGATCAAGACAGAATTCTGAAAGTCGATATTGAGAAGGAGATGAAAAGCTCCTATATCGACTATTCTATGTCCGTCATCGTAGCACGTGCTTTGCCAGACGTGCGCGACGGATTCAAGCCTGTGCAGCGCCGCATCCTTTACGGCATGGACCGCCTGGGCAATACGCATGACAAACCCACGAAGAAGTCTGCCAAGACGGTCGGTGAGGTGATGGGTAAGTATCACCCGCACGGTGACAGTTCCATCTACGGCGCACTTGTCCGCATGGCGCAGCCTTGGAACCTGCGCTATACGCTTGTTGACGGACAAGGCAACTTCGGTTCAGTGGACGGCGACTCCCCTGCCGCTATGCGTTATACGGAAGCCCGCCTCTCGGTGCTCGGCGAACAGATGATGCAGGACATCGACAAGGAGACCGTGGACATGATGAACACCTATGACGACACAGACAAGGAGCCCAGCGTCCTGCCGACGCGCATTCCAAACTTCCTCGTCAACGGTGCCACGGGTATCGCTGTCGGCATGGCAACAAACGTGCCCACGCATAACCTGGGTGAAGTCATCGACGGTGCTGTTGCCTATATCGAAAACCCGGACATTGATATCGACGGACTGATGGAGTACATCAAGGCTCCGGATTTCCCCACGGGAGGCTACATCATGGGACTGCAAGGCGTGCGCGCAGCCTACGAAACGGGACGCGGCCGCATCATCGTGCGTGCCAAGACCGAGATTGAGAACGGCCCTCAGCACGACACCATCGTCGTCAACGAGATTCCCTACGGCGTGAACAAGGCAGAGCTCATCAAGAGCATTGCGGCCCTGGTGAACGAGAAGAAGATAGAAGGTATCAGTAACGTTAACGACGAGAGCGACCGTGAAGGTATGCGCATCGTGGTGGACGTGAAGCGTGACGCCAACGCGAATGTCGTCCTGAACAAGCTTTTCAAGATGACGGCATTGCAGAGCTCGTTTGCCGTGAACTGCGTGGCTCTGGTGCACGGCCGCCCGAAGACGCTGACGCTGCGCGACTGCGTGAAGTATTTCGTGGAGCACCGTCACGACGTCGTTATCCGCCGTACGGAGTACGACAAGCGTAAGGCTGAGGAGCGTGCTCATATCCTGGAAGGTCTCATCATCGCCAGCGACAACATTGACGAGGTGGTTCACATCATACGTGCCAGCAAGACCCCCGCAGAGGCGCAGACGCGACTCATGGAGCGCTTTGAACTGGACGACTTGCAGGCGCGTGCCATCGTGGATATGCGCCTGGCACAGCTCACAGGCCTGCAGCAAGAGAAACTGCATCAGGAATATGACGAGCTGGAGCGCAAAATCGCGTACTACAACCTTATCCTCACCGACCCCGAGGAGTGCAAGAAAGTGATGAAGGAAGAACTTCTCGAAGTGAAAGAGAAGTATGGCGACGAGCGCCGTACGGAAATTCGCCTCTCTGCTGAGGAATTCAACCCCGAGGACTTCTATGCCAACGACGAGGTGGTCATCACAATCAGCCATCTGGGCTACATCAAGCGCACCCTGCTGGCCGACTTCCGTGCACAGGCACGTGGCGGCGTGGGCAGCAAGGGCGGTTCCACGCGCGATCAGGATTTCATCGAGTACATATACATGGCCAAGATGCACGACACGATGCTCTTCTTCACGGCACGCGGCCGCTGCTATTGGCTCAAGGTGTACGACATCCCCGAAGGAGCGAAGAACTCCAAGGGACGTGCCATCCAGAACATGCTCAACATTGACAATGAGGACAGCGTGAACGCATGCCTCTACATCAAGAAGCTGAACGATGCCGACTTCAACCAGTCGCATAACGTCGTGTTCTGCACGAAGCAGGGTGTGGTGAAAAAGACAAGCCTCGAGGCCTACTCCCGTCCGCGTATGAACGGTGTGAATGCCATCAATATCCGCGAGGATGACCGCGTAGTGAGCGTCGTGCTGACAAATGGCAGCGACGAACTTATCATTGCAAGCCGCTCCGGTCGCGCCGTGCGCTTTAATGAAAGCGTTGTCCGCAACATGGGACGCGTGGCAACGGGTGTTCGCGGCATGATGCTAGCCGATGCCAATGACGAAGTTGTCGGTATGATTTGTGTCAACGATGCGGAACATGAGACGGTGATGGTTGTGTCCCAGAACGGTTACGGAAAGAAGAGCCTCGTGGAGGACTACCGTAAGACTAACCGTGGAACAAAGGGCGTCAAGACCCTGCAAATCACTGAGAAGACGGGTCCGCTGCTTGCCATCAAGAGCGTGACGGACGACGATGACCTCATGATTATCAACAAGAGCGGCATCACCATCCGCCTGCGTACCGCAGACGTGCGCACTGCAGGACGTGCCACGCAGGGCGTACGCCTCATTGACCTTCACAAGCGCGGTGACGTCATCAGCAGCGTATGCAAGGTGCCCACGGCAACGGAAGAAGAGGAAGCTCCCGAGAATCCCGAGCTTTCTGAACCGTCCGAAGCCTCTGAAAACTCAGGTTACTCCGAAACAAATTGACCAAACAACTAAACAACAATTTTATCTTATCATGAAAAAAATCCTTCTCGCTATCTGCACGATAGCAGTTTCTCTGCCCGCAATGGCGCAAAGTTTTGCGAAAGTGGACTACGCCATTCAGCAGAATGATTTCGCCAAGGCCATTACGGTTTTGGATGAGATTATCCAGAACCCCAAGACCACGAAATTTGCGGAAGCATACCGCAAGCTTGGAATTTCCCATGCCAGCATCTTCAACGAAGAACTTTCCAAGGCCGCACAGGGACTGCCCTTCGACACGGCGGCGTTCTGTTCCCACCTGGACAAGGCCGTGGAGGCTCTGACGAAGTGCCACGAAGCTGATTTTACACCCGACAAGAAGGGTAAGGTTAAGCCTCAGTATCAGGCGGAAAACAACCTGAACCTCCTGCAGATGCTGGACTATTACAACTTTGCAGGCATGTTTATGTATCAGAACCGCAACGAAAAGGCTTCCCTTGAGTACTTCGAGAAGTATCTGAACCTTCCGAAGAATCCTATCTTCTCGCAGCATCAGACGGACTCCATCTACGCTGCAGGCCGCGCCAACTATTCTCAGGCAGCCTTCAACTGCACGCTCTTCAGCTACAACCAGAAGGACTGGGATGCCGTGCTGCGCAATGCCGATGAAGCTCTGAAGGACACGATGAACCTTCATGACCTCTACATCATGAAGTACACGGCGAACCTTGCCAAGGGCGATACGCTGGCATACGTGGAGACGCTGAAGGACGGCGTGGCACGCACGAGCAACGCCGGCTTCATGGGCGACCTCATCACGCACTATATGCGTCAGCAGGACCGTACCGGTGCCATCAAGATGGCAGACGACCTCATCGCAAAGTCTCCCGAGGCCAAGACTTCCTACTACATCAAGGGCTGTATAGAGATGAACATGACGCCCTATGACTACGAAGCCGCCCGCAATTGCTTTGCAAAAGCCCTGGAGATTGATTCCGAATATCTTGAGGCCAACACAAACATGGGTATCTGCTACGTAAACGACATCACCGACCGCCTGAATGCCAACGAGTACCACATCCCGATGGGCACGGACGATGCCAGCAACAAGGCACGCCGTAAGATTATGCAGGAGAAGGTATATCCCTGGTACAACAAGGCACTTCCCTATTTCGAGAAGGTACGCGGCATGGCTCCCGAACGTCCTGAGCTCTGGGCGCAGGGTCTCTACAGTTGCTACTATAGCCTCCTGATGGACGAAAAGGCCAGCGAAATCAAGGCTGCATATCCTGAATACTGCAAATAAACCACAAGAATTGAAAATCATCCCACGGGAGATTTCTGATATCCTGTTTTTTTGAAATCCCGTATATACATATTGATAATCCTTCTGTGCCTGGGCAGTCCTTCTGTCCGGGCTCAGAAGGTTTTCAAGCCTCTCCGCGCGGCCTTCAAGGCTAAAAAGCCTGCGGACGTCCTGACGGAAGTGAGGAAAATAGAGCCGGAGTGTCCCGAAAAGATGCGTCCGAAGCTCTACGCCTACGCCGTGGAAGCCAACGTGCAGCTTAACGACCAGCAGAACGAGAAGATATATCTCAAACAAGCCTACGACACGGTGCAGTTTTTCCGCACCATCTATGGCATCTACGATAACGTCCTGCGCTGCGACTCTGCCGAGCGGCGGCTTTTGGCGCGCGTGGGCGGGGAAATGCACTACCAAAAGCCTCACGGCCAGCTTCTGCGGAAATACTACCGCAACCTGGTGGCCGGCGGCCGCTTTTATTTTACGCGCGGGCGCTACGCGGAAGCCATTCCTTTCCTTCGCTATGCCGTCGATGTGCCTCAAATGCCCGTGTGGGGTAACGAGGCGCGTGCGCAGCGAGGGCACGTGAGGGAAAATTGCGGCGTCATGCTGGTGAGAAGCGCCTTCCTGACGAAGGACTACGAGCTTGTGCGACGCTATGCCGAGGCTGCGCTGGAGGACACGACGGCATCGCGCCGCAGCATCGTGGCTTACCTTGCCCGTACCGAGCAACTTCTGGGTGATACGGTGGCCTATGTGGGCTATCTTCGCCGCGGCATGGAGGAATACTCTGCCGAGCCTTTTTTCTTTACGGAACTTGTGGACCACTACGCCTCCCGCGGGGATTATGCCACCACGCTTTCCCTGGCCGACCGCATGCTTCCGACAGACAGCACAAACTACTATTTTCTCATGGCCAAAGCCTTGTCACTCATGAATCTTGAGCGCAATCGCGAAGCTGTGAACTTTTTCGGGAAGGCGCTTGAAGCCGACAGCACACATGCCGACACCTACTACTACATCGGTGCGTCCTATTGCAATCTGGCCAAAAGCACGGTTCTTCCCGCCAACATCACTTCTGCCGACTACAAGGCTGCGCAGAAGACGCGTCGCGACTACTATCTCCTGGCGCGCACTCCCCTTGAAACATACCGGCAACTGCGTCCGGCCGATGCCGTCCGCTGGGCGCCTTTGCTCTACGACATATATTTCACGCTCAACCAAGGCGAACGCTTTGCTGAGATGGACGAAATCATGCGCGGTGTGCGTACGCCGGAGACGAACGGCGGCACTCCGCGCCAGTGACAACGACTTTGAACGACCTCCTTTCGGCATGTCCTTCGCAGGGCGTGCCCCGAAAGACCAGAGGTTTTTTTAGAAACACACCACGATGAAGCAGGAAAAAAAGAATCCTTTGCTCTCCCCATTCCGCACACCGCATGCGACGCTGCCCTTCGGAGCCTTTTCCGTGTCCGATATTGAGGATGCCGTCAACGAAGGGTTGCGCAGAAGCGAGCAGGAGATAGCAGAGATTGCTGCAAATCCCCAGGCTCCCACCTTCAAAAATACTATCGCCGCGCTGGACGGTGCGGGCGAAACGCTCGCGATGGCCTCTTCGCTCATGTTCAACATGGCAAGTGCCGACACGTCCGACGCACTTGACGCGCTGACGGAACGCATCTCGCCGCTTCTTGCAAAGCACGACAACGACATTTTCCTGAACCGCGCGCTTTTTGAACGCGTTCGGACGGTGAAGGAAGACGCAACGGGTCTCACGCAGGAGGAGGCCATGCTCCTTGACAAGACGTACGAGGCGTTTGAACGCGCCGGCGCCACGTTGGACGAAGGCGGGCGCAAGCGTTTCCGCGAAATCTCCGAGGAACTTTCACGGCTGACGGTTGTCTTCGAGCAGAACCTGCTGAAGGAAACCAACGCCTACGAACTTAACGTCACGGACGAGGCACGCCTCAAGGGGCTTCCCGAATCCCGCCTGCAAGCCGCTGCCGACGAGGCAAAGGCGCAGGGAAAGGACGGCTGGCTGTTTACGCTGAAAGCCCCCAGCTACGGGCCTTTCATGCAGTACGTAGAGGACCGCGAGCTTCGTCGCGAAATGTACACGGCATATACCATGCGCTGTGCCCAGGGCGGCGCACATGACAACGGCGACGTCTGTCTGCGCATCGTCAATCTGCGCAGGGAAAAGGCGCAGCTCCTTGGTTTTCGGGATTATGCCGACTATGTGCTGCGTCGCCGGATGGCACAAAACGAGGAGAATGTGCGAGGACTTCTGGATGAGCTCAGCGGGAAATTCCTTTCTCCAGCCCGCAGGGAGGTGCAGGAAGTCGAGGCGTTTGCACGCCGGACGCTTGGCGACGAGAGTTTCATGCTTGAGCCGTGGGATTTCTCCTATTGGAGCCAGCGCCTGTTCAAGGAAACGCATGGTTTCGACGGCGAAATGCTGCGTCCTTACTTCCCGCTGCCCGCCGTCGTGGGCGGCGTATTCTCCCTTGCCACGCGCCTGTACGGCATCACGTTCTCACGTAACAAGAGCATTCCCGTATATCACGCCGACGTGGAGGCTTACGAGGTCTTCGATGCCGACGGCAGTTTCCTCGGTGTGCTGTATTGCGACTTCTTTGCCCGCAAGTCGAAGCAGGGTGGGGCGTGGATGACGAACTACAAGGAGCAATGGACGGAGCGCGGCAGGGACTCGCGTCCCCACGTGGCGCTTGTCACGAACTTTCCGAAGCCTTCCGCCGATGCCCCCTCGCGCCTCACGCTGGGAGAAGTGGAGACCTTGCTCCACGAATTCGGGCATGCGCTGCACGGTCTCTTTGCGCGTTCCCGCTTCCGCAGCATCAGCGGTACGAACGTATGGTGGGACTTCGTGGAGCTTCCCTCGCAGATTATGGAAAACTACGCCACCGAAGCCGATTTCCTCCACACCTTTGCCTTCCACTTCGAGACCGGGGAACCGCTCCCTGACGACCTCGTGAAGAAAATACGCCGTGCGCGCACCTTCAACGCCGCATACGGCTGCATGCGCCAGGTAGGGTTTGGACTCCTGGACATGGCACTCTACACGCAGACGAAGCCTCTTGCCGGATCCCTGTCCGACTTCGAGGAAGCCGCCTTGCGCGACGTGGCTCTCCTGCCGCGCCTTCCCCACGCCTGCATGGCACAGCAGTTCGGCCACATCATGAGCGGCGGCTATGCGGCGGGCTACTACAGCTACAAATGGGCGGAGGTCCTGGATGCTGATGCCTTCTCGCGTTTTCTGGAAGAGGGCATCTTCAACCGGAACGTCGCAAAGAGCTTCCGCGAGAACATCCTTTCGCGCGGCGGCACGGAGCATCCGATGGAGCTCTACGTGCGTTTCCGGGGACGCAAGCCCACGACGGAGGCGCTCATACGCCGCACGCTCGATGCCGACTGGGGCAGGAAGGCCGCGAAGCCCGGAAATGCCGACGGGGTGGGAGAGAACGCCGATGCGGTGCCGTGTGCGGAGGAAAAGACGGCACGTTCCCGTGCCTTTGACCTGCGCTATCTCCAGATGGCGCGCATCTGGGCGCAGAATTCCTACTGCCAGCGCCGCCAGGTGGGCGCGCTCATCGTGAAAGGCCGCATGATTATCAGCGACGGCTACAACGGGACGCCCTCCGGATTTGAGAATGTCTGCGAGGACGAGCACAACGTGACGAAGCCCTACGTGCTCCACGCCGAGGCAAATGCCATTACGAAGATAGCGCGTTCGGGAAACAACAGCGACGGAGCCACACTCTACGTGACCGACTCCCCGTGCATCGAATGCGCAAAGCTCATCATCCAGTCCGGCATACGTCGCGTTGTCTATGCCAAGCAGTATCGCCTGACCGACGGCATAGACCTCTTGCGCCGCGCAGGCATCGAAGTAGAATATACTCCTGTTGAAACAAAAGATTAAAGCCAGAGTTATGTCCGAAGAATTGCAGACGCCGACGGAACAGATGCAGACGCCCGGTCTTCCGCCGCAGATTCCGACCGGGGAAAAGCCCGCGCCGGGCGAGAACAAGCCGATGGAGCCGCACGCCGCACGTCGTGCACGGAATCCTTTCGTGCCGATGCTCGTGGCCGCAGGCGTCATCGTGGGAATCTTGCTGGGGAGTTTCTTCTCTTCCCACTATTCGCGGCGCTCGCTGAGCATCATCAATTCGTCCAGCAACAAGATAAACGACCTTTTCCACCTCATCGACGACCGCTATGTGGACACCGTTGACATTCCCGACCTTGTGGAAAAGTCGATGCCGCAGATCCTGAAGCAGCTGGATCCCCACTCCACGTATTTCTCCCCCAAGCTGGCAGGCGAAAGCATGCAGGAGCTGGAAGGAAAGTTCAGCGGCGTGGGCGTTCAGTTCACGATTTATCAGGACACGGTGCGCATCGTCCGCATCATCAAGGGAGGGCCTTCGGAGAGTGTGGGGCTTCGCGCCGGCGACGCCATTGTGAACGTGGACGGCAAGCCTTTCACGGGACCGAAGATCACGAACGACACCGTTCTGGCACGCCTCAAGGGGCCGCAGGGAACGTCCGTATGCCTTGACGTACGCCGCGCGGGGACGCCGGAGCCGCTCAGCTTCCGCATCGTCCGCGACGACGTGCCCGTGCCAAGCGTCAGCGCGGCCTACAAGATGGACGACGGTACGGGCTACATACGCATCACGACCTTCGCCAACACGACGCATTCCGAGTTTCTTGCCGCACTTGCCTCCTTGCAGGCAGGGGGCTTGAAGGGGCTCATCGTGGACTTGCGCGGAAACCTTGGCGGACTGATGGAACCCGCCGTGCAGATTGCCAACGAGTTTCTTCCCGCCGACCGCCTCATAGTCTATACGCAGGGCAGGCGTTCTCCCCGACAGGAGTACGTCAGCGACGGGCGTGGCGTCTATCAGCAGCTGCCGCTCGTGGTACTTATCGACGAGGTTTCGGCTTCCGCCAGCGAGATTTTCGCAGGCGCCATGCAGGACAACGACCGGGGCACCATCGTCGGGCGTCGTTCCTTCGGCAAGGGGCTTGTGCAAGTGCCCATCGAGTTTGACGACGGCTCGCTGCTGCGGCTTACCATCGCCCGCTACTATACGCCTTCGGGGCGCTGTGTGCAGAAACCCTACCAGCCGGGACAGGAAGAGGAGTACGAGGCCGACCTGCTCATTCGCGCCACGAGCGGCGAATACCAGTCGGCAGACAGCATCAAGACGCAGGGCGAGGCCTACAAGACGCGCCTTGGCCGCGACGTCTATGGCGGAGGCGGCATCATCCCCGACCTTTTCGTTGCCGAGGACACCACGGGGCGCACCAGCTACTTCATGGAAGCCTACATGCGCGGGCTTCTCTATCAGTACGCCTACGTGTTCACCGACGAGCACCGTGCCTCGCTGGCGCGTTCCTCTGGCGCGGACAACGTCGTGGCAACGCTTCAGCGCTATGACCTCGTGGAGGACTTTGCCACCTTTGCCGCCAACAACGGCCTGAAGCGCCGCAACCTGCTGATTCGCCAAAGCGCAGAACAGATACGCTCCTACGTCACGAGCCAGATTCTCCTGATACTTTACGGCACGCAGGAAGCCGCGCGCTACGAGAACCAGAACGACGAGTGCGTGGCACGTGCCTTGGAGCTCGTCAGCGAAGGCCGCACGCAGCCCGAACTGCCCACGGCGGAGAAGGCTGCAGCACGCCTGTCGCTGCCCCGGGGCACGATGCGCGACTTCCGCACGTGGAGCCATTATGCCGAGGCACGCACGCGGATGCTTTGGAGCCCCTCATTGAACCTCATAGCCGTATGTCCGCAGAAAAAGACGCGCTCCGGGCACGCATAAAAGCCCTGCGCCGCGAGCAGCTGCCCACGCCGGAGGCTCACGCTGCCGCTTCCAGGCGGCTGATGAGCCTGCTGGAGCGTCATCTGCGCTTTCAGGCGGCGCGGACGGTGGCGCTTTTCTGGTCCTTGCCCGACGAGCCGACGACGCACGCGCTCCTGGAACGTATGTGGCGGGAGAAAACGCTGCTCCTGCCCGTCGTGACGGGCGACGACACGATGGAGCTGCGCCATTTCCAAGGCCGCGAAAGCCTGCGGCGCGGCGCCTTCGGCATCCTTGAGCCCACGGGCGAGGCGTTCACGCGCTTTGAGGCGCTTCCCCTCATCGTGGTTCCCGGCGTCGCCTTCGACCGCGCAGGCCACCGCATGGGGCGCGGTCGCGGCTACTACGACCGTTTCCTTGCGCAGCTCCCGCCTTTCGTGCCGGAAAGGGGCAACGGCAGCGGCGATGGCGGCAGGCAAAATGTCGGGGGCGGTACATTCCGCCTCGGCCTGTGCTTCCCGTTCCAGCTGCTTCCCGCCTTGCCCGCTGAGCCTTGGGACGTCCCCGTTGACGCTGTGCTTTGCTGAGGCCTCCTGCGGCTTTTCCTTGCCTTCTCAAGCCTTCTTGTTCATAAACCACCGCGGTGGTTTTTATATTTCACCGCGGTGGTTTCTTTATCTCACCGCGGTGGTTTTTTGATTTCACCGCGGTGGTTTATGCTTGCAAAGGCAGCGGGAGGGGGCTTTGCGGCTTTTTCCAAGGCGCAGAACGCCTTGGCACTTGGGCTTTGCGGCTTTTTCCAAGGCGCAGAACGCCTTGGCACTTGGGCTTTGCGGGCTTTTTCCAAGGCGGAGAACGCCTTGGCACTTGGGCTTTCGGGCTTTGGGCGTGAAAAAAGTGGGGGGAAGCTTCGCTATTCTTTGCATTTGTCTTATTTTTGTCGCGTGTATGCGTCTTTCCCGCGCGCGAATCCTTTTAAAAACGTCCCGTCCGGGGCGGGCTGCAGCGCACCAGAACGCCATGCCGACGCACCAGAACGCCATGCCGACGCACCCAACCGCTGCGCAGGCGCACCTAACCAAGGTGCTGAAGCACCCAATCGCCATGCCGACGCACTCAACCGTCGCGCTGACGTACCCAATCGCCATGCCGACGCACCCAACCGTCGCGCTGACGCATCTAACCGAGGCGACGCCGCACCCGGGACGCCGCAACGGGGCTGCCAAACGAAGAAACAAACAAACACGATAGCTTTATGCAACACTTGATTGCCAACAGTGGCATCCATTTCCTCACGACGGAGGTGGAGTTCAATCCCGCCGATGCACTTCTCCTGCCGAACGGCCGCACCTTGAAGTACGCCTTCTGCGACACGGAGAACTTCCTGACGGGAGACCGCTTTTTTGACATCCTTTCCTACCAGAGTTCCACGGGGCTTTACGTGCCCGTCAGCGAGCTTCTCGAACAGAACGCCTACGAGCAGGCGCCCGACGGCAGCGAGGAGTTCGACGCCTCGGGCGTCGTGAAGATTTCCGAGGACGCGTCCTCGGCCCTTCTGACAAACTATCGCGACGGCGACGAGGAGCTTCTGAGCATCAGCTCCCTGCTGAGCTTCCGCGTGAAGGATACCGACGGCCGCACGCCCGTACCAGCCTTCGAGAAGCTGCTCGGGAAATGGCTCCCGATGCCCATGTTCGAGTGCGAGGAGGGACGCGCTTCGCAGGACGGCCCCTACGGATGGTGCCGCGTCCGCATCGACTGCCTCGGCGAAGGCACGAAGAAGAACACGCAGCGCTACCGCCTGCTCTGGGCCTTCGACACGCAGCTGTCCACCGACGAGCTTTCGCGGATGCGTCCCTCCATGTATGCCGAGTTCGGCGAGACGGAGAAGCGTTTCAGCCTCTGCAACCGCGTGGATGAACTGATGGGCTTCCTGTCCACAGGCCCCGAGTTCTCCGCTTTCTCGGACTATCTCTACTCCGCCCTGGGACTTCAGAACGAGACTTCCCACAAATACATCGCCTGGTACATATACCTCGTCGGCTTCCTGCGCCTCCTGGAGGGTGCCGCCCCCGAGGTGACGCTCCACGCAGCGCCTGCGGAACAGGCCGTTCCCGTTGACCTCGTCCTCGACATCGGCAACTCCCGCACCTGCGGCGTGCTTTTCGAGCGCGGCGACTTCACGCGCGCCATGATGCTGGAGCTTCGCGACATGTCCCAGCCCTGGAGAACCTATCGCAAGAGCTTCGACATGCGCTGCGTGTTCCGCAAGGCGGACTTCGGCAACGACATCGTCATGGAGGAAGGCCACTTCTTCGACTGGCGCAGCCTCGTGCGCATCGGCGACGAAGCCCGCAACCTCGTCTATCGCTCCCTCGAGGAGGACGGCATGAGCCAGCGCACGACGAACTACAGCAGCCCGAAGCGCTACCTCTGGGACACGAAGCCCTTCAACGGACGCTGGGAATTCCTTACGACCGTTGACGACCCCTTCAACGTGCGTCAGGACGGGCAGATTTATATCCCCGAACTGTCCGATTTGTTCGACAACACGGGCAACTACGTGGGACGTGACGCCGTCGTTGATGAAGAGCGCGACGGCAACAGCTATTCCCGCTCGTCGCTGATGACCTTCGTGCTGATAGAAATCCTGCAGCAGGCGATGTCGCAAATCAACAGCGTGGAATTTCGCACGAAGCACGGCGACATAGACTGCCGCCGCGTGCTCCGCAACATCATACTCACCTGCCCGACGGCCATGCCGCAAGTGGAGCAGGTGCGCCTGCGCCGCCAGGCAGAAGACGCCTGGAAGGCACTTCGCGACTGCTTCCCCACGTTGGGAGAGGCCAACATCATC
The DNA here is from genome assembly GCA_017477205.1 of Alloprevotella sp. Next base: position 26,132 of record JAFUXE010000055.1, read on the forward strand.
CCCAGCTCCGACTCGCAGAAGCCGCGCGAGGACTTCGACGACGACAAGCCCCGCGTCTGGAGCTACGACGAAGCCACCTGCTGCCAGCTTGTCTATCTCTATGCCGAAATCGCCCAGCGCTACAGCGGCGAGATACACCGCTTCTTCGACCTCAAGGGCCACGTGCGCCCCGAGGAAGCCGAGGACGGCTACGAAGGCAAGTCGCTCACCATCGGCAGCATTGACATCGGCGCCGGTACTACGGACCTCATGATATGCTCCTACCAGTGTCACGGCGAGGGGCAGAGCCGCCTGTCGCCGCGTCCCCTGTTCTGGGACAGCTTCTACCTCGCCGGCGACGACATCCTGCACAGCCTCGTGCAGAACCAGGTGATAGAAGGCCCCGAGCACGGCATTGCCGAGCAGGGAAACATCGGCGGTGCACTCACCGCGCGCCTTCTCCAGATGACGGACAGCGAGATGCTCGCCCTGCCGTGCCTCGAAGGCAACCGCGTCTATCAGGAAAAGGTCCGCGACATCCAGAGCCTCACCGACAAGGAACAGCGCGACCGCGCCGTGAAGGCTTTCGCCTCCAACCTGCTGCACGACTTCTTCGGCCACGACAGCGCCATGATGAGCTACAAAGACCGCCGCTGCCGCGTAGATTTCAACACGCAGATTTCCGTTCCCATCGCGCAGTTCTACCTTGAGCAGCTGCGCCTGAAACGCCCCTCGCGCCTCTATCGCTACGACGAGATATTTGCCGACAACAAGCCCGCGCGCTATCTCCTCGACTACTTCGCGCAGCATTTCGGCTTCCGCTTCGAGGAACTCGCCTGGCGCTTCGACCCTGACACCGTCAGCGGCATCGTCAAGAGCGTCATGGAACCCCTCATGAAGCAGCTTTCCGTCATCCTCTATGCCCACCACTGCGACATTCTCGTGCTGGCCGGACGCCCCTCGTCCCTCGACGCCATCACGGAGCTGTTCATCAAGTATATCCCCATCTCTCCCGACCGCCTCATCCGGCTCAACGAATACCGCGTAGGCTCGTGGTACCCCTTCGCCGACGGACAAGGCTACTTCTACGATCAGAAGAGCGTCGTCGCCGTAGGCGGCATGGTGGGTTTCCTGGCGGGCAGCGCGAAGGGTAACTTCAACGGACTCGTCATCGACTTCGGGCGCATGGCCAAGAGCATGAAGAGCACCGCCTGCTACATCGGACAGTACAACTCGAAGCGGCTTCAGGTGCTTACCTCCCTCCTCACGCCGGAGAACGGAAGTGCCACGCTGGACGTTCACGTGTTCCCCTTCTTCCTCGGTTGCAAGCAGCTCGACTCGCCCCTCTACCAGGCGCGCCCCCTCTATGCCCTCTACAACCACAGCAGCCGAAGCCCGCTGCGCGTCACCTTCTCCCGCAACTATTTCGAAGACCGCGAGCTCGTCACCATTGAAGAAGCCACCGACCAGGAGGGCAACGCTCTGCCCCCCGGCAAGGTGGAGCTTCGCCAGCAAAGCCTCGTGGACGACGGCAGCTACTGGCTCGACAAAGGCGAATTCATCCTATCCGTGAAATAAAACGAAGCGACTATGTTACAAAAGATACAGACACAAATCGGCGTCATCAACGATTCCCTCAAGTGGATACGCAAGAATAAGCCCGAACAGTACGAACAGCGCTTCCTTCAGCTCGTGGAGGAACGCCGCAAGCTCCGCAAGATGGCCGATGCCGAGCGCGAAAATCCCGCCATCGCCGCATACGGCGAGAGCCAGGTGGGAAAGAGCTACCTCATGAGCAACATCCTGCAGCGCGACGGAGAGCCTTTCCTCGTCCGCGTGAACGGTCGCGACTACGATTTCATTGAGGAGATGAACCCCATCACGCACGATACGGAGGCCACGGGCGTCGTCACGCGATTCTCCTCCTACCTGCGCAATGCCGAACTCTTCAGCGAGGAGCATCCCATCATGATGAAGACCCTGTCCGTCAGCGACATCGTCCTCATCCTCTGCGACGGCTACTACAACAACCTCGTGGACTATACCTCCGACAGCGCAGAGGAAATCAACCGCCTCGCGGAGGACTTCTACCAGCGCTACGTCTCGCAGCCGGAAGGTGCGAACCGTGCCGTGACGGAAGACGACGTGCTGGACATGAAGTACTACTTCAAGACCTACATCAACAATGCGCAACTCTACAACCAGTCCGCATTCTTTGACCGCATCTCGCTCATCATCCGCCGCGTCCCCGTCAGCGGCCTGCGCGAAATCTTCGCAAACCTCTGGCATCGCGACCCGCACATCACGGCACACTTCGACCGCCTGCTCGCCCTTGCGGAAAAGCTCAGCTTCTCCCGCATCGTCTACCTTCCCGTGGAAGCCGTCCTGCGCAACGGGCACAACGAGAACACGATTATGAGCGTGCAGTGCCTCAACGGACTGGGAAACGAGGCGGGCACGAACGCCTGCGACGTCTATCTGCGCGGCGAAAGCGGCGATTTCACTACCGTCAGCCGCCTCAGCAAGTCCGAGCTTGCCGCCATTTGTTCCGAGGTTGTCTTTCGCATCGGCGAGGAGTACCTTGAAAGCTCCTCTGCCTACGACTTCACGATGATTGACGACCCTCTCACGGTGGGAAAAATCTCCCGCGAGAAGGTGAAGAAGGACATCCTCCGCTACAACGACCTGCTTGACTTCCCCGGTGCGCGTTCGCCGAAAAAGCACATGAACGACAAGCTCGGCGACCTGAGCATCATCAACGAGATTTATCTTCGCGGCAAGGTGACGTATCTTTTCAACAAGTACTGCGAAAACCGCGAGCTTTCAGCCCTCCTCTACTGCCACCACCAGAAGCAGACGGAAGTCTCCACGCTCTACATCACCCTGAACGACTGGGTGAACAAGTACGTCGGGGACACGCCCGAGCGTCGCCGTCGCACCCTGGAGACCACAAACGGCATCTCGCCGCTGTTCTACATAGCGACAAAGTTCAACATCGACATGTCCGAGGAGCAGAGCGACGCGAAAAATGAGCGTCAGGCCATAGACGGCCGCTGGGAGGAGCGTTTCACGAAGGTGCTCTATACCCAGTGCTTCAATGCCAAAAGCGTTGACTGGGTGCGCAATTGGTCGGCACCGGGAGAACGCTTCCACAACAGCTATCTGCTCCGCGACTTCAAGTATTCCGGCGAGAAGGGCAGCAAGCTCTATGCGGGCTTCAGCACGCAGAAGCGCGAGACGGCCTCGACGATGCCCGACAGCTACTACCGCAAGCTTCGCACCTCCTTCGTGGAAAGCGATGACGTGGCTATGCTCTTTGACGATCCCGCAAAATCCTGGGACGTGGCCGCCACCATCAACAACGACGGCGCGCTTTACATCATCGAGCAGCTCACGAAGGTGGCCCGCTGCATGGAGAAGACGCGCGAATACCTCTTCGGCACGCAGCTTTCCGACACGAAAGGCAAGGTGCTCAGCATCCTGAAAGAATACCACGTGTCCGAGGATGCCGTGGAAATCCTCAACGAGAACGTCCGCAAGGCCACGAGCATCATCCGCGAGCTGGACTTCACCTGCAACGAGGACAACTACTACTTCGGGCATCTCATGCAAGCCCTCCAAACGACGGAGACGGAGTGTCTGCGCGTCGTCCATAGGATTGTCCAGAATCCCGAGACAAACACCACGGTCAACGACTTCAAGGAATACGAAATCATCCTGCGACGCATCGGTACGCAGCTGGACGCCGCGAAGAGTGACGACGAGCGCTGGAACGTCCTGATGCGCGCCTACGCCTTCGCCTCCCGCGAAGATGCCGAGGAGTACCTCAAGCGTCGCGGCGTGCGCCCCGAAGTGCTCTTCCGCCACAAGGAAACCATCAAGCCCAAGAAGAATTCCAACATCATCGCCGACCAGGTTTACGAGATGTGGCGCACCAGCATCACGTCGATGGACTTCATGAACGACTATGCCGACGCTACAGGTTTCGACAGCATCGTTATGGGCTCCTTCGTGGACAACGTCCTGCTGACGAGCCGCCACGTCGGATTGCCGACGCACCTTGCCGACATGATTGCCGACTACGTGAACGTCGTAGGCCTCCATCTCATCAACGAAAGCCTCATCGCCGACATGCTGGCCAGTGCCATCAATGAGTTTGTCAAGGATTTGGGCTTCTCCCTCCTGACGGAAGAAGAGCGGAAACGCGCCCGCGAAGTGGCGGCACAGCAGCACCTGCCCGTCTTCCGCTACATCGGACGCCCCGAGCGCAAGGCGCACTTCGAGGAGAGCGAGCTCACGACGCTTTTCAACGAGCTCACGACGAATCCGATGGCTCTGACGCCCGCCTTTGAGGACAACTACTACACGTGGCAAGAGTACATCTACGTTTCCTTCATCGCCTATCTGAGTATTCCCGACTACGACAAGGAAGCCAACGACCAGCTCACCGAGATTCTCAAGAAGGTTGCATAGAACAATAAGCTGACGATAAAAATATGAAGAAGATATTCTTTTCCACAAAAGGCAAGGCCGACGGGAAACTTCCCTTCTGGCACCCGTGGGGACTGGGCGGCTGCCTGGGACGACTGCTCCTCTTCGTCCTTCTCCTGCTCATCCTCCTGTTCCTGCTGAGCATGTTTCGTCGGTGTGACGGAAGCTTCTTTTCAGACGTCCCCAACGACACGGAGCTACGCGGTGATGCACCTTTCACGCCCGTGCCGGTAGATACGACGGTGGGAGGCGGCGACATGAACAACATTCCCGATCCGGGAGAGTTCCTGCCCGACTCCGCACACAACCGCGTGCCGCCCTACGACGACCGTGACGTGACGACGGACTCCGTATCGCGCCGCAGCGTGGTCACGAACAAGCTGAACGTCATCCTTGACTCTGAGGCCAACAACGATACCTACAGGCAATGGGCCCGCGAGTTCAAGGAAAACTATCCCGACAGCGCATACAAAATCCTGTACTATCATCCGCTGACAAAGCTGATACAGATAGGCATTCCCGCAGAGCGCCGCGAGGCTCTTGTTACGGAGCTTCCCAAGAAGATTACGGACATCAAGTTCAAGGTTTTCATGGAGGAACTGTTCAGCGTGGCCGCTGCCCGTCCCAACGACCTTGTGTTCAAGGACCCAGACAAAAGCTGGTTCTTCCCGCAGATCCAGGCGTTTGAGGCCTGGGACATTACGCGAGGCTCGGAAAACGTGGTCGTTGCCATAGTGGACAGTTTTTTCGACGTTTACCATGAGGATTTGAATTCCACGCGAATCGTGAAGCCCTATAGCGTGCCGCGACATTCCGGCAACGTGATGCCGCCGCCCCTGAACCAAACCAGTGAAGTGCCCTTCATTCACGGCACGATGGTGGCTTCGATGGCCGTGGGAAACCAGAACAACGGAACCGGCACAAGCGGCATTGCGCCGGGGTGCAAGTTCATGCCCGTCAGCGTGGGCGATGAATGTACGTCGATGACGCTTCTCGAAGGTTTGCTCTATGCCATCTATCAGGGCGCAAACGTCATCAACATTTCCATGGGGAGCAGCTATCCCGACTTCGTGCAGCAAGTCCTCCGCAGCTTCACGCCTGCCGACATGGCGCGCTACAACCGGGAACAGCTCACCTATTCCTACGACATCTGGGACTATGTGGCAAGCCTCTGCGAGGAACGTAACGTCACCGTCGTTTGGGCAGCCGGCAACGATGCCCTGTTCATGGGCTGCGACCCCAGCAAGCGCGGCGACAAGTGGATAAAGGTTTCCGCCATCGACCGCAATCTGAGGATGGCAAGCTTCAGCAACTTCGGCAACTTCCCCGAGGTCGGCCTTCACGAGTCCACGGTTTCCGCTCCGGGCGTGGATATCGTGGGCGCGTTTCCCTTTACGAACAATTATGCGGCTTTGGAAGGCACGAGCTTCTCGGCGCCGCTTGTAACCGGCGCCGTTGCGCTGATGAGAAGCGTGGACCCTGAAATCAAGACGGCGGACATCATCAAAATCCTGAAGGAGACGGGAAAGCCCGTGCAAGGCTGTCCGCAGATTGGTCCCAACATACAGATAAAGGATGCCCTCATGGCCGTGAGGGCACGACGCTCAGCCTGAAATCCTTAACGCTTAATCTTCAATATCCAACAGTACATGAAGCAAGACAATAACAACAATTCGCGCATCACGTTGGCGAATTTCATATCCTTCGGCCTCGGGCTTGCCGCCTTTGCCGTTTTCTTCTGGCTCGGCCTTCACTTCACGGGCTTTGAGCTCTCCACAAGCCTGCTTTGCTCCCTTGGCGCAACGATTCTCTTCGGCGTTCTGCTCTGGTTCCTGATTCGCGCAAAGGGCGTTGACCGCGACCGCAAGCGCTGGCGCGTCATTGAGTACGTCACGCTGGGCGTATATGTTGTCCTTGCAGCACTCTCCGTCTGGCCGATGTCGCGCTTCTTCAGCGTCAACAGCCAGTCCGACGAGATCAAGGCATTGGCAATGGAGGACGTCAGAAACATCGAACACCTCATGAAGGACTTTCAGGATCAGGAGACGGAAAGCCTGAACCGCACGGTTACCGGCATGCAAACCTACGTGTCCGGCCGTCGCGCCAACGGCCCGTCGGACGAGATAGAGCGTTTCTTCGAGAATCCTGAGCACAAGGCCTCGATGAACGACGTGGGGGTTGAGGCTTATCGCAGCACATGGTCGCGACACATCAACGACTATATCCTTGGCGACAAGGTGTTCGGAGCCACATGGCGCGCCGCCATTCAGGAGGCAGACCGCGAAATTGCTTCCTGGAACATCCTGAAGGTGCCTTCCTCCGTCGTGGTTCTTGAGAACCTTTCCGTAGAAATAAGCACAACCCTGACGGAGATGTCGGAGAGCTTTCCCTTTCCTCTCATCGAAAACCGCAAGATAGAGAAACCCAATCAGGCACGCCGCTACGGCATTCCGATGGTGAAGGCGAAGAACGCTTTTGACAGCATCGGGAACCTTTCCGCCAGCGGCATCCTCATCAGCCTTCTGATACACCTCGTCATTCTTTTCAACTACTTCATAGCCAATCGTTCCCGCAGAATCGTGGCCGCCGACGCCGGCAGGGCTAATACGGGAGGCGTTCTCCTGAAAAACAAATAAAGCATTATGCGTAGTAATCCCAATCCCATACAGAACGGTGCGCTCACGCCGGCACAGTTGCAGCAACTTGCCGCACAGTGCAACCGCATGCCCGTGCAACAACTCCTCACGCTCATCGAAGGAGGGCGCATCAGGTTTCCCGAAGACCTGACCATGCTGAGCCCCGAAAGGAAGGCTTACATAGAAGACGTACTCAGTTCGCGTCCGAACCCGCAGGAACAGGCAGAATGGTCGGGCGTGGAGGCGCTTCTGTCCGCTCCGCTGGCGGAAATGTCCGACGTTTCCCTTGCCATACTTGTGCAGAAACTCTCGGCCTACATTGCCGTTTGGCAGCCGCGCATGACCCCGAAGAACCACATCGCGGAAGCCAATGCGCAGATGGCAACGGCAGAGGCGGAAGTGCACAGGCGTGAGGCGGAGAAAGAGCTTCGCGAATGGAACCTGGTGAACAAGTCCGACGGCCGTGCCTTGCTGGGCTATTTAGATGCGCACCCGACTACGGTTTTCAAGGGAGAAATTGACGATTTCCTCTGGCAAACTGTGGACTCTCCTGCGACGCGCAACAAAATTCTTGCTGCGCAGGAGTATCGCAACCGCTTCCCGCAGGGCAAGCACGTCGCAGAGGCCATTTCCCTCGTGCGCGAGTATGCCGACTGGATGCGCGTAAAAGCCGAGCGCGACATATTCTCCATCCGTGACTTCGTGAGCCTTCATGTCGGAAGCCGCTTCTATCAGGAGGCCCAGGGCCTCTTCCTCTCCCTCAAGGAGGAGGAAATGGCGAAGATGCGCATGGAGCCTTCCGGCTATTCACGCGATTTCCTGAACAGCCTGCGGCGTGCCGGCGTTTTCACCGACCAGGAACTCATCGCGGCGGGGGTACATTCGCAGCAGTCCCTGGCCATCCTGGATCATTTCGACGAGGTGAAGGACGGACTTCCCGACATCCAGTACGAAATCTCCCGCTGCCGACAGGAATGCGACATGGGTCGCACGGATATCTTCTTCTGGGGAATCCCGGCCACGGGAAAAAGTTGTATTCTGATGGGACTTATCGGTTCCAACAAGATGATGGTGGACCTGGTTTCTTCCGGCGGCCCCTATGCAGCTGCCTTGTCGCAGTATTTGGATGCTGGATGCACCATCGGACAAACGCCCGGCGAATTTGTGGCCACCATTCAAGGAACGATTACGGACGACCATGATACACCCCACAGAATCAACCTTGTGGAGATGGCGGGTGAAACTTTTGCTTTCAAGGTAGCCAACAACCCCGACGGCGAACTTTCCTTCGCCGACATGGGAAACGGAGCCGCCACGCTGCTTGCAAACAACAACCGCAAGATGTTCTTCCTGATTGTTGACCCGACGGCAAACGTCGTTGCCTTCAACCATTTCGTGGATACCGAGGGCGGACGGAAGCTTGTCCGCTCAAACGTGAACCAGCGCATCACCTTGCAGAAGATGATAAACCTCATGGAGCGTCCCGAGAACACGGAGATCATGAAAAAGGTGGACTATCTGCACGTCATCATGACAAAGGCGGACGAGCTGGCCGAGGACCGTGAGGAGCGCAACGCCAAGGCGACGGAACTCTTCATGTCGCAATACCGTAACCTGCTTGACCCTGTCACGAATCTCTGCAAGCGCTTCAACATCAACCAGGCTACGGATGGCGTCCCGATGCTTTACACCTTCAGCCTCGGCGACTTCTATGCAGGCGGTGTCTATCAGTACAACAACTACGACGCGGACAAACTCGTCGATGTCATGATGCAGACCGAGGGCGTGAGGAACACGACCTTCGGGGAGCGTCTCAAGAACCTGTTTAATTAAGCAAACCATGAACATGCCCAGCATATCTCTGGCTATTTTCGGAAACCGCATTTCTTCCGCGGGCTATGAGCCGCTCTACTGGCTCAACTCTCCTCCGTTCCCCGAACTTCCCAACTTGGGCTATCCGGGTATGGCGGAGAATCCCTACTACTTTGTGGTACATAACGGAGCGAGCTACACGCAGTTCACGCTTGTCCATAACAATGTGAAAAGCTACATGGCCGCCCGTCCCGGCATGTTGAAGATTGCGATTTCGCTTCCTTATGGCTACGCGTTGGCGAATCAGGTCAGCCCCTTCGACTTGCTGCTGAAAATCCGCGAGACGTTTGTCCGTCAGTGCATGACGCCAATCGCTGGCGTTCAGGAAGGCTACAACTTCAAGGAGCGCATGGCCGACGAGTCGGTCTTCGTGAATCTTCTGGCACAGTATCCGCTTGTTCCGTACCGCGTGGCATATCGCCCGATGACGGGAACAGGCAAGGCGCTCCTCCTGGCAGAATGGAACACCATCCGGCTTTTGTTCCGCGACACCCATTATGCCGAGTTTACGCCTTATGGGGAGGTCGTCGTTGCCCCTCGTGGCATTCCGACGGAGTATTCTGCGAACCTTCAGGGACTGGAGATTCCGCGAAAGCTGAACCTGCGGCTTTATGTCAATGGCACGTACCAGCCCTGGCCGGTGCAGAACTTCTATGCGGAGCCCATTCAGATTGCCACTTCATACAATGCGCGGGCCTACGAGCCGCTGGAAGTTCGTTTCACGGTGGCGCAGCTCATGCAAAGCACGCTGCCGGTAGGAAATCTCTCCGCAGACGGCTATGGCTACCGCGTTGATTTGGATACAGAAAGGGAGATTGTCAACGTGAAGATTAATCCGCGCCCACGCGTAACCCAAGTGCGCGTGGCGGTTGAAGGCGCAGAGAATCCTGCCGCCCTCATTCCCCGGCTCAAGGTGAGCGTTGCAAACGGCATGGAGCGGCCTCTTGATGCCAATGCCTGCTTCACGCTTCGAGGCGAAGAACTTCTGGTGACTCCCGTTGCGAAGTATCTCGGCGATGACTACATCCTTGAAAGCCAGAACTACGCAGACGGCGTGCTGCATGTACGTCTTCAGAAGCGTAGGGTGGAGGTAAGAAGCGGCGCGCTCTCAGGCAGTACGAGCGGGCGGACGCGTAACGTTACGGTGACATTGTGGATCATGGATCCGAAGGACATCCGTGACCTTAACCGTACAATAAATATATACGTGCGCAACACGCAGGCGAACCGCATGATGGAGCTTCCCCAGCGGTTTGACCGCGAAAGCAGTCCGCAAGGGGTTTACGTCACGCGTTTCCAATTGCCCGCGGAATTTGCGGGGGACGTGAACATCTCCTTCACTACGGATGCTGTCTCCCACGAAGGCCATCTCCACCTGAATCCCGGGGAAAACGTTGTCCAAATCAAGCCTGAGCAGACAAAGTCCCTCACCTTCTTCAAGCGTTATGCCCGCGTCATCGTGGCAGGTCTGATCGTGCTGGCCGCAGCCTTCGCGCTGCTCCTGTTCTCTTTCGGTGTATATAAAATCTTCTTCTCCAAGAAGGACAAGGAGAATACGGAGCAGACTGACAGCTTGCAGCGGGCATCTGATGACACGCTAAGCATCATGACGCCTGCCGTACCGCCATCGGACGGTATTGCGACGGAGGTGGAGTCTGTCATGAGCGTGCTGAGGAACCCGCGCCTCACTTTCGACGATGTATTCCATCTGGGTGCCCGCATCTCCGAGAATCCGAATCTTCCGGACTCCGTCGTTCAGCGCGTGAACGGATATCTGGAAATCGTAAGATGTTTGCGGACGGGCAACGTGGATGGCGCAGATAAGCTACAAACGGAGCATCACTATCTGCTTCCGGTACATGAACGTTTCTTCAAGGCTATATGGTCAAGCTATGTAGATGGGAATGGCCACGTCGTGAACTACAAAACGACAGCAGTCGGTCTCAAGGCCAAGGCATTTTTCAAAAAAAGCTATCGGGAATACAACTCCTTCGTGGAATACAACGAGAAGATTCCTTATAACGCAGAAGTGGCGAAGGCACAGAAAGACGCACTTGCAAACGGACAGGGAAGCAACGGGAATGTCCGACAAAGCAGGGGGCATGCCGGCGGTGGAGCCGCAGGCGGTTCGGGCTCGGGTGCCGGTAGCGGTTCGGGCTCGGGTACAAGCGGGAGAGGTGCGTCCGGCGGTACTGATGAACGATAATACATAATTTAGAACGCAGGAAGACGAAGAGTAAACTAAGATATGAAATTTCTCAAGATACTTTTGATGTTTGTCGTACTTGTCGGCATCATAGTGGGCGTGCTTGTCTTCGCCACAGGCGGCTCTGTCGGAAGTGGAAACACGGGAGAGGACGACCCTCTCTTCCAGTCCTTGAAGGCCGACATACAGCGCAACTGGAATGCGACGGACAATTGGAACGACACGCTCTATGACCGTTCGCTGGAAATGCTGAGCCAAAGCCAAAGCAGCCTTCGCGACGGCTATCGCACGCTGGTGGACTTCGTGGACGAGCGGGCTTGCAACCGATTGGATTCGCTCATGATGGGCGAATTTGCCAAGGCGGACTGCAGGGAAGCACGCATTAAAGAACTGAAGCGCGGCCTTGACCGCGTGCTGTCCAACGCACCGCAGCTGCGCGAAGACAAACGCGTGAAGAAGATGCTCGGCACGTACAGTCTTTACGTCAACCTGCTGACGTTTGCACGGAGCAGCTTCAGGCTTCCTACGGGCTTCCGCCTCACGGAAAGTGCGGCAGCATGGAACAGTTTCGCGAGCCATGCGCAGAGCGTGCGTGCAAAGAAGACAAACTACATGAGCAGCCCGTACTACACGAACGTCAAGAATATCTCCGATGTGGCGCGCGGACTGCAAAGTGTAGATTCGCGGCTTCAGGCGGCACGCGGCAATTTCTCTACTCAGCTGGCGAACAGTATCATCAGTGCCTTTCGTGGTCAGGAGCCGGCAGAAAGTCGCAGCCATTTGCAACAAGTCTATGTGCAATACACGAACGAAGGGTTCAGCAATGGCAACTTGAATACCTTTGTCTCGAACTATTAAATCTCCGCAAAGCAGACTGGTAAACAAAGAAAACTGGCAAACAGGTAAACAGACTTAGCTTGTCACTTTTTTGCTCGTCAACTCCTCAACTGATATGTATAGGAAAATCCTTCTCACCCTGTTCTCGGTACTATGCTTAAGCCCGTTGTGCGCCCAGCAACCTGACGCGGACTCGTTACTTTCGCGGATAAGGGAACTCTCGGCGCAGGAGCAGCTGTGGCGAAGCCGCATCCACGATGTGCGTACTGAGATTCAAGCGCTGCAAGGTGCTGCGAAAAGCGAGTCTTCAGAGGTGTCACTCCTTCGGGGCCGCATAGCTGCGCTCATCGCCTTTGCGCCGGAGAAAGAGCGGAACCGCGTCCTTTCATCCGCCAGCTACCTTGAGCGTCCCCTTTCAACGCTCCGCCCCGACAGCCTTTTATGGATGGCGGATGTACTGCGTCCTTATTCCCGGGATGCGGAAGTCGCAGCTTTGTGGCAGCGTTTGCAGAGCGTGACGGATTATAAAAGGAAATATGACGAGGCGTACAATGTCCTGTGTCGCCCGTTGGATATTGCCGCCCGTGCCAAGGCGCGCAGTTGGTGTGGCTCCATGAAGGGTGCGAAGCACCTCAGCGCGGGACAATGGACGGAGATAGACACCTTGGACATATTTCTTTCCCGCTACCCTTACGGTCTGGATCAGTTTGCCCTGCTGATAAATGACCTCAACGCGAAGCTTCAGTCGCTTCGTGAACAGGATGATACGGCGGAACTGCATTCAAAGGCCCTGTCCGTCGTGGAAGAGGTCCTTCGTGCCCATGCCCCGGAACTGGAACGGCGCATCCCGTATATTCCCTATCTAAGAAACCTTTTCTCCCGATACGCGGAGCTCCTTCGCGAACCGCTTCTTGCCAATGAAGAGCGCGACAGGTTGGAGGAGGAAATACTCAATACCCCAAGGCGATGAAAAAGAAGTTTATCTGTGCTTGCTTGTCGGCGTTTGCCGTATGGGGATTCGGCTCTCCTGCGGCCTTGGCGCAAAGCCAGGAGGCTCTTCGCGCGCAATGCGAACGCCTGGAATCTACCGTGGACAGCTTGCGACGCGTGTATGTTGCCGATTCCATCCGTCTGGAACAGGCGCGGTCGGCGCAGCAAGGGACGGACACCCGGACGTACCTGCAAAATGAACTGGCCGAGCTGGAGGCAGCGAAGGCAACGTTCTTGCAACGGGAGGTGGAAAGCCGGAGAGAGCTTTTGGAACGTCCCTTTTCCCTGATTCCTGCGGATTCGCTGGAGTTGACGAGGGTTCGCCTGGAACCTTTTGCCGCCGTAGTGGAAGTGCGGGACTTCCTTGAAAGGCTCCACGACGTGGAACTCCAGAAGGGTGGGGCAGACGAGGTTTCTCAGATACTTCGCTCGCCTTACGATGACGGCCGTGTCTCCAGAGGGCTTCGCCTGATTCGTGGTCTTGGCATGATGTCACAGGCACAACAACAGGAGATGGGGACAGCAAGCGAGGCGTTGAAGAATTTCGGAGGCGGCTTGCAGGCCTTCCGAAGCATCATAGCCGATGTTGACGAAGCCCTGAAAGTTTTCCGCAGCAACCCCGCAAATGGCCAGATTGTCACGATGGCGCAAGGCCTCGTGGCGCGCGTCATGAAGGAGCATGCGGAGGATATAGAAAGAATCAACAGTGTGCCTTATCTCCAAGAGCGCTTCGTGCGCTATCGTGCGGCGATGCAGAAGGCACCGCTCGTCCATCTCAAGGACGTGGAAGACGAAATAAACAAACAATAATAACGCCGGATAAAACGAACGAACTATGAAAGTAAAGGAAGCAACCCTGCGCGAGGTGCATTGGCGTCTGAAATGGAACGCCGGTGAGCAGGCCAACACCCGCCTGCGTCAGGCCTTGGGCGAACTTTCTTCTCATTTTGCCCAACTTGACGCTGGCAATAACGGCAAGTTTCTCTGGTCAAAGCCAGGAAACGACTGGATACCTTTGTCCACAGCCGAGCCGATGCAGCAGGAAGAACTGCGCCGCATGTGGCAGGAACTGCGGCACAGCGTCCATGAGAAGCTGGCACAGGCTCCGGACCTTGCAGAAAACATATTGAGCATTCCCAACGAAGACTATCTCTTCTTCGCCCCTTTACCTGACGGCGGCCTCCAGCTGCTGGTGACGGGATGGGGCTTCATGAACTATCGCCGTTCCATGGGTTCCGTTATTACGGAGCGTCGTGAAAAGGTGCAGTTGCAGGACGTGTGTATTCACCTGATGCGCGACGGCGCACCCCTTGGCGGCGAAACGTTCCAGCTTGTGACGCCCAATGGGCTGAATGCGTTGCGCACAAACGAGGACGGCTCGCTCCTGCTGCCCTCGAAGGTTCGCGTCGGGGAGAGTTTCCACCTGCGGCATCCTGACACAGGGAAAGAGGACTCTTTCGAGGTGGTGGAGGGACAGACGGACTATGTCTGGGATGTGACAGAGCACACGTCTCTCTCTGTCCGTGCAACGTTGGACGACAAGCCCCTTGCCGATGTTCCGCTCAGCGTGTCCTATCATGGGCATGACTATCCCCTTCGCCTGGATGCGAGCGGTGCTGCGGTTTTGTCGGAGGTACCCTATCACGACGGCGCATCCTGCACGGTTTCGATGGGCGACGAGCGTCAGGAACGTGCTTTGGAGCTTCATGGAGAGAACCTCTTTGAATTTGCGCTTCACACGAAGCTCCAGGAACCGCCCGCTCCGCCAGAGGTGACGGAGGAGCCAGACGGCGAGGAAATCCTTCCGCCTGCGCCGCCTGCTGTAGAGACCTTCCGCCTGAAGGTGCTGGACGAACAGGGACGTCCTTTCCCCGGGATGCCTGTCCTGTTGTCCCAAGGCGGGCGTCAGATACCGGCACAACTGGATGCAGAAGGACAGGCAGAGTTCAACCGTCCCGATTTCATGGAGGGACAGCCCATAGACGTGCAGCTTCAGAATCCGGCTCGCCAGCTGCCGCACGTGAGCTTTGCCCTTGAACCGGGCGAAAGCGACTACGTATTGCAGGAGCGCGTGGACAGGCCTAACCCCTGGGAGGACGTACTCATGCAGATTCTGCTGGTGGTTGTCTGCGCCTTCTTCCTCACCATTATCGGCTATTTTGCCATTCATTTCTTTAGCTTCATCCCCTAACACGCCTACCTCATGTTCACATTAGATTTATACATATACTATTTTGCGAGCCTGCTGACGTTCGCACTCTTTGGCTGGGACAAGCACTTGGCCGTCACGGGGCGTTCCCGTGTGCCCGAAGCCGTACTCCTCATCCTCTCGTTCCTCGGTGGCGCCTTTGGCGGACTATGCGGCATGATCTTTTTCCGTCACAAGACGCGGAAGACGCTGTTCCTCATCCTCGTGCCGCTGTTCGTCATGCTTCAACTGGCGGTCTCTGTCCTGTTGCGTTGTTTTGTGTTATAGGAAGAGTAAACAAGTAAACGAAAGGCGAGATAACTAAAAAGATTCAAGAATAATGCCTAATACAATGCCCCGCGAGGAGGGGCGGAGAAGTCCCTTCCTCAGTCTGTTTCTTGCATTTGTGTATGTAATGCTCATCTGCCTTTTGCTTCTCAACAACTGCCGCGGATGTGAACGTTCCGGGGACGACGGCTTCCCGCCGCCGCCTGCACCGCTTCCCGACTCTACAGCCGTCATGCCCGATACCTCTTCGGCACAGCCTGACACGACGGCAACCATCCCGGACAGTGCCGCTGTCAACGAGGCAGAGCGTGTGGGACACCAGGGGAACCTCAAGGTGACGCTCCTCTGGCCCTTCCCCGGCGACATTGACCTGCATGTCATGCAGCCCAACGGCAGGGAAATATCCTATCGCCGCATGGTTGACCGTTCCACGGGTGCCCATCTTGACGTGGACAACCGGGAAGGTGGTTCCACGGGGTCGGGAGGAGCTGTCGAGAACGCTGCGGAGAACATCTACTGGCCGGAGCCACCAAGCGGACAATATAAAGTTTCCCTTGTCTATTATAGCCCCGCACGTCGCAGCCATCGTGCAGGCAGTGGCATCTGCAAGGTTGTCATCGTCCGCGAGGGGGCTGAGCCTCAAACCTTTGACGTTCGCATGGAGCGCGTTGAGCAGCGTGCGGAAGTCACGACGGTGACGGTGGACTGAGGACAACTCCGCTTTTTGCTTGAAAAAAAGTTTACCATTTATTTGGTAGGAATTGCCGGAAGCATTACTTTTGCACCGCGTTTCACGAAAACGTCAGGCCGATATAGCTCAGTTGGTAGAGCGACTCATTCGTAATGAGTAGGTCGCCGGTTCGAGTCCGGCTCTCGGCTCCTTCCCTTCACGCTTCCTCAGAACAACGAGGGAGCGTGATTCTTTATACACGCCTACAGGAACCGTAAAACACTTTGTTTCAAAATTATGAATGCCATACAAACCATAGGACTTCTCGTCGTGTCCAACATCTTCATGACCTTTGCCTGGTACGGACACGTGAAGTTGCAGCAAATCGGGACAATCACCAGCAACACGCCTCTTTACGTGGTCATTCTGCTAAGCTGGTTGCTCGCCTTGGCAGAATATGCCTGTCAGGTGCCCGCCAACCGCTTTGGCTTTGTGGGTAACGGCGGCACCTTTTCGCTTTTGCAGTTGAAAATTATCCAGGAGGTCATCTCGCTTCTTGTGTTTACGCTGTTCACGGTGGTACTGTTCCGTGGCGAGGCTATCCACTGGAATCATCTTGCGGCTTTCGGCTGCCTGATACTTGCCGTATGCCTTGCTTTCCTGGAGTAGCATTAGGGTTTTCCCTGTTTTAAACTGCCTGTTAAAAAGGTCTCCGTATACATCGATTTGAGGTAAGCGCACATCTCACTTCAAGGTAAGCGCACACCTCGACTCAAGGTAAGCGCAAAGCTCAACTCAAGGTAAGCGCAAAGCTCAACTCAAGGTAAGCGCACACCTCAAATAGAGGTATGCGCATAGCTTTTAAAGAGCAAAGAGAAAGACGTCGTACAACTCGTGCGACGTCTTTTCTAATGGGGTATATATTAGGGACTTACTTTGTAATGAGTCCGAGCGTGTCGCGGGCGATGAGCAGCTCTTCGTCCGTGGGAACGACGGCGACGGTGACGCGGCTGTCGGGGGCGGAGATGATGGCTTCTTCACCGAAGCAGGCTTTGTTGGCCTCCTTGTCCAACTTGATACCAAGGAATTCAAGGCCTTCGAGGGCACCTTCGCGCATGTCGTGCTGGTGTTCACCCACACCGGCGGTGAAGATGATGGCATCCACGCCTCCCATGACGGCGGCGTAGGCACCGATGTACTTCTTGATGCGGTAGTTGTACATGTCGAGGGCGAGGCGTGCGCGCTTGTTGCCGGCTTCGGCTGCTTCCGTCACTTCGCGCATGTCGCTGGAAACGCCGCTGACGCCCAGCACGCCGCTCTTCTTGTTGAGCAGGTCAATGGCCTCTTCGGGCGTCTGGCCTTCCTTCTCCATGATGTACAGAATGGCGGAGGAGTCAATGTCACCCGTGCGGCTTCCCATCATGACACCTTCAAGCGGTGTGAGGCCCATGCTGGTGTCAACGCAACGTCCGTGGTCAACGGCACTTACGCTGGCGCCGTTGCCGATGTGGCAGGTGATGATGCGCTTGTCGCGCGGGTCAAAGCCAAGAAACTCGCCGGCGCGGGCGGTGACGAAGCGGTGGCTCGTGCCGTGGGCACCGTAGCGGCGGAAGTGGTAGTCCGTGTAGTAGCGGTAGGGCAGGGCATACATGTAGGCTTTCTCGGGCATCGTCTGGTGGAAGGCCGTGTCGAAGACGAACACCTGCGGCAGCTGCGGCAGCATCTCGCGCACAGCCATGTAGCCCTTCAGGTGCGCGCCGCTGTGCAGGGGAGCAAGTTCCATGAAGGGTTTCCAGCCCTCAAGCATTTCGTTGGTGACAATCTGGCTCTCGGTGTACGTGCCGCCGGCCACGATGCGATGGCCTGCTGCGCTGATTTCGTCCAAGCTGCTGATGGCACCCATCTCGGGGTCAAGCAGTGTGTCGAACATGAGGCGGATGCCTTCCGTGTGGGTGGGGCATTCGTGGTTGATGACTTTCTTTTCTCCGCTGGGGAGCGTTGTCTTCAGGAAAGAGCCTGGGAGACCAACCTTCTCGATGCCCCCGGCTGCCAGCACGGTCTCGGTATCCATCTCGTAGAGTTTGTACTTGATGGACGATGAGCCGCAGTTGATTACAAGGATTTTCATTGTGGTTTGTGTGTTAATATATGTATGTATGAAAGTTCAGCGCTTGTCGCGAAAGAATTCCTTCATTAGCGCGGCGCACTCTTCGGCCAAAACTCCGCTGACGACTTGTGTCTTGGGGTGCAGAGCTCCGGGGGCATAGGTGGTGAAGCCGCGCTTGGGGTCGGGGGCTCCATAGACCAGGCGGCCCAGTTGTGCCCAGCCGAGTGCGCCGGCACACATCGTGCAGGGTTCCAGCGTCACGTAGAGGGTGCAGACGTCGAGGTATTTTCCGCCAAGGTGGTCGGCAGCTGCCGTGACGGCCTGCATTTCGGCGTGCGCCGTTACGTCCGTGAGGGTTTCCGTCAGGTTATGGGCGCGGGCGATGATGCGGTCCTGACATACAACGACTGCGCCGACGGGAATTTCTCCTTCCTCGGCAGCACGCTGGGCTTCTGCGAGTGCTGCCCGCATGTACTTCTCGTCCTGCTGAGAACCGGGGATTGTATTGCTGCTATTCATATAGGTTTTCAGAATGTCACGTTTACCATAAAGCCTTTTGCGCCGTCGCCCGTCAGCATGGGGGCTGCTGAGACGGTGCATACCTGCTCGTATTCGCGGCTGAGCAGGAATGCGCAGCCTGTGCCGATGGCGGCTCCGGCCAGCACGTCCCAGGCATCGTGCCGCTTGGCATAGACGCGTCCCCATGCCACGTAGGTTGCAACGGCGTACGCCGGTACGCCCCATGTCCAGCCATAGTGCTTTTGCAGGTAGGTGGCTCCGTCAAAGGCCAAGGCGGCGTGCGTGCTGGGGAAGGCGTGATGCCCTGTGCCGTCCGGCCTGCGCTTGCGTATGCTGAGTTCGAGGCCGTAGTTAAGGGCAAGTGTGGAGGCCGTGCTGACGCCAAGTTGCAGAAGCCCCGCCTTGTCTTTGTACGTAATTCCCAGCGCAACGCCCGTGGCGGCGGGAAGGAGACAGGCCAGGTCAGTTGTCCGCCTGACAAAGCGCCTTCCGCTACTTAGCCCGGCAACGTCCGTCTGTTGGGACAGAGCAGGGACGGTCGTGGCGGCAAGTAGCACCATGAGCAGAAAGCGGCGGAAAGCGTGGGGCATTCGTGGCATACGTGGTTGGTGTTATTCGTCGTTGCGGGCGGAAAGATGCTCGTTGGTCTGGCGTATGAGGCGCAGCGTGGTTTCGTCTGTGTCAAAGACGGAATACCAGCCTTGCGGCTCATGGGGCGGGTCGCCCAGGAGGTCATCGCCCATGTGCCAGCGTTCGCCCTGTGCGCGTCCTTCGCCTCCCCATGCCCAGAAGTTGCAGCCCGCAACGGAACCGCCCTCTCGATGGCTGTCCTCCACCTGCGAGAACACGAAGTCATAGAAGGCGTCGCGGCTCGTTGTGCGGGCTTCGGGGTTGTAGAGGTTGTTGTCGCGAGAGTACCCAAACTCCTCGATGACGAGGGGCTTTCCGATGGCCTCTGCCACGCGCAGGTTGTCTTCCATGTACTCTGTGGCTTTGAGATAGACGTTGGGGAGTGCCTCCCGCAGGCGGTCGCGCGATGCCCAGCCCCAGTTGACGGGCCAGATGTGGACGGTCAGGTAGTCTATGTCGGGATCGGCATGCATCTGTTCGCATACGCCTGCGTCATAGAGGCATCCGATGGTGCCCTCGCTACCGGTGGAGACGAGGTGGTTGGGGTCGATGCTCTTGATGAGACGTGCCGTCTGTCGGCTCCAGCGCAGCATGTCCGTGAAGCGCTCGCGGCTGAAGGGACGCGGCTCGTTGCAGAGCTGCCAGCTCATGATGGCGGGTTCGTCGCGGTAGAGGCGGCCTGTGACGGTGTTGCGGCGCGAGACGATGCGGCGCACATGCTTGTGGTAGAGGCTGACGGCTGCGGAGTCTGCGTAGAACTGCGAGGCGTAGGCGCAGTAGGCATTGTAGCCGTCACCGCTTGCGTCGGGGGAGTCGCCGTGGCCCGTCTCGCGCAGGTAGTAACCGAAGCCACCGCTCCAGTCCCAGGAGTTTGTCAGGTAGAGCACGCACACCATGTCGCGGTTCTCCAGTTCTGCGAGCAGGTAGTCAAGGCCGCGCAGGAGTGTGTCGTTGAGCACACCGCCGCGTGTCTGTAGGCAGGGTGTCAGGGACGTGACATTACGACTGCCCTCGTCGGCACCGACGGCAATGCGCAGGTTGCTGACGCCCAATGCCTGCAAACGGTCCAGTTCGCGGCAGAGGCGCTCGCGGTTGCCGCCCTGTCCCTCGGAAGCCAGGATGGGAGCGGCCCAGAAGTTTGCGCCTACGTAGTAGTAGGGCTTGCCGTGGCGGTAGAACTTTGTGCCTACGCGCTGCACCATCAAATCCTGCGTGTTGTGAAGGATGCCCATGTCAAAGGTTCCGATTCGTGGTGTGTCATCGTCCTGTGCAAAGCCCGCCATGCTGAGCAGTGCCAGAATGAGGAGTGTCTGAATGTGTTTCATGGAGTCTGATTAGTACTTATGGCCCTTCGTGATGCGTTCAATCTCGCGGCGCCCTTCCTTTTCTTTCAGGGTTTCGCGCTTGTCGTATTCATGTTTGCCTCGGCAGAGGCCGACGTCCAGCTTGGCGCGTCCGTTTTCGTCAAGGAAGAGGCGCAGGGGGACGATGGTGAGACCGGGTGTGCGTGTGTCGCTTTCCCAGCGTCGTATCTCGCGCTTGTTCAGCAGCAGTTTGCGGTCGCGGCGAAGTTCGTGGCGGTTGAAGCTACCGAAGGCATATTCCGCCACGTACATGTTTTTAACCCACATCTCGCCGTCGCGGATGAAGCAGAACGTGTCCACCAGTCCCGCCTTTCCTGCGCGTATGCTCTTTATCTCCGTCCCAGTCAGGACGAGGCCTGCCGTCAGCCGATCCACGACGAAGTAGTCGTGCTCCGCGCGTCGGTTCTTGATGTTTACCTTTGCAGGTGCTTTCAGTTTGTTGCTCTTCTTCTGGCTCATGGCTTTCCTTCAATGCTTACGAAGTCCTCAAGATGCTCGTCCACGTAGCGTGCGGCCGTCTCCACAAATTCATCCTCGCGATCCACGAACTCGTCGTCCAGGGGGTCGAAGTCCGGGAACTGCTCGTAGAGTGCCATGAACTCCTCGTCCGTGCAGTCGTGGGTCAGCGCTTCTGCGTGTTCGTGGTAGAGGTCGCGCGCGGCGTACATCATTTTCGAGAGGTCGCGCAGGCCCCAGTCCTTGATGGCGCGGGCAAAGGGGTTTTGGAAGAAGAAAGGCCCCCATCCGTTGTGGATGAGCTGCACGAAGCCGCCTTCGCTTACTTCTTCGCGCAGGATGCTGAAGGCCCAGAGCGTCACCTGCTGTGCCGAGAGTTCCTGCATGGTTTCGGCCGTGAGCGCATCGCCCGCAGCTTCCTTTACGGCATTTGTTACGGCTTGCAGGAACGCTTCTGTCCCTTCTGCGGCGGCAGCGCGCAGGGCGCCGTCTGTGATTCTTACGTCTGTCATAGCATATTCTGTGTCGCGGCTTGTTTTGTCAAGGTTTGCAAAAGTACAGCATTTTTCCCCTACAGCCAAACGCGTAGTTCAATTCTTTCCGCTTTTGTTCCAATGCGTGCGCGTGCGCGCATATATATAATAGTTGTATCCCTGGTCCTTAATCCTGAGTGTACTCTTTTTCGGGTCGTGTCTGCCATGTCAGCCCTTGTTGTTCGTCGCGCTGCGGCCATAGGAAGGAGAGCAGCAGGGCGACAAGGACGCTGACGGCCATTGAGACGAAGCCGAAGAGCAGGAAGGAGGCGGGTGTGCAGAAGTTCATCCAAAGCACCGTGGCCGTGCCGGCACAGAAGCCGACGAGGGCGGCGGGGCTGCCGACGCGGGGGAAGAAGATGCCGAGGAGGAAGAGACCGCCGATGCCGCCGCTGAGCAGGCCGAGGATGGTGTTGAAGTAGTCCAGCAGGCTCTGGATGTCCACCATAGCCATCAGGATAGCAATGCACATGCCGAGGAGGCCCGCCAGTACGCCTGCCACGCGCGCCGTCTTCACCTGTCCGGCCTCTGACGTCTTGCGGAAGCGCGTCCAGAAATCGACGGTGAAGGCGGTGGAGATGCTGTTGATGTTCGAGGCGATGGTGCTCATCGTGGCGGCGAAGACGGCGGCGATGAGCAGTCCGGCGAGGCCTGCGGGCAGCTGGCTCATCATGAAGAAGGGGAAGATGGCATCCGTCTTCTGCATCGTCATGTCCATGGCGGCGGGATGCGTCTTGAAGAAGGTGTAGAGGCCCGTGCCGATGGTGAAGAAGGCGATGGTGACGACGACGCTCATCAGTCCGTTCGTAAGTATTCCGCGTGCCGCACTCTTCTCATCCTTTGTGGTTAGATAACGCTGGATGACGGTTTGGTCGGAGGTGTAGGAGATGAGATTGTTGGCCAGTCCGCCGAGGATGACTACCCAGAAGGTCGCACTCTTCCAGTCAAGGCTCCATACGAACATCTGGAACTTGTTGTTGTCCGTAGCAATCTGCCAGAAGCCGTCGGCCCCGCCCTCCGTGTTCACGATGAGGTAAACGGCGGCCAGCACGGCGCCACCCACGAGGATGATGCCCTGGATGACGTCGCCCCAGACCACGGCTTCCACGCCGCCCATCGTGCAATAGACGATGGTGATGACGGCCATCAGCACAATGCAGATGTATATGTCTATGCCCGTCACGGCTGTCATGGCCAGCGAGGGCAGGAAGATGACGAGAGCCGTGCGCGCCACCATGAAGACGATGAACAGGAGCGAGGCCATGAAGCGCGTGGCGTAGTTGAAGCGGCGCTCCAGGTATTCGTAGGCCGTCGTCACGTTTAGGCGGCGGAAGAAGGGCAGGTAGTACTTGATGACGGGGAAGGAGACGAGTAGGATGCAGATTTGCATGGGGTAGTAGGTCCAGTCCGTGGCGTAGGCCTTGGCGGGAATGCTCATGTAGGTGATGGCTGAGAGCATCGTGGCGAAGATGCTGATGCCGGCAGCCCACCAGGGGATGCGTCCGCCGCCCTTGAAGAAGTCTTCGCCGCCCTTCTGCCGGCGCATGAAATAGACGCCGAGGCCTATCATGCCTACGAGGTAGAGGATGAGAACAAGCCAGTTGAGCCAGCCGAAGTGAGCCGTGTAGGTCATCTCCACGTCCGTCACGTCTGCGGAGCGAACGCCGGGTTTCGCTTCTCCATTCACGACGAGCCAATGCACGCGGCCGAGGCCGTCCTTGTAGGTGGCAATGCCGGAACCGGCACGGGCAAGCAGGTTGCTTCCGTCTATGGTACACCAGGCGTCGGTGACGGTGCTGTACACAAGGATGTTATTGTTGAACTTGTACCATTCGGCAGGATGCGTCAGGTAGTCGGGCTGCGGATTGCTGAGCGCGGCTTCGAAGATGTCCTTGTTCACGCCGCCGAAGAACAGCACATGGCCGCAGCCGGAGGGTACGGCAACGGAGCCGACAATACATTGAACATTGAACATTGAACATTGACCGTTGACCGATGAAGGTTCCTGAGGCAGGCTTGCCGTTTCGCTCCACGTGCCAGTACGGGGATTATATACCACGCCGTTCTGCGACACCCGTTTCACATCGGGGTCAAAGCCGCCAAATACATAGAACTGCGGGCCGAGCGCGCCGTTCTGCACGACGGCGCAGGGCTGCACGCGTGGCGCGCCGGGCATATCAGGGAGCTGTTCCCACACCTTGCCGCCGGGATATTTCAGGCGGAAGGCTTTCTGGCTGCCTTTTCCGTCGCTTTGTCCACCAGCCACATAGATGAAGCCGTCTCCGTAGGCACCTGCCATCTGGTCGAGGCCGAGGGGCAGGGCGGGCAACGTCGTGACGGATGCCTTGCCGTCAGTAGTCCTCTTGAGAAGGTAGGCGGCACTTTCGCTCAGCTTTCCGTCGCTCGTGCCACCGATACAGACGAGGCCGTCGGGGGTGGAGACGCCAACTCCGTAAGCCAGCGGCTTCGGCAGTTCTCCTGCTTTCGTCCAAGCGTTGTTGCTATAAATAAAGATGTCCTTATAGAAAACCTTCGCTCCGCCCTCCGCCGCAGGCGTGTCGGGGAAGTTACAGCCGCCGGCTACGTAAACATTTTGGCCGATGAGGCCGGCAAAGGGTGCGCTGACGCCTTGACCGTCGCTTACGGCAAGAGGTTGCTGTGGGGTGAAGACAACATCGTTGAAACGTTCCTGCGCGAGTGCGGCAAGGGGCAGGAGGATGAGCAGGAAAAGAATGCGTGCTACGTTCTTTTTCATGGTATGGGAAAGTGATTGGGTAAAAGTGCGTGGCAAGGTGTGTCCGACGAAGCATGTCGGGCGCACCTTGCAGATATGTTTATGAAATGTAACTTCAATGGTTTAGGGAAGGAGTAGGGCGGGTACGTCCTTCAGGTCGGTTACGACGGCGTCGGGGATGCTCATGTCGGCTTCCTCTTCCTTCAGCCAGCCTTCACCTTTCAGCCAGATGGTGCGACAGCCTATGGAATGTGCGGGGGCGATGTCTTTCTTGAAGTTGTCCGCCACGACGACGCACTCCTCCGCCTTGCAACCTGCGCGCTCCACGCCGATTTCCCAAATACGAGGGTCGGGCTTGCGCACGCCGACGACGCTGCTCTCCACAATTTCGGGGAAGTAGGAGTCGATGCCGTAGGTCTTCAGTACGGTATGGATATTGCCGTAGAAGTTGGAGACGAGGATGAAATTGTACTTCTTCTTCAGTTGTTCCAGAACGTTCTTTGTCTGCTCCATGTTGCGCAGGACGAGTTCGTTGCAGTACTTCGCTATGTCAAGGATGAAGGCCTGTTGCTGGAGGCCGTTAATCTTCAGCGTGCCGTTGAACTCCAGCCATTCGATTTCCACTTCCACTTTCTTCAGCAGGAGATGGAAGAAGTCGTCGTCGGGTTTCACGATGGGAGCCTTCGCCAGTGCGCGCTCGCCGAAGACATACGCTTCGCGGAACTGTTCTTCTGTCATGGGGAAGCAGACGTGCTGGTATGCCTCCCAAAGAACGTTTGCCCAATGGCGGGAATTGGTGTCCAGAGTTCCGCCGTAGTCGAAGATGACGGTCTTGATGTCGGTGAATTTGTTCATGGTGTTGATAGTTTTATATGATTAGTTTTCTTTGTCTTCGGATGTTTTCATGACGGATTTGTTGCCGACCTTCACGAGTCCCACGCCCACGAATATCCAGAACAGCTCGCGGATGCGCGTGTAGAAGCTGGCGAAGAGGCCGACGGTGGGCGTGCCGAAGCCCAGCAGGCGCACAATGGCGGCAAGGCTGCCCTCGCGTGCTCCCAGCTGCATGGGGAAGAAGAAGAGCAGATTGCCGATGAGCGAGGAGAAGGCCAGCACGATGAGTGCGTCGCCGAAGTCCACGGGAATGCCAAGGGCACGGAGGATGAAGAAGTACTCCAGGGAGTTGACGACGCGCCCCACGTATTCCATGCCCAGCGCGCTGTAGAAGGCACGCGGACGGCTGTGGAGGCGGGCTATGTTGCGGTCTGTTTCCTCCATCGCCGCTATGTGGCGGTCGTAGAAACGGTGGGCGTAGCGGCGCACGAAGGGGATGTGGAACAGGAGGCGATAGAGCTTCACGACCATGCCGTTCTTGTAGCCATAGTAGAAGAAATATACCACGACGGCCAGCACGAGGATGAATATAGCAAACAAGGTCCAGAGCCACGACGTCATGAGTTCCCAATGCAGGGCCAGGAAGAGCGGCAGAGCCGTTGCCCAGAGGCAGAAGTGGGAGAGGATGTGCATCATGGAGTAGAGTGTCGTGGCAGAAACGGCTCCCGCAGCCCCCACGTGGGAGGAGAGTTCCATGATGCGGTAGGGGAGGCCCCCGAATCCGAAGGGCGTCGTATAGCTGAAGGCGAAGCCGCTGACCGTCAGTTTGTAGGCATGGCGGAAGGAAAGGTGCTTGCCGTGGTCGCCGCTGTTCACGATTGTCTGGAAGGCTCCGGCATTGAAGGCATAGACGACAACCCACACGCCCACGATGGCGGGCAGATAGAAGCCTGCGGACTTCATCATCTCGCGCACGTCCCCGAAGTCCACGCCAAAGCTGTAGAGCATGAAGCAGATGGCGAGGATGCCGAAGAGCAGAAACAGGTTTCTATAGAGGGGGCGCATGGGGTTGGGGAGAGTTGGTAATGGAGAGTTTAAAGCTGAGTGTTGAGAATAGAAAGAAGATTCTCGCAGAGGTGCTCGTGGCGCTGGCGCATGTAGAGGAAAAGCAGCGTAAAGAGGGTAACCTCCGTGGCGGGGTAGAGCCAGGGATGCCCAATGAGCAGGGAGATGTAGAGTACGATGGCACGCGTGTTGAACGTCAGGATGTTCGTCAGCGGCATCAGGGGCAGACTGCCCGCGCGGAACTCCGTCCGTAGCCTTTCGGGGATGCCCTTTTCGGCGTATCTTTCTTTCACGGCGGCAAGGAAGCGCTGGCACTTTGGCGTCATGCGCTCCTGCGTACGTGTGTAGTTGCGATAAAAGTAGAGGAATAGTTTCCAGACGGGGTCGTCCTTCCAGCGAAGTTCTTGGAACTCTTGCGTCAGTTTTCGTGAATTGTCCAGCTCGCTGCCTGCCTCGCCTTTGAGGAAGAAGAGGTGGACGTTGCGGTAGTAGTCAGCCAGGGAACTTTGGCGACCGTGGCAGACGAAGCCGGCAACGGCTCCCAGCACCCATATCCACACGCCCCACGTGGGCGTCAGGCGCAGGCAGATGAAGAAGTATATGGTGAAAAACCACACGTCGCCGGCAAAGCCGTCGAGCACGCGGCCGAGGCGCGTCTTCTGTCCCGTCATGCGTGCCAGCTGTCCGTCGCAGGAGTCGTAGATGTTGGCCCAGACGAGCAGCAGGATGCCGATGACGTTGAGCCAGAGGTCGTCGAAGTAGAACATGACGCCCGCCGCAACGCCCAGGATGATGCTCAGGACGGTGACCGTGTTGGGATGCACTCCCATGCGGCGGAAGAGCTTCGCCCAAAGCAGGCCGAGCGGTCGCGTGAAGTATATGTCAAGCCACTCTTCCGTGTCCTGCGACTTGAGTGTGGCGGCGAGTTGTGTGTTTTCTGCCATGTTTTGTTTCGTTTTCTGTCTTTTCTGATGCGATGTCGCGCTCTCAGATGCGCGAGGCAATGGCTGCGGACGCCTCCTCGCAACAGGGCGAGAAGCTGGGCCAGTCGTTAAAGTCTATGATGACGAAGGTGCCGTTGCTGCGTACGATGCAGTCGCCGCCATAGACGGTGAAACCGCTGAGGCGCGCAGCTTTGTCGGCCGTTTCCTTTAGCTTCTTGCGGGAGAAGGCGTAGTCCTTCGGTGCCCCGTTGAGACGCTCAAAGCCGAATTTGCTGAAGTGTTCGCCGCGCGTGGGGTAGCAGAAGTAGAAGAAGTCCGTGCCTTCCACGCCGTAGAACTTCACGAGGTCGCCTTCCACGTGCTGGCATACGACGATTTCGTCCAGCCCCCGGCTGCGGAAACCCTCCAAGGCTGCGGGAAGCTCGGCGGGCGTAGGTACATGGCACACGTCGTCCAGCTCCTGGGCACAGGCGTTGCCGCGTTTCAGCCAGAGCGGGAAGCCGATGGGCGGCATGGCGTCGCCCCTCTTCAGGGAAATGACGGCCGTCGGCGGTTGCGGGATGCTGTTTTCTGAGAAACACTCCACGAGTCTTGCACGCGTGAAGTGCTGTATGCTGAGTGCAGAGTTCAGGACATGCGTACCGCGCATTTCGGCACCGGCCAACAGGCGCAGTGCTTCCTGTCCGCGCGCCATGCTGAAGATGTCGGAGTAGCCGCGCAGGTCACTGTCGCTCAGCTCGTCCTCGTCAAGGGTGCGAAGGTGCTCTGCGCGGTCGCTCAGGCGGCGGCAGACGGCATCGAAGATGGCCTTGTCGCGCTCTACGCTGGCGGGCGAGAACCGAGGGCTGCGGCTGATGCCCAGAATCTCCTTGCGCTTCACGTTCTGGAGGTTCAGGAAGTCTTCAGCCTTCAGGATGTCGCCAGCGTGATCCACGTCAAGAATCTTGGAGAAGGGACGCGCATGGATGCGGAGCCCGTCCTGAATGAGACCGCGCTGGAAGTTGCGCATGCGGCTTTGCCCTTCCGCCATGCAGCGGCGCAGCGTCTGAAGGGCACGGGGACGCAGGGCGTAGATGCCGCCGCTGATGAAGCGGCAGTCCTCGGGTTCCGTGTCGTAGAAGCCCGTGATGCGGAGGTCGCTGCCTTCGCCAACGCCCACGTAGAGCGGCTTCTCATCGTCCACGTAGGAGGTGACGGCCATCAGTCCGTCATAATCAGAACGCTCGAACTCGCCGATGTAATCTTGGAACTCGTCCTCGCGGAAGATGGTGTCAACCGTTGTGAGGCAGAAAGGGCCGTCCTCCAGGTAGGGCGCCAGCTCGCTGAAGCTGTGCATGGAGCTTGGCGTCGTCTTCACCACGAGGCGTATGAGCCCGGAAAACTCCGTCTCCATCAAGGTGCGCACGTACTCTTCCGTCTCTGGATGGAGCCTGTTGACAATGACGACAACCTCCTCGGCTCCCGCTTCGCAGAAGATGCGGATGAGACGGTGTATCATCGGCTCCCCGTTCAGGCATACGAGGGGTTTCGGCCTTGCGACGCCTTCCTGGGCGAGGCGTGAGCCTTCTCCGGCGGCTATGATGGCAAATTTCATTGCGGCAGCTGTTGTTCCTGGTCGCGGCTGAAGCGTCGCGGACGCTCGTCCTCGCGGCGTTCCTGATAGAGTTTCGGCAGGGGGTTGGCATGCGCCTCGTCGTCGGCCCTGCGGTTCCGGAAGATGTCGATGGCGGCATAGATGGCTTCGCGGAATGACGTGATGTCGGCATCGTCGCGTCCGGCAATCTCGTAGGCCGTTCCGTGGTCGGGAGAGGTGCGCACATAGGGAAGGCCGGCCGTGAAGTTCACGCCGTTACCCATGGAAACTGTTTTGAAGGGTATGAGGCCCTGGTCGTGGTACATGGCCAGGATGCCGTCGAAATGGCGGTGGTGTCCAGTGCCGAAGAAGCCGTCTGCGGCATAGGGACCGAATACGGCGAGCCCTTCGCCTGCCAGCTTGTCAACGACGGGCATGAGGATTTCCTCCTCCTCCGTGCCGATGGCTCCGTGGTCACCGTTGTGGGGATTGAGGCTCAGGATGGCGATGCGCGGTGCAGGCAGCAGGAAGTCGCGGCGTAGGCTTTGGAGGAACAGGCGCGCCTTGCGTTCCACGCTCTCTGCCGTGATGGCGTCGGCAACCTGCCGGATGCCAAGGTGCGTTGTCACGAGTGCCACGCGCATCTGCTGGCTTGTCATAATCATCAGGGCTTCGCTGTCTTCGTCGCCGAGGCGTGCTTCGAGAAACTCCGTGTGCCCCACGAAGGGGAAGTCCTCAGCCTTGATGGTGGCCTTGTTGATGGGGCAGGTGACGAGGACGTCCACATACCCGGCTTTCAGCTCCTTCACGGCGCGTTCCAAAGCCAGGCGTGCTGCCTTTCCAGCCTCGGGCGTGGACATGCCGAGGTCCACCTTCACTTCCTCATCGTAGCAGCTCACGAGGTTCAGCGCACCATCTTGTGCAGCTGCGCCGTCTTGTACCAATGCGAAGTTCGTCTGCGAGTTGATGGCCTTGCGATGGTACGTTGCCGTCTTCGGCGAACCATACACCACGGGCGTGCAGATCTCCAGCATCTCTGCGTCTGCAAATGTTTTCAGAATGAGTTCGTATCCTACGCCGTTCGTGTCGCCCTGCGTGATGGCCACGCGCACGCGGCGTTTTTCGTTTATGTTCTTTTCTTTATCCATAGTTTTTGATTTCAGAGTAATCGGAGTAATCGGAGTTTTCAGAATTGTCATTTCTGTTCAGCGGCTTTGGAAGCCTCCCCCGGAGGGGGGAGGTTGGAGGGGGCCGTATTCAGCAGCCCGCAGGCGGCCCAGATGTCTTCGCCTCGCGAAGCGCGGATGGTGGCCGTGATGCCGCGTCGGTTCAGTTCGTCGCGGAAGCGCTCAATGGTGGCATCGCTGCTGCCGTCGAAAGGGGCATCGGGGATGCGATGGAAGCGGATGAGGTTCACGCGGCATTCCAGGCCCCGCAGCAGGCGTGCGAGGGCTTTTGCGTGTACCTCCGTGTCGTTCACGCCCGCCAGCATCGTGTATTCAAAGGTCAGGCGGCGCTGCCCCGACCAGTCGTATTCGCGCAACAGGGCGAGCGTGTCGTTCAGCGGGAAGGCGCGTTCTGCGGGCATGAGTGCCAGGCGGCCTTCGTGCGAGGGATGGTGGAGGCTGACGGCCAGGTGGGCGCGGCTTTCATTCAGGAAGTGGCGCAGTGCGCCGTGCGTGCCTATGCCTACGGTGCTCACCGTGATGCGGCGCGGACTCCATGCCCATCCCCACGGCTCTGTCAGCACCTCGATGGCCGCCATGACGGCTTCCAGGTTGTCCATCGGCTCGCCCTGTCCCATGAACACGACGTTCGTCAGGCGGTCGCGCTCGGGCAGGGAGATTATCTGGTTCACGATGTCCGCCGCGGTCAGCTGTCCCTGGAATCCCTGCCGCCCCGTCATGCAGAAGCGGCAGCCCATCTTGCAGCCCACCTGGCAGGAGACGCATACCGTTCCGCGTTCGCCGTCGGGGATGAAGACGGTTTCCACGCGATGGCCGGAGAGGGTGGGGAAGAGGTACTTCGCCGTTCCGTCCGCGCTGCGCTTCACGTCCAGGGGCTCGCTGCGGCCTATGCGGCAATGTTCCGCCAGGATGCTGCGCGCCGCAAGGCTCAGGTTCGTCATCTCCTCAAAGCGGCTTGCCGCACGGCCGTAGAGCCATTGCGCTATCTGCTTTCCCGCAAAGCGCGGAAGTCCCAGTGAAAGCGCCACGTCGCGGAGCTGCTCTTCGCTCATGCCGAGGAGCGTGCGGGGCGTCTCTATGCTTGTGCTGTTGTCTTGACTCATTTTGTTGTTCTCTGCGCCCGCGTAGCGCGCGCACGCATATTTTGCGACAAAAGTAATACTTTCTGGAAAAACGCCGACGGTATCGCCCGTTTTATTTCGCTTTTCCTCCCTGCTTTTGCGTTTTCCTTCCTGCTTTCGCGCCTCGGCACGCCTTCCTCCGTCATTTTTTTTGTGCGAAAATTCTTGGCACTTCCGCAACAAGGCATTACTTTTGCCGCCGAAAACGAGACGCAACAATTCCAGAAATCCGCAGGCGACTGCGGGGACAAGGGGATTGTTGTGCTTTTTTATGCCGACAGACACCCTTGTAGCACGTGTTCTTTAATTTATTGTTACAAAGTGTCTTATGAGAAAAAGATTTTTAGGGAGGCGTGTGGCGGCCTGCTCGCCGCAGGACGGGCTTTCGGGGCTCGACTTGAAGTTGTTCCTCCGTCATCTTGACGATGCTGAGCGGGAACTGTCCCAATGCAGGAATGAACTTGACCGTTTTGCCCTGCTGGAGCGCACGGGTGACTACTGCTGCCAGCTGGGACACGTCGTGAAAGCGCAGCAATACTGGTGGCGCGCCATGAACGTCCTGCTGGATGCCGACGAGAAGATGCTGTCCTTCGGCTATCGTGAGAGGGCGCAGGCGTTGGCGCACAAGGCCGACCAGCTGTGGCGCAGGAGTTTCCCCCGCGTGGCGCGCCTGCATACTTTCGCTTCCGAGGTTCGCATGGCCTATCAGGACATCCGCTGCCTGCGGCTTGGAGAATGAGCCTGGCGCCCGGAGCGCCTGAACGTAGCAAGCCCCGCCTGCGCGCCTTTTGTCGGCGTGTGCAGGCGGGGCTTTTTCGTAAAAGAAAGGGGTGCGAAACGTTGTCAAGCGATTGGGGTTCTCTCAGGCCACAACCTGCGTGTCCTGCAAATTGCGTCGTATCTCCTCGTCGCTGACGGCATAGTTCTGCAGGTCGCCGTTGAGGTAGGCGTCGTAGGCCGTCATGTCGATGAGGCCGTGTCCGCTGAGGTTGAAGAGGATGACCTTCTCCTCTCCCGTCTCCTTGCAGCGCAAGGCCTCGCGCAGGGTGGCGGCGATGGCGTGGCTGGACTCCGGGGCGGGGATGATGCCCTCCGTGCGGGCGAAGAGCATGGCCGCGTCAAAGGCCTCCAGCTGAGGAATGTCCACGCCGCGCATCAGGCCGTCCTTCAGCAGTTGCGACACGATGACGCCCGCGCCGTGGTAGCGCAGTCCGCCGGCATGGATGTTGGCGGGATGGAAGTTGTGGCCAAGCGTGAACATGGGCAGCAGCGGCGTGTAGCCACTCTCGTCGCCGAAGTCGTAGCGGAACTCGCCGCGCGTCAGCTTCGGGCAGCTGTCCGGTTCGGCAGCGATGAACTCCGTCCGTAGTCCGTCGCGGAAGTTGTGGCGCATGAAGGGGAAGGCTATGCCGCCGAAGTTACTGCCGCCGCCGAAGCAGGCGATGACCGTGTCGGGGTATTCTCCCGCCATCTGCATCTGTTTCTCCGCCTCCAGGCCGATGATGGTCTGGTGCAAGGTCACGTGGCTCAGCACGGAGCCCAGGGAATACTTGCACTTGGGCGTCGTCGTGGCCAGCTCGATGGCCTCGGAAATGGCGGAGCCCAGCGAACCCGTGTAGGCGGGATTCTTCGTGATGAGGTCCTTGCCGGCACGCGTGGACATGGAGGGCGAACCTTCCACCGTGGCGCCGAACGTGCGCATAATCATGGAGCGGTAGGGCTTCTGCTTCATGGAAATCTTCACCTGATAGACGGCGGCTTCAAGCCCGAACACGCGGGCAGCGTAGGCGAGTGCCGCACCCCACTGGCCGGCTCCCGTCTCCGTGGTCACGTTTGTCATGCCTTCCTGCTTGAGGTAGTAGCATTGCGCCAGCGCGCTGTTCACCTTGTGGGAGCCCAGCGGGTTGACGCTTTCGTTCTTGAAATAGATGTGTGCGGGCGTGCCGAGCGCATCTTCCAGGTCGTAGGCGCGGACAAGCGGTGTGCTGCGGTAGCTGCGATACTTATCCAGCACGGCTTCGGGGATGTCGATGAAGGCGTCCGTCTGGTTGAGCTCCTGGCGGGCGCACTCCTCGGCAAAGATGGGGAAGAGGTCCTCGGCGGACAGGGGCGCCTTGGTGCCGGGATGAAGCGGTGGCAGCGGCTTGTTGGGCATTTCGGCCTGGATGTTGTACCATTGGCGGGGTAGTTCTGCCTCGGAGAGGAGGAATCGTTTCTGCTTTTTCATAATGCAAAATGGATTAAGTAAGTTTTGTGAGGATTTTGTGAGGTGTGGACAAAAAGGAAAGAGGCCTGTCGCATAGCGGCAAGCCTCTTGTACTTATACTGTGAACTTTCAGCATACACGGGAACTGCGCTTACGACTGCCGGAGTAGTAAGCTACGCCACCAAAAGTATGCGTTGCGGTTCGTAGTCATGCGTCTTTTTCCCTTTTGTCCGCTGCAAATGTATGCACAAAGTTCAAAACGTGCAAATAATCCGCGCTGTTTGTTTGTGTGCAAGGCTGTTCCCGCGCTTTTTGAAACCTTTCTGGGCCGGGGATGTGGATACAAAAGAGGGACGCATCCCAACGATGCGTCCCTCTTTTGACTATTATGTATAATAATGTGCGCGCTTACGCCAGGCGCTTTTCGAGGCGTTCGCGGATGGCGGCGATGAAGCCTGCGGAGTTCACGGGCTGCGGCGTGATGCCTTCCATGAGGCCTGCGAGGTCCTTCGTGCAGATGCCCTCGGCCAGGGTGTCGAAGCAGGCTGCTTCCAGGGCGTCGGCATAGCGCACGAGTCCGGGCAGGCTGTCCATCTCGCCGCGCTTGCGCAGGGCGCCGCTCCAGGCGAAGATGGTGGCCATGGGGTTCGTGCTGGTGTCCTCGCCCTTGAGGTACTTGTAGTAGTGGCGCGTCACGGTGCCGTGGGCGGCTTCGTACTCGTACTTGCCGTCGGGGCTCACGAGGACGGAGGTCATCATGGCCAGGGAGCCGAAGGCCGTACTCACCATGTCGCTCATCACGTCGCCGTCGTAGTTCTTGCAGGCCCAGATGTAGCCGCCTCGGGAGCGGATGACGCGTGCCACGGCATCGTCGATGAGCGTGTAGAAGTAGGTCAGGCCGAGGCGCTCGAAGTCGGCCTTGTAGTGCTCGAATACCTCCTCGAAGATGACGCGGAACTGCGCGTCGTACTTCTTGGAGATGGTGTCCTTCGTGGAGAACCAGAGGTCCTGCTTCGTGTCAATGGCGAACTTGAAGCAGCTGTGGGCGAAGGAGCGTATGGACTTGTCCGTGTTGTGCATGCCCTGCAGCACGCCCTCGCCCTTGAACTCGTGGACGATGACTTCCTCCTGCTGTCCGTCCCGTCCCTCGAACACGAGCTTTGCGGTGCCTTCCCCGGGCACGCGGATTTCCACGCTCTTATAGACGTCGCCGTAGGCGTGGCGGGCGATGGTGATGGGCTTCTCCCAGTTCTTCACCACGGGATGGATGGTAGGAATCGTGATGGGCGTGCGGAACACGGTGCCGTCCAGGCGCGAGCGGATGGTGCCGTTCGGCGACTTCCACATCTCGTGTAGGTTGTACTCCGTCATGCGTGCGGCGTTCGGCGTGATGGTGGCGCACTTCACGGCCACGCCCAGGCGCTTCGTAGCCTCTGCGGCGTCGATGGTAATCTGGTCGCGCGTCTCGTCGCGCTTCACGAGCCCCAGGTCGAAGTATTCGGTCTTGAGGTCCACGAACGGGAGGATGAGTTCGTCCTTGATCATCTTCCACAGGATGCGGGTCATTTCATCGCCGTCCATTTCGACGAGCGGGGTGGTCATTTTGATCTTTTCCATGATGCTTTATTTGCGGTTTTTGTAATAGTTCATGAGGCAGCCGTCGGCGAGGATGTCGCGCTCGGCGGCGGTGAGATTCTGGAAATAGAGGTGGATGGGCTTCACGCCGGCCTTGGTGATGACGCATGCGTCGATCTCCTCGGCACCGGCAAGGATGGCCTTACGGATGCCCGGGACGAAGACGAAGTCGCCCGGCTCATAGTCGAAGGCGGTCTCCGGAGCGATCGTGAAGGGCACGATACCCCAGTTGATGCAGTTGGAGCGATAGCGCTTGGTGGCGTACTCGTAGCAGATGTTCGCATCGCCGCCGAGCACCTTCTGGCAGGAAGCGGCCTGCTCGCGGGCGGAGCCGTCACCGGGCTTGTTGGCGAAGACACAGGAGCCGAAGGAAGTATCGGAAGCGGAGGCACCCACCTTGGCGAGGGCCTCGGCGACGTTCTCGGGAACGCGGCCGGCGCGGCGCTCGAGATCCTGGGCCTGGATCCGCTTGGAGATGCCCACGTACTCGGGGACGCGGCGGCTGAGGGCGAACTCGGAAAGCTTCAGCGGGTTGGAACGGTAGCTGGAGGTCTCACCGGACGGGATGAGCTCGTCGGTGGTGGTCACCGGGTCGTGGATGACGGCGGCGAGTTCCACGAGCATGTTCTCCTCCATCGGATACATCGTAGGCCAGTCCTTGATGTTCGGGCCATAGCGAAGGTCGACGGAGAGGTCGGCCTTTCCGTAACCGTTGTAGATGCGGCTCTTGTAGATACGGTCGTCGAAGGTGTAAGGCTTGTGGGTGTCTTCGTACTCGATGTCCGTCGCAGCGGTGATGACACCGCCGTTCGCAGCCGTCGCGGCGATGGAACGGGCGTCCATCAGGGACACGAGGGAAATCTGGCCCTGGCCGGGCTTGGAACCTTCGCGGTTCGGGAAGTTACGGGTGGTGTGGCGGATGGAGAAGCCGTTGTTGGCAGGCACGTCACCGGCACCGAAGCAAGGGCCGCAGAAGGCAGGCTTGATCACCACACCGGCCTCGAGGAGCTCCTCGGCGATGTGGTTGCGGGTGGTGGCGAGATAGACGGGCGTGGACTGCGGGTAGCAGCTCATCGTGAAGTAGTCATTGCCGATGGACTTGCCCTTGAGGATCGTCGCAGCCTCGGAGAGGTTGTCGTAGGTACCGCCGGAGCAGCCGGCGATCAGGGCCTGGTCAGCAACGAGTTTGCCGTCCTTGACCTTGGAGACAAGGTCGATCTGGATCTTGTCGCCGAAGCGCTTGCGGGCATCTTCCTCGATGCCCTTCAGGATCTCGACCGGGTTGGCCTGGAGCTCATGGATGGTATAGGCGTGGGACGGGTGGAACGGCAGGGCGATCATGCACTCCTGCTTGCCAAGGTCGATGCGGATCATGCTGTCGTAGTAAGCGACCTTGCCGGGCTCGAGCTTCTTGTAGGCCTCCGGACGCTCGTGGAGTTCGAAGTACTCCTTGACCGTCTCGTCGGTGACCCAGATGGAGGAGAGGCAGGTGGTCTCGGTGGTCATCACGTCGATGCCGTTGCGGAAGTCGATGGGCAGCTCCTTGACGCCGGGACCGGCGAACTCAAGCACCTTGTTCTTCACGAAACCGCTCTCGAAGACGGCCTTCACCAGGGAGATGGCGACATCGTGCGGGCCCACGCCGTGGCGCGGCTTGCCTTCCAGCCACACGAGGACGACCTCGGGGGCGTTGATGTCCCAGGTGTTGCGGAGGAGCTGCTTCACGAGCTCGCCGCCGCCTTCGCCGACGCCCATGTTACCGAGCGAGCCATAGCGGGTATGGGAGTCGGAACCGAGAATCATGTTGCCGCAGGCGGTGAGGGCCTCGCGGGCATACTGATGGATAACAGCCTGGTTGGCAGGAACATAGATACCGCCGTACTTCTTCGCGGCGGAGAGGCCGAACAC
>JAFUXE010000056.1 GCA_017477205.1 Alloprevotella sp.
ACGTCCTTGAAGAAGCGGTAGGTGCCGTGCTTGATTTCCTCGCAGGCAGCCTCGTCGCAGACGACGATTCCGTGCGGGTGGAGCTGGAGGGCGGAGATGGTCCACATCTGCGTTACGGCGCCTTCGACGGCAGCCTGCAGGGCGCGGCTCTTGTTGTGGCCGTTGCAGAGGATGAGCACTTCGCGCGCACTCATGACGGTGCCGACGCCGACGGTGAGGGCAAGCTTGGGCACGTTGTTGGGGTCACCGCCGAAGAAGCGGCTGTTGGCCACGCGCGTGTCCGTGGTGAGCGTCTTCATGCGGGTGCGGCTGGAGAGGGAGCTGCCCGGCTCGTTGAAGGCGATGTGGCCGTCGGGGCCGATGCCGCCGATGAAGAGGTCGATGCCGCCGGCCTCCTGAATCATCTGCTCGTAGCGGGCGCACTCGGCCTGCAGGTCCTCGGCGTTTCCGTTCAGGATGTGGATGTTCTCGGCGGGGCAGTCGATGTGGTCGAAGAGGTTCTTCTTCATGAAGGAGTGGTAGCTCTCGGGGTGCTCCTCGGGCAGGCCGACGTATTCGTCCATGTTGAACGTCAGCACGTGGCGGAAGCTCACGCGGCCTTCCTGGTAGGCCTTGATGATGCACTGGTACATGCCGATGGGGGAGGAGCCCGTGGGCAGGCCCAGCACGAAGGGCTTCTCGGCCGTGGGCTTTGCGGCGTTGATGCGGTTTACGACGTAGTTGGCAGCCCATTGGGACAGCTTTTCGTAGTTCGGTTCGATGATTACTCGCATGTTTCTTTTCTGTTTTTTATGGTTGGATTGTAGTTTCGTTGCCGACAAAAGTAGGGAAAGTTTTGCACCTGCGCAATAAAAAACGCAGAAACATTTGCTCTGACAACAAAAAAATCCCACTTTTGTAGCGTGGAATCGAACGTTTCGTTTGCTGCTGACGATAGAAAATGAATTTAAATACCATAAAACAAACACAATGAAAAGAAAACATCTACTCCCTTTGATGTTCCTGCTGCCGGCTTTTGCATGGGCACAGGAACAGGTAATCCTTCTCACCACATCCCGCAACGTGGGTGAAACGCTTACCATGCAGGTAAACCGCACGCGCGACGACGTGACCGTGGACTGGGGCGACGGCACGGCCGTCAGCTATCCCCGCACGGATGCGCCCCTCACCACCATCAGCGGCACGCTCAAGGGACAGACCGTGACCCTTCGCGGCACCTCCGCCCTGAACACGCTCATCTGTGAAGGCGGCGACCTCACGGCGGCCGACGTGAAGGGAGCCACGGGCTTGCGCTCGCTCTACCTCCAGAACAACAAGCTGGCGACGATTGACATCACGGCCCTCTCCAGCCTGACGGACCTGGACCTCAGCGGAAACCAGATTGCCACGCTCGCGCTCTCCGAGTCCAGGAATCCCAAGCTCGAGAACGTGAACCTTGCCGGAAACGGCATGGAGAAAATCGGCTCCAACACGTCCTTCGTGCTCCGCACGGCCACCTTGCAGCACCTGAACGTGAGCGGCAACAGCTTCAAGACCGTATATACCACCCAGAACGTGAACCTGGACGCCCTCTTCTGCGCCGGCAACCAGCTCTCCACACTTGACGTGAGCCGCGCCACGAAGCTTTCCACCCTCGTTTGCAGCGACAACAGCATCGCCCGCCTCACGCTGCCCGCCGACGGCCTGACGGAGCTGCAGCAGCTCGTGTGCGACAACAACGCCATCGCCAGCCTCGACCTCACGAACAGCAAGTCCCTCTCGGACCTGTCCTGCGCAAACAACGGCATGTCCTCCCTCGTCTATCCCTCCCTCAAGCTCAACAGCCTCTCCTGCGGAGGAAACGCCCTCACGTTCCGCGCGCTTCCCATCGCCCGCAACCAGCCTGACGAGGGCTACTTCTCCTATCTGCCGCAGGCCGACTTCGACGTGACGGACAAGCTGACGAAGAGCACGAAGTACGACGGCTACTACCTCCCCGTGTGTCCCGGCTACAGCAGCCGCAACACGGCCACCTATATCCTGGACCTCTCCGACTACCGTACGGACGGAAGCGGCCGCGCATCCGTGACGTTCGGCGCCGTCAGCCTCGAGGCTGGCGACAACGGCGAGGTGACGGAGCGCGAGCTGACAGCCGCAAAGGCCTCCGACCCCGACCAGGACTACACGCAGACGCAGGGCAAGATGACATTCTTAAAGGAATTCCCGCGCGTGCGCGTACTGCTGACGCATGCGGACTATCCCGGCCTCGTCATCCGCTCCAGCGTATTCGTGGTGGGCGAGGAAAACCTCGTATCCATCAGCACGCCTGTGGCCAACACCCTCGACGCTTCGGCGCCTGCCTACGACCTGCAGGGACGCCAGGTGCGCACGCCCCGGCGCGGCATCTATATCCAGAACGGAAAGAAGATTCTTTTCTAATCCAGCCTGCCTGACGTGATGAAAAGAAACCTGATAACTCTGACAACACTTGCCCTCCTTGTCGCCGGCCTGTCCAACGGCTTTGCCCAGGACGTGCTGCCGAAGGAGGCTGCGCCGCTGCTCCTGACGGGACACAGCCAGACGGTCAGCTACCGCGAGCGTACGGTGCATATTGACGTGACGGCGAACGTGGACTGGACGTTCAGCGTGGACAAGGACTGGGCGCAGGCATACCGCAGCGTGAACGGCGTCTTCGTACACGTCCCGACCAACTTCGGCGGCGAGCCGCGAACGGCTACGCTCACCATCGCGAGTGCCGACGGGCATACGACGCAGACCGTGGAAATCACGCAGGGAGCAAACGAAGCTGCGGAGGACCTTCCGACGGACACGACCGTGAGGCCTTCCGTCGTCACGGCGAACAACTCCCAGAGCGGAAATGCCGCCAGCAACATGCGCGACGGCGACTACGGCACCTTCTGGCACACCAGCTACGGAAGCAACAAGTTCAGCGTCTCCGACTCGAACCCGGCCGTCATCACCTTCAGCTTCAACAACGTGGAGCGGATTGACTACATCAACTACGTCCCGCGACAGGACGGCACGCGCAACGGCGACTTCAAGCGCGTGGAAATGCTCGTGCAGCTGCAGGGCGAGACGGAGTACAAGAGCTTCGGCACCTACAACTGGGCCAGCAACTCCGCCCCGAAGATGATTGAGCCCGCGTCTCCCATCCTGAACCCGAAGAGCATACAGTTCAAGGTGTATGAGGGCGACGGCGACTTTGCCTCCTGCGCCGAAATGGAATTCTGCGTCAGGAGCGGCGGCAACGAGGAGTACGAAATCTTTGCCGACGACCTCTACACGACGTTGAAGGCGGGCGTGACGATGAGCGACGTGGAACTCCTCTCCAACCCCCTCGTGCAGTCCCTGGCCTACCAGATTCTGCAGGGCGGATATTCCACCGACTACCGCGCGGCTTCCTACGAGTGCCACAACTCCCCGCAGTACTACTCCAACCTCTGGAAGGCCCCGGGCAAGTACTACGACCAGATTGCGGGCGTGACGGGAATCCACGTCGAGAAAGGCAAGCACGCCGTCATCGTCCGCGACATTCCCGAGGGTATGGGCGCCACGCTGAAGGTCGTGGCCTGGTACGTCGGCAAGGACGGCAGCAACTTCGACGGCGGAAACCCCAACACCTCGGAGTTCGGCCTCCACAACGGCGTGAACGTCATCAACTATACCTACGACTGGCCCGGACTGGCCTACATCTGCTACTACGACGACAACGGCACGTCCGCCACGCGCAAGCCCATCCGCGTACACTTCGTGAACGGCATCGTGAACGGCTACCTGAGCCCCGACAAGACGAACGACGCCATGCACAAGCTGACGGCAAACGCCGTGAACACCTGCATGGACGTCGTGGGAACGAAGGTACACTCCATCTGGACGGCAAAGGGCCTCAACAGCTATTGCAAGAGCATCGACGGAAAGACGGGCTACCGCCAGTACATGAACGTGCTGGACTCCCTCGTCACGTGGGAGCAGCGCCTGCTCGGCTTCTACAAGTACGACCGCGTGCCCGACCTCCGCACGATGGCCTACACGAACTATACGTACTACATGTTCCAGGGCGGCTTCGGTGTCAGCTTCCACCACAACCAGGAGAGCCGCGTGCTCAACTGCAAGACCATCGTGCAGAACGACGAGGACGCCATCTGGGGACTCTCCCACGAATGGGGACACCAGCACCAGATGGCTCCCTACTTCAACTGGGCCGGCATGAGCGAGGTGACGAACAACATGAATTCGTACTACAACATCATGCACATGGGCTATAAGAACAGCCGCGACGCCGAAACCTGGAAGACGGCAGCGGGCAAGTTCCTCAACGACGACAGCTTCAAGGACGGCGTCCACGAGAGCGACCACCGCAAGCAGGCCGCCGCGAACTACAGCGAATGCAGCTGGAACTCCAAGCTCCAGACGCTGGCCCGCAACCAGTCCGCCACCATCCAGCCCTACGCCACGGCTCCCCGCCAGGCCGTCGCCTTGCAGGAAGTGGGACTGGACGAGTCCCTTGCCGCCTTCACGAAGCTCTACTGCTACTTCCGCGACAACGGCTTCCCCGAGTTCGCCGAGGACTGGTACGAAGCGCTCCGCCAGAGCGACCTCGAGAACGGCTCGCAGATTGAGAAGAAGGGCGGGGTGGACAAGTACGAGCTCCTTGCCAGCGCCCAGAACGGCTCCACGTCGAAGTGGACGGCCTACAAGCAGGCTTATCCCAACTCCGTATGGACGAAGAACAACTACGTAAGCCCCTCCAACGGCTGGTACTCCAACAGCACGCCTTTCATCCTGAACTACATCCGCAAGGTGAGCCGCCTTTCCGGCTATAACCTCTTCCCGTATTTCGAGAAGTGGGGCTTCCTGCGCTGCATCGCGATGCGTGTGGGAGACTACGGAAACAAGTGGCAGCTCATGACCGACGACATGTACGACGAGTTCGAGGCGGACATGCAGGCCCTTGTTGACAGCGGCGAGCTCAAGGCCATGCCCGAGGGTATGGTGGACGAGATTTCCCTGGCCGGCGACCGCTACTTCACCCGACCCAATTTCCCCAACTGACCAAAACATCCACAGACATGAAAAAAACATACAGAATCCTCCTGTCCCTCGCCCTCGGCCTGCTGCCCGTGCTGCACGCCGCGGCGCAGGACGTGCTTCCTGACGGAGCCGCGCCCCTGCTGCTGACGGGACACAACCAGACCGTCGGCTACGACGAGCGCACCGTCCACCTCGACGTCACGGCAAACGTGGAATGGACCTACAGCGTCGATGCCGACTGGCTGCAAACGTACCGCAGCGTGAACGGCGTATATGTACACGTGCCCAGGAACTACGTCGGCGAGTCGCGTTCGGCCACGTTCACGTTTGCAAGTGCCGACGGCCACACCACGCGGAGCCTCCTCCTGACGCAGGAAGGCTTCAACGGTGCCGACGACCTGCCTTCCGACGAGCAGGTGAAGCCTTCCAACGTGACGGCGAACAGCTCCCAGAGCAGCAATCCCGCCAGCAACATGCGCGACGGCGACTACAGCACCATCTGGCACACCTCATGGAGCGGCAGCGGCTTCAACGTCTCCGACTCGAACCCCGCCACCATCACGTTCACCTTCTCCGGCGTGGAGCAGATTGACTACGTGAACTACGTGCCCCGCCAGGACAACGGCACGAACGGCATCTTCCGCCGCGTGGAAGTACTCACGCGCTGCCAGGGCGAAAGCGGCTACACCAGCCGCGGCACGTACCAGTGGGCCGCCAGCTCCGCGCCGAAGACCGTGCAGTTTGCCGACGGCCTGAAGAATCCCGTAAGCATACAGTTCAAGGTGTATGAAGGAGAAGGCAACTTCGCCTCCTGCGCCGAGATGGAGTTCTTCCGGAGGACGGCCGGCAGCGAGGAGTATGACATCTTCACGGACGACCTCTACGCCTCCCTGAAGCCGGGCATCACGATGGACGACGTCGAGAACCTCTCGAACCCCCTCGTGCAGTCCCTGGCCTACCAGATGCTGCAAGGCACCTACTCGACGGACTACCGCGTGGGCACCTACAAGTGCTACAACTCCCCGCAGTACTACTCCGCCATCTGGAACGCCCCCGGCAAGTACTACGACCAGGTTGCCGGCGTCACGGGCATCAACATGACGAAGGGCAAGTACGCCGTCATCGTGCGCGACATCCCCGACGACGCTGACGTCTCCCTCAAGGTCGTGGCATGGTACACGGGCCAGGAAAGCACGGACCTCAACTCCGGCATCGGCCCCAACACCAGCTCCTTCGCCCTCCACAACGGCATCAACGTCATCAACTACACCTACGACTGGCCCGGCCTGGCCTACATCTGCTACTACGACCAGGACGGCCTCTCCTCCAAGATGGCGCCCATCCGCGTGCACTTCGTCAACGGCGAGGTAAACGGCTACCTCAGCCCGGACAAGACCAACGAGGAGATGCACCAGCTCACGGCCAACGCCAAGAACCTCTGCATGGACCTCGTGGGCGAGAAGGTACACTCCATCTGGACGGCCGACGGACTCCACCGCTACTGCAAGGACTCCGGCGGCAGCAACGTGGGCTACCGCCAGTACATCAACCTCCTGGACACCCTCGTGCGCTGGGAGCAGGAGCTGCTCGGCTTCTACAAGTACAACCGCGTGCCCGACCTCCGCACGATGGCCTACGTGAACTATACCTACTACATGTTCCAGGGCACCTTCGGCGTCAGCTTCCACCACAACACGGAGAGCGCCGTGCTGAGCTGCAAGAACCTCATGTACGACGACTACGACAAGGTGTGGGGACTCTCCCACGAGTGGGGACACCAGCACCAGATGACGCCCTACTTCAACTGGGCCAGCGAGACCGAGGTGACCAACAACATGAACTCCTACTACAACACCGTCCACATGGGCTACACCAACTACGCCCACGGCGGCATGCCCTCCGACGGCCTGAAGCTCTACAACGAGGACACGTCCTTCATCACCCAGCGCGACCAGACCACCTACACCACCGTGGAGAACAACCGCAAGGAAGCCTACGACCGCGCAAGCGAGTACAGCTGGAACACGAAGCTCTACAACCTCTGCCGCTCCATGCAGGACGACCAGTACACCGCCACGGACGAGAACAAGTACCTTGCCTTCAGCTTCAACAACTACTACAACCTGCGCCCCTTCCTCGGCCTCTACCAGTACGCCGTCACGAAGCTCGGCCTCACGGACTTTGCACAGGACCTCTACGAAGCCCTGCGCCAGACCGACGACGAGAACGGCTCGCAGATTGAGAAGCAGGGCGCCGTGGACAAGTACGAGCTCATAGCCTCCGCCCAGAACTACAACAAGGGCGGCAAGCTCTCGCAGCTGCAGAGCAAGTTCCCGCAGAGCACATGGGTCACCAGCCGCTACATCACCACCTCCAACTGCAACCGCTACGCCAACAGCGCGCCCTTCATCATGAACTTCATCCGCAAGGCCAGCCGCCT
The DNA here is from genome assembly GCA_017477205.1 of Alloprevotella sp. The sequence goes on from JAFUXE010000056.1 coordinate 7,472, forward strand.
CACAGGCTACAACCTCTTCCCCTACTTCGAGAAGTGCGGATTCCTGCGCACCGTTGCCATCCGCATCTACGACGGCAACTGGTACCTCATGACGCGCGACATGTACGACGAGTTTGAGGCCGACATGCAGGCCCTCGGCCTGAAGACCTGCGACGACGCCATGATAAAGGCCATCCTCACGGAGCCCGTGCCTTCCATCAAGCGGCCCACGATTCCGAACTAAGGGACTGCCCCCTCCAAACCTCCCCCCAAGCCCCCTCCCACCTCCCCCCTCCGGGGGAGGAGTCCAGAGCGGCGAAGGAGGGTAATAAATAATTAAAATACCAATCCCCGACCAGTTTTTTGCTGGCCGGGGATTGGTTTTGTAATATTTGCAAATGGGTCGAGGTTCTATCCCCGGCTCATCAGGCGGCGGCGCAGGGCGCGGACGATGCCGTACGTCCACGCCAGGGGGCGCAGCAGGCGCAGCGGGCGGGTGGGGCGGAAGGGCTCCTCCGTGCGGCGCGGGCAATGCTTGTAGTAGCGCCAGTATTCGCCCAGCGCCCAGTAGCGGTAGGGTAGCGTGTTGCCGTAGGTGAAGGACTCGCGGTAGTAGAGCAGGGCGCCGCAGGGGTTGCGGCGCATCAGCTCGTCGGCGGTGCGCGTGAGGCCGCCGGGGAGATACTCCTGGATTTGCAGCACCTCGTTGATGTAGCGGCACTTGTAGCGGCGCGCGATGCGGTTCCACACGACGGCCTCCTGCACGAACTTCTCGCCCTCGAACTCGGGGAAGGGGAACTCGCGCATGACGCTGGTGCGGAGCACTTCCGTGCTCTCGGCGCTGATGCCGTAGCGGGTGCGGAAGGAGAGCATGTCCGTGTCCAGCGTGGTGTATGTGCGCTCGCCGCCCGAGATGACGCCCGTCGTGGAACGCTCCACGCCCATGACGCCGGCAAAGCTCGCGTCGTCGCGGATGGCGGCGAGGTGGGGCAGGACGAGCTCCACGGCGTTGTCCGTCAGGTAGTCGTCAGAGTCCAGGATGATGAACCATTCGCCCTCGGCGCGGCTGACGGCGTAGTTTATGGCGCGCTGCTTGCCGCCGTTCTCCTTGCGGAAGTAGCGCACGGGGAAGCCTTCGCCCGTGAACTGCCGGCACACCGCTTCCGTGTCGTCCGTCGATCCGTCGTCCACGATGAGCCACTCAAAGTCCTTCCGCGTCTGGCGGCAGAGGCTCTGGTAGAGGCGCGGCAGCAGGCGGGCGCGGTTGTAGGCGGGAGTGAAGATGGTAATCATGTAGAACAATAAACGTTAACCAATAAACCTAAAAACCCAAAAACCTAAAAACCCAAAAACCTAAAACCCCAAAAACCATTTCTGTCCACAGGCGGGTTTACCCCATTTTTCGGAAGACGAGGCGCACGCGTTCGTTCTCCAGAATCATGCGCTTGCTGTCCAGCCGTGCGATGTGGAAGGAGGCGCCGGTGCCGTAGATGCCCGTCCAGGCGAGGGCCGTGGACGCGGGGTCCGTGATGAGCTCGTCGCCCGTGAACTCGTGGATGTAGAGCCCCGTCAGGTTCAGGGCGTCGCCTTTGTAGTCGAAGGTGACGGAGGTGTCGAAGGTGCTGCCGTTGAGGGGCGCGTGCGTGGTGTGGATGACGATGAGGTCCAGCTGCACTTTCCAGAAGATGCCGTCGCCCGTGGTGGAGACGGCTTCGCCGCCGTCCGTGGCGATGCTCGTGAGCTGCCACATGCCGTCCAGCTTCCCGTTCTCAGGCCATTTGTCGCAGGACGTGAGCAGCGTGGCGGCGCACAATAATATATATATAAACTTCTTCATGGGTCAGAATGCTTTTGTGACGCCGAGCATGAAGCCGCGGTTGTGGTGGATGATGTGTCCGAGGTCGAGGCCGACGGCTGCGAAGGCGCCCCAGCCGGGCAGGGCGAGGCGGCCGATGCGCTCCGGCGTCCAGTCCAGGCTGAGGCCGAGGCTGGTCTGGTGGAGTTCGGCTTCGAAGGGGATGTTGTAGGTGCCCCAGCTGGTGAGGTAGGAGTAGCGCAGCGTGTAGTCCAGTCCCTTCACGGGGCTTCCGCTGAGCGCTACGTAGTGGGCCGTGAAGCGGTTCGCGTTGAATCCCAGCGTGCCGTCGTTGCGGAAGAGGGGGGAGAAGAAGAGCGGGTTGCCCATAGCCTGCCCGAAATGCTGCCAGCCCTGGTAGAGCACGTGGTTGTAGTAGTCGTCGCCGCCGCTGATCTGCATGGGGAGCGCCTCCGTGTGGTCGTGGGAGATGGGACCGCTCTGGTAGCTGGTCTTGAGGTGCTCGTAGCACACGCGGCTCACGAAGCGGTTCTCGGGAAGCTCCACCTCCAGACCCATCAGTCCGTCGAACCATCCGTATTGCAGGAACATCTGCGAGTGGTCCTCGAAGAAGTGGTCGTAGTAAGCTTTCAGTCCCCATCCCTTTCCGTAGTAATTCACGGCGAAGAGCCAGCTGCCGAGCGTGTTGCCGCCCGCGTTGGCGTAGGGGCCGTCCGTAACGTCGGAGCCGCCGCTGTAGATGGCTTTGAAGAAGTCCGATGCGCCGCCGGGCATCTTGATGGTGGCTTTTTCCTCCCCGTAGTTATAGACCGTGCCGCCGAACTGCGTGGCCATCTCCAGGCCGCCCTCCAGCGTCACGGGAAACGCTTCCTTGTTTCCGATGCGCAGGTAGCCGGCCTTCGTGTGGAGCAGCACGTTCTTGGCATATCTGGCGGCGGACTCTTCAAGGTAGTCCTGTTGCCACGCGCCGTCCGTCATGACGCCGTATCCGAAGTGTCCCTTGATGCCCACCCATTTGCCGATGCTGATGTACTCGGGAATCTCGAAACGCACGGCGGGGACGGGCAGGGCGTTGTTGCCGAAGGTCTGCGAGCCGCTCGTGAGCTCGCCTTTCAGGGCGTGGTCGTACTTCATCTTGCTGCCGACGGAGAGCCGCACCTTCTTGTAGTCCACGTCCACGTAGGCCTGCGGAATGACGAAGTACAGCTCCGTGGAGGAGTTGAAGTCGTTCTTCGGAAGCAGGCTTGCCTGTACGCCAAGGCCCCAGCTGAGCCTCCATTTGTGGGGAGCCTCGTGCTCGTCGTGCTCCACGTAGGCTGCGAGGCTGCAGTTGGAGCCCATCGGGTCGCTGAGTCCGTTGTCGTTGGAGGCGACCCAAAGGGGATTGTACTCCTTGGCTACCTGCGCGGCAAGTTCCACCTCTCCCTCCAGGGACGACGTGGCGCGTTGGAAAGCGTTCTTCTCCTTGCCGGAAACGCTTTGCGCCCGTCCTGCTGCGGGAAGAAGCAGCAGGGCGAGCGCAAGAATGGTTTTGCTCGTGTTCATAATTGCAGGATATGGTTGCGACCCAGTCGCAACAGACGTGACAACTTCGATTACTTGGCGTAGCTGATGGCGCGCGTCTCGCGGATGACGGTAATCTTCACCTGTCCGGGGTACGTCATCTCCTCCTGTATCTGGCGCGCGATGTCGTCGGAAAGCTTCGGTATTTGCTCGTCGCCGATCTGGTCTGCGCCGACGATGACGCGCAGCTCGCGGCCGGCCTGTATGGCGTAGGTCTTCGTGACGCCCTCGTAGCTCATGGCGATGTTCTCGAGGTCCTTCAGGCGCTTGATGTAGGCTTCGGCGATTTCGCGGCGTGCGCCGGGACGTGCGCCGCTGATGGCGTCGCAGGCCTGCACGATGGGCGCGATGAGCGTCGTCATCTCGGCCTCGTCGTGGTGGGCGGCGATGGCGTTGACGATTTCAGGCTTTTCCTTGTACTTCTCGGCTATCTTTGCGCCGTATTCTGCGTGCGGGATGTCCGTTTCCTCGTCGGGCACCTTGCCGATGTCGTGGAGGAGTCCTGCGCGCTTTGCCTTCTTCGGGTTGAGTCCCAGCTCGGCAGCCATGACGGCGCAGAGGTTTGCCGTCTCGCGGGCGTGCTGCAGGAGGTTCTGGCCGTAGCTGGAGCGGTATTTCATCTTTCCGACGATGCGGATGAGCTCGGGGTGCAGGCCGTGGATGCCCAGGTCGATGGCCGTGCGCTTTCCGGTCTCGATGATTTCCTCGTCCACCTGCTTCTTCACCTTTGCCACGACCTCCTCGATGCGTGCGGGGTGTATGCGGCCGTCGCTGATGAGCTGGTGGAGCGCCAGGCGGGCTATTTCGCGGCGCACGGGGTCGAAGGCGCTGATGACGATGGCCTCGGGCGTGTCGTCAACGACGATTTCCACGCCTGCCGCGGACTCCAGGGCGCGGATGTTGCGGCCTTCGCGTCCGATGATGCGGCCTTTCACCTCGTCGTTGTCAATGTGGAAGACGGTGACGCTGTTCTCAATGGCCGTTTCGGTGGCTACGCGCTGTATGGTCTGGATGACGATTTTCTTCGCTTCCTGGTTGGCCGTCATCTTGGCTTCGTCCATGATGTCGTTGATGTAGGACTGGGCGCTGGAGCGGGCTTCGTCCTTGAGGCTTTCCACGAGGCGCGTCTTGGCTTCCTCGGCGGAGAGGCCGCTGAGTTCCTCGAGCTTCTGTACTTCCTGCTTCTGGAGCTTGTCCAGTTCTGCGGTGCGCAGCTCGAGTGCCTTCTGCTGCTGCTGGATGCGGTTCTGCTGGGTGTCGAGTTCCTGCTTGCGGCGGTTTGTCTCGCCCTGCTGCTGCTGCAGGTTCTGCTCGCGCTGTTTCAGGCGGTTCTCCGCCTGCTGGAGCTTCTGGTTGTGGGCCTGCGTCTCGCGGTCGAGCTCGGCTTTCTTGTTAAGGAACTTTTCTTTCACTTCGAGGAGCTTCTTCTCCTTCAACACTTCTGCTTCCTTCGCGGCCTGTTCTACCAGTTTGTCGTATCGCGACTTGAAGATTTGCCTCAGGGCAAGTCCTATGCCGCCTCCGAGGAGCAGGCCGACTGCTATGGCTATTATGTATTCCATGTTTGTTATTATATTATTATTGTGTGTTTGGTTCTTCTCCGACGCTGTGCACGTCAAAGGGCCTCATGCCCGGTTCGTGGGGCGTGCGGTGCGCAATCGGCGGCCTTTGGGCCGCGGTTTTCGTGGGGGAAATGCTGTCTTCCTGCCGGTCCTTATTTCATCCCGAGAGCCTCTTCCATCTCTGCCGTGAGCTGGCGGATGGAATCTACGTAGGGCTGCGTGTCGTTGCGTTCGGCTTGCCTCAGCAAGTCGGTGGCAAGGTCGAGCATGACGAAGGCGTAGTACTTTTCCGTGCCTTGCATCGGAAAGCGTTCCTGATAGCGTGCCAGCTTGTTGTTGATGAGTTTGGCTGCGCCACGGAAGATTTCTTCTTCTTCCGGCAACACTTTCAGCGCATATTCCGTGCGGTCTATGAGCAGGTTGACGTTCAGTTTGTTGCTTTTTTCTGCCATGCTTTGACTATTTTGGCGGCATCCGGCAAGGGGTCAGACGCCGAGCAGTGCGATGCATTTGTCCACTTTGCGCACCAGGCTGTCCACTCTCGCCTTCGCAGCTGCGAGGTCTTCGTTGCTGATCTTCATCATCTGCGCGAGTTTGAGCTGTGCAAAGTCGTCGCCGAGCTTCTTGATTTCGTCCTTGCAGGCGTCAATCTGCTTGTCCTTCTCCTCGCAGTCCAGCATGAGCTGGAAGTGTTCTTCCTGCAGCTGCTTGTACTGCTTCAGCACGTCGCGGAGGCGTGTTTCGAAGCGTTTCAGGGCGGTTTCCTCGGCTTTTGTCATGTTTGGTTTTTTGCTTGCGGCCTCGGGGGCCGCGTGTCATTTAGACGATTTCTGCGGCAAAGGTAAATAAATTTTTGATATAGAGAAGTTAATTGTCCCGTTTTTTTGTCCTGCGGGGCCTTGCTTCTCCCTTTCCTCTGCGTGCTTATTTCTTGTCAGCGGCCTCTGCGTCCTTGGGCTTGGGCTCTTTCTTCGCCAGCGTGATGACGTTGAAGACGAACTCCGTCATCCACTCGGGCGAATAGGCCAGCTGCTGGGAGAGGCGGCGCACGGTGTGGACGCTCTTGCGAACGCCGTCGTCCTTCCAGGTCTCCTTGGTCATGATGTCCTGCACGGTCTTTTCCGTGAGGGCGTGCAGGGCCTTGCGCATGAAGCCGGGCACGCGGAACTTCCACTTCATCAGGTTGCCGACGAGCATCAGCAGTTCCTGCGTGAAGCCCTGGAAGGAGAAGAGGTACTGCTGTGCCTGCTGCTGGCTGCGGCAGTTCTTCTTGATGGAGGCGTCGATTTCGCGGAAGAAGTCTTCCTTCAGGCCGTAGATTTCGCCCATCATCTGCTTGCAGCGGTTTTTCTCGGCCAGGCCGAGGCGGTTGTTGGCGGTGGGCACCTTCAGCGTCTGCTTGAAGACGCGCAGGTCGGGCAGCGCCGCAAGGTTCGTGATGCCCAGCTGGCTTGCCATGATGCTCTGGTAATAGACGCGGATGAGCGTCATGAAGTCCTCCATGCCGCCCACGCGCCAGCCTTTTTCCTTGGCTGAGCTGTTTCGCTTAAATATGGATAATAGTCCCATGTTTGTTGTTCGGAAAATTTGATTGTTTGGTTTGCGATGTTTCAAAAAACGTGCAAATGTAATGCTTTTCGCGCGTACATTCTCATTTTGCGGCGGAAAAGTTGCAAAAAAAATGCTTCTCGCCCGTCGCCCACCGCCGTGGGACGAAGAAACCACCGCGGTGAAATGAAAAAACCACGTACGTGGGATTTAGAAACCACCGCGGTGGTTTATGGGTGCGATGCCTTCCCGCGCCCCGTTTCCTCCCTGCGGCGGGAGGGCGGCGGCGTTTCCCGTCCGCACGTTTTTCCTCCATTTGTTTTGCGCTTCCGTCGGTTTGCGCTATTTTCGCGCCCAAAAATGAATATGGATACATTAGAGATACCCCAGAACCCCTTCTCCATCATCGCAGACTTCGAGGGCGACATCGCGGAGCTGTTCCGCAAGGACATTCCCTCCATCCTCCCCGTCTTCCCCCTGCGCAACATGATGGTGTTCCCCGGCGTTGTCGCCAGCGTCTCCGTGGGGCGCCAGTCCTCGCAGCAGCTCGTGCGCGACGTCAACCGCTCCGGCGGTTTCATGGCCGTCTTCTGCCAGAAGGACCCCGAGGTGGAGGAGCCCGGCGCCCAGGACCTTTACGAGGTGGGCGTCGTGGGTCGCGTCATGCGTCTCGTGGAGCTGCCTATGGACAACACGGCCGTCATCCTGCAAAGCTTCGGCCGCGTGCGCCTGGAGCGCGTGACACGCCAGAAGCCCTATATGCGCGCCCGCATCGAGCGCCTTCCCGAGACGCTGCCCGCCGAGGACGACCGCGAGTACGCCGCCCTTGCCGACACCTGCAAGGACCAGACCGTGAAGCTCATCCGCGCCTCCGAGTACGGCCGCGAGGAAGTCGTCTTTGCCGTCAGGAACATGCAGAACCCCGTCTTCATGGTCAACTTCGTGTGCACCAACCTGCCGTTCCCGATGGAGGAAAAGCAGCGGCTCCTTGCCGAGTCCGACCAGAAGCAGCGCGCCTACATGCTCTCCGGCGTCCTCAACCGCGAGTACCAGTACGCCAGCCTGAAGCAGAACATCCAGAACCAGACGCGGGAAGAGCTTGACCAGCAGCAGCGCGAATACTTCCTGCAACAGCAAATCAAGAACATACAGCACGAGCTCGGCGACACGCCCAGCGCCGACGCCCAGGAGCTGCGGGAGCGCGCCAAGACGCTCGACATGCCGCAGAAGGTGCGCGAGACCTTCGAGCGCGAAGTCCAGAAGCTGGAGCGCTACAACACGCAGAGCCCCGACTACAGCACCGAGCTCACCTACCTGCAGACGCTCGTCGGCCTGCCCTGGGGGCGGCAGACGGAGGACAACCTCGACCTGCGCAACGCCCGCCGCGTGCTGGACCGCGACCACTACGGGATGGAGAAGGCCAAGGAGCGCATCCTTGAGCACCTCGCCGTCCTGCGCCTGCGCCACGACCTGAAGGCGCCCATCCTCTGCCTCTACGGCCCTCCCGGCGTGGGAAAGACGTCGCTCGGCAAGAGCATCGCGACGGCACTCGGCCGCCAGTACGTGCGCATCTCCCTCGGCGGCGTCCACGACGAGGCGGAGATTCGCGGCCACCGCCGCACCTACATCGGCGCGATGCCCGGGCGCATCATCAAGGGCCTGCAGAAAGCCGAGAGCGACAACCCCGTCTTCATCCTCGACGAGATTGACAAGATTTCCCCCTCCGTCCACAACGGCGACCCGCAGAGCGCGATGCTCGAAGTGCTCGACCCCGAGCAGAACGCCGCCTTCCACGACAACTACCTGGACGTGGACTACGACCTCTCCAAGGTGCTCTTCATCGCCACGGCGAATACGCTCAGCACGATACCCGCGCCGCTCCTGGACCGCATGGAGGTGATTGAGCTCGAGGGCTATCTGACCGAGGAAAAGCGCGAGATTGCCCGCCGCCACCTCATCCCCCGCATCGAGGGCGACCTCAAGCTCGCCAAGGCCGAGCGCCCGCGCTTCAGCCCCAAGGCGATGGAACACATCATCGAGCGCTACACGCGCGAAAGCGGCGTACGCCAGCTGGAGAAGCAGCTGGAGAAAATCTACCGCAAGCTGGCCTACCGCATGGCCACCGAGGACGTCGGCGCGACGCCCCTGCGCCTGCAGCCTGCGGACGTGGAGCGCTTCCTTGGCAAGCCCCGCTTCAGCCGCGACCGCTATCAGGGAAACGGCACGGCGGGCGTCGTAACCGGCCTCGCATGGACCAGCGTCGGCGGCGAGATACTTTTCATCGAGACCAGCCTCTCGCGCTCCAAGGCCGCGAAGCTCACCGTCACCGGCAACCTCGGCGACGTCATGAAGGAAAGCGCCGTCCTGGCGCTCGAGTACGTGAAGAGCCACGCCGATGCGCTGGACATCGACTACCGCATCTTTGAACAGTGGAGCCTCCACATCCACGTGCCCGAGGGAGCAACCCCGAAGGACGGGCCTTCCGCAGGCATCACCATCGCCACGAGCATCGCCAGCGCCGTCACGCAGCGCAAGGTGCGCCAGGCAACGGCGATGACAGGCGAGATTACCCTGCGCGGACGCGTGCTTCCCGTCGGGGGCATCAAGGAGAAGATACTCGCCGCAAAGCGCGCGGGCATCCAGCACATCGTCATCAGCGAGGAAAACCGCCCCGACGTGGAGGAAATCCCTGCCGAATACCTGAAGGGAGTGGACTTCTGCTACGTGCAGACCGTGGAGGACGTGCTGCGCTTCGCCCTCCTCAAGGAGCGCGTGGCGGGAGCCCGGGTGTTTGACGTCGAGGCCGACACAAAAGAACGGGAAGCATGAGGATAGAACGCACGCGCGAGGACGGCTTCTTCCGCCTGGAAGGCACTTGCGAAGGCACGGGCGCCCGCGCCGGAAGCTTCCGCACGGACCACGGGACGGTGCTGACGCCCATCTTCATGCCCGTGGGGACGGCGGCCAGCGTGAAGGGCGTGCACCAGCGCGAACTTCTCGACGACGTGAAGGCGCAAATCATCCTCGGCAACACCTACCACCTCTACCTGCGTCCCGGCCTGAAGGTGCTGGAAGCCGCCGGAGGCCTCCACGGGTTCAACGGCTTTCCGCGCCCCATGCTGACGGACAGCGGCGGCTTCCAGGTGTTTTCCCTCACGGGCATCCGGAAGCTGCGGGAGGACGGCTGCGAGTTCCGTTCCCACATCGACGGCTCGAAGCACTTCTTCAGCCCCGAGGGCGTCATGGACATCGAGCGCACCATCGGCGCGGACATCATGATGGCCTTCGACGAGTGCCCGCCCGGAACGTCGGACTTCGCCTACGCCCGCAAGAGCCTCACGCTGACCCACAACTGGCTGCAACGCTGCGTGAAGCGCTTCAACGAGACGCCGCCGCGATACGGCTACCACCAGACGCTCTTCCCCATCGTGCAGGGATGCGTATATCCCGACCTGCGCCGCGAGAGCGCACGCTTCTGCTCGGACTTCGAGGCCGAGGGATACGCCATCGGCGGCCTCGCCGTCGGCGAGCCTGCGGAGCAGATGTACGAGATGATAAGCGTCGTGAACGAAATCCTGCCCGCCGACCGCCCGCGCTATCTCATGGGCGTGGGCACGCCGCAGAACATCCTTGAGGCCATCGACCGAGGCGTGGACATGTTCGACTGCGTCATGCCGACGCGCAACGGCCGCAACGCGATGCTCTTCACGCGTCGGGGCGTCCTGAACATGCGCAACGCAAAGTGGGCGGGCGACTTCACGCCCGTGGACCCCGAGGGCACGAGCTACGTGGACACGGCCTACTCGCGCGCCTACCTCCACCACCTCTTCAAGGCCAAGGAACTTCTCGCCCTGCAAATCGCCAGCATCCACAACCTCGCCTTCTACCTCTGGCTCGTCGGCGAGGCGCGCCGCCAAATCCTCGCCGGCACCTTCCCCGCGTGGAAGGCCGCCATGATGGACGAGCTGGGGCGCAGACTCTGATTCTCCCGCAGTATGACAGACAAGCGAAACATCTGGACAAGGACAAAGGCCGCCGCCGCAGGCGCGCGCGCCTTCCTCGGACGTGTGCGCAGGGCGATGCCCCGCGTCAGGTGGCACGTGCCGGGACTGAAGAAGCTCGACTGGTACATCATCCGGCAGTTCCTTTCCACCTACGTGTTCCTTATCCTCATCATCATCTCCATCGCGATTGTCTTCGACTACAACGAGCACATCGACAAGTTCTCGCGGGCGAACCTCTCGTTCCCGAGGATTTTCATGGAGTACTATATCTACTTCATCCCCTACTACACGAACCTCTTCAGCGCGCTCTTCGTCTTCGTGGCGGTCATCTTCTTCACCACGAAGCTGGCAGGCAACTCCGAAATCATCGCCATGAAGGCGGCGGGCGTGAGCTTCCGCCGCCTGCTGCGCCCCTACATGGTGTCGGCCGCCCTCATCGCTGCGCTGACGTTCTACCTCGGCGGCTACGTCATCCCGAAGGGAAACGTCGCCCGCGTGGATTTTGAGAACAAATACACCAAGAAGAAAAATTCCAACTTCGCGGACAACATACAGATGCACGTGGAGCCCGGCGTCGTCTGCTTCATCACGCATTTCGACAACCGCACGAAGTCCGGCTACGGCTTCTCGCTGGACAAGTTCCAGGGGAAGCGCGTCGTCTCCCGCCTGACGGCGCAGACCATACGCTACGACACGCTTTCCGACAAGCGCTACAAGTGGAGCCTCCAGATGTACCAGATACGCACCCAGCGCGGCATGAAGGAGGAGGTGGAGCAGGGCAGCAAGCTCGACACCATCATCCAGGTGGAGCCTCGCGACTTCTTCTACGTCCTCAACCAGCAGGAGACGATGACGCTCCCCGAACTGGACGAGTTTGTGGACCGCCAGCGGGCACGCGGCGCTGCCGGCGTCGCCGCCTTCGAGGTGGAGTACCACAAGCGCTTCGCCGCGCCCTTCGCCGCCTTCATCCTGACGCTCATCGGCGCCTGCCTGTCCAGCGAAAAGCGCAAGGGAGGCATGGGCGCCAGCATCGGCCTCGGCCTCGCCCTCTCCTTCGCCTACATCCTTTTCCAGACCATCAGCGCCAGCTTCGCCATCAACGCCGGATGGCCCGTGCTGCTCAGCGTCTGGCTCCCGAACATCGTCTTCGCCGTCATCGCCCTCGTCCTCTACCGCAGGACGCCGATGTAGAAGCTGACAAGGGAAATTAAAAAATCAAGAAAATGGAAGAAACAACATACTTTGAAGACCTCGAACTCTCCGACGACGTGCTTGACGCCCTCTACGACATGCGCTTCGAGACCTGCACGCCCGTGCAGGCACGGTGCATACCCCCGATACTTGAGGGACGCGACGTCATCGGCATCGCCCAGACCGGCACCGGCAAGACGGCCGCCTACCTGCTGCCGCTCCTCACGCTGCTCCAGCGCGAGCCGCACCCCGAGGACGCCGTAAACTGCCTCGTCATGGCACCCACGCGCGAGCTCGCGCAGCAAATCGACCAGGCCCTGCAGGGCTTCGGCTACTATGCCGACGTGCGGGGCGTCGCCGTCTATGGCGGCAACGACGGCGCGCGCTACGAACAGGAGCGCCGCAGCCTGCAAAACGGTGCCGACATCGTCATCGCCACGCCCGGACGCCTGCTGACCCACATAGACCTCGGCACCTTCGACCTCAGCCGCACGACGCACCTCGTCCTCGACGAGGCCGACCGCATGCTCGACATGGGCTTCAGCGACGACATCCTGAAAATCGTCAGCAAGCTGCCCCGAAAGCGCCAGACCATCCTCTTCTCCGCCACGATGCCCGAGAAAATCGCCGAGCTCGCCCGCACCGTCATGCACGACCCCGTGGAAGTGCGCATCGCCGTCGCCAAGCCCGCCGAGGGCATACGCCAGAGCGTATATATCTGCCGCGAGGGCGACAAGGCAGCCATCGTGAAGCACGTCTTCGCGCAGGAGCCGCCGCGCCGCGTCATCGTCTTCTGCTCCTCGAAGCTCAAGGTGAAGGAACTGAACGCCGTGCTCCGGCGGCAGGGCTACAACTGCCGCGCCATGCACAGCGACCTTGAGCAGCGCGAGCGCGACGAGGTCATGCTCTCCTTCAAGGCCGGGCATACGGACATCCTCGTCGCCACGGACATCGTTGCGCGCGGCATCGACATCGACGACATCACGCTCGTCCTGAACTTCGACGCCCCGCGCGACCCCGAGGACTACGTCCACCGCATCGGGCGCACGGCGCGTGCCGGGCGGCAGGGACGTGCCGTCACCCTCGTCAACGAGCGCGACCAGCTTCACCTCCGCTCCATCGAAAAGCTCCTTGAAAAGAAAATCCCCCGCGAACCCCTTCCCGAGGGTCTTGAGGCTCCCGCCGAACAAAGCCGCCGCAGCGGCGGACGCAGCGGTGGCGGGCGCAGCGGTGACGGGCGCAGCGGAGGCGGACGCAGCGGCGGACGCAAGCGCGGGCAGGGTAGGGGAGAAGGCTCCTCCCGCCGCAAAGAAAAATCCTCCCGCCGCAAGCGCGGGGGAGGAAAGAAGGAATAGGGGGAAGGACGCTGGGGATGCTCGTGTCCATCCTCTTTGTAACATAGACAACTTTCAATACCTCGCCTTTGAAGGATCATTCTCCGGTATCACCAATGTACCGAGCAGCGGTTCGCGCGATGGCACCGTCAGCGTTACGTGATACACGCCGATGCCCCTCCATGCCGTTCCCGGCTCCTGCCATTGCCATTTATCTTGTTCCGTCATGTTGCCTGTTTGTCAATTATCCTGGGTGATTGCCAATTTACGGAAAGCACCAAGACCATCTAAAATGCCAATCGATTGCAAAGGTAAGCCATCGTGTTGACAAATACAAATTATCACGTCGGCACTTATAGGCATAAAACAGCGCAGGGAGCGTCTCCCGACGCGCCCTGCGCATTACCTAATAATTAACGTGAGTTCGGTGTAAGAAAGTTGTTGAAAAAGTTGTAGGAGTGAGAATTTATTTGTAACTTTACATGTGATAAACAAATACTTACAAACAAACTCATCACTCCTATGAACACTGCAAATATAGTAGAAATCTAC
>JAFUXE010000037.1 GCA_017477205.1 Alloprevotella sp.
ACAGAGACAAGTTCCTGGATGAGTATATCGCCAGGCACTACTATTGAAGCTCTTTGGGGGCTTCGCGCCCCCAGCCGCAGGGCAAACCTCCGCGGTGTTTTTCATAGTTTTAAACTGTTACCACCACCCAAATGACCAATAGGCATTAAAACGCAACTTTTTACCACCCATTTTGACCTATAGACCGAATTTCTTTTTCATAATGAAACATGTTGTATTGCTTATAGTCTCTCCGGATTCAGCCGTATTTTACGGATTGGTTGATGGATGTTCGTTTGGGATATGAAAAAAGGCGTGAGAGTCTGTACTACTTGCTCTCCCCGCCTGCAGGCTCTCGCATTGCCTTCGCCAAGGATAAGCAACGCGCAGCCCACGCCAGTGAGATATTATATATAAATGTGTACCTCCTCCGGGGAGAAGGGACACGGGCATATAATACTCCCAACGCAGACGTTCCGTTGCGATATCTTCTTGACTTGGTCAAATTTGCGAGATTTGCAGGCAGAAGATAACGTTCGTAAACGTCCTTTCTCATGTATGCACAAAGTAGGTATCCGGATAGCCGAAGCCTCTTTGCACGTTGCAAATGTAGGGACGTTTTGCCAAACCGCCAAACAAACAGCGGATTATTTGCACCTGTAGCCAAGAATACGCTCTGTTACAGCTGCTGTGAACAATGAGGAAAGGACCCGCTATGTGCAGCAAGTATCGCGCTGTTGTGGCTCTCGGCCTCCCTCCCTTTGAGCTGTGCGCACACCTCGTTCCAAGCTTTGCGCTTACCTTGATGCGAGCTTTGCGCTTACCTTGACGAGAGCTTTGCGCTTACCTTAACATAAGATGTGCGCACACCTCAGAACGAGATGTGCGCACACTGCATATTCAGTTCGTCTGACGAGAAACGAACGCAAAGGCGGACGTACACAAAAAAGCCGCCCGCACTCCGGGGGGAATGCGGGGCGGCCTGTTCCGGGGAAAACCCGTAAACCGTCAGGAAGAGGGGCTTATGCCTCGGCAGGTGCCTCGGCGGCTTCCCCTGCGGGGGCTTCGGCGGCATCGGCTGCGGCAGCCTCAGCTGCTGCAGCGGCGGCGGCAGCGCGCTTTTCAGCCACTTTCTCCGCAATCCTTGCGTTTACCTGCTTCTCTGCCTCCAGGCGGGCTGCGGCGGCAGCCTTCCTGGCGTCGGCCTCCTGGGCAGCGGCGGCGCCCAGCTTGCGGTCGCGCGCGGCTTTCCAGGCGTCGAACTTGGCCTGAACAGCTGATTCGTCGAAGGCGCCCTTCTTCACGCCACCCTTCAGGTGCTTCATGAGGAGCACGCCCTCGCGGGAAAGGATGTTGCGGACGGTGTCCGTGGGCTGTGCGCCCACCTCGAGCCAGTAGAGGGCACGGTCGAACTTCAAGTCCACTGTGGCGGGGTTTGTGTTGGGATTGTAGGTTCCCAGCTTTTCGATGAAGCGACCATCGCGTGGTGCTCTGGCGTCGGCTGCGACGATGCTGTAGAAGGCATAGCCCTTGCGGCCGTGACGCTGCAATCTTAGTCTTGTTGCCATGTGTGTGTTGTTTTGTTTTTATAGTGAGACTTATGCCGCTATCCCGTAGCGGCGGCGCAAAAGTACAAATTAATTATTGAACATTGAACACCAGACCATTGTTTTTTTGGTTTGGGGGGGTAGGTTTTTAGGTTCTTTGGTTCTTTGGGTTCTTAGGTTTTCGTCACTTCCTGATTTTTAATATAACCGTTAAACAATAACTGTTAAACCCAAAAACCTAAAAACCACTGTTAAACCCAAAAACCTAAAAACCACTGTTAAACCCAAAAACCTAAAAACCTAAGAACCCATTTTCATTTTTTCTGGTGGTCAATCCTTTTCACCATCGAGGCGCGCACGAGGTAGATGATGATGAGCGCGTAGGCGGCGAGGCTCAGGGCCACGGAGGCGGGGTCGGCGGGCACGGCCTCGGGGTACAGGGGCAGGGCCTTGGGGTGCGCTGCCCAGCCGGGGATGAGCATGTCGGCGCCGAAGAACGTGAGGCCTGCGCTGACGACGCCCATGAGCGCGCCGCCCGCGATGAAGCCGCTGGCAAGGAGCGTGCCGCGCTCGCCGCGGGCACGGTTGAGGGGGGCGCTGCCGCTGCTGTGCGTGACGAGGTGGCTGACGAGGCCGCCGACGATGAGCGGGAGGTTCAGGTGCAGGGGGATGAACATGCCCAGCGAGAAGGCCAGGGCGGAGACCTTGCAGCGGTCGAGGACGACGGCGAGCAGGGCGCCGATGCCGTAGAGCAGCCAGGGGGCGCCCTCACCGCTCATCAGGGGCTTGATGACGGCAGCCATGGCGCGTGCCTGCGGGGCGGCCATGACTTCCTCGTTGGTCTCCGTGAAGCCGTAGGTGTTGTTCAGGATATAGATGACGCCGCAGACCGTGGCGGCGCTGACGAGTACGCCCAGGAACTTGAGGCTCTCCTGCTTGGCGGGCGTGGAGCCGAGCCAGTAGCCGATTTTCAGGTCGGTGACGAAGGAGCCTGCCGTGCTGAGCGCCGTGCAGACCACGCCGCCCATGATGAGTGCGGCCACCATGCCGTGCGTGCCATTTAGGCCCACAAGCACAAGGATGATGCTGGAGAGGATGAGCGTCATAAGCGTCATGCCACTGACGGGATTGCTGCCGACGATGGCGATGGCGTTTGCGGCAACGGTAGTGAAGAGGAAGGCGACGACGGCCACGATGAGGATGCCGACGATGGTGTGCAGGAGGTTGCCCTCCATCGGGCCAAAGAAAAAGAATACCGTTGTGACGACGATTGTCAGGAGTGTGCCCCAAAGGATGATCTTCATCGGCAGGTCGCGCTGCGTGCGCAGCTCCTCGCCCTCGCCGGTCCCCTTGCCCATCTTCCCGATGAGGCCGAAGGAGCCCCTGATGACGCTCCAGCTCTTGATGACGCCGATGATGCCGGCCATGGCGATGCCGCCGATGCCGATGCTCTTGGCATACTGGAAGATCTGCGCGGGCATGGCTGTTCCGGCAAGGACGTCCGTGCCCTTGTCCGTAAGTACGACCACGTCCGGGAAGAGGTGGCCGATGACGGGAACGATGACCCACCACACCGTGACGCTGCCGGCGCAGATGATGGCGGCATACTTCAGGCCGACGATGTAGCCCATGCCGAGGAGGGCGGCGCTGGTGTTGAGGCTGAACATGAGCTTCGTCTTCGCGGCAAATGCCTTCCCCCAGGCGAAAGCCGTCGTGGAGAATGTCTCCGCCCAGGCTCCCGTGGAGGCCACGATGAAGTCATAGAGTCCGCCGATGAGGCCTGCCACGAGCAGGGGCTTGGCCTGCCCCGCGCCGCTCTCGCCGCTGATAAGCACCTGCGTGGATGCCGTGGCCTCGGGGAAGGGGTATTCACCGTGCTTCTCCTTCACGAAGTACTTACGGAAGGGGATGAGGAACAGGATGCCGAGCACGCCGCCCAGAAGGGAGGCCAGGAACACGTGGAGGAAGTTTATCTGTATCTCCGCATTCGTGCTTTGCAGGATGAAGAGGGCGGGAAGCGTGAAGATGGCTCCGGCCACAATCATGCCCGAGCATGCGCCGATGCTCTGGATGATGACGTTCTCGCCGAGCGGGTCCTTGCGATGGGCGGCGCCGCTGAGGCCGATGGCGATAATCGCGATGGGGATGGCGGCTTCAAAGACCTGGCCGACCTTGAGGCCCAAATAGGCGCATGCGGCGGAGAAGATGACGGCCATGACAAGGCCCCAGGCGATGCTCCAGGGCGTCAGTTCGCGATACTGCCGCTGCGGACTCATCACGGGTTCGTATTCTTCGCCCTTCTCCAGCGGGCGAAAGGCGTTTTCGGGAAGTTTTGTCTGTTCTTTCATTGTTGTGTTGATTTTTTAAGTTGACGAGTGACAAGTGACGAGCTGCTGCGCCGGAAGGCTTGTTTACTGGTTTCCTCGTCACTTGTCACTCGTCACTTGTCACTAAATTTAGTCCATTCTGCCGCGATAGTCCTCGTAGGTGAACTCCCTGAGGACGGAGTGCGTGCCGTCGGGCCGCTGCATCACGATGGCGGGGTGATGGATGCCGTTGAACATGGTTGTCTTCACGGTGGTGTAGTGAATCATGTCCTTTAGTACAATCTCCTGTCCCACGCTCAGGGGCTCCGGGAAGCGCCAGCGTCCGAGCCAGTCGCCGCTGAGGCAGCTGTTGCCGCCGAGGCGGTAGGTGCTGGCATCCGCCTCCTGTGCCGGGCTTTCTTCGCCGACATACTCCGCACCTTCCACCTCCGGCCAATAAGGCATTTCGAGGCAGTCGGGCATGTGGCAGGTGAAGCTCACGTTCAGGATGGCCGTTTTGATGCCCTTGTTCTCCACGATGTCCACCACCGACGCCACAAGGTCGCCCGTCTGCCAGGCGAAGGCGGAGCCGGGCTCAAGAATGACGTGCAGATGCGGGTGGCGTGCCCTGAAGGCGCGGAGGATGCGGACAAGGTGGGGAACGTCGTAGTCCCTACGCGTCACCAGGTGCCCGCCGCCGAGGTTCAGCCATTTCAGCTGCGGAAGCCACGCGCCGAAGAGCCGCTCTATCCAGCCCAGCGTCTCTTCCAGGGCATAGGAATCGCTCTCGCAGTGGCAATGGCAGTGGAAGCCCTCAATCTCCCGGGGGAGTACGTCCGGCAGCTGGCTCGCCAGCACTCCGAAGCGGCTCCCGGGCGCACAGGGGTCGTAGAGTGCCGTTTCGATGCGGCTGTGCTCCGGATTGATGCGCAGGCCGAGGCTCACACCCTCGCCCGATGCCCTCACCGCGGGCACGAAGCGCTCAAACTGCGAGAGGCTGTTGAAGGTGACGTGGCTGGAACAGCGCAGGATTTCCCCGAACGTAGCCTCTTCGTAGGCGGGGCTGTACGTGTGGGCGCGCGAACCGAACTCCTCCAGGGCCAGGCGCGCCTCGTAGGGCGACGATGCCGTCGTGTGGCTGATGTATTCCCGGAACACGGGGAATGTCTTCCAAAGCGCAAAAGCCTTAAAGGCGAGGATGAATTCCACCCCCGCCTCGTCGGCTATGCGCCGTATGAGCGCAAGGTTGTTACGCAGTTTCTCTTCGTAGAGAACGTAGTAAGGAGTCGGACACACGGACAAATTACATGATACCCTTCTCACGCAAGCGCTGCTGCCACTTCCAGGCAGAGGAGAGGGAGTCCTCAAGCGTGTGGACAGCCTTCCAGCCGAGCACGTTGTTGGCCTTGTCCACGTTGCCCCACACCTTTTCGATGTCGCCTGCACGACGGCCGGCAATCTTGTAGTTAAGCTTCACGCCCGTGCACTTCTCGAAGGTGTTGATGAGCTCCAGGACGCTGACGCCCTGACCTGTACCGACGTTGAAAGTCTCAACCTTGTCGTCGTTCTTGCCCTCAAGGATGCGTTCCATAGCGGCCACGTGCGCCTTGGCAAGGTCAACGACGTAGATGAAGTCGCGGATGCAGGAGCCGTCCGGCGTCTGGTAGTCGTCGCCGAAGACGGAGAGGCATTCGCGGATGCCGATGGCCGTCTGCGTGATGTAGGGGATGAGGTTGTTGGGCACGCCGTTAGGCAGTTCGCCGATGAGTGCCGTCGGGTGTGCGCCGATGGGGTTGAAGTAGCGCAGCAGGATGGCATTTACGGGAGCGCCGCTGTTGCAGTAGTCCGTGATGATGTCCTCGCAGATCTTCTTCGTGTTGCCGTAGGGGCTTTCCGCCTTCTTGCGCGGTGCGCTCTCCGTGACGGGCAGGTTCTCGGGGTCGGGCTGGCCATAGACGGTACAGCTGGAGGAGAAGATGATGCCCTTCACCTTGTAATCAGGCATGAGCTTCAGGAGGTTCATCAGGCTCACGGTGTTGTTGTAGTAGTACTTCAGCGGCAGCATAACGCTTTCACCGACAGCCTTCGAGGCAGCGAAGTGGATGATGCCCTCGATGCCGGGATATTTCTTGAATACGCCTTCAAGCGCGGTGAGGTCGGTGCAATCGACCTTTTCGAACGCCGGACGGATGCCGGTGATGCCCTCGATGCCGTCCAGGACGTCCTCGTTGGAGTTCGAGAGGTTGTCCACAATAATCACGTCGTAGCCTGCCTGCTGCAGTTCAACGGTGGTATGGGAACCGATGAAGCCCGTACCACCAGTCACGAGAATTCGCTGTTTCATATCGTTTGTTTGTGTTTGGTTTGGATTATTCCCCGCAAAAATAGACATTTTCTCCTGTCCGTCAAATTCTTTTGGCGTTTATTTTGTACTTTTGCCCCCAAAATAGCACGGAAATGGGTCAAACACCAAAGAATATGACGGCGCAAGAGCTGCGATACCTGCGGCTCCTGTCGCACGATTTCCCCACCGTCTCCGCCGTGACGACGGAAATCATAAACCTTGAAGCCATTCTGCATCTGCCGAAGCCCACGGAGCACTTCCTGGCCGACCTTCACGGCGAGAACGAGGCCTTCCTCCACGTTCTGCGGAATGCTTCGGGCGACATCAAGCGGAAGGTGCGGGAACTTTTCGGCACAACGCTGCGGGAGAAGGAGCTGCGCGACCTCTGTACGCTCATCTACTATCCCGAGCAGAAGCTGGAGCTCATCAAGCAGACGGAAAGCGACCTGCAGGACTTCTACTTCACGACGCTTTCGCAGCTCATCGAGGTCTGCCGCCGCGTGTGCTCGAAGTACACGCGCTCAAGGGTGCGTAAAGCGCTGCCCGAGGAGTTTGCCTACATCATCGAGGAACTCCTCCACGAGCAGAAGGACGACCGGGACAAGCAGGAGTACGTCTCCATCATCATCAAGACGATTATCGGTACGCGCCGTGCCGACCATTTCATCACGGCGCTCTGCCAGCTCATCCAGCGCCTGGCCATCGACCGCCTCCACATCCTCGGCGACATTTTCGACCGCGGCCCCGGCGCCCACCTCATCCTTGACACGCTGCGCCACTACCATCGCTGGGACATCCAGTGGGGCAACCACGACATCCTTTGGCTCGGGGCTGCCGCGGGCAATCCGGCCTGCGTATGCTCCGTGCTGCGCCTTTCCCTGCGCTATGCCAACACGCAGACCCTGGAGGAGGGCTATGCCATCAACATGGTGCCCCTTGCCACCTTCGCCATCGAGCAGTATGCCGACGACCCCTGCGAGCTGTTCACGCCCCGCCTGGTGGACGGAGGCCCCGTGCCCACGGAAAAGAATGCGCGCCTCATTGCACAGATGCACAAGGCCATATCCGTCATGCAGTTCAAGCTCGAAGGACAGCTCTACCACGCCCACCCCGAATGGAAGATGCGGGAGCGTGCCCTGCTGGAGGCGATAGACTTTGCCGACGGCACCATTGCCCTTGAGGGCAAGCGCTACGAACTCCTCGACAAGAGTTTCCCCACGATAGACCCCGCCGACCCGCTGCGCCTTACGCACGAGGAGCAGGAGGTCATCGATGCGCTCGTACATTCGTTCCAGATAAGTTCGAAGCTTCAGCGCCACGCCCAGTTGCTGCTTTCCCACGGCTCCATGTGTGCCGTCGTGAACGGCAACCTCCTCTTTCACGCCAGCATTCCCCTTAACGCCGACGGCACGCTGCGCAACGTCCGCGTCGGTGGCGAGGAGGTCTGTGGACGGGAACTCATGGTGCGCGTGGAGCAGATGGTGAGGAGTGCCTTCGACGAGGCCTCCACCGAGGAGGAACGTCGCGAAGGCCGCGACTTCTTCTGGTACCTGTGGTGCGGGACGGACAGCCCCTTGTTCGACAAGTCGAAGATGGCCACGTTCGAGCGGCATTTCATTGCCGACAAGCAGACGTGGCACGAGGAGAAGGGCGCCTACTACGCGCTACGCAACTCTGCGGAGGTGTGCGACATGCTCCTTGACCACTTCGGCGTGCAGGACAGCCACCGACACATTATTAACGGACACGTGCCCGTGCGCGCGGCAAGCGGCGAAAGCCCCGTCAAGGCGGAAGGTCGCCTGATGGTCATCGACGGCGGCTTTGCCAAGGCCTACCACGCTGCAACGGGTATCGCAGGCTACACGCTCGTGTTCCACTCGCGCGGCTTCCAGCTCGTTCAGCACGAGCCCTTTGAAAGCACCGAGGACGCCATCCGCAACGGCACGGACATCAAGAGCACCACGCAGCTCGTGGAGATGACGGGGCACAGGCTTTTCGTGGCCGACACCGACAAGGGACTGCAGATTCGCGAACAAATAAAAGACCTCGAACGCCTGCTCAGGGCGTATCGAAAGGGCATCATAAAAGAACAATAAGAAGAGAACCATGAAATCACTTCGTGAACTATACCGCATTGGCTGCGGCCCGTCCTCGTCGCACACGATGGGGCCGCGCGCAGCCGCAGAACGCTATCTCAGGGAGCATCCCCAGGCAAAGGCTTTCCGCGTGACACTCTACGGAAGCCTGGCTGCCACGGGCAAAGGCCACCTTACGGACTGGGCCATTCTACAGGTGCTCGGGCAGGAACGCACAGAGATTGTGTGGCGTCCGGACATCGTGAGCCCCTTCCATCCTAACGGCATGAAGTTCGAGGTCTTGGAGAAAGCCGGCATCTTCGAGGATGCCTGGACGGTGTTCAGCGTGGGCGGCGGCGCACTTGCCGAAGCCGGGCACAACGAGCTGGACACGCCCGAAGTGTATCCCCACGACCATCTCTCGGACATACAGATGTGGTGCCGCGAGCGCGGACGCAACTATTGGGAATACGTGGACGAGTTTGAAGGGCCTGAGATCTGGGATTTCCTGCGTGAAGTGTGGCAGACGATGCGGGAGGCCGTCGAACGCGGACTTCAGCATGAGGGTGTTCTTCCCGGTGTGCTCCACCTGCGCCGCAAGGCTCCCGACTATTTTATCAAGGCCAACAACTTCGGCCCGAGCCTACAGACGCGCGGCCTCGTCTTCGCCTACGCGCTGGCGGTCTCGGAGGAGAACGCGGGCGGCGGCACCATCGTGACGGCACCCACCTGCGGCTCCTCGGGCGTGCTGCCCGCCGTGCTCTACCATCTGGAGAAGTCCCGACGCTTCTCCGAGCGCCGCATGCTCCACGCCCTCGCTACGGCAGGCCTGATTGGCAACGTTGCCAAGACGCGCGCCAGCATCAGCGGCGCCGAGGCAGGCTGTCAGGCAGAAGTCGGCGTGGCGTGTGCCATGGCCGCAGGAGCCGCCAGCTACCTCTTCGGAGGTTCTCTGGGCGTTGTCGAGTATTCCGCAGAAATGGGCTTGGAGCATCACCTCGGCATGACCTGCGACCCCGTCTGCGGGCTGGTGCAGATTCCCTGCATTGAGCGCAACGCCCATGCCGCCGCACGCGCCCTCGACGCGAACATCTACAGCACCTTTGCCGGCGGACACCACCGCGTTACCTTCGACAAGTGCGTGGACGTCATGCTCCAGACGGGGCGCGACCTCCCCTCCGTCTATCGCGAAACCTCCGAGGGCGGACTGGCGAAGGCCGGCGCCGCCTCGATGTCACTATAGAACAGATTCGACCAAACAACCAATAAATAATCAACTATGGTAGAAGTTAAAAAAACTCTCAGAGACTCCGCCGGCATCCGGTGGACAGCATTGCTGCTCCTGGCCTTCGCCATGTTCTGCAGCTACATCTTCATGGACATCCTCTCCCCCATCAAGGACCTCATGCAGGAGACGCGGGGCTGGGACAGCGCCTCCTTCGGCCGCATGCAGGGCGCGGAGGTGTTCCTGAACGTCTATGTGTTCTTCCTCATCTTCGCGGGTATTATCCTGGACAAGATGGGCGTACGCTTCACGGCCGTGCTCTCCGGTGCCGTGATGCTCGTCGGCGGTATCATCAAGTTCTACGCCGTCAGCGAAAGCTTCATGGGCACAGGCCT
Organism: Alloprevotella sp.; assembly: GCA_017477205.1. Next base: position 9,872 of record JAFUXE010000037.1, read on the forward strand.
TGAGCAGTGGTTCACGGACAACCTGAACTGGGACGGCGGCCTTCCCGTCATCGGTCCCATCCTTCCCTTCGCCTCCGGCATGCCCGCCTCGGCTAAGCTCGCCGCCATCGGCTTCATGTTCTTCGGCTGCGGCTGCGAGATGGCCGGCATTACGGTGAGCCGCGGTATCGTCAAATGGTTCAAGGGCCGCGAGACTGCCCTCGCCATGGGCTCCGAGATGGCACTTGCCCGCCTGGGCGTTGCCACGTGCATGATTTTCTCGCCCTACTTCGCAAAGCTCGGCGGTGAAGTCCACGTGGACAACTCCGTAAAGTTCGGCGTCGTACTGCTCTGCATCGCCCTGATGATGTTCATCGTCTATTTCTTCATGGACCGCAAACTCGACATGCAGACGGGCGAAGCCGAGGAGAAGGACGACGAGTTCAAGATCAGCGACCTGGGCAAGATATTCACCAGCCTGGGCTTCTGGCTCGTGGCCTTGCTTTGCGTGCTCTACTACAGCGCCATCTTCCCCTTCCAGAAGTATGCCGTGAACATGCTGCAGTGCAACCTGACGCTCAACCCCGCCGAGCCTGGCACCTTCTGGGGCGGCGACGCCGTGACGTGGGTGCAGTACGCCCTGATGATTGTCGTGGCCGCAGGCTCCTTCTCCAGCAACTTCATCAAGAACAACAAGGCGCTCAAGTACACGCTGATGGCCGTTGCCGTCGTCGCCCTCGTCATTTATTGCTACATGGGCTACATGCGCGGCACGGCCGAGACTATCTTCGCCGTATTCCCCCTGCTGGCTGTTGCCATTACGCCCATCCTCGGCAACTACGTGGACCACAAGGGCAAGGCCGCATCCATGCTGATGCTCGGCAGCATCCTGCTCGTCATCTGCCACCTTACGTTTGCCTTCATCCTGCCCGCCTTCAAGGGTAGCGCTGTCGGCGGTACCGTCGTGGCCTACGTGACGATTCTCGTGCTCGGCGCCAGCTTCTCGCTCGTACCCGCAGCCCTGTGGCCCTCCGTGCCCAAGCTTGTCGATGAGAAGATTATCGGTTCTGCCTACGCCGCCATCTTCTGGATTCAGAACATCGGCCTCGGGCTCTTCCCCGCCCTCATCGGCATCGTGCTGAACAAGACCAACGCGGAAGGACAGGCAGCCCACGAGCTGGACTACACCTGGGCACTCGTCATGCTTGCCTGCCTCGGCATCGCTGCCCTGCTCATCTCCGTCTATCTCCGTGCCGTTGACAAGAAGAAGGGCTACGGACTTGAGGAGCCTAACATCAAGTAATAAGAGTAAACACAGGCAAAATGAAAAAGCACACGAGTTTCGCAGCCTTCGTGCTGATGCTGGCCGCAAGTGCGTTCACGCTCACGGCATGTGGCGGGGACGATGACGATAAAGAAGGCGGAAGCACCACGACCGTCAGCCAGCAGAGCGATGGCAATTTCAACGACGGCTTGCTGGTTTATAGCCTCACGTCCAGCAACCCTAACCGAATGCAAGTGAAAGGCATACCGGAAACGTCGAAGTCAAGTGTGACGAGAGTGAAGATTCCGTCATCCGTCGTTTTCGATGGTTTCAATTACTCAGTAAGCAGCATCGGGGGCGGTGCGTTCCAAGGCTGCAGCAGCCTGACGAGCGTCACCATCCCAGGGTCCGTGACGAGCATCGGGAACTCTGCGTTCATGAACTGCTCCAGCCTGACGAACATCAACATCCCGGGCTCCGTGACGACTATATATGATTTTGCGTTCTCTGGCTGCAAAGGCCTGACGACCGTCATCATCCCCGAATCCGTGACGAACATAGGAGAGTACGCATTCTATGGTTGCACAGGAATGAAAAACGTCTTTGCCCTGCGAACAGATCCGAAGGAGTATCATGCAGACTCCGAATGTTTTTACAGCGGCATGCCCACCATCCGCACACTCCACGTCCCCGCAGGGTGCAAGGCGGCTTATGCCAGCACCGAGCCGTGGAGCCAGTTCACGGACATCGTGGAAGACGCGAAATAAACACAACATTCCAAACGCCGCCGCCCGTCTGGGCGGCGGTTTTTGTATCCACAGGCGTGGAGGGCGAAATAGAGCTCAACGGCTACGGCGAGCCTGTCTCCGACTTCGACCTGCGCCTAAATCGTTAGCTTTTTCCAGCCCGCATTTATTTTTTGACCATACAGCCCATTTTCATTATCGTAAATGAGCTAAAGCTCTACCCAGGTAGAGAAAATGTTCTATCAAGGTACCCTGCAATTACATCTTTCACAAATCGCATCTCTATTTCGCTGCGGAAAGTCGTAACGCCCGTGAATATAGCACTTGTCACAGGATGAAGACTAGCCAAAGCGCCACCGATAGCTTTTACTATTGCATCCATCTTTTTAGGTATCTGCCGATTAACTATTGAACAATCTTCTAAACTCTACAGAATAATTCGATGCATTATCGTTATCGTAAATCACATTTGAATTCTCGTCATTTTTATTTTCAGCCGTTACAGACCAATTATATGAACCTGTTATCACAATCTGATTGTCTATAACGCAGAACTTATCATGCATCGTCCCTCCTTTTGTTCCTCGAATCACTTTATGAGGAATTGTGTCAATATTAACACCAAATCTGGCATTTACAGGATGGACAAAAGAAACCACCTTCACATCAAGTCCTTCTTTATATTTCTCTACCAGCTTGTCCGCAATCTTCTGATTGGTAAACCATGCCATCGCCACATGGATAGATACGCGCGCTTTATCCAATACAGATAATACCTGATTCTCGATATTTTCAAAATGAGCAACTATTCTGGTTTGCTTGTTTTTTGCAAGGGCATCTTGAATTGACGAGGAAGAAAAGAACAGCGTAAGAGCTTCAATTATTTCTGTTTCACAAAACTTAGCCGTTATCATGGATTTTGGATATACAGTCAAATTATCCCCAGGGTGGTCACCACTCTGACTTTGACTGATATTGACCTTTCTTACGGAGTTCAGTCCCTCAATTATTGGTTTAGCTTGAGAAGCAACCGTATCGTCGAAGAAAAACACTTTAATGCATGGTTTGTCTGGGAATGGGGTTCTAATCTCTGTGTTAAACTGATTATTTCTCGGCATATCTGATCCTATTATTATGGTTCCTGTATTGTTCTCCACATAAACGGACTTCCTTCCATTCTGGTTTATTATTCGATGTTCTCCAAGTTCTTTGGCAGTTGGAGGTTCTGGCTTATCCTCATTCTTGCCTATAATCGTATCTTCCCGCTTTTGAAGGAAGATCTCATAATCCACCTCCGCATCACGCGCATATCCATATAGTACAGAATAGGCTTTAAGCGGCTCAGACTTTTCCCATAACGACTTCATAAAAGCCTTGTGTTCTTCTATGAAATTCAGTTCTTTCTGCTCATCCGAGAGGCTTTTGTACTTAAGTCCATTATGACTTTGTAAGTACATAGTCAAATACTTGTTGCAATAGCCTTGAATCAGTTCTCCTGAATCTTTAAGGAGAACATAATCCTTTTGTCCATAATCATATTTGAGGTTAGCAAGAAAAACCGCAGCGAAGCCCCAAGCTATCTTCGGACACCACTTATCACGTTCTTTCCCTGGCTTGCTTGCAAACCATCCATCAGTGGCTGGAGACACTGCACCACCACAAGGAATATGACTATTCCCACGCCTTTTTGTCAATCGGATGTATGGATAAACAGCATTAGTGATTAATGCGAACTGGTCATAATCCGAATCTTCCGCATCTCCTCCCAATACCGGCAACACATACTGGCACAAAGCGTACTCTTCTGTTGGCCATCCATTGTCCCGATAGAACTCTTCTTCATGATAAAGTTCTTCTGCCATACTATCAATTGATGATAATGGTTCCTTTGTTCTGTTCTACATATACAGACTTCTCCCCATTCTGGGTAGTTGTCCGATACCCTACAGGTTTGGTGTCGGTCGTGGGAATAAACCTGCCATCAATCTGAGCCGTAATTCTGGGAAGCGACTTGTTGAGTTCCTCTATGAGTAGTTTAGCATCGTTCTCGATCAGTTTATCATATTTACCTGTTGAGTCACGGCAGATATATTGCCAAAACTTATCCAATGTCGTGATGATAGTGTCAATCTTGCCAGCTTCCTGCATAACGAATTCCGAGCCACCTGGTTCTGTCTTCATTTGTTCCAGTTTCCTAACTTTCTCTCCTTGCCAAAAGTCTTTCTGTTTTTTCAGACTGTCACCATTCCTTTTCATCCTTCCCAAATCCACAACGGGATACGTCCTTTCACGTACATGACCATTCCTGAATATCTCGGTCATCTCAAACATGCAATCCAACGATTTAAGGTAAGCAGGAATCACAAACATTATCACTCTGTCAGCAAGACCTATCTCCTTTTCGTATTCATCAATACTGCTTCGATACAGGATGTCGTACTTATCTATCGAAAATGGGATATTCCCCTTTTTTAGTCCAGCCAATATAGCATTTAAAGCTTCTTCATGGCCTTTATCATGCTTGTATGTGATATGGACTTTCTCTAACCTGTTCTCCATATATTTGTAGTTCTCTCTTTCTTTTAAGGATTTGCTTAATACACAGCTTCTATCAGGCAAGGCTGAACTCTTTTGAACGCTGATAACAACAACCGTTTCACCATTACACGATAATGCAGCTTCAAATTTATCCAAGTCTTCGGGTTCCATGTACGACAAATCCACTCGTCCTTGCACATGGATGACCGTCTTTTCCCCGTCTGATAGATGTTTCATAATCTGAATGGCCAGACTATACAAAATGGTTTCCCGCTTGCGATCTTCTGCCCCAAACAATTGCTCTCTCAAGGCAATGATTCCATTGTCTGTGCAGAGATGGCTTAACCCCACAATAAGCAGCTCGAAAATGTTTCCAGCCGTAGAGGGGATTAGTTTTCCTTTGATATAGCGGCACAGATTATCTTTCCTTATACACTCTTCTATCTCCTCATCGCTCAAGTCGGTATCAATCAGATACAATCCCGAGTTCAGCTCCGGATTCACCAACATCCTGCGCAGCTGTTCCAGCTGATAATCCTTATTCATTATCTAGCTTGTTGATGAAGTTACTGATTAGATACTTGTTGCTCGGGTTCTGCATAATGGTATCTATCAAGTCCATAGCATGTTCCAACGTATCTTGACAACTGCTATCGTTGAACGACTTGATACCATTATATGACTGAATGATTACATCCACCACATTATTCCAAATGTAGTATTCGTCAGGAAGGTTGTTCCTCATCACCCGCTCCAGCCAATCAAGCGTTTGTATCGGTTCTGTTATAGCGTAGCCAGCCAGAAAACCTATAAACGTTTGGGTCTTGTGCTTGCTCAGCGGTGACACAACGTATGCCTCTGCCACTCTCCGTTTCACGTTGTCTGGCCATTTATTGGTATGATGGAACAGGTTATCGCACACCTCCCCCATTTCTGGCGAGTCAAATTGCTTATCCATAAAGTGCAGGATATAGCAGACGGCATCTTCGCTCATTCTCTCATTCAACGTACAGAAGAATTCCATCAAGGAAACCTTTGCCTCCTTGCTGCTGTCACACATCTTGTCCAGTAGCTTCTTTATGCGTTCGTCGTGCTTGTTGTGCGACCATGCCAGCCACAGGATAATCACCTGCTCCCTATAGCATTCTGGACAGTCCGCTGCATGTTGGAAAAAATCCATCAGGTCTTCAACAGCATAGTTGACGAAATAGACAAGCGGATTATAGTTATGGACGGGCATCGCCATCAGTCTTGGGTTATAGTCATGTAGAAGTTTCTTAAACAACTTCACATTCCTATTCTGATCCACAAAGTTCAACGTAGCCATATTCAGCAGAATGGCCGCCCTCGTATAAACGGAGGCGGTCTCTGCTATTTGCTCAAAGGTATTGAAAACCCGCTCGCCATATTTATCCTCCCGAGCACATTCCACAAGCATATATCCGGCATTGCCCCTTGCCTGGTTCATGCCCACATTATAGACATCTTTCTCTGCTTGATGAATGTCTTCTTCTGGTTCTTTAGCATTGAGCACGGCATTGCAGAACAGTTCAAAGACGATCTCCGGCACTTGGCCGTCCTTCGCGATGTCATTCAAGGCAAACAACAAAGAATGAAGGCTGAATCCTCGAACAGTCGAATTCACATCATTATCAATCTCACCCAAGATTTCCTGAAGCACCTTCATTGCCTCGTCTATCCTTCCCGCGTCTAATAGTCCCTGCATTCCTGCTTGGGGATAGTCCAGAAGAATACGATTATCTGCCACTGCCTCATGAACGAGATCGATGAACTTATCGGGTTCCTTGCTTACTACATCCCTGAACAGGTGGCACTGCCCTATCAATGACGGCTTCTCCCATTCAAACGGATTCTTATCGTAAGCCAACATGGATTTCAGCCAGGTTTCCTTATTCATCTTCAAACCCTGCTCTTCTCTTAGCGAAGTCCAGCCAGAGTGTGAAGACATGCTGGAAGGCTTGCTGTTTTTCAAGCGTTCTGGATTGAACTTCCTTTCTATCCGCAAACGCTCTTGATAAGCAGTCCACGATAATTGCCTAAGTTCCTCTATCGGGATTACTGTCAGCGCTTTCCCTTTGTGCTGGTCAATATCCAAAAGCGGATGACCGTATTGCAGCCTCATTGGGATAGCATCCTTAAACAAAATATGCTCGCCCAAATCATCAATAGCCAGTATTCTGTCTATAATCGCAGACCTCTGTTCATCGTTCAACAACCTCCATGTTTTTTTAAGTGCTTCTATGGCCTGATACTCCACCCAGCTTGGTGCATTAGCCAGCACCGAACGGTTCATGATGATTCCATACAACTCATCCTTGGACTTTTCAGGGTGCTCCGTATAGACATACATCGCAATGAAAACGAATCTCTCATGCTCACTCTTGCAGAAAGCCTCAATATACTGTCTCGTTTGCTCATCATCAATGTGGCCCAAAAAGTCATCAATGAGTATATTTGCAGCATCCTCCACAAAGTTGCTTACGAAATGGCCACCCGTTGTCCTTTGGAAACTGAAGAAGTCCGAGGAGTTGTATATTTCCGCTCCATCTAACTTGAATTTACGTGAGTTCGGTGTAAGAAAGTTGTTGAAAAAGTTGTAGGAGTGAGAATTTATTTGTAACTTTACATATGATAAACAAATACTTACAAACAAACTCATCACTCCTATGAACACTGCAAATATAGTAGAAATCTACTGCAT
>JAFUXE010000057.1 GCA_017477205.1 Alloprevotella sp.
CCATAAATACTGCTCTTACATAACCCCGTTTTTTTCATTACCTCTGCAAGGGGAAGGTTTTCTTCGCGATAAAGACGATACACCTCTTGGCGCAAATGAACACGATCCATACGGGTACGTAGATAATCTCTTTCTGTTTTCCTCATTTTTTGTGATTTAGGTGTCAACCCTATTTACAAAAAGACACCCGTTGATACACCCTTGGCGCCGTCCCTTTCCTCATATCGCCGGACTCTCGTTCGCTCTTAGTTTTGCAGGCGTTTTGCAAGTAGTATCAGAAGAAACCGCTATATTTGCGGCACAAAACTATTCATGTCATGAGAGTGCTGAACGTTGGAAGGAGAATCTTCCTGTTCCTGCTGGCGATAGGCAGCGGCGCGCTGTGGGCAGCAGCGCAAAGTGGGGATGTGCATATCTACAAGGGACGCTCGACGTATAGCGGCAATGTCCTCTATACCTTCGACGGGAGGTATGTATATAAGGGCCGCGGCACGTATTCCGGCAACATTCTCTACACCACCGACGTCCCCGTACCGCTCCCCGTCCTCTATGCCGTATGCTTCAGGTGAGGACGTTCACTTTCGGAAGGCGGCGCAGCACCAGTCACTCTGGTCGGTGGCGTCGAGGAAGCGGAGGCCGAGGGCTTCGGCTGCGGCCTGCACCTGGGGAAGGTCGCGGCGATAGAAGCCGCTGGTGAAGAGGAGGCCGCCGCTGCGCAGGCAGGCAACGTAGGCGGGGAGGTCGCGGACGATAATGTTCAGGTGGATGTTGGCCAGCACGAGGTCGAAGGTTTCCTCGCGGGGGAGGCTGCCGGCATCGCCCTGGCTGACGTCGATGTTCGCAAGGCCGTTGAGGGCGGCGTTCTCGCGCGAGTTTTCCACGCACCAGGGATCCACGTCAATGGCCGTCACGCGACGGGCACCGCGCAGGGCGGCGAGGATGCCGAGGATGCTGGTGCCGCAGCCCATGTCCAGCACGTCCTTGTCCGCGAGGTCTGCCGTGAGGAGGCGCGAGAGCATCTGGCGGGTGGTCTCGTGGTGGCCCGTGCCGAAGCTCATGCGGGGATTGATGGTGATGTTGTACTCCGCGCGGGGCACGTCGTGGTGGAAGGTGGCGCTGACGACGCAGCGGTCGTCAACGACGAGGGGCGTGAAGTAGTTCTTCTCCCATTCGGCATTCCAGTCGCGATCCTCCACGGCGACGGGCGCCGTATAGACGACGGAGTAGGCGGGGAAGTCCAGCGTGAAGGCTTCCAGCGCGCTGCGCAGCGCCGCCTCGTCCCAGTCCGCAGCCTTGATATAGGCCTTCAGCTCGCAGCCGTCGGCATGTTCTCCCTCGGGCAGCGCGGTGCGTGGGGTGAAGACGACGTCGCCCGTGGAGCCGCTGGCATCGGCAGCGGATACATTGGCATCATCACCCTTTACGAAAGAATCGAAGCCCACGTCGGCCAGCACGGCTTCCAGGATGTCGAGGAAGTCTGCGCTGGGCGGCGTGAGCTCAAAGGTAAATTCGAGATATTGCATGTTCCTTACTTCAACTTCATGGTCTTGAAGCCGCCGCTGAACATGTAGGAGTCCAAGTAGGTGACGGTGGCACCCTTATAGACGGCCTTCTGCATCAGCGTGGTGTAGGCGAGCCACTTCTGGCCGTTGGCATCGGTGTAGGTCCAGCCTACATCGACGGCGCGCTGGTCGATGACGCTGGTGGAACCGCTCCTGTAAAGCGGGCGCCAGCCGTTGGAGAGGAAGACGACGGGGGCGTTCTTGTGCTCGGGGTCTTCGCGGCCGATGCACATGCGCACCTTTGCCTCCACGCCGGGGATGGCCTTGTAGGTCTGCGGCATGTCCTGCGGCGTCTTGTTGTCGTCGATGACCTTGTCGCGCAGCTCCAGCTCGCGTTTCTTGGCTTCCTGGTGCATCTGCGTGAACTGTCCGGCCCGTCCGTCGCTCTTCCATTGCGGGTGCTGCGTCAGGAAGTTGTCCCAGGCGGTGAAGAACTCGCGGTAGTTATTGTAGGCGGCCTCCGTGTTGCCCTCCTTATAGGCCTTGTCGGCCTGCGTGAGGCAGGAGTAGGTGCCGTCGAAGATGTTGCTGTAGTCGGACTGCTGCGCCAGTGCCTCTGCGGCACGCATGAGCTGGTAGCCCCGGAAGCGGCGGTCTTTCTCTGCCTCCCAGAGGGTCTGCACCTTGCCTTCGCTGTCCTTCATCTGCGTCTCGGAGCCGTCCACGAGGCTTTGCTTCAGGAATCCGTAGTAGTATTTCTGGGCGATGACGTAAGCCTTGATCATCTGGCGGAAGTTCTTGTAGTCATTGGGCTTCTGCATGTAGTCGTAGAAGAAGGCGTTCACGACGGGCTCACCGTATGCCAGCACCTTGCCGTCGGGGCATGCAGGGATGCAGCCGTTGACGGTGATGCCCGCAGTGTTGAGTGAGCTGTTGAGGGCCTTGCAGAGGTTGACGTAGATATAGAGGAGGTAGTTTTCGACCTTCTCCGTGCCGTCGAGATATACACCGGCATTGGCAAAGGACTTCCTGTCGTAGGGGAAGAGGCTGTCGTCAACGCCTGAGGAGGGATTCGACGCGCGGGATGCGACGGGATTGAAGGGTAGGGCGTCGGAGGCTTGCTGCACCTGTCCACCGACGACGTTGTCAACGGCTTTCTTGGCTTTCTTCTCCAGTTTCTTCTTGCCCTGATCTACGAGCTTCCCGATGTTGAACTGTGCGCTGGCGGGCACGGCAAGGAGCAGTGCCAAGGCCATGAGGAATAGATTCTTTTTCATTTCAGACGGGGTTTTAGAGATATGTTTGATTATGAATGATTCGTCTTTGCGGGACAAATATACACATTATTTTGTTATACAGGCCATAAGTGCGGCGATTTTTGCACTTCGTGCGCGCGTTCGGGCTTTTTGTCGTATCTTCGCCGCCGCTATGCAAAGACAACTGCAACTCCGCCTCCTGCCCGAACAGGCCTACCAGCGTTCTGTATTGCGCGACTGTGTTGCGCAGGAACTGGGCATTGCCCCCCAAAGCGTCACGGACATGCGCATACGCCGCCGCAGCATCGATGCGCGCCAGCGCCGCGTCATGGTGAACCTCACCGTGGATGCCTATGTCGGCGAGGCCGCACCGCAACTGGACTTCGAGCCTGTCGCCTATCCGAACGTGGAGGGCCGCAGGGAAGTCGTCGTGGTGGGTGCAGGTCCGGGCGGCCTATTTGCCGCCCTGCGTCTCATCGAACTGGGGCTGCGCCCCATCGTGCTGGAGCGCGGTAAGGACGTCCACCGCCGCAAGCTTGACCTCGCGCGCATCTCTCGCGAGCACACCGTAGATCCCGAGAGCAACTACTCCTTCGGTGAGGGCGGTGCGGGTGCCTATTCCGACGGAAAGCTCTACACGCGTTCCAAGAAGCGCGGCTCCACGGAGAAGATACTCCGCGTGTTCTGCCAGCACGGTGCCGACACGGACATCCTCGTGGATGCCCATCCGCACATCGGCACCGACCGCCTGCCTGCCGTCATTGAGCGTATGCGTGAGCAAATCATCCGCAGCGGCGGCGAAGTGCATTTCGAAACGAAGGTGAAGGGCATATTTCCCGCAAGCGCCTCCGCCTCTACCTCCGGAGCCACGGGCGGCGGGCGGATAAGCGTCGTGGCGGACAGCCCGCAGGGAGAGTGCCACTTCGAAGCCCCGGCCCTTATCCTGGCCACGGGACATTCGGCACGCGACGTCTATCGCTTCTTATATAAATATAATAATGTGTGCCTGGAGGCAAAGGGTATCGCCGTCGGTGTTCGCCTGGAACATCCTTCGGAACTCATCGACCGCATACAATACCACAGCCGTGAGGGGCGGGGACGTTTCCTGCCCGCAGCGGAATACAGCTATGTACAGCAGGTGGAAGGGCGCGGCGTCTATAGTTTCTGCATGTGTCCGGGCGGCGTGGTGGTGCCTGCTGCCAGCGGTCCGGAGCAGGTCGTCGTCAACGGCATGAGTCCTTCCCACCGTGGCGGACGCTGGAGCAACAGCGGCATGGTGGTGGAGGTGCGTCCGGAAGACCTCCGGGCATACGGGGAAGCTGGCAGTCAGGAAACTCCCGAGAGCCCCCTTGCCCTGCTGGCCTTCCAGGAATACCTGGAGCGCATGGCGTGGCAACAGGGAGGAAGACGGCAAACGGCACCCGCACAGCGCATGACGGACTTCGTGAACGGTCGCCTCAGCGCAGACCTCCCCGCAAGCAGCTATACGCCCGGGCTCCTCGCCTCGCCCCTCCACTTCTGGCTTCCCAAGCCCATCGCCGCTCGCCTTCAGGAGGGTTTCCGCATCTTCGGGCGCAGGAGCCACGGTTTCCTCACGCAGGAAGCCACCGTCATTGGCGTGGAAACGCGCACCTCTGCACCTGTCCGCATCCTGCGCGACAGCGAAACCCTCGCCTCTCCGGGCATTCCCGGCCTCTTTCCCTGTGGGGAGGGGGCAGGCTATGCCGGTGGCATCGTCTCCGCCGCCATTGACGGAGAGCGCTGTGCGGAGGCCGCCGCACGGTACTTGGAGGGAGACTGCTAAGGCAAAGAGAGTCTTCTTGGACAAAAAGAAAGCGAGCTGCCCCAGGGCAGCTCGCTTTCCGATTATGAAAACAAAGTTGGCTTAGTCAGCCAGTTTTGCCTTGATGAACTCGCGGTTGAGGCGAGCGATGTTGGCGATGGTCTCGCTCTTCGGACAGACAGCCTCGCAGGCGCGGGTGTTCGTGCAGTTACCGAAGCCGAGTTCGTCCATCTTGGCAACCATAGCCTTCGCGCGCTTCTTGGCTTCTACGCGGCCTTGCGGCAGCAGGGCGAACTGAGAAACCTTGGAGCTGACGAAGAGCATGGCGGAGCCGTTCTTGCAGGCAGCAACGCAGGCACCGCAGCCGATGCACGTTGCGCAGTCCATAGCCTCGTCGGCATCCTCCTTGGGGATAAGGATGGCGTTAGCGTCCTGTGCCTGTCCCGTGCGGATGGTGGTATAGCCGCCGGCAGCCTGAATCTTGTCGAAGGCGGAGCGATCGACCATGCAGTCCTTGATGACAGGGAAGGCGGCAGAGCGCCAAGGCTCTACGGTGATGGTGTCGCCATCGTTGAAGCGGCGCATGTAGAGCTGGCAGGTGGTAGCGCCACGCTCCGTCTTGCCATGCGGCGTGCCGTTGATGTAGAGCGAGCACATACCGCAGATACCTTCGCGGCAGTCGTGGTCGAATACGAACGGCTCTTTACCATCGTTGATGAGCTCTTCGTTGAGGATGTCAAGCATCTCGAGGAAGCTGGTATCGTCGGGGATGTCGTGCATCTGACGCTCTTCAAAGTGACCCGCGTCCTTAGGGCCGTTCTGCTTCCAATATCTAATAGTGAAAGAAATGTTTTTAGCCATAACTTAAGGCCTCACCCCCTACCCCTCTCCAAGAGGAAGAGGGGAGTGGTATGTCTTGAGGCGGTTTTATTGTTTATACATTTGTTTGGTATATACGCCCCTCTCTCTTGGAGAGGGGACGGGGGTGAGGCTTTTTTAGCTCTTGTAATTTCTTGTCTGAACCTTGATGATTTCGTAGTTGAGGGGCTCCTTGTAGAGGACGGGCTTCTTGTCGTCTTCACCCTGGTATTCCCAGCAGCCGACATAGAAGAAGTTCTCGTCGTCGCGCTTGGCTTCGCCTTCCTCCGTCTGATGTTCCTCGCGGAAGTGTCCGCCGCAGCTCTCCTCGCGGTGCAGGGCATCGTTGGCCACAAGCTGACCCATGAGCAGGAAGTCCTCAAGGCGCAGTGCCTTTTCGAGTTCCACGTTCACGCCTTCCTTGGAACCGGGTACGAAGAGGTTCTCATAGAATTCCTTGCGGAGTTCACCGATGAGCTTGATACCTTCTTCAAGACCTTCCTTCGTGCGGCCCATGCCGACGTGCTCCCACATGATGTGGCCAAGTTCCTTGTGGATGCTGTCCACGGAGCGCTTGCCACCGATGGCGAACAGGCGGTCGATACGTTCCTTCACGCCCTTTTCGGCTTCCTCGAATTCGGGGAGGTCGGTAGAGAAGCGAGGTACCGTAATCTGGTCGCTGAGGTAGTTCTGGATGGTGTAGGGAAGTACGAAGTAACCGTCGGCCAGGCCCTGCATCAGGGCGGAGGCACCGAGGCGGTTGGCACCGTGGTCGGAGAAGTTGCACTCACCGATGGCGAAAAGGCCGTTGATGGTGGTCATCAGTTCGTAGTCCACCCAGATGCCGCCCATCGTGTAGTGTACGGCGGGGAATATCTGCATCGGGGTCTCGTAGGGGCTCTCGTCGGTAATTTCCTCGTACATGTCGAAGAGGTTACCGTAGCGGGCTTCGATTTCCTTGCGGCCGAAGTCCTTGATGGCCTGCGAGAAATCGAGGAACACGGCAAGGCCGGTGTTGTTCACGCCATAGCCCTTGTCGCAACGCTCCTTGGCGGCACGGCTGGCCACGTCACGTGGAACGAGGTTGCCGAAAGCCGGATAGCGGCGCTCGAGGTAGTAGTCGCGGTCTTCTTCGGGAATGTCCTTTCCCTGAATCTCGCCGCGCTGGAGTTTCTGGGCGTCTTCGAGCTTCTTGGGCACCCAGATGCGGCCGTCGTTACGCAGGGACTCAGACATCAGTGTCAGCTTGGACTGCTTGTCGCCGTGAACGGGGATGCAGGTGGGGTGAATCTGTACGTAGGAGGGATTTGCGAACACGGCACCCTTACGATAGGTTGCGATGGCTGCGGAGCAGTTGCAGCCCATGGCGTTTGTGGAGAGGAAGTAGGTGTTTCCGTAACCACCGGTGGCGATGACAACGGCATGGGCGGCGAAGCGCTCCAGCTTACCCGTCACGAGGTTGCGGGCAATGATACCGCGTGCACGGCCGTCGATGATGACGACGTCAAGCATCTCGTAGCGCGTATAGAGATCTACTGTGCCCTTGTTCACCTGACACATCAGGCTGCTGTAGGCACCGAGCAGGAGCTGCTGACCCGTCTGGCCTTTGGCGTAGAAGGTACGGCTCACCTGCGCGCCACCGAAGGAGCGGTTGGCAAGCATTCCGCCGTATTCGCGGGCGAAGGGAACGCCCTGTGCCACGCACTGGTCGATGATGTTGGCGCTCACTTCAGCCAGACGATAGACGTTGGCTTCACGGGCACGGTAGTCGCCACCCTTTACGGTGTCGTAGAACAGGCGGTAAACGGAGTCGCCGTCGTTCTGATAGTTTTTGGCTGCGTTGATACCGCCCTGCGCAGCGATGGAGTGTGCGCGGCGGGGGCTGTCCTGAATGCAGAAGTTCAGTACGTGGAAGCCCATTTCGCCAAGGCTGGCAGCCGCAGAAGCACCGGCCAGACCCGTTCCGACAACGATGACGTCCAGCTTACGCTTGTTCTTGGGGTTCACCAGTTTCTGGTGTGCTTTATAATTAGTCCACTTTTCGGCAATAGGGCCTTCAGGGATGCGGGAATTTAATTGTACCATAATATCGTTTTCTATGTTTCAGGTATAAGAATTGAAGTTAGCAGCACACGAAAAGGCCGCGACCTAAAATGGCGAAAGAGAGGACTACCACCGTGAAGCAGAGCATCACGCAGGTGGTGTAGATGTTGCTGATGCAACGCCAACGGTTGAACCAAACCTTGCCGCTAAGTCCAAGCGTCTGCATCGCGCTCCACATACCATGCGTCATGTGGAACCAGATGGCCGCGAACCAAACGAGGTAGAGGACGCTGTAGATGATGGAGCAAACGCCGGCATCGTGGAACGTGAATTGCATCATGCCGTAGCCGTCTGTTGCAGAGAGCTCGTTTGCAAAGGCGATGCCGCCATTGGCAAACTCCGCAAACATCATATTGAACCAGAAGTTGAAAAGGTGGAGCACAAGTCCGAGGCAGATGATGACGCCCAGCACGAACATGTTCTGCGAAGCCCATTCAACTTTCTCGGGCTTGTCCGTCACTGCGTAACGGTTCTGGCCGCGAGCCTTGCGGTTTTGCAAGGTAAGGATAACGGCATAAACAAAGTGGATGGCGATGAGTGCTACAAGGAGCACCGTGCCAGCCACTGCATACCAGTTGCTTCCCAAAAATTCACAAATCATGTTGTAGCCTTCAGCAGAGAAGAGTGCCACGACATTCATTGCTGCGTGGAAAGTCAGGAACAGGATAAGTGCCGCGCCCGTAACGGACATGATTACTTTCCGTCCGATGGATGAGTTAGTTAACCACATACTGTTGAGTGTTTTTGAAGAGTATTTAAAATGTTATTGTTATGTTAGAATCAAGGCTCACCCTCCTCCTAAGAAATGAGTAAGAGCACTAAATTTGTGCAAAAATACATTAAATTCGAAAAAAGACACTATATTTGCACCAAATTCTTTTCAACAACAACTAAAAAAAGTGTTTATGAGACGATTTTCAACTTTTCTAACCATGCTGTTCCTGTTTGTCTGGGCGACGAACATGATGGCGCAAAACGAGGAAACGTTCACACGGACGGTTTCCAGCGACACGGGCACGTTCACCAACAAGCAGAACAATGCCACCAGTGCGTATAAGTATATGTGGCAGTCTTCGGACACGGATCCGCGACTCACATTGCAGACCGCAAACAACGACATGTGGCTTGACAGCGACGGCACGTACCATTTGTACATCCGTACGTTTACGCTCAGCGTGCCTGATGGCTATGCTATTACCGGTTACAGTTTCGACTTTGCCGGGTACGAAGGTGCCAGCACGACAGGTACGCGCACGTCCGTCACCGTTACCCCGACAGAGGGCGGTGAGGCCGTGGACTGCGATGCTTCTGCGGAAAAGGCAACGCTCAGCGTCACTGGACTTGAAGCCATGCAGGCGTCCTTTGCCGTAAGTTCTTCTACCGAGAAGGCCAACATCGTTCCCACGAACTTCACGGTGACGATTAAGAAGGTGAAGACCGTCGTGGAAATGATTGCGTTCTCCGACGTAAAGGACGGGGAATTTGGAGGAAATACGGTGTGGTACAGCCTGGCACTGGGCAAGGGACAGACCACAAGCACGTTCCCCCTGGTCTATACGGCTGACAATACGCCCATTGAGGTGAAGCGCTCCACCGTAGCTTTCGGTAGCGACATGCTGTGGTGCTTCTCCGGCAACAACGAGGATGGCTTCACGATTTACAATCGCGCTGCAGGTGCGACAAAAGTGCTGGCTTCTCCGAAGCAGATGACCGGCTCAAACGGAGGTACTGCCTATCCCGTGGTACTTTCGCTGGAGGATTTGGACACGGACAGCTACGAGACGCTGTGGACAATGACGGGCTCTGGTGACATCGCTGGCGAACAGGGTATCTACCTCATGCAGAAGGGTACAGGCTATGGCGTCAACAACCGCGACCAGATGCTTGCCTTCTGGACAACGGGAAAGGACATAGGTTCCACGCTCGTTGTGAAGGCCGTGGCTGCAGACCTGCGCATCGGCAGTTCCTTCGGTACTTTCGCCAACAAGCCCGGCACCAACAGCAGCTACATGGCAACATTCACGTCCGCCAACACGGTTCCTGCATCCCTCACGCTGGCCAACGGTGCCATGAACAACAACATGATGCCGGAATCCGACGGCGACGGTGCCCGCCTTTATGACGCCACGAACGGCCCGACCTACAATCTTTCAACGGACAATGGCTATGTTATCGACTCCTACAGCTTCGAGCACACGGGTGCTTTCACTACGCTGGAAGCTTCTGACGGCGTAGTGACCAAGGAAGGAAACCTCTTCTCCGTAACGGATGCCAACCAACAGGCGACGTCCTTCACGATTGGCGCAAACGACCTGGCAAAGAACTTCCGCGTGTTCATTCGCGAGGGAGAGCCCGCACAGAGCAGCAGCGTCTCCACCATCGTCTTTGACAACGCAAACAGCGAAGTGCCTTACCGCATCCCCGGACTGGCCCAGCTCAGCAGCGGACGCCTGCTTGCCATTTGCGACTACCGCATCAGCAAGACGGATATCGGCTACAACAACCGCAACGGCCTTTACCAGATTGACGAAGTCCTGAAGTACAGTGACGACGGCGGTCGCACGTGGAGTGAATCCATCACCTTTGCCAAGGGTAACGAGAACGCAACAGAGGTGTGGCGTACTGCCTTTGGTGACCCCAGCATTGTCGTGGACCGCGAGAGCGACGAAGTGCTCATCCAGTGCGTGTCCGGTAAAGTCGGCTATTTCGCTTCCACGCGTTCGAACCCCCAGAACAGCGTATTCTTCCGCTCTACGGATGGTGGTATGACCTGGGACCAGGGCACACTTGCCACGGAAATGATTTACGGCCTCTATGACGGCACGCTTCCCGGTGGCGCACAGGTAGCAGGCATCTTCCTCACCTCCGGAAAAATCATGCAGAGCCGATATGTGAAGGTGGGCGACTACTACCGCCTCTATATCGCACACCCCATGCGTTCCACTACGGAGAACAAGTTTGCAAGCTACGTAATCTATTCCGACGACTTCGGGCGTACGTGGAAGGTGCTTGGCGGTGCAGGCGTGAAGCCCACTGATGCAGCAGACGAGTCCAAGATTGAGGAACTTCCCGACGGTAGCGTGCTGCTCTCCAGCCGTAACCAGAGCGGCGGACGAAAGTTCAACATCTTCCAGTACACAGACCGCGCGAAGGGTGAGGGCACATGGAGCACGGACGCCATGCCTTCCAACATGACGGGTTCCTACGTCAACGCCTGCAACGGCGAAATCCTCGTGGTTCCGGCAAAGCGTGTCAGCGACGGCAAGCAACTCTTCGTGGCACTGCAGTCCGTACCGCTTTCCAGCACCCGTGACAAGGTGGGATTCTTCTACAAGGAACTTGCCTCCTACGACGACTACAACACCGGCACCAAGCTTGCTGCCAACTGGGTGAAGGGCTTGCAGGTGACCAACCTGACCGCCTGCTATTCCACGATGATTCACCTCCAGAACGACAGCATCGGCTTCCTCTATGAGGAATCTGCCTACAACGAAGGCTACGACATCGTCTATAAGGAGCTCAGCCTTGACACGATAACGGGCGGAAAATACGTGATAGACACCACGTCTCCCCGTGAACCCTACATGCGCGACATGCTCAACTCCCGCGTGGGTGAGGTAGAGCCCGGTACGGCTGTGGGTATGTGCAGTTCCACCGGACCGCTTGATGAAGCCCGTGCAAAGTTCGAGGCAGACCCTACAGACGACAACCTTTTCGCAACCATTGATGCCGCAGAAGGCTTGCCCCGCGTGGAGCTTCAGGCTGACAAGAAGTACTATCTCAGCTGCAAGGCGCGCCCGACGTACTTTCTTTCCGTGAACGAAAGCAGCAAGATTCTCGTCCCCTCCGCAGAACAGGACTCCACACAGCTTTTTACGTTCATCCCCACAACGGATAACACATGGCTTATCCGCCACGAAGGCAGCAGCATGTTCATCGGAAGGACGGGCTATACGTCCATTTCCGTTCCCGTTACCGCAGACCAGACGGCAGCCTATCCCTATGAGGTTGCGTCCGACCTTGGCGGCTGGAGCCTGCTCACGTGTACGGATCCGCGTTCCCCCAGCTACCCTTGCATCGCCCTGAACCGTGCCCTTAACGTCCGCCCGCAGGCCTCCACGGTGGAGGACAGCATGTGGCGCATTCAGCCCAAAAGCGTCAACGTGGGTATTGACGGAGTGAAGGATGCAGCCTCCACTGCAAGCCAAATCTTCGACATACAGGGACGTCGCCTTCAGCGCGTGCCCCGCGGTGTTTCCATCATTGACGGCAAGAAGGTGGTACGCTAATCATTCGCGTTGCGAAACTTTCGCACAGTAAAAAAGCAGGAGCCTGTCCGACTGACAGGCTCCTGCCTTTTTTACTGTTCATTACCCCTCGCGTTTGCGCTTCCAGCGCTTGTGGCTCCATAGCCAAATGGACGGGTTGCGGCGTATCATGGCTTCAAGCTCCTTCATGTAGAGTTCCGTCACCTGATAGTCGGGATAGTCGTTGGGGGAGGACGTAAGGGGACGCATGTGGCAGCGGTAGTGCCCACGGCTTTCACGTGTGACGTCTGCGAAATACACGGCGGCATTCACCTTCTTGGCAATGCGCTCCGTACCTGTGAACACGGGCGTGTCCTGACTCAGGAAGTCCACCCACAGATGGATGTTTGTACGTCGCGGACTTTGGTCGGAGATAAAGCCGATGATGGCCTTCTTCCCCTCGCGCTTCATCGTGAGGATGCGGCGCAGCGAATCGTTCTTTGCGATGCTTTCCGAGCCCATGCGGTTCCGGATGTTCAGAAAGAGGTCGTCGAAGGCCTTGTTGGCCAGGGGACGGTAGAGAAACGCGCATTGGATGGCGGGGTTCACGTATAGCTGCAAAGCCGAAATCCATTCCCAGTTGCCGTAGTGGCCGAGATAGACAAAGACGAAGTCGCGCGTCTCCAGCTCGCGCTCCATATCCTCTATGCCTTCAAAAATGAGGTGGCGCTTCATCTCGGCTTCCGACATGGCGTAGTAGCGACAGGTCTCCACGATGTAGTCGCAGAAGAAGTGGTAGAAGCCCCGCTCTATCGTGCGGCGCTCCTTCTCGTCCTTTTCGGGAAAGGCATTCTCCAGGTTCCTGCGCACCACGCGCTTGCGATACCCCACAATATAATATATAATAGGATAGAGCAGGCAGTCGGCCACGAGGTAGTGCACCCGGAGGGGAAGCATTGAGGAGAGGCGGAAGAAGATGTCAAGAAGTTTGGACATGGAGGGTGAAGTGTTGTGATGGGGGCGCGGCGGGGAAGGTGCCTGCCGTTACACCCAGTTCCCTGAGCGGCTCTGTGACGAAGGGACGTTCCCACATGCGGGGGTGGGGTAGCGTGAGGCTTGGTGTACACATGCTCACCTGTGCGCCATCGCGTATGAGCATGAGGAGGTCGATGTCGATGGGACGGTCGTGGTAGATGCCGTCGTGGCTTTTATGCTTGCGCCCGAGGATGCGTTCCACGGCCTGTGTCTCCTTGAGAAGATCGCGCGGGGGAAGAGCCGTCTCGAACTCGGCTGCCGCGTTGAGGAAAGGATGTTCCGAACGGAAGCCCAAGGGTTCCGTTTCGAAGAGGGAGGACATGCGGAGCAGGGGGCCGATGCGCTGCTCCAGCATGCCGACGGCGTTCCGGATGTTCGCCTCGCGGTCGCCGAGGTTGGCGCCAAGGCCAAGGTATATGCGGGGCATGCCTTAGTCAACAATCAGCAATGCGTCGCCAAAGGGACCGAAGCGATAGTCCCCGTCAAGGGCCTTCTGATAGGCATTCATCACGTAGTCGTAGCCTCCGAAGGCGGCTGTCAGCATCAGCATCGTGCTGTAGGGCAGGTGGAAGTTCACCACCATGGAGGTTGCTACGCGGAAGTCGTATGGCGGGAAGATGAACTTGTTCGTCCAGCCTTCGTACTCCTTGATTTTCCCGTCTGGTCCCACGCATACTTCCAGCGCGCGCTGCACGGTGGTTCCCACGGCGAGGATGCGACGCTCTTCGGCAATGGCTTTGTTCACGATGTCGCAGCATTCTGCATTTACGACCATCTGCTCGCTTTCCATCTTGTGCTTCGTGAGGTCCTCGACGTCCGTGCTGCGGAAGTTGCCCAGGCCGCAGTGCAACGTGACGTATGCGGTGTCTATTCCCATGATTTCCATGCGCTTCATCAGTACACGGGAGAAGTGCATGCCTGCCGTGGGAGCCGTCACGGCACCCTCGTTCTTGGCGAAGATGCACTGGAAGTCTTCCAGGTCGCTCTCTTCGCTCTCGCGCCCGATGAAGCGGGGTATGGGAGCTTCGCCCAGGGCATAGAGGGACTGCTTGAAATCTTCGTGGTCGCCGTCGTAGAGGAAGCGTAGCGTACGTCCGCGGTTGGTGGTATTGTCAATGACTTCCGCAACGATGCTGTTGTCCTCACCGAAGTAGAGCTTGTTGCCAATGCGGATTTTGCGTGCGGGATCCACGAGGACGTCCCACAGGCGCAGTTCGCGGTTCAGCTCGCGCAGGAGGAACACCTCAATGCGGGCGCCGGTCTTCTCCTTGTTTCCGTAGAGGCGGGCGGGGAACACCTTCGTGTCGTTGAAGACAAAGAGGTCATGCTCGTCATAGAAGTCCAGGATGTCGCTGAACTTCTTGTGCTCTATGTCACCGGTCGTGCGGTGGAGCACCATCATGCGGCAGTCGTCACGTCCGAAGGTGGGGTGCTGCGCGATTTTCTCCTCCGGCAGTTTGTACTTGTACTGGGAGAGTTTATTTGCGGGAGGGTCAAGGTTGAAATGTTCCATACTATCTGTTTTCTGTTTCTGTTTCTATCGTTTGTTGTTCCAGCCAGTCGGCAAAGGATTCCGTCGTGAAGCAGTCCTCCACGCGGATGTCGCCCACACGGGTGCGACGCAGGGAGAGCAGGTGGGCCCCACTGCCGAGGGCTTCGCCAATGTCGCGGGCCAGGGAGCGTATGTAGGTGCCTTTTCCGCACACCACGCGAATGCGCATGTAGTCGGGGAGGCGCAGTTCCTGAAGTTCTATCTCCTCCACGTGGACGGGCTTTGCGGGAAGCTCCACGTCGCGTCCCTTGCGTGCCAGCTCGTAGGCGCGCTTGCCGTCTGCATGGCAGGCACTGAAGATGGGCGGCACCTGCATGATGTCGCCCTGGAGGCGGTGCAGGGCTTCATGCACCATGTCCTCCGTGATGTGCTCCGTGGGATATTCCTTGTCCACGGGATGCTCCAGGTCGTAGCTTGCCGTGGTCTGCCCAAGGCGCAGTTCTGCCACGTACTCCTTCGTGTGTGTCTGTAGCTGCTCAATCTGCTTCGTGGCCTTTCCCGTGCAGATGACGAGCACGCCTGTAGCCAGGGGGTCAAGTGTGCCGGCATGTCCCACTTTAAGGCGTCGTCCCACCTTCTGCGTCAGCAGCCACCGCACCTTCGCCACTTGCTGGAAGGACGTCGTGCGGTAGGGCTTGTCAAAAGCCAGTATCTGACCTTGGAGGAAATTCATGCTCAGTCAACCATTTCGAGGGTGAAGTCCGTGACGCCCATGGCGTGAAGTCCGATGATGGCCAGAATGAGGGAACCCACGACGATGCGGTACCAGCCGAAGGCGCGGAAGCCGTATCTTGACACGAAGCCGATGAAGAATTTTATCGCTGCTATGGCAACGATGAAGGCCACGATACTGCCGAAGATGAGCAGCCCGAGGTTGTCGCCCTGCATCAGGATGTTGCCGCCGCCGCTTTTTATGAGCTTATAGACGGAGAGTACGGTGGCGCCTGCCATCGTCGGCACGGCGAGGAAGAAGGAGAACTCCGCGGCGACCTTGCGAGAAAGCTTTTGCGCCATTCCGCCCACGATGGTGGCCATGGAGCGCGAAACGCCGGGTATCATGGAGATGCACTGGAAGCAGCCTATCCAGAAGGCACTGCGCATCGTGGGCTCCTCCTTCTGACCGTTGCCCCAGATGCGGTCGCAGAACAGCATGAACACGCCGCCCACAATCAGCATGACGGCTACGAGCCATACGCGTCCGAGGTTTTCCTCAATGAAGTCGTTGAAGGCGAGACCCAGGATGACGGCGGGTAGCACGCCCACGATGAGCTTCAGGTAGAAGCGCCAGATAGCCTGCCACCACGTGTAGCCCTTGCTCTGCATGGCTTCGGGGTAGAAGAACCTGCGCCAGTAGAGACACACGACAGAGAGGATGGCACCAAACTGTATGATGACGGTGAAGGCCTTCACGAACTCCGTACTCTTCATGCCCAGCAGGCCTTCCGTTATGATCATGTGTCCCGTGGAGGACACGGGGAGAAATTCCGTCAGGCCTTCAACGATGCTGATGATGAGGGCTTGCAGCCAAGTCATTTCTTCCATCGCGGCCTACTTTTTCTCCTCGGTTTCAGCTTCCGCCTTCGGACGCCACAGGATAGCGACCACCATGAAGAGGTAGCCGAAGAGGCATACGAGGGGAGCCAGCTTGATGCGTTGCCAGCTGAAGATGTCCGGATTGAACGCCGTCGTGTCAGAGGCGCTGCCCGACATGAGAACCATGCCGAGCAACACGATGGCAACGCCCACGCCCAGCAGGATGAAGTTGATGCGCCCGAAGGCGAATGCTTTCTTTTTGTCCTTCATTGATGGTTGTTTTTGTCTTTGTCTTTGTTTATTTCATCATCATCTGTGCCTCCGACATGCGCAGGAAGCGCGTCACGGAGACGTAGGCGCAGAGTAGCGTCAGCGAGAGACCGCACACCACGACGGTGCCCAGCGTCAGCGTCACCACCTGCGGCGTCACCAGCGTGCTGATGTATGCGTGCAAGCCCCAGAGCCAGTAGATGCCTGCCATCAGCAGGGCGCAGGCGATGCCGGCTGCCACGATGCCCATCAGCAGGGCGCGCCACATGTAGGGGCGGCGGATGAAGCTCCATTTGGCTCCCACGAGTTTCATGGAGTGGATGGTCTGGCGCCGGGCATAGACGCTCATGCGCATGGTGTTGTTGATGAGGGAGATGGAGATGAGTGTCAGCAGGATGGCAAGCCCCAGCAGGACGAGGCTTATCAGCGGCAGGGCCTCGTTCACGGTGTCCATCATGTCGCGCGGGTAGATGACGTCCAGCACGTAGGCGCGCTCCCGCAGGAGCGGCTCGAAGCGGGTAATGCTGTCAGGATGCGTGTAGTCGGCGTTCAGGTAAACCTCAAATTCAGCGGGCACGGGGCTGTAGCCCTCAAACTCCACCACGCTGTCCGCCAGAGCCTCTTCCATCAGGCGCGTGCCCTCCTCTTTTGAGAGGTAGTTGACGCTGCGGGCGTAGGGCTGCGCGCTCAGGTAGTGCTGGAGGCTTGTGCGCTCCGCATCGGAGATGCTGTCGTGCAGGAGAACCTCCACGATGAAGTTCTCACGCACGGCATTGGAGAAGTTCCTCGCCACCAAGGTGAAAAACACCACCACGCCCAGCAGCAGCAACACCATCGTTGTGCTGATGCAGGAAGTCACCGTGTTGAAGCGGCCTCCCACGCGAGTCTTATGCTTGCTCATAGGGGAAGAGAGTTTCTACTTGTTTATATTTAGCGCGCAAAAATAGGCATATTCTCGGCAAAAGCCAAAATTTTCAGCGATTTTACGATTGGGCGGCACGGGCTGAGGCTTCCGGGACGGAAACTTCTGGAATCTTCAGGAAGGAAAAAAGAACGGTGGCGAGCACGTCTTTCGACGCGCCCGCCACCGTACAAATTCTGCATGAAAATGGAATGGGCCTATGCGTTAATCACCCATAGAACACGACATGGTTTTCCTTCGCGAAGCGCCCTTCAAGGCTGAGGAGTCCCATTTCGTAGAGGTCGAAGCTGAGGCGTACGCGTTCGTCGCGGCACAGCTCTCGCCAGGCCCGCACATCGGCCGACGTGCGGTGGATGCCGAGGCAGACGATGAGCGCCCCCTCGTTTCCTGCAGCGAGACAGGTGCTCACGGCTTTCGCCCAGTCCTCCCCTCCGGCCACAAGCATGTCCAGCCCCTGCAGTTCGTCCCTTTGGCGTAAGGCCGCGGCGTCCCTCACCGTTTCCCACGCGCAACGCTGGCATCCCGCCTCCAGGTAGCCGCGCGTCACATCGAGGCCTTCGCCCACGATGAGTCCCCGCCTTGGCTGCCGGAAGTTCGCCAGGCGCAGCATCAGGCGGTCGTCCTTTTCGCGCAGCGTCGCCCCCTCGCGCTTCTCACGAAGCCTCCTGTAGGCATAGAACGGGGCACGCTCATACACGACGCCCGTCACGAGGCCGAAGGCGTAGGGCGAATGTATGCCGTAGCCACGCCTGTGGGGCAGGCGCAGCAGCAGGTTCCAGTATTTGCGCAGGGCGTAGGGTAGGGGCATGGCGGAGGTGCATTATGGTGTTCCTGCGCAAAGTTACACTTTTTTTCGCAGAAACGCGCATCCGTGCCCCAAATACTACGCGTGTCCCTCCAGAGGGAGTCCCTTTACCTCATCTTCCATATCGTGTTCCGTCCGATGCCCGTCGCCCTCTCCAGCTGTCGCAGCGAGGCCCCCTTCTCGCGAAGCTCCAGCAGCACCGTTCGCTGCCTGCCGTACGGAAGGTTCATGAACACCGTCCAGCCGCCGTCGCCCACCAGGGCCTTCAGCCCCTCCTGCACCTGCCTGTCCGACATCCTGACGGTGGTCTTCCTGGGAGCCAGGCACCCGGCGTCCCCCTCCACGGGCCTCCGCAGCAACGCCTCCACTTCGTCCTCGTCCAGATTCCTGTACTCCTCCCTCACCTCGCAGAGCGCCGGCAGCTCGCGGCCCTTGTGGACGTATTCGTGCCAGCTGCTGTACGCAGGCCCGTCCAGGTCGGCCGCCTGCCCCTCGCGCAGGGGCGTCTGGTGGATGTAGCGTACGATGGTGTCAAACCGCGCCCCGCTCTCCACCGGCTCGCTCATGAAGCGTCCGCGGTAGATGGCGCCGTCACGGTCGTACTTCCCGTTGAAATATACGGCGTACGAGGAGGCGATGCGCCGCACCAGGTTGCTGACCGTCTCGCACCCCTCCTTCAGCAGCAGCTGGAAATGGTCCGGCATCAGGCAGTAGGCATACAGCGTGTAGTTGCGCTCCCGCCTGCCCGCTTCGCCGC
>JAFUXE010000022.1 GCA_017477205.1 Alloprevotella sp.
CCTATAAAAACGTTAAGTTTTTGCCAGTTTCTTTGGTGGTAACAGAATAAATGATTAACTTTGCACTCACTAAGAAGCGTTCTTTGGAAATGTGTATAACGAGACAGAATATGTAATTCAGCTCGTTTCTAAATCGTTACCCAATTACCATTCAAAATTAGGTAACAAAATGATTTCTAAAGAGTTATAAATTTCCCCGTAACAACGGTGGGTTCCATAATCCATGAAATCTGTGGTCCCAAGAGCAGTGTCTGTTGTGGTTCCAAAATTCGTGCAATCTGTGGTTTCAAGAGCCGTATCTGTAGTGGTTCTATGGTTCCCAAAGAGGTAGCTTCGTGGCTGAGGCAGAAGGAAATATCGTGCCTATTAGCAGACTTTAACATTGTTTAACGCCGACTTTGGGAGCATTTCGTTCTGTTCTCCTTAGATTTGCTGCGCTTTATACAGTGCGCGCGTCTCTGCGCATCGGCAAGCAAACAACTATACCTAATAATAATTAAACAAATCAATTACTTATGAGAAAGATTCTATCTCTCTTCTCGCTGCTCCTATTGTGCATAGGAGGAGCGTGGGCGCAGACGTATCATTTTGCTACAGCGCCTACTCAGGTTAATAGTATTACCAGTGGTAAGTATTATGCCATTGACGGCCTTAATCAGGTTAATACCACCAGTCACTTTCTCTTTGATAATGGGACAAAAATTACCAGTAACAATCCTCAATCACTTCCAACCGACTATACTGCAGAAAAATATATATGGAAAATTGAGGGTAATGACACAGATGGTTATACATTACAGAATCTTGCCACTGGAAATTACATGTATTTGGGATCCTATAACGGTAGTACCATTTCCTCTAGCAATTCCCCACAAACAAACGGTATTTTCTTTAGCGGAGACTATGCAACAATTCGAAACTCCAATGGCCAAGCTATTGATATAGGGGCTTATGGTTCTAATCCAACCACTTGGCCTGGGAGTCAGACACCAGAAGGATCTCGTAGGTTGAAGATATATGAAGTAACAGTATTGGATATCATTGATGATGCTTGTTATACGATAGATTTCAATTCTTTAAATGGCACAAAAACTTGGGGATTGAAAGCAGGAATAAGTCAACAGTCTGCTGTTGCGAATGGGACTGGCGATGTATTCGTGGCTCATTCCTATACTAATGACTCAGGGGATAAACGCTGGATTTTTGTAAATAACCTCACTGGCGAGTATCTGGCGTATCACGGAGATGCGACCTCTGCTTTTGATCTTTCCAACGCAATAAACGAATGGAATATTAATTCCATCGTTGCAGGTAGCGATCATGTAAGTGCTACTGCGGAGGATTGCAGTAATAAACTATGCATCACGAATGACAAACGATACACTGGCAACAATTATAAAGGTTGCTATATACTTAAAGAGGCTAGTGGTGCTTATGATAACTCTAGTGCCCCTTATTACGACGGTTCTTTCACCTCTGCTCTCACCTTTACCGCCACGGGAGATGCTGTTAGTGATGCAGCTAAAGTCGCCATCGCAAAATTTGAAGCTCTCATCGAAGTAAGAGCATATCTTCCTTATGCTGCGAACATTTCTGCTTTATTTGCAAATCCAAGCAATGTCGTTTCAGAAATCAATGCAGCAACAGATGCAACAACAGCCACATCTATTGCAACAGCCTTCATGAAGTCCCCAGAGGGAAAGAAATTCCATGCTGTTAACAGCACTGCAACAGATAAATATTTAAATATTGGTACAAGCCAGATTACTGCCACTGCCACTAAACTATATGCCGATGCAATAATGGAATTGGAGTATGCTGGCTCCGGAAAGTATTACCTTAAAGGCACAAAGAGCGGATATTATGTAGGCAATCCAGTATCTGGAGGGGCCAACCCAGGTACTCATGCATCGAAAGCTAATGCCACACCATTATTTGTCGGAAACTATGCTAATACGACTGATAATGTAGTCTATTTCGCACGTACAAAAATAGGCAATAATAATCCTGAGGCCATTCACTACAACTCTGGTTACACTGCTCAAGGTAGTGTCGTTGCATGGGCTTATACAGCTGGGGCTTCACAATGGAACATTACAGCAGTTTCCGATGAAGAATACGAAGCTCTCTGTAACGTCTGCGATGTTACCTATAATGTAATATTGGCCGAATCAGGAGAAGTTAAAGCCTCTTCTACTCAAGCGGAAGTAATCGGGGCAACATTCTATAATCCTGGTGATGCAACTAGAGATTTCTGCACTTATACATACTTCTCAGACAATGCATGTACAGTACCAATAACAACTATTCCAAATGCGACCTCAGCAACAGTATATGCATTAGCTTCGATAGACGCCCCCTTTACTGTAAGCACCGATTATTCTAATGCCATATGGCATAATCTGTCTCTGAAAGATTCCACATATCCTTCGTTCTCAACAGAAAGTACTCCTAACGTAACTTTGCCTACAGCTCCCAGTGAAAATGAAGATAATGTTGAATGGGCCTTCATAGGAAATCCTTATGATGGGTATCAGATTATAAATAAAGCTGCTGGCGAAGGATATGTGTTAGGTTCCGAGAGTGCAGCTGGCGATGGAGATGATGGTGGAAAGACATATGCCACACTTGCTACAGAAGGGACACAAACATATGAACTATGGTTCCCTAAGAGCAGCACCTTTATTACTAATGGTTTTTACCTCTTTAATGGAGCTGGACATGCCCTAAATCAACGTAGCAACAACAACCTTGCATATTGGACTGGAGGATATGATAAAGGGTCTACATTTATGGTATCTGGTATTGCAGAGAATACCACAGAATTAACTACCATCATCAACGCATTGGACCTATATCCATACGGATCAGCTTTTGGCGAGTATAGTCTTTCTGGTAGCTATGCTGGTTATACCAGTATAATGCCCACTTCCATTATACCATGGTTAAAAACTGATTACTCCTATTATCGTTTAATGATGGCTAGAACTCTTCTTAATGCAACATCCATCAACTTACCCAGTGCAGGTCAGTTCCTTTTTGTTAAGGGTGGCAACAGCGGTAAGTATGTTAAGTATGGAGATAAAGTTAATTCTCGATATCCAATGGGTAACGCTGATGATACGGCCATTTTCTATTTTGATGGGACTCATATGCTATCATATTCTAGTGGTATCTACTGGGGTGTAACAGGTGGAAATTGGAATTGGGCTGCTATTGGTGGAAGTGGTAGCGAGATCAAATTTGCTGAATCAAATTCTATGGGCAAATACTTTGTAAAGCTAACAAGTGTTGAAACGACAAAACCTGATGTCCTTCTTTATGATAACAGCACAAACTGTGATCGTGGAGGATTTAATGGAACTAACGGCGTTACAGATGCCAGATACACTTGGAACCTTGAAGCCGTTACCGAACTCCCCATCGCACTAGCGAACTGTAAGGAATACCTCAACGCTTCGGAAGACGTTTTCTACACGACGCTCTACATGCCTGTGAAGGTTAAGGTTACTGGTGCAGAAGTGTACAAGGTCGTAGAAGGTGCCGAGGCTAACACGCTCGACATGGAGCTCATTGCTGACGGCGTGGTTCCCGCCAACACAGGTGTTATCCTGAAAAACGACACTGGAGCAGCTACGGCGACCATCTGCACAGACGAAAGCACCGAGACAAGCGTCCTGACAGGTACGGCTCCCGCTATCGTTAAGCCCGAAAGTGACGTATATGTACTGAGTGTGGCTAACGAGAAGCTTGGATTCTACAAGTTTGCAGGCGAAACGATGAAGGGCTTCCGCGCATACTACGCTCCCGAAACAAGCAGCGACGCCCGCGGCTTCGTACTGAACCTTGGCGAAACAACGAGCATCGGCTCGTCACTTGTCACTGGCAACTCGTCACAGGTGTACGACCTCCAGGGTCGCCGCGTCATTGCTCCCGCAAAGGGACTGTATATCATCAACGGCAAGAAGGTGGTAAAGTAAACATGTGTAACATCTAAAAGCAGATAGAACAATGAAAAAGACATATCAAACACCTTCTGTCACTGAGGTGAAACTCGAAATGAACTCTTCCGTCATGCTATCGATAAGCGGCACGGAAGTCGGCGGCTCTGGCGATACCGGCCCCGGACAGCTTACGCGTGAATACGGCGGCTGGAGCAGTGAGAACTGGTCCGACGTCGAAGACGAGGAAGAGTATTAAGCATAAGACCCTCTGCCTCACGGAGGCAAGAAAATAATCCCTGATAATCTCCGCTGCGGAATCCAACCGCAGCGGAGATTTTTCAAATTTCGGGAGTTGGTTTGTGAAAGATTCCCCACAGGGGAAAGTCACCCTATCGGGGGGGAGTGAGTGGGGTTTGGCAGATTCCCCGCAGGGGAAGTAGAATTTAGGCAGGGGCAGCGCCCCTGTTACATGGCCAACAAGAAAGGTAAACTCTCAGAGCCCAGTTGGGGTCTTCTCCTCGGCGAAGCTTTGAGACAAATGCACCATCTTCCAACTTCCAAAACTCATCCGTCCTAACCCGGGTTTTATGCCGAAACAACCCAAAATTGCACTGTCGCAGTGCAATTTTCACTGCATTTCTGCACTATTATAGTGCAATTTCACTATCTTTGCACCAACGAAACGACGTTGAATTTATGAATATTTCACTTACAGCCCTCATGGAGGGGCAGCTGAAACAGACCACATCATCCTTTCACAGGTACATGTTTTCACAGGTTAGCTGGGACGCTCGCATGTTTGGGCTTGTCGGGCCGCGCGGCGTGGGCAAGTCCACAATGATTCTGCAATATATCAAGGAGCACAGAGACGAAAGGCGCATGTTCTATGTCTCCGCCGACCACCTCTATTTCACGTCTCACACACTGGTAGAACTGGTTGATGAGTTTGCAAAAGAAGGCGGCGAACAAATTTTCATTGATGAAATCCACAAATACGAGAACTGGTCGCGCGAGCTGAAACAGATTTATGATTCGCATCCGGACGTGAAGGTTGGCTTTACTGGTTCTTCCGTCTTGGATATCTATAAAGGATATGCCGACCTGAGCCGTCGCTCTCCCATCTTTATGATGCAGGGACTATCGTTCAGGGAGTTCCTGAAGTTGTTCCATCAGATTGAAATTCCGGTATGCACTCTTGACGACATACTTCAAAACAAGCCTGTGGCATCCGAAGTGACTCACCCGCTCCCTCTGTTTCATGACTACCTGCAACGGGGCTATTATCCCTTTGCCCAGGAGGGCGACTACGAGATACGCCTCCGTCAGGTGGTGAATCAGACCATGGAAGTTGACATACCGCTTTACGCCGGAATGAACACTTCTACTGGCAGGAAGCTCAAAAAGCTCCTGTCCGTTATTGCCCAGAGCGTGCCCTTCAAACCGGCAATGAATTCCATCGCAACGGCAGTAGGCGTGAGCCGTAACGTCCTTCCCGACTATTTCCTCTACATGGAACAAGCGGGCATGATAGGACAGCTACGTGACGACACGGGCGGAATCAGAGGTGTAGGCAAAGTGGAAAAGGTGTATCTTGACAACACCAGCCTGGCATATTTACTGGGCGGCTCCTCGACAGACATCGGAAACGTCCGCGAGACTTTCTTCTATAATCAAACACGCGTAACCACTGACGTCATCAGTTCCCGCATCAGCGACTTCCAGATTGGAGGAAGGACTTTCGAAATCGGAGGAAGAAAGAAAGGGAAAAGACAAATCTCCGAGGCACAGGAGGGCTATATCGTGAAAGACGACATAGAGTTCGGCTCGGGCAACATCATTCCCCTCTGGGCCTTCGGCCTTCTTTATTGACGGTTTCTCATTTCATAAAACATGAAACGTAAAACATGAAAAAAGGGATGTGCCCGGTGGGTACATCCCTTTAAGGAAAACGGGGCGAAGGCTCAGGCTTCTTCCTCGGACTTTGAGGCTGTGGGCACGCCGTCCCGCAGCTTTTCGACGATGAGGCCGCGCAGCTCCTCGGCAAGTTCCTCGTTGTCGCGCAGGAGGTTCTTCAGGGCCTCGCGACCCTGGCAGAGGCGCGTCTCGCCGTAGCTGAACCACGAGCCGCTCTTCTTGATGACGCCAGTCTCCACACCGAGGTCGGCAATCTCACCGACGCGGGAGATACCTTCACCGAAGGAGATTTCAAACTCGGCCTTGCGGAAGGGCGGCGCCACCTTATTCTTGACAATCTTCACGCGCACCAGGTTGCCGACGGGACGGTCGCCGTCCTTCAGGGTGGAGGTGCGGCGGATGTCGAGGCGTACGCTGGCGTAGAACTTCAGGGCGTTACCGCCAGTGGTGGTCTCGGGATTGCCGAACATGATGCCTATCTTCTCACGCAACTGGTTGATGAAGATGCAGGTGGTGCGGGTCTTGCCGATGGTGGCGGTGAGCTTACGGAGAGCCTGGCTCATGAGGCGTGCCTGGAGACCCACCTTGTTGTCGCCCATGTCGCCGTCGATTTCGGCCTTCGGCGTGAGGGCTGCCACGGAGTCGATGACGACAATGTCAACGGCTGCGCTGCTGATGAGCTGGTCGGCAATCTGGAGAGCCTGCTCGCCATTGTCGGGCTGGGCGATGAGGAGGTTGTCAACGTCGGCACCGAGCTTCTCGGCATAGAAGCGGTCGAAGGCGTGCTCAGCATCGATGAAGGCTGCATAGCCGCCTGCTTTCTGTGCCTCAGCGATGGCATGGAGGGCGAGCGTCGTCTTACCGCTGCTCTCGGGGCCGTAGATTTCAATGATGCGTCCCTTGGGATAGCCGCCTACTCCGAGGGCGGCATCCAAGGCCATGCTGCCGGTGGGGATGACCTCGACATCCTCAATCTTCTCGTCGCCGAGCTTCATGATGGAGCCTTTTCCGAAGTCTTTCTCTATCTTTGCCATTGCGGCTTGCAGGGCTTTGAGTTTGCCGTCGGCAGCCGTCTTTTCAAGGTCTTCTTTCTTTGCCATGTTTGGTTTGTTGGTTTATAGGTTTGTTGGTTTATAGGTTTGTTGGTTTATAGGTTTGTTGGTTTATAGGTTTGTTGGTTTGTTGGTTTATAGGTTTGTTGGTTTGTTGGTTTATAGGTTTGTTGGTTTTTGGGTTTATAGGTTATTGTCCAAAATCTGCTCGCCGTGCTGCTTCGTCTTTATCTCCTTCGGGGAGAAGATTTTCTCCACGCGTCCGTCCTCGCCAATGAGGAAGGTGGTGCGCAGCATGCCCATATACTTGCGTCCGTACATGGACTTCTCGCCCCATGTGCCGAAGGCCTGGGAGAGCGTTTTCTCCGTGTCGGCAATGAGCGTGAAGGGAAGCTGGTGCTTCTCGATGAAGCGCTGATGGGAAGCCTCGCTGTCGGCACTGACACCGACGACTTCATATCCGGCATCGCGCAGCTCTGCATAGTTGTCGCGCAGGCTGCAAGCTTCCGCCGTGCAGCCGCTCGTATTGTCCTTGGGATAGAAATAGAGCACAAGCTTGCGGCCCGCGAAGTCGCTCAGGCGGACTTCCTCACCGCGCTCGTTGCGTCCCAGTAGTTCAGGGGCTTTGTCTCCGATGTTCATAGAGTATTATTGTATTGTATAGTTTAGTTTCCTTGTCCGGCCCTCCTCGGGACGCGTCACGCTGCCCCACCCCAAGGCGAGCCGCAGGAGGCGGCGCCCGAAACGGTGGCGACGTGCATAGTCGTCGTAGGTGTCGCTGTCAGGGTCGAAGTCGTCGCGCCAGACATGACCGGGCGTGATGTTGCAATAGGCAGCCTCTTCCGCCAGGCGCGCACGTCCGGACTTTGCTGTCGCCGTGCCGTCCTCCAGGGCATGCAGGTTCTCGCGGGTAGGCAGCAGACATCGCGTGCCGCGCGCCTTGCAGCGTGCCGCAAGCGGCAGGAGCACAGCGTCGTACACTTCCTCGATGCGGCGCATCGAGAAGTCCTGATAGGCCGTATTGCCAATGCGTTGCACGGGGCGCAGCTGCAAGACGTCCACGCGAACGTCGGCAAACACCTCGTCAAACAACGCGAGCTCTTTCACATTGTCCGTGTTGAGCGTGTAGTTCACGCGCAGCTTCATGGTGGGGAAGTCCCGTCGCACCTTTGCTATCACTTCCAACAGTCCCTTGAAACCGTCCCACGTCGCCCCCGCCATGAGGTGCTCGTAGGTCTGGCGTGTCAGGCCGTGGAGCGAGATGGTGAGCTCGTCCAGTCCCGCCTGCGCCATGCTCCGCAGCAATGCCTCGTCCAGCAACATGCCGTTTGTCGTCACCGAGACATAGGGTACACCGAGGCGTTTCCCTTCGGCAACGAGCCATGCAAGGTGGGGCGAGAGCGTAGGCTCCGCACCGCACCCTATCTGGAGCTTCAGCGCACGGGGAAGGAAGGCCTGCGCAATGCGCTCCAACTCGTTCTGCTCGAACTTCCCGTGCAACTCGCGGCGACGTTCCCCGTCGCTGAAGTAGCACATGCGGCAGCGCAGGTTGCACATCAGCACGGGGTCGAGGAAGACACCCAGGTACCGCCGTCCCGTCACGTGGAGCCACCACAGCCCGAGGAGTCTCAGGCGTGGACTCTTCACTCGTCCGAAGACTTTCAGGAGGCGGTAGATGTCCATTGGAAATGAAAAATTAGAGATTAGAGCTCCAAGTCGCCGTCATGGATTTCGTGCCAAGGCAGGCCCTGTTTATTGAGCTCGGCCATGAAGGGATCGGGATCGAACTCCTCCACGTTGTGCACACCGGGCTCCTTCCACAGGCCGAGCATGAACATGCGGGCACCGATGCAGGCGGGTACGCCCGTGGTGTAGCTGACGCCCTGCATGCCCGTCTCCTCATAGGCGGCGCGGTGCGAGCAGTTATTATATATATAATATGTGTGCTCCTTACCGTCCTGTCCGATGCCGCGAATGCGGCAGCCGATGCTGGTTTCGCCCGTGTAGTTCTCACCGAGGTCCTGCGGGTTGGGCAGCACGGCCTTGAGGAACTGGAGGGGCACGATCTTCACGCGCGCCGTTCCCGTACCGTCGGCCAGGGGAGCGTCGTACTCAATCTCGTCAATGCGGCTCATGCCGATGTTCTGGATGACTTCGAGGTGCTTGAGGTATTGCTGGCCGAAGGTCATCCAGAAGCGGGCGCGGCGGATGGTGGGATAGTTGATGACGAGGCTCTCGATTTCCTCATGGTGCAGCAGGTAGCTGTCGCGAGGGCCGATGCCCGGATACGTCAGGTCCTTGTGGATCTCCAGCGGCTCGGTCTCCACCCATTTGCCATCTTCCCAGTAGAGTCCCTTCTGCGTGATTTCGCGGATGTTGATTTCGGGATTGAAGTTGGTGGCGAAAGCCTTGTGGTGGTCACCGGCGTTGCAATCGACGATGTCCAGATACTGTATCTCCTTGAAATGGTGCTTTGCGGCGTAGGCCGTGAAGATGCTCGTCACGCCCGGGTCGAAGCCGCAGCCGAGGATGGCCGTCAGCCCGGCTTTCTCGAAGCGCTCGCGGTAGGCCCACTGCCAGCTGTACTCGAAGTGCGCCTCGTCCTTGGGCTCGTAGTTGGCGGTGTCGAGGTAGGAACAGCCGTACTCCAGGCAGGCGTCCATGATGGTGAGGTCCTGATAGGGCAGCGCGAGGTTCATCACGAGGTCGGGACGGAACTCCCGGAAGAGCGCCACGAGCTCGGGTACATTGTCGGCATCCACCTTTGCCGTCTTGATGTTCGGGTTTCCGATGGCTTTCACGATGGCGTCGCACTTTGATTTCGTGCGCGAGGCAATCATGATGTCAGTGAAGACGTCGCTGTTCTGTGCGACCTTGTGGGCAGCGACGGTGGCCACACCGCCTGCTCCGATGATAAGTACTCTTCCCATAAGGTTTCTATGATTAAGAATTTGCTTCCTCGGCTTCAGCCTCTTCCTCCTCCGTCACGAAGTCCGTATATCCGTTTGTCACGAGGATGTTATACCACTGCAACAGCTTCCGGATGTCGGACGCATGCACGCGATCGCGGTCGTAGGTGGGCAGGGCCTCCGCCATGAAGGCGTCCAGTTCCTCCTTCGCCGCCGTCTTGTGGTTCAGCGCCACGGCCTTGCCGGCATGGGCTTCGCAGATGGTCTTGAATACCTTCATGAGCTCCACGTTGTCTTCGTCGGAATACATCGTGATGTCGTTCAGCGACGTGACACGTTCACGCGTACCCACGGCGAAGCGCTTCTTCACTTCGTCGATAGTTTCTACAATGATGTTACCGTTGCCTCTGGAGACCAAACGGAACAGTCCGGGACGACCGGAGATGGACAGAATAGTATCTTTCATGTTGTTTCAGTTTTGCTTATGTTTCGCATTTATTTCTCTGATTCTTTCAAGCAGGTTGCCAAGGTCCGGGGCTGTTTCCCCGTCATTGTCTATCACCAGGTCTGCGCGGCGCCTCTTTTCCTCCTCGGGCATTTGCAGCTCCATCCATTGCCGGGCCTGTCCGGGGCTTATCCCGTCGCGCGCCATCAGCCGCCGTATGCGCAGCTCCTGCGGTGCGGAAACGTGGACAGAGAGTTCTACAAGGTCGTCGAAGCGGGATTCGTAGAGCAATGCGCACTCCATGACGAGTGCCTGCGGGCGCATGAGGGGCGGCATCCCGCCGTAGGCTTTGCGCATCTTCAGGAAGGCATCGCGCACGCGGGGATGCACCAGGGCATTCACCTTCTCCGCATACGCTTCACCGCGGCGGATGTAGGCGGAAAGCACCGGCTTGCAAAGCCTGCCGTCGGCATTATAGACCTCTTCGCCCACCAGCCGACGCAAGCCGTCGCGCAGGGACGCGTCCCTGTGCATGAGGCGGTGCGCCTCAAGGTCGCAGTAGAAAACGGGGAAGCCCTCGTCCGCCAACATGCGGCACACGTAGGTCTTTCCGCTTCCAATGCCTCCCGTTATGCCTACCGTCACCATCGCTGCCTCGTCTTATTCCGCAGCCTCCTCTATCACGTAGTCCACCTCCTCAGGCAGGATGCGTACGTACTGCACGCCGTCAGGCAGGGACTTGAAGGAAAGCTTGCAGCGCGTGGACTTTCGGTCAAGAAGTTCCTCGTAGTTCACGACGAGCACAAAGTCTTCGCCGGAAATGCTGCGATAGCGTCCCATGCCCACCTGGAACGTCACGTTGACACTGGCGGGGAAGGTACGCAGTTTCTTGTCCGCAGGGAAGTTCACCTGCTGCACCGGCACCGTGACGGTCTTCTCCACCAGGCGGTCGCAGGCCAGCAGCAGCTCAGCCTCTGCCGGATCGAACTTTACGCCCGTGACGCGGTGCAGGCGCACCGTGACGCGCGTCGTGTCCTCCAGGTTGTTCAGGAAGAGTGCTTCTGTATAGGCCGCCGTGATGGTATCCAGGATGGAGGGGCGGGCAAAGACGGTCACCGAGTCCGGCGTATGGCGCAGCATCGTGAGGATGGAGGCGTTGTCCTTGGGGGCAAAGCTCCCCATCACACGCAGCGGGACGCGCTTGCTCTCGCCATAGTTGAAATAAAACTCCACTTGCTGCGGACGCAGTATCTGCACCGATGCATCGTTACCAAACAGTGCCTGCACCTGCTTCAGCAGCTCCGACGACGGAATCGTCACGTTGCCGGAAGCATTTCCGCGCCCCACGACGCTGCCGAAGTCTATCGTGACGGGCTTCCTCTCCTGCCAGTAGCGGTAGGAAAGTATCATGAAGCCCTTGTCGCGCACGCTGATGCGCAGGTGCGACGGAGGGTCGGTCGTGATGACAACGTTCTCCGGCACGTTCACAAGCTGCAAGTCCACGTCCATTTCTTCGCGATAGTCGTCGTTGAGTG
The DNA here is from genome assembly GCA_017477205.1 of Alloprevotella sp. The sequence continues at coordinate 11,800 of JAFUXE010000022.1, forward strand.
TCGTGAAGAGCCAGAACGTGGCAGAAAGGACGAGGAAAAACAGGAATGTCAACGCCTGCTTCGTCCACAAACGTTTCAGGAGTTCCCGGATGGAGACCAAGGTTCGACCGTTATGAGTTTAGGGGAGGAGCGTTTCCGCCTTCCAGCGCTTGGCGCCTGGCGTTCAGCTCTTGGCGATAGCGTTCTTGCTGAACTTCACGTCAACGCCCGTGGCGATGTTCAGGGTGACGATGCCCTTTTCCGTATCCACGTTCTTGACCGTGCCGTGCAGGCCACCGATGGTAACCACTTCCTGCCCCTTCGTCAGGGCGTCGCGGAACTTCTGCTCTTCCTTCTGCTTTTTGTTCTGCGGACGAATCATGAAGAAATAGACAATGGCAAAGAGAGCCACCATCATGATGATCATTTCCAGACCACCGCCGCCTTGGGATTGTGCTGCTTGTAAGAAAATCATGTCTTTACTGTTTTGTTATTTATATTATTTATTGTGTACTATTTCAGAAGAACCTGCTCTTCCCGGAGTTTCTTTGCGATATGGTCCAGGAGGCCGTTGATGTATCCCGGACTGCGCGGTGTGCTGTAAACGCGCGCCAGGTCGAGGTATTCGCTAAACGTCACGCTCAGGGGTATTTCAGGGAAGACGAGCATTTCCGTCAGCGCAATCTGCATCACGACGACGTCCATCAGCGCCAGGCGCTCATATTCCCAGCCCCGGCAGTTCTCGGCAATGAGCGCGCGGGTCTGTTCCCTGCGGAGCAGGGTTTCGCGGAACAGCGTCTTGGCAAAGACGCGGTCGTTTTCAGAATCGTAGTCAGGAAGCAGGGGGTCGTCGGGCGTTGATGCCGACGTGAAACGCTTGATGGACTTCATCACGAACGTGTCCACCACGGGGCGGTCGTCGTTCCAGTAAAGGCTGTGCGTCTCCAGCATGGCGTCCAGTTCGTCGTTGTCCGCAAGCAGCGTCTTATAGAGGCGGCGTATCACTTCGCGATCGGCCTCAAAGGAGAAATCCTCCACACCGAGATAGCGCTGGAACGTCTCGCTTTCCGTGAACGCCGTGTAGAGTCCGCGGATGAACTGCGGCTCCTCCTCCCACGTGGGCTTCTTCTCCCTGTACCCGGCAAGCGCCTTGTTCTCTTCCAGCGCGAGCAGGAATTTGTTCCGTGCCATCTGCCCGTCCGCAGACACGCCCTCCATTTCCTTTCCGAAACGCTGCGCACGGCTCTGTGCGGCCTCCAGTTTTCTCTCTCCATAACGCCGCAGTTCCACCAGCAAGTTCAGCAGATACTCGTAGAGCTCGTAAGCCTTGCCAAGGCTAAAGTCCAGTTCTTTCTCTGCGACGTTCAGTGCCTTGCCCTCGTTCTGGTAGTACGCATACACCAGCTGGAGCACCTTCAATCTTATTAATTCTCTGTTTATCATATTCCGAATATAGCGGTTTCCCGTGCTATGACAGGCGCAAAAGTAGTAAAAAGCGTCGGGAGTGAGTACATTTTAGGCTTTTTTTTTGGAACTTTGCTAAAAACATAGCACTTTTGCGAGCACAATTTTAGACAAAACAAATTCTTTTCTAACAACATGCCATACGGAAAACCCGAAAGCGACATCCTTTTCACACGTTCCGTGAAAGCAGGAAAGCGCATTTACTACGTTGACGTCAAACAAGACCGCAACGGAGAATACTATGTAGCCCTCACCGAGAGCAAACGTGTCAAAGACGGCACTGAAGAGGCGCCGCCCCAGTTCGAGAAGCACAAGATTTTCATCTACCGGACGGACATCGAACGCTTCCGCAATGCCCTTGACGAAGCCACGGCTTTCATCGGTCAGGAGAACATCGTCCGCGAGGACGTGATGGCAAATGCATTCCCCGCAGAAGAGGAGTTCCCGGCTCCCCTCCCCCAGGTTGAGGAAGGCGACAACTTCAGCTTCGAGTTCTGAAAAATACGCCCAAGGCTTGCCCGTGCGGAAAGTTTGTCGTACTTTCGCGGCCGATTCCCCCATGAGAGGCTACGGAAGCCTCAACGTGTGATGGTGAATTAAGCTAAACCAATAACTTAATTTAGAGTAACACAACTCACAATGAAACAAATCAACATCAATGGTGCCGTACGCACCGAAAGCGGAAAGAAAGCCGCAAAGGCTGCACGCCGCGAAGGCCTTGTTCCCTGCAACATCTATGGTATCAAGAAGGGTGAGAACGGTCTTCCCGAAGCACAGTCTTTCTCCATCAGCGAGCGTGAAGCCAAGAAGCTCATCTACACGCCCGACATCTATCTCGTAAACATCCAGCTTGGCGGCGAACAGCGCAAAGCCATCATCCGCGAAACGCAGTTCCACCCCGTAAAGGACACCATCCTCCACATCGACTTCCTTGAGGTTCACGAGGACAAGCCCATCGTTATTGGTGTGCCCATCCAGACGCAGGGTCTTGCCGAAGGTGTACGTGCCGGTGGTAAGCTCGTGACGCTCGTTCGTAAGATTAACGTTCGCGCACTCTATACCGACGTCCCCGAGAAGCTCGTCATCGATGTCACCAACCTCCAGCTTGGTAAGAGCATCAAGGTGGGCGACCTCTCCTTCGAAAACCTCGAGCTCATCACGCCGAAGGACGTTAACGTCGTAAGCGTCAAGATGACACGTGCCGCCATCAGTGCTGCCAACGCAGCGGCTGCCAACGCATCATCCTCCGACGACAGCGAGGCTTAACATCCACGCCCGAACGGGTCTTGCGGACAGCCCCCTACCCTGTAGGGCGTGAACCGCAAGGATACTTGAAACCCCACAGAAATTGGTATAGTCGTACCGAGGCAGAATGCCACCGACTATATCAATTTCTTTTTTGGGAAAGAACACAACCATATCCTATATCACCACCATGCTCCACCTCATTGCCTGCCTGGGAAACATCGGGGACGAATACGCCGCCACGCGCCACAACATCGGCTTCCGCGTTGCCGACAAGCTGGCCGCACAAGCGGGCATCGCCTTCCAGGACAAGCGCTACGGCTTCGTAGGCCGCATGCGCGTCAAGAATCAGGAGTTGCTCCTGCTGAAGCCCTCCACCTACATGAACCTGTCCGGCAATGCCGTGCGCTACTGGATGCAGAAGGAGAACATTCCCCTGGAACGCCTGCTCGTCGTCGTTGACGACCTCTCCCTCCCCTTCGGTACCCTGCGCATGAAGCCCGGTGGCAGCGAGGCCGGGCACAACGGCCTGCGCAGCATCACGCAGCAGCTCGGCACGCAGCAGTATGCCCGCCTGCGCTTCGGCATCGGGAACGACTTTCAGCGCGGAGGGCAGATAGACTTCGTGCTGGGAGAGTTCCTTCCCGAGGAACTGGAACACATGGACGAGCGCGTCACGCTGGCGGCAGATGCCGTGAAGGCATACGCTCTGAGCGGCATTGCCTTTGCCATGAACAACTATAACAATAAGTAAAGAGAACAGACCTAAAGAGTGGAAGCCCGTATAGACAAATGGCTCTGGGCGGCACGCATCTACAAGACGCGAAGCCTTGCCGCAGAAGCCTGCAAGAACAACCGCATACAAATCAACGGCGCCACGGCGAAGCCTTCACGCACGGTGAAGGACGGCGACGAGGTTGCCGTCCGCAAGCCGCCCGTCACGTACACCTTCCGCGTGCTGCAAGCCATTGAGAAGCGTGTGGGCGCGAAGCTTCTCCCGCAGATATTGGAGAACATCACGCCGCAGGAACAGTACGAAGTGCTCGAGATGTCACGCATCAGCGGCTTTGTAGATCGCGCACGCGGCACCGGACGTCCCACGAAGAAAGACCGCCGCGCCCTGGACGAATGGGCAGCACCGACCTTCCTCGACGAAGACTTCTTCGACTTCGAGGATATTGAGGACTAAAGCCCATAGCACCCAAAAGCATAAGGAAATCCGCAGGTTCCCGTTCATCGTGGAACCTGCGGATTCTTTTCGTCACAACGGCTTATGTTTACAGCGCCTTGTAGCTCACGGGCTTCAGGGCGTCGTCGTTATAGATGACGTCGTGGAACTGCTGCGGCGTGAAGCGCACGCGGGAGCGCGAGAACTCGGGAACGTTGTAGCTCTTCATGAGCATCAGGTTGTGCTCGGGGTCTTCCTGCGGGAGGACAAAGGCCTTGTGGGCGTGTCCCTCCTTGTCGAAGTAGGCGATGAAGGGGCGCGAGTAGTTTCCGTCCATACGCCGCGAGGCGAAGACAATCCAGCGTCCGTTGCTGCTCCAGCCGTGATAGCTGTCCACGCCGGGGGAGTTGGCTTCCGTGAGCGCGTAGTTGTCGCCCGTCTGCAAGTCCTTTATCCAGAGGTCGCTGTCGTGGTGCCAGATGTGGAACTGTCCGAATGCGCCGCGAGCATAGAGCAGGTAGCGGCCGTCGGGGCTGATGCGGGGAACGGAGGCGCTCATCTTCTCCGAGGCACAGTCCACGACCATCTCCGGCGCGCCGAAGGTGCGCGTTGCGGCGTCGAAGCTCAGGCGCTTGATGTCGTAGCGTGCCACGGGATGGTAGCGCATGATGGTGTCAACGGCGACGGAGTCGGGCAGGCCGCGGAACATCGGCATGTAGGCAGAGCAGTAGTAGAGTGCACTGCCGTCCGGTGCCCAGCAGGGGAAGGTCTCGAAGGTATCATCGCTCTTGAGGATGTTGGAAATCGTGTGGTTCTCCACGTCGTAGAAGAGGAGGTCCGAGCCATAGTCCACGACCTCAATCTTGTTGGGATGCTGCAAGTGGAAGGCCTGTCCGGTCTTGTTCGTGGAGAAGGCGATGAGCGGCAGCGTGGGATGCCAGCTCGGATAGACGGCATTTCCTGCCGTGGAGTCCGTCGTCATCTTCAGCTTCTCCACCTTGTCGCCGTCCACCATGATGGTGCCGCCGTGCTTGGCACGCACGTGGAAGAGCATGCGCTGCGTGTCGTAACCCTGAAAGTTATGGCAGTTCACGCAGTGGTTCTGGGTGTCGTCGAACTCGCGGTTGTTTTCATAGATGACATATTCGTCGAAGTTCTCCAGGTCGCGCTGGTAGAGTCCCATCTGGCGATAGAGCTCGTAGCTGGGCTCTATGAGGCGGTAGGAGAGATAGCGGTCAATGGGCTCGGCAGCCACCGTGAGGGTATATGCGGGGAAGCTTACCCAGGCGTCGCCGCACTTCGCATAGAGGCGCACGGTGAGGTCCTTTCCCTTGGCAGCTTGCAGGAGTTGCTTCCACTGCAAGGTGTCGAACATGACTTTCCCGTCCTTGCCGGCTCCGGCCACAAGGCTCTGCCCTGCACCCTCCAGGGCGCAGACGAAGTCCGTGCCTTCCGAGCGCACCTGGAAGTTCAGCGGTGCGATGTTGGGAGGGATGACGATGTCGCGGTAGTCAGGGTAAATCTCAGCCTGCTCCTTGACGGGCGTGCTGTTGGCGGGTATCTCGGGCGTCTTGCTGCAAGCCGTGAAGGCTGCCATGCATACGGCTGTCAATATATACAATGATAACCTTTTCATATATCGGGATTTTTAGTTCACGGCCGCTTCGCGAGGCGACTTCTTTCCGGTCGCTATGCTGTCGTTGTTTTCACAATAGTAATAGTACATGTACGTGCCTAACCAGCGGCCCTTCAGCTCCGTGCGCAGCTTTTCCTTGTCCTTCATGTACTCTTTTGCATCCATGAGGAACGACTGTAGTTCAGACATCACCAGCTGGGAGTTCGGCAGGATGTTCACTACGTCCTTGTGGGCACCCTTGTCCTTCAGACTGAGGCAGCAGATGGCCTGCTGGACGGTCATCGGGAGGTTCATGTTCTTTTGTCTCATGGCCATGACGCGCGGCATCATCGCCAGAAGGTCCTTGGAGTACATGCAGGCAGCCGTCGAGGTGATGAGGGTTTCGTCGGAGCCCTCCATCAGTCCGAGGTTGTAGCCCATGAAGGCGGGCTGGCGGTACTGCTGCTCATACTTGTGCTCGCGGGGCTTCAGCTTCCTGACCAGTGCCAGCTCCGGGTCTTCCTCTATCAGCTTCGGGTTGTCCACCATCGGCTCGTAGCGCGCGATGAAGTCCTTCTCGAAGGGCAGGCTCTTCAGGATGCGGAAGTACTTCCGGGCAAGTTCCTTCTCCTCCATCATCACGGCACAGAGCGCCATTCGCTTCATGTTGTACGTCGTGGGGCCGTTCATGACGGTATATTCCAGCGCGTAGTGGTAGGCCACCTGCACCAGGCCGGCCTCGAAGTCGGCATCGGCTTGCAGGATGCCGTACTCCTCGCCGCCGTCGTGCTTCTCAAGGCCTCCGTTGACGGGATAGTTGTAGGGTATCTCGTACAGTCGTTCCAGGAGTTCTCCCTGCTGGAGCAGGGCAATGGCGAAGTAGGCTGCCACGGAGCGTGTGGGACGCCGTGCGCTCAGTCCGTCCTCAATCATGCCCTCCCAGTCCTGCTGCCACAGCCGTTGCTGCATGCGTGCCGTCAGGATGGGGTTCTGCTGGGCAGTGAGCGCATAGCCGTAGAGCGCGCCCGCCACCACCAGCATCAGCATCAGGCCCCACGGACGTGCCGCAGCCTTGGGCTGTGCCTCCGTACGCTTGCGGCGCAGCAGGGCGGCCACGGCATAGGCCACGGCGGCCACGAGCAGCGTTCCCACGGCCAGCAGGACGAAGCGGCTCGGCTCGTTCTTGTAGTAGAGGTTCGTGCCCTGCGCCACCATCCAGGCCAGCTCCGCGAGGGGGACAACGGCCCCAACGCCTGCCCACGCGGCCGGAAGCCGCAGCAGGCGGTCCAGGAGCCATGCCGTAAGCGTCAGCACGCATGCCAGCAGCAATCCGCCAAGCCACTTGCTCTTGTAGGCGAGCAACAGCCAGCGCATGCCCCAGTACAGGGTTCCCAGCGGCTTGTCCGTCAGGAACTTCATGCTCACGGCATCACCGTTCACGAACGACTCCTGCTGTGCACGGGCAAACACGTCGCCATAGACCAGCGTGCAAAAGACAGCCAGCACGACAAACAGCACGCCATACGTCCACGCGGGACGCACGGCAAACGTTTTCTTCCTCTTTGCAGGACCTGCGGGAAGGCCGCCCCGTACGGGAACAGCCTTCACGCCCTGCCTGCCCTGAGAGTTTCTCCTTTTCGACATATCTTGTTAATGATTATTTCAGCACTTTGCGGGCTCCCACGACATACACGCCCTTCTGCTGACGACTTGACGACCCGAGGACTTGACGTCCTTGCAGGTCGTAGCATCTGTCAGATTGCAGGCTGTCAGGTCGTCCGACGACGTCGATGCCCGTCACGCGTGCCTTCAGCGCGGTAATCTCCTCGTCCGTCATGCCGACGATGTTCGCCACCACGTTCATCGACTCGCCAAACTCGCGCTCCACAACCCATTGCTTGGCTGTGTAGGCACTCTTCGCGGCGGCAGGGACGTAGAGCGTACCCTCGTCGATCAGGCGGTCGTTGTACAGGGCGTATTCTGCCACGTTTGCCGGCGGCGTGGTACTGAGGAAGTACACGCGGTCCATCTTGTCACTGCCGTAGAATACGGTTTCGCCGATGGTTTCCACCTTCTCGGAGAACACGCATTCCTCCAGCTGTTCGCAGGCGTAGAAAGCGTTGTCCCCTATATTTGTTACGGGGGAATTTATAACTCTTTAGAAATCATTTTGTTACCTTGTTTTTAATGGTAATTAGGTAACGATTTAGAAACGAGCTGAATTACATATTCTGTCTCGTTATACACATTTCCAAAGAACGCTTCTTAGTGAGTGCAAAGTTAATCATTTATTCTGTTACCACCAAAGAAACTGGCAAAAACTTAACGTTTTTATAGG
>JAFUXE010000058.1 GCA_017477205.1 Alloprevotella sp.
CGATGTCGAGCAGACCGAGGCCTACTACCGTCAGGCCCATCACGGCACCCGAGCGGAAGGCTATCTTCAGACCACCGTCAAGGCTCTTACGGGCAGCATTGGCGGTACGTGCGCTGGCATAAGTGGCTGTCTTCATGCCGAAGAAGCCTGCCAGACCGGAGAAGAAACCACCCGTCAGGAAGGCAAACGGAACCCAGGGATTCTGTACGCCAAGGCCGTAAGCCATAAACGCAAAGAGAGCAGCCAGAACAATGAAGACGATGAGTACCACCTTGTACTGCTGCTTCAGGTAAGCCATTGCGCCCTTGCGGACGTACTCGGCAATTTCTTTCATTCGGGGCGTTCCCTCGTCAGCTTTCATCATGCTCTTGAAGAACACCCAGGCCATGCTCAAGGCAACAACAGATGCCACGGGCACAAGCCAGAATAGGGGATGAATTTGCATAGTTTATATATTTAAAGTTTGTTAATTCGGCTGCGAAAGTAAGAAATAAATATGACAAAAGCCATTCTTACCTACATTATTTGCACGTTACCTACAACGGGAGGGAATTTCAGTTCGCGGAGGGCTGCGTATTGCGGCGTCCGCCACGGCCTTTGTTGCGACGGCGGTTCTTGTCAAAGCGCGTCAGGCTTTCCTGTTCCACCAGGTCAACAGGACGGGTGGGTCCTCCCTTGTCCGATTCGTCCAGGCGGAGGGGCTTCTCGCCATTCCGGTTCATTTGAATGATGTCCCTCGCACGCTGGGCAGAGATGGTGGTGAGGTTGGCGGCCATGCGGCGATCCGTGCTGTACGTGGCTTGCCGCGAAAGAAGGTCGGCCTTAAAGAAATAGTATGTGCCGTCAGCCGTTTCGAGCGGGATGTTGCGGTCGGGAAACTCGCGGTAGGCTTCCATGTACACATCCACCTCGTAGTTGAGGCAGCACTTCAGCTTGGCACACTGCCCGGCAAGCTTCTGCGGGTTGGGGGATATGTCCTGAAAACGCACGGCGGCAGTGCTCACACTGGAGAAGTTCTTCATCCACGTGGCGCAGCAAAGTTCCCGCCCGCAGGGGCCGATGCCACCAATGCGCCCGGCTTCCTGACGCGCGCCAATCTGCCGCATCTCTATTCGTACGCGGAATGCCTCAGCAAGCACCTTGATGAGCTGGCGGAAGTCCACGCGGCCGTCGGCGATATAGTAGAAAATGGCCTTGCCGCCATCACCCTGATACTCCACGTCGCCGATTTTCATTTCCAGACCCAGCTCCTTTGCTATCTGTCGGGAGCGTATCATGGTGGCATGTTCGCGCGCCTTGGCTTCCTCCCATTTCTCAATATCCACGGGGCGTGCACGGCGATAAACGCGCCGTATCTCCGTGTTGGGTTTCAGGTTGGCCTTCTTCATCTGGAAGGGGACGAGGCGTCCCGTCAGCGTGACGACGCCGATATCGTGTCCCGGGCTGGCCTCAACAGCCACGATGTCGCCCTTGTGAAGCTCCAGGTGGTTGTCGTTGCGATAATAGCCCTTGCGTGTATTCTTGAACTGCACTTCCACGAGGTCACCCAGACGGCTGTCTCCCTCGAGGTCGGCCAGGTAGTCGTAGGTGTTCAGTTGTTTGTCCTGTCTTCCGCATCCCTGTGCGCAAAGTCCGCGCAGGGCATCAGTGGTCTTATATTTTATCTCAGACATTTCTTTTCGTTCACTTATGTTGTGCCGGGATGACACATTATTATATATATACTATTGTCGGATGAGTACCGCCATCTGAAGCGCAAGGTCAAAAAACACCATGCGGGCGTTCACATTTCCTTCAATGTCGCGCTCGGCATCGGAGAACTGCCCCATAATGCCATAGACATTGCGCTCGTTGATGAAGCGTGCGAAGTTCTGCGAGAACTGTGCCTCTTCCTGCGTCTCATAGCTGAGCTTCTGTTGGCGGAAATTATAGATGAAGTTTTCCCTGACGAGGTGCTGACTATAGGCCAGGAAGTTCTTCTGCCGTTCTCGTCCCCAGCCCGCCAGTTGCTCTGCCCACGCGCCGAGTTCGCGCACCTTCCGCTGGTAGGTGAGCCGCATGAGGCTCACGAACATATCGAAGTAGAGCGAGGACTGTGCGTCGGCCTGCAAGGTGCGGAGTGCACGCACATAGCTGCCCTCGCTGAGGCGTGCAATGCGGCGGGCGTCCTCCTCGCCCACGCCGCGCTCACGCTGTAGCGCCTCCGCCATCACACTTTCCGGCAGGGGCGGGAACTCCACCTGCTGCGTGCGGCTGAGTATCGTGGAAAGCAATCGCTCGGGACGTTCGCTGACGAGGATGAATACCGTCTGCTGCGGCGGTTCCTCAAGTATCTTGAGGAGTTTGTTCGCAGCTTCCTGGTTCATCAGCTCCGGCAGCCAAATAATCATCACCTTGTAGCCGCCCTGGCTGGAGCGCAGGGAGAGCTTTCGCAGTATCTGCGCGCTTTCTCCCACACCGATGATGGCTTGCTGGTTCTCCACGCCCATGCGTTCAAGCCATTCGGGAAGGTCGAAGTAAATGTCCTCTGACAACATCTCGCGCCACGGCTGTATGTACTGGTCGCTGGAGGGCTCTCCGCTCTGCGACTTCTGCCTGACAACGGGAAACACGAAATGAAGGTCCGGATGGACAAAGCGTTCCACCATCACGCCGCCGCCAAGCAGGGCACTGGCAACGGCAAGTGCCATCGGGAACTGCCCGCTTCCGGGCGTGCCACAGAAAAGCAGGGCGTGGGGAAGACGCCCTGCCGCTATCTGCTGGCGGAGTTGCTGCTTTATCTGTTCCTGTCCGAGGACGCGTTCAAACACTTTTCTGCTTCTTTGGTTTTCCTGTGTTACTTGTCGAATGGTCTATTCAAACTGGTTTCTGACAAACTTGACGGCGCAGACTTCGCCCTCTTCGTCCTGAGCCTTTGCTACATAGTGGCCGACGGGGAGGTCTGTGGTCGGCACGTCGGCATACCCTGCCGAGGTGTCAAGGCTGAGGCGGCGCACAAGGCGACCGTCAGCCGCATAGATGAACAGCACAGCCGAAGCCGAGTACTCGCTCTTCACGCGCAGGAAGGTGCGGTAGTAGCCGATGCTCATGCCGCCGGAACGGCTTACGAACTGTTCGCGGACACCCGTAAAGGGATTCTCGATAACAGGCTCTTCGTATGCCAGCGTCTGCGACGTCATCAGGTTCGTCTTGCCGGGCGTAGGCTTGTTGAATACGTAGAGGTTGTTGCTGCCGTCGGGATAGAGTCCCACGCTTTCGTCGCCGTTATGCAGGCAATAGACGAGGGTGTCGCTCCACGTCTCGTCGGCACTCGTCAGGATGACGTATGCGCTGTCCGCAGCAGCCAGCTTGAAGTTTGCATGCAGTTGCGACTGCTGGTTGCGCTTAGAGGCCCAGATGATGAGGTGACCATACGGCGGTATCACAGTGTTGATATCCTCGCTGCCCTCTATCTGGTACTTCAGCGGCGTCTTCATGTTGTCGGAGAGATACATGCCCTTCACGTCGTAGGGCTGGTCGGTCGTGTTGTAGAGTTCTATCCAGTCGTCCTTCTTGGCCAGTTCATTCACGAATACGCTGTTGGAAGCACTCACCTCATTTATCTTTATGGGGTGGCACTGGTTGACGGTCTTCTCCTCAGCGTCAAGGGGCTCAAACGTGGCGGTAAGGTCGGCAGAGCCATAGCTCGGAAGCTCGTATTCGGCATCGGGCGACACGATGTTGGTTCCACCCTCGGCCATCGTAGTCGTAAGGGAGGCGTCCCAGTAGATGTCGGAGGAATACGTGCCCACGTTGTGGACTTCCACGGCGATGGTGTTTTGTCCTTCCTGGAGAAGGCTGGGGCTGATTGGGAAGCTCGTGTTGTCGTAGTCGCCGGCGTAGCTGGAAGCCAGCGTCTCATAGCTGACGTCGCCGCTGGGCATGCGGTAGCGACCCACTTCCGTTCCGTTCACATATACAATGGCACCGTCGTCCACGCGGCAGTCCAGAGTGAATTCGTCCGTCGATGCAGGCTTCTTGGAGAGGTTGAACTTCTTGCGGAAGTAATAGGTTACCTTCTTGTCGTTGGAATCGAAATTCGTCTTGAAGCCCAGATCCTTGTTGGCAAAGCCCATAGGCGTTTCGCCATCCTGCCAGTTCAGGTCCTTGTAGTCGGGCGTATTCCACTCCTCGTCGTCAAGGGAGCCCTGGTCGTAGTAGCTCCACTTGGAACCCATGTTGAAGAGCGTCTGCGTGTTGGTGGTATATGCGGAGCGCCATCCCGTGAACTTATAGCCGGCGGGAGCCTCTGCCTTCACCGTGATGGGCGGGAAGAGGGTGCCGGAGAACTTGCCCGTGGGTACGGGCTGGCCGTTCACGAGCAGGCGGGCTGTGGAGAGGTCGGAGGCAAGCTTTGCCGTGATGCCGTTTGTGGAAGAGAGGCCCATGAGGGAGTGGCTCTTCATCTGACTGATCATCGTGCTCTGACGGCTCGACGAGAGGTTGCTTATGAGGGAACTTGCCGTGCTGTTGACGTAGTTCTCATTATTCTCATACGCAGCCACATCAATGATGTTGCTCACGAGGGAGTCCACAATCTGCTGGCACCGTATAGGCTCGAAGACGCTGCCCGTCACGAGGCAGTAGGCATCGATGAAGTGCTTGCGGAACGTGGCGTTCTGGAGCATGTTGCGGAACACGATGGTCGGAGGCAGTTCTCCGCCAAGCCTGCTGTTCGTCTCATAGATGTAGTCACCGCCGTCCGTCGTGCGGTCGAGGTTTCCGCTGAAGCTGTTGCCGAAGGAGCTGTCCATGTCGAACATGACGTGGTGCCACTTTCCGCCTTCGCCGCTGTAGCGGAAGCCTTTGATGTTGTTGCGGCCCCAGTCGCTGGGAGCAAGGTAAAGGCAGCATGCCCAGAAGTTGGCATATTCGTCAATGTCCACCATGCGGCAAATCTCTTCGTACACTTCGGGTTCGGAGGCACGTTCGGAGAGGCGGCGCCACTCGTTGAAGCTATCCACGGTTCCCACCATCTGCACGTACTGCGAGTCGGGACTTATCTCGAACTGGTCCATCTCGTCGGTGTCGATACCATAGTTGGCGTATGCGTAGTGCTTGTTGTTGGGCTCGCGCATGTTCATGATGCCGTTGTAGGTACCGTTCAGGAAGGACATCACGGGGATGTACGACTGTCCGTCCACGTAGAGGCCGGAACTCTGTATGATGGTCTGCAACGCAGGATCCTTCAGGCGGGCACGGTTATCGTTGCCGCCCGTACGCATTTGCAGCGTCTTGTTCTTGATAAACGGCTTGGTGTGTGCAAAGAAGGGATAGTCCAGCGTGGACTCGCCTTCGTACTTCTTGTTGCCCTTCAGCTTGAAGGAGTGGGGAGAGTTCTCACGGCTCCATCCTCCGCAGATGGAGAGGTTGGACTCCTGGTTGAATACGGACAGGCCGTCCCCGGGCATGATGAGCTCGAAGTTGACGGGACGGTCCCAGTCCATGTTCCAGTTGCGCTTTTCGCTTGAGCCGTAGCCGTTCTTGCCGTTCACGCCCTTCACCATGACGCCGTATTCGTCGGAGTAGAAGTTGTCCGGCGCACTGACAACGGAGAGGACGGGGAGCGGATACTCCTTGTCCCGGTAGATGAAGCTTCGCGTCGCGATTTTGCTGGGAATCTTTCCGTCCTGGAAGAACCCGAAGCGATAGACCGAGGTGCGCGTGACGGTGAAGTGTCCCGTGCGTGATTCCACACCGTTCTTCAGTGTGGGCGCGCTGCCGTCCGTCGTATAGCGCAGCGTGGCGCCGCTGGGTATCTCAATGTCAAATATGAGCTGTCCCGTGAAAATCTGTCCGTCAATGTTCGGCTTAGGCTCCGGCAGGCGCTGCGTAGCAAAGGTGCATCCCGCGTTGGATGCGCCGGGCGTGGGCGTTGTGGAGATGCCCCACGTATCACCGCCGTCCGTCGTCCGCGCCCAAGAGGTGCGAGCCGTGGCCTCGGGATATTCCTCGCTGCACAGTATGTTGTAGCCGTCGGTGATGCAGATGAAGCCGCCCTTGGCGTCAAGGTCGTCGTCTATCTGCGTCGTACAATACTTGCTGTAGTGGTCAAACCATACGGTGGCAAAGCCCTTCGCGGGCACGCTCTGTACGGCCCAGTCCAAGGGGTGCTGCTGCATGTCGGCAGGGTCGTTCGTAATCCAGCAGTCCGTCAGGCTCACGCTGCGGTCCGTCGGGTTGTAGAGTTCTATCCATCCGCCGTAGTTGAAGGACGGGTCCAAGAACACGTCCACGTTGGCGGCCATGATTTCATTGATGATGAGCGACCCCTCGACGGCATCATTTCTGATGACGCTCACCTTCACCGACGCACTCAGGCCGGGCTGGCTTGCGGACGTGGCCGTGATGACAGCGTCACCCTGGCGTATGCCGCGCACATTACCCTGCTGGTCCACGGAAGCAATCGTCGGTGCACTGGACTCCCACTTAAGGCTTTTGTCCGTGGCGTTCTCCGGAAGAACCGTGGCCGTAAGCTGGCGCAGTTCCCCCGTAGCGATTTCCATTTCCTTAGGGCTTACGTCAACGGAAGTCACGGCGACAGGCGTGCCGTAGTACTCCAGTTTGAAGTTGTCCAGCATGCACCAGTTGTTGGCAACAAACGTTTCGTTCACCACGCCGATTTCCAACTGGCCGTTCGTCACCTGCACTTCAACCACATTGTTCGTGTACATGCCCTGATTGAATGCATATTCGGCAGCTTCCATGCTGGCGGGATAGTACTGGGTGTCGGTGTTTCCACCACCCCAGCCGCCCCAGCCGCCGCCCCAGCCGCCCCAGGGGTCGGCTGCGGACCACGAGCCTTCGCCGTTCTGGTCAGAGCGGCTTTCGCTGAAGATGCTCTTCAGGGTCGTCTGCTGGCTATTGGCAAACAGCATGGCGGGAATCGTCTCCATGTCTGCCTCGTAGCTGCTGTAGGCGTCCTCCAGTTCCTGCGTACGGTAGAAACCGTTCACGCTGAGGCGGTAGCGGCCATTGGGAACGGAGAGCGTCTGGCTCATGCGGAACGAGCAGTACCAGAGCTCTATTGCGCCATGGTCGCAGCGCGGGCCGCCCTGACCGGAGAGGGTGGTATAGTGGTCTATTGTCCAACCGTTCCAATTGCCGGCATTGAAGTCGGGGTTGGTCAGGTAGGTGCCGGTCACGTCTATCCACTGCTGTGAATATGCACCTGTTACGGAAATGAACCCTGCAAGGAGGGCAAGTAATGTCTTTTTCATGGAGAATAATGATGTATTTCGCGGCAAAAATAAGCTTTCAGAAGCAAAAAATGACACATTATTCTATATTTATTTCAGCAAGTTGATTCACTTTCCGCTCTTTTGCATTATTTTTGCCGCATTAAACATCAAGTATTATGACACTGAAAAAACTATTCTTTGCCGCCTCCCTGCTGTGCGCCACGTGGCTGGTGCCGGGAGACATGTTCGCACAAGTGACGCCCGCCGACAACGAAATCTGGTGGGGACACTATCTTGACACAGACGAACTGCTGGGCCTCGGCTCCGGCGAGGTAGAGCGCTACGACTGCGCCATCCACACGGGACGCAGCAATGCCCTGCTCTCCGGCCACAGGATTCGCGCCGTGCGCTTCACCGTACAGGGCGTCAGCTCCCTACAGGACGTCAAGGTATGGCTCAGCCTGGGACTTCCCGACAACACGGACGAGGCTGACATCGTCGTTGACGTGCCGAAGGAAGCCTTGAAAGAGGCCACGCCTACGGAGATTCTCCTTCCCGAGCCTTTCACGGTGGGCACCACGGGCGTCTATGTCGGCTACAGCATGACGCAGACCTACATCGGTACGACGCCGCAAGCCTTTCCCGTGCTCACCACCACGCACGAGGACGACCTCGAAGGCGCCATTTATATGAAGTCGTCGCGCAACTTCCCCAACTGGACGAGTTTCCAGGGCCTCGGCTACGGCCGCATGGCCATACAGGTGCTCATCGACGGTGACTTCCAGACTGATGCCGTCTCCGCCGTCAACTTCGGCGACGCCATCACGCTGGCCAACGACTCCGTGAGCGTGCCCTTCACGCTCACGAACTACGGCACACACGGTATTCGCGACTTCGAATACACCATCTCCACTGACGGCGCCATTGAATTCACGCGCCACGTAACGCTCTCCGAACCCTTCATGGGCTACGGTTGCAGCACGGTGACACCCGTGCAGCTCATTGCCGACCCGAACTATGGCCGCCAACCCAAGACCATCACCGTCACGAAGGTTAACGGCCAGCCCAACGCCATTGGCGGCAGTGCTGCCGTTGCCAATGGCACGCTCATCACGCTGGAGTCCTCCGCACCCCACCGCACCGTCTATGAGGAGTTCACCGCCACGTGGAGCGGCGGTTGCCCGCGCGGCATCACAGGGCGCAAGCTCCTTCAGGAGCATCACCCCGACGACGCCATCTGGATTTCCGTCCACAGCGGCACGGAAGTCATGGCTATCCAGGAATACCAGAAAGTGTTCAACCGCATCGGCCTCACGCCCTCCGGCCTCGTGAACCGCTCGCTGCGTGCCGACCCCTACTACGGCTCGCAGATGCCGCGCAACGGCTTTGCCCTCGACAAGGACATCGCCGCCGACCAGAAGGCCGTCGCCGAAGCCTCCGTAGAACTCTCCGAACCCCAGATGGACAAGAGCGGACACATCCGCTTCGCCACGGAGGTGAAGTTCAACTACGACCGCGACGACGCCCCTTACGCCCTCGGCTACGTCCTGCTCTGCGACGGTCTGAAGGGCAGCACGTCGGAGTGGTATCAGGCCAACTCCTACCCCTCCTGGAAAGGCACCACATTCTTTGACCAGAACGACCAGAACCTCCTCTACTGGACTACGCAGCCTGCCTCCATCACGGACATGGTCTATGACAACGTGGCCGTCGCCGCCGTAGGCGTGGACAAGGGTATCGCCGGGAGCATCACGGCTCCCATCCGCATGGGTGAAGCCCAGAACCACCCCTACGATATGGAACTCGGCTTCAACACGCTGGCGCAGAATCTCTACCAGCTCAGCGTAGTAGCCCTGCTCTTCAACACGGAGACGGGTGAGATTGTCAACGCCGCACGCCGCCCCGTCAACGTCTCCGACGAGTTCGTCGGCACCTCCGCCACCGTTGCGGACTTCGGGAAAGTCCTCGGTGTAGCCGGGCAGCAGGCGGAAATTCCCGTCGTTGTCGAGAACTACGGAAAGCAGGACATCACGAGCCTCAGCTTCCGCCTCCAGCTTGACGGCGCCGACTATGCCACTCCCGCCATCAGCGTGTCGCCCGCACTGCCCTTCGGCAGCAAGCGCACGTTCAACATCCCCATACAGCTGCCCTCCGTCGTGAACGACTTCGCCGCCGCGCTCACCCTTACGCAGGTGAACGGTTCGGACAACGAGGTTCTTGCCCACAACACAGCCAGCGGCTCCCTGCGCACGCTCTCCGAGGCTCCCTTCCACAAAGTGTATGTCGAGGAATACACCGGCACGTGGTGCGGTTTCTGCCCGCGCGGCACGCTCGGCCTGCGCCTCGCCGAGGAACGCCATCCCGGCAAGTTCGTCTGCGCCGCCGTCCACCGCAACGACCCCATGGAGATACAGGCGTTCTCGCCCTATCTCTCCGCCAACGTCTCCGGCTATCCCAGCAGCACCATCAACCGCTCCTTCATGATAGACCCCTACATGGGTAACCGCTCCAGCGGCTTCGGCCTCGGCGAGGTCATTGAGGAAGAACACGCCAAGCTCACGGAAGCCCGCGTGCGCCTTGAGGTGCCCACCTACGACAAGAGCAGCCTCTCCGTAGCCGTTACCGCTTACGCCGACTTCTGCTTCAACGCCGACGAGGCTCCCTACGCCCTCGGCTTCCTGCTCCGTGCCGACGGACTGAAAGGCACCTCCAGCGACTGGTTCCAGCACAACTACTACGCCGGCTACCAGGGCACCACCGCCTACCAGAACGATGCCGACCTGCAGACCATCATCCAGCAGGGTGAATACCTCCGCGATTCCTTCAACCACGTACCCATTGCGGGAGCAGGCGTCGAGCGTGGCCTCAGCCAGAGCATCACGGCGCCCATCCGCTACGACCAGCCGCAGGAGTACGTTCACATCTTCGACCTTTCGGACAACACCCTCGTGCAGGACTGGGACCAGCTCAGCGTCGTCGTGCTCCTCTTCAACACGGAGACGGGCGAGGTTATCAACTGTGAGGAAGCCCACGTCAAGGACATCGTCGGCATCAGCTCCCCGCTCGTCACTCCTCACTCGTCAACTATCTACGACCTCCAGGGACGCCGCCTCCAGCGCATCCCGCGCGGCGTCTCCATTGTCAACGGCCGCAAGGTACTGCGATAAAGCTAAGCCCTTGGCTTATAAAGCCTGTTGATATCCAAAGAAACCGCTTGTGCGAATCGTCGCACAAGCGGTTTCTTTTTTAGCCTGAACCGTCGGGAACGGTTACCCGAACAGTGCGCGGAGGGCTTCCGTGACGGTGCGCACGGGAACCAGTTCCATGTGTGCGCTGTGAGGATTGATGCCCTTCATGTTGGCTTCGGGCAGGAGGAAGCGCTGAAAACCCAGTTTCTCGGCCTCGCTGATGCGCTGCTGTATGCGCGTGACAGGGCGTATCTCGCCGCTGAGTCCCACCTCGCCCGCCATCGCAGCGGTGCGTTCGATGGGGGTATCGACATTGCTGGAGAGGACGGCGGCAATGACGCCAAGGTCAATGGCGGTGTCCGTGACGCGAAGGCCTCCCGCGATGTTGAGAAACACGTCCTTCGCCCCTATCTTGAAGCCGACGCGCTTCTCCAGCACGGCCAGGAGCATGTTCATGCGCCGCAGGTCAAAGCCCGTGGCGGAACGCTGCGGCGTGCCATAGGCTGCGGAGGAGACGAGGGCCTGCACTTCGATGAGCAGGGGACGCACACCCTCGATGGCGGCACAGATGGCCACGCCACTGAGGTCTTCGTTGCCCTGCGTGAGGAGGAGTTCAGAGGGATTGTCCACCGGGCGCAAGCCTTCGGAACGCATCTCGTAGATGCCCAGCTCGGCGGTGGAACCGAAACGGTTCTTCTGGCTGCGGAGGATGCGGTAGAGGTAGTGTCGGTCGCCCTCGAACTGGAGCACGGTATCGACGATGTGTTCCAGGACTTTCGGGCCGGCAATGGTGCCGTCCTTCGTGATGTGTCCCACGAGGACGACGGGCGTACCGCTTTCCTTGGCATATTTCAGCAGGGCGGCGGCACATTCACGAACCTGCGTGACGCTGCCGGCAGAGGACTCCACGCTCTCCGTGCTGAGCGTCTGGATGGAATCCACGACGAGAAGCTCGGGCTGCACTTTATCCACTTCCTCAAAAATCTGTTCCAGGGAGGTGGAGCAGAGGAGCAGAAGGTTTCCGCCTCCCGCTTCGCCGTCTCCGGAAGAGGAGGACAGCCTGTCTGCCCGCAGCTTTATCTGCTGCTCGCTTTCCTCACCGCTGACGTAGAGGATGCGGCGACTGAGCTTCAGCATGGTCTGGAGCAGCAGCGTGGACTTGCCGATACCGGGTTCGCCGCCAAGGAGCACGAGGCTTCCCGGCACGAGACCGCCGCCAAGGACGCGGTTGAACTCGGCGTCAAACATGTCGATGCGCGGAAGGGCCTCGGTGGAAACGTCGCGCAGAAGGACGGCGCCCCTGGCGTCCGTGCGGCGGGGCGTCTCCGCATTGCGGCCGAAGGCCTGCCCCCCGGCAGAGCCCACCTTGAACTCCTTCATCGTGTTCCACGCGCCGCAGGAGGGACAGCGCCCTACCCACTTCTGGGCCTCTTGTCCGCATTCGGAGCAGACATAGACGGTCTTTTGCTTGGCCATGCGTTCCTTTTATTCCAGCCCTGCGAGGCTGTGCTTGATGCCCATGAGCTCGGCGCGAATCTCGCGCAGGTTCTCAAGGATGTCCGTTGTCTTTTCCACGCCATCCTTGTTGCGGCGGATGAGGGCGGCGGCAGCGTCGAGCTTCATGCCACGCACCTTGACAAGGTTGTGGACTACGCGCACGCGTTCAATGTCGTCCTTGGTATATTGGCGCACGTTGCGCCCGGACTTCTTCGGCGTGATTTGCGGAAACTGCTTTTCCCAGAAGCGTAGCGTCGTGGCGTTGATGCCGAACATCTCCGCCACCTCGGCGATGGAGAAGAAGCGCTTCAGGTCTTTGTTTAAGTTCAGTGCCATGAAGGAAAAATGATTGTGTTTGTGGGAGCAAAGATAATGCAAACCGAGAACAGAAGCAAAAATTTCTTTCAATAATGCCGGGAAGCAAGCCGGCTCGGTAGAAAAGAAAGAGAGAACCTGCATCCTTACGGAAGCAAATTCTCTCCTCTACCTTGGTTGCTCTGTCCTTGAGACAGCGTGTTACGCCTCAGCCTGGGGAAGCACGGAAACGACGCTGCGGTCGCGGCTGCCGCGCTTGAAGTTTACGATACCGTCGGTGAGGGCGAAGAGCGTGTGGTCCTTACCCATACCTACGTTCTTACCGGGATAGTGCTGCGTTCCGCGCTGGCGAACGATGATGTTGCCGGCGGTGCAAACCTGACCACCCCAAATCTTAACACCCAGTCTCTGCGAAGCCGATTCGCGGCCGTTCTTAGAACTACCTACACCTTTCTTGTGTGCCATAATCTAATACGTTTTTAAAGTTTGAATGTTAAGCAACGACTTGTTTGATTTCCAGCTGAGTGTACTGGTGGCGATAACCGTTCAGCTTGCGGTAACCCTTGCGGCGCTTCTTGTGGAACACGAGGACCTTGTCACCCTTTACGAGTTCTTTCACTACCTCGCAAACTACCTTTGCGCCGTCCACGGTGGGAGCACCGATGGTTACTGTGCCGTCGTTGTCAACCAACAACACTTTCTCAAATTCAACAGTCTGGCCTTCCTCTGCCTTCTGCAGATGGTTCACGAAGAGGCGCTTGCCTGCTTCGGCCTTGAACTGCTGACCGTTAATCTCTACGATTGCGTACATTTTTAATTGATGTTTTAAACGGATTTTTCCGGGAGGCGGACCTGCCTCGCAGGCCACTTGACCGAGCCCCGTCGGACTCTAAGCGGGCGCAAATTTAGTGCAAGTCGCCGATACGGCAAAGCTTTTCCCCTGATTTTTTGTCTTTTTGCCTTTTTCCGGCCTTTCCGCAGAGCCCCCAAAAAGGTGTGCGCTTACCTCCTTCCGAGGTGTGCGCTTACCTTGACTCAAGCTTTGCGCTTACCTTGACTCAAGCTTTGCGCTTACCTCAACATGAGCTTTGCGCTTACCTCAGAGCAAGGTGTGCGCACACCTCAAAAAGAGGTTGTCGCATATCACGTAAACACCTCTGTAACAGGCAAGAACAGAAACACCTGCATTTTCAAGGCAAAGGACTTGGGGACATGCGGCTTGGTGGTGTCAGGAGTTTTCCGTATCTTCGCAACCGCATCCGGACACAACAGGAGTTGACCAAGTTAAAAGAGAAGAGATTTTGACCACTGAAGACAAGAGCAAAGCGCAGTATAATGCGCTGGGAGAAAAGCCGGTAGGACGCCTGCTGCTGCAATATGCCTTCCCCGCCATCGTGGCGATGGCAGCATCGTCGGTCTATAACATCATCGACGGCGTGTTCGTGGGGCAGGGCGTAGGCCCGGAGGCCATCATGGGCCTTGCGCTGTGCAATCCCGTCATGTCGCTGACGGCGGCCTTCGGCGCCATGGTGGGCGTGGGCGGCAGCACGCTGATGAGCGTGCGCCTGGGGCAGAAGGACTATGCCGAGGCGCAGGACATCCTGGACAACGTGCTCGTGATGAACGTTGTGATGGGTGCCGCGCTGGGCGCCCTGCTGCTGGCGTTCCTCGACCCCGTGCTGCGCTTCTTCGGCGCCAGCGACGTGACGATAGGCCCCGCGCACGACTTCATGACCGTCATCCTGCTGGCCAACATCTTCACGCACCTTTACTTCGGCCTCAACGGCCTGCTACGCGCCACGAACCGCCCGAAGATGGCCATGTACGCCACCTTCGGCAGCGTGCTTTGCAACTGCCTGCTGGCGCCGCTTTTCATCTTCGTGTTCCACTGGGGCATTCGCGGCGCGGCGCTGGCCACGGTGACCTCGCAGCTGCTCATGATATGCTGGCAGCTCTACCTCTTCTCGGACAAGAGCAACATCGTCCACCTGCGGCGCGGCAAGCCCCACGTGCGCTGGCGCATCGTCAAGGGCTCCGTGAGCATCGGCCTGCCGCAGTTCCTCATCAACCTCTGCGCCTGCCTCGTGGCCATCGTCATCACGCGCTCGCTCACGCTCTACGGCAGCCAGACCGCCATCGGCGGCGACGTGGCCGTAGGCGCCTACGGCATCCAGAACCGCCTCATCCTCTTCGTCGTCATGGCCGTCATAGGCCTGAACCAGGGCATGCAGCCCATCGCGGGCTACAACTACGGCGCACAGAAGTACGACCGCCTCATCGAGGTGCTGAAGAAAGCTCTCGTCTTCGCCACCGTCTTCACCACCGTGGGCTGGGCCGTATGCATCGTCTTCGCCACACCCCTCGTCACGGTGTTTGCCAAGGACTCCCCCGAACTCATTGCCGAAGCCGCCCGCGGCCTGCGCATCAACATTTCCACGTTCCCCCTCGTGGGCATACAGATCATCTCCACCGCCTTCTTCCAGAGCATCGGCTATGCCGGCAAGAGCATCTTCCTCTCCCTCTCGCGGCAGCTGCTCTTCCTCCTGCCCCTGCTGCTGGTGCTGCCGCGGCTGTTCCCCAACCCCGTGGACGGCGTATGGTTCTCCCTGCCCATCTCGGACGCCGTCGCCTTCCTCGTGGCCGCCGTCATGCTGACACGACAGGTGAGGAAATTCAAGGCTACATTAACCGTTAAACAATAACCATCAAAACCACTTTTCCCCAACATGAAAGTCCATTTCCTCGCACTCAGCGCAGCCCTGCTGCTCACCGTCGCACCCGCCTGCGCACAGAAGACTATTTCCAAGAAACAATGGAAGAAGACGACGCGCATCGTCTATTCCCGCGAAAACGGCTCCGTCCTCGACCCCTACAAGGAAGCCTTCACCGTCACGGCCGACAAGGACAGCATCTCCCTGCATGTCTATCTCGGACGCCAATATGCCGGAAGCGTCACCGGCGACTCCTCGCCGGAAATGTTCGCGCAGCTGAAGGCACAGCTGGAAGCGCAAAAGCTGGGCTCCATACCTGAAAGCAAGGTGGGCATCATGCCCACGGGCGGCGACTTCGAGCGCCTTTCCTGCTTCGCCGACGGCAAGGAGGATCCCTTCTACCACACCTACCTCACGGGCGGCGTGGGCACGATGACCATCGAGGGCGACCCCGCATCCGCCTTTAGCGAGCTGATGCCCATAGAGCTCATCGTGCAGGAATTCAGGCAGCAGAAGCAGAAGGAAATGCGGGAGAGGGAGGAGCAGCAGCGCCCGAAGGCGCGCCTCCTCGTCGGCAAGAGCCAGTGGGAAGCCACGACGCTCGCCGTGTATAGCTTCACGGACGCCTCCCTGCCGCCGGAATACCACCGCAGCTATACCATCCGCGCCTGCAAGGACAGCATCTCCATCGACGTGACCAGCTACGGCGAGCCGCTCCTCCACCAGTCCTGGCCCTTCACGCAGGAGCGCTTCAATGAGATGAAGCAGGCCCTGGCCGCACAGGTCGTCAGCCTCGGAGATCCCGAGAACAAGCCCATGCCCACAGGCGGCACGACGGATGCCCTGGCCCTTTACCTGAACGGCGACGAGAAGCCCTTCTTCTCCGCCTCCTCCTATGCGGGCATCGGCACCCTCTACGTTGAAAAGGGCACGCCCGGCGACGCCTTCGCCAAGGCCCTGCCCGAAAGCCTCGACGCCATCCTCGAACGCACCCGGCAATAATCTCCAATCTCTAATTTCTCATTTACCCCATGCCTCCCTTCAGCATCTGCATCGGCCGTCAGCTGGCCAGCGGCGGCCGCGCCGTGGGTCAGCGCCTCGCCCGGAGCCACGGCGCCACCTACTACGACCGCGAGG
>JAFUXE010000059.1 GCA_017477205.1 Alloprevotella sp.
GGCTACTTCAAGAGCGAGGACACGCAGGCCCAGCGCATGGAGAAGCGCCGCGCCATCGCCGCCCAGCGCACCGAGGACTACCGCACGGGTACTTACAAACGGGCTGGTGGCGTCATCGACCCGCTGCCCGAAGACGTGCCACAGTTTGTGAAGGACTATCACGCCTACTACAAATGCCCTCGCGGCTACCACGAGCGCAGCGGCAACTCTACCGACGGCTGGAACATCATCGGCACGCAGTCGTTCCTCAACCAGCCGCTTCTGGCGTGGGCGCACGAGATTGAGAACCCTGTGCTGCTCATCCACGGCGAGAAGGCCCACAGCCGCTACTTCAGCGAGTACGCCTTCGAGCGCATGACTGGAAAGCACGTCGAAGGGCAGAGCGCCAAGGAGGGCAACAAGGAACTCTACATCATCCCCGGCGCTTCGCACATTGACCTCTATGATGACGAGGCCGGTGTCGTTCCCTACGACAAGATGGAGGAGTTCTTCGCACAGAACCTATAATCATCGGTGCTCAGGCGAGCAAGCTCGGAACTTCAAGGAGAACTTGAAGTAACGCTAAATAATCCCAAAAGAATCTCCCATGTCGCCAAGATGTGGGAGATTTTTCGTACCTTTGCGGTCAATAAGCGAAACTGACAAACAATATGACGACGTATCACAAAATCCAAGTCGAAGACTGCAACGTCTTCTATCGCGAGGCTGGAGCAAAGGACAAGCCCGCCGTACTGCTGCTGCACGGTTTCCCGTCGGCAAGCCACATGTTCCGCGAACTGATGCCCGAACTGGCTGACGAGTATCATCTGATTGCCCCCGACTTCCCCTCGTTCGGACAGACGGAGAGCCCCGACCGCGAACATTTCACCTACTCCTTCGACCATCTGGCAAGGATTGTCGACAAGTTCACCGAGGCCGTCGGGCTGACGAAGTTCGCCATGTATGTCTTCGACTACGGTGCTCCCATCGGCTACCGTCTGGCCATGTGGCACCCCGAGCGCATCACAGCCATCGTGTCGCAGAACGGCAATATGTACGACGAGGGGCTGGGCAAGAAGTGGGAGGCTCGCAAGGTGTACTGGGCGAACCCTACGCCCGAACTTCGCCAGCAGTTCTCGTCGGCCTTTGCCCTTGAGACCATCATCGGCCAGTACACCTTCGGCACGCCCGAAGGCTCTGTAGGTCCCGACGGCTATTCGCTCGACTTCTATTACGTCAACCTGCCTGGTCGTGCCGAGATGCAGAACGACCTCATCCTCGACTACCGCTCAAACGTGGCCCTCTATCCAGAGTTTCAGAAGTACCTGCGTGACAACCAACCCCCGTTGCTCGCCGTCTGGGGCGAGAACGACCCGTCGTTCATCCCCGCCGGAGCCGAAGCCTTCAAGCATGACCTGCCCAACGCCGAAATCCACTTTGTACCCAGCGGCCACTTCGCGCTGGAAAGCCACCACACGGAGATTGCCCGACTGATGAGAGAGTTCATGGCCAGAGTAATCAAATAACAATAATTGCATGGAACAGTTTAGAGACATGCGGCGCAAGCGCCAGCAGCTTTCTGACGAGGAGAGCGTAGGGATATTGCAGAGGGCAACTTCCGGGACGCTGGCCCTGCTGGGAGATAACGGCTACCCCTACGCTGTGCCGCTCAGCTATGTTTACTCGGACGGCAAGCTGTATTTCCACAGTGCGCTTGAAGGTCATAAGGTCGATGCCATCAGGAACTGCCCAAAGGCATCCTTCTGCATCATCGAGCAGGATGCAGTGCAGCCGAAGATGTACACCACGTTCTATCGCAGCGTTATAGCCTTCGGCCAGATACATATCATTGAGGACGAGGCCGAAAAGCTCGCGATAGCCCGCCTGCTGGGCGAGCGATACAACCCGCGTGACGAGGAGAGCCTGCGGAAGGAACTGGAAAAAGGCTTTGCCCGTATGCTCACCATCCGTTTCGACATCGAGTACCTGACGGGCAAGGAGGCCGTTGAGCTTGTGAGGAGCAGAGGCTGAAGTCTAAAACACAGGCGTTATGAACTGGATTATTCTGATTTTAGCAGGATTGTGTGAAGTGGGCTTCACCTATTGCCTCGGACGAAGCAAGGGAGTTGTTGGCTTCGAATGGTGGACGTGGATAAGCGCATTTGCCGCTTTCTACATCCTGAGTGCAGTGTTGCTGGCAAAGGCCACGCAGACACTACCCATTGGCACGGCATATCCTGTATGGACAGGCATAGGGGCTGTGGGGGCGGTACTGGTAGGCATCTTCATCTTTCATGAGCCTGCCAACTTCTGGCGACTTTTCTTCCTCACGACGCTCATCGCGTCAATCGTTGGACTTAAAACCATATCATAAAATGGTATCGCGACCGCTCGGCCGAAGGACGCTTGCCGCTCGGCAACGCAGCGAGCCACTCTAATGTTACATTTGTGACGGTGACATTTGTGACGCTTGCACAAATGTAACATTAGCGTGTGCTTGACTTTCGACTTTCGCTCTCTTGCCGCAAAGAATTTCCAAAATCCCGCGCTTGCTGCGCCCTTTTTCCTGGGGATTGCGTATATTTGCCGTGCAATCTAATAGGAAGCGGAGCTATATGCTACCGTAAGAAGAACAAACACAATTCTATAAGAAATGAAAAAGGTTAGACTGATTCTTGCCGCGCTGGCGCTGGGATGCGCCGCCGGCAATGCGCAGCGCACACCGACGCATCCGTTGGACATCAAGGACGCGGAGGGCAATTTTGCGCAGTATCTTGATAACTGGGAACCCGGAACGCCCCCCAAGGGGGTCAGCGCCATCGACGATGAGTTCTTCATCGGCCGCGTGCGGCCCCTGCCGCGCATCTCGGACGGGGACTACCAGGTGAACAGTTCCGTGGACAAGAACAGGAAGATGTGCCTCTGGGTGCCGCTGGACGACCCCTCCGTCACGTGGAAGGCGCTTCCGCGCTACTGCTTCGAGGGTGACAACTTCAGCCTCTGGAGCTACATCAACATCCACGGAAACTGGACGGCTCCCTGGTTCCGCGTGACGGCGGGCCTTGCCGACGCAGCCCACAAGAACGGCGTGGAAGTGGGCTGCTGCTGGGCGATACCCCATACGCAGCAGGTGACGACTTCCGGCTCCACGGACAACTCGAAGGCCATGAAGAAACTGCTGGAGAAGGACGCTGACGGCAACTTCCTGCATACGCGCCAGCTGGTGCGACTGATGAAGTACTACGGCATCGACGGCATCGGCCTGAACTCCGAGTTCTACTCCAATCCCACGACGATGACCCTCTTCCGCGACTTCATCAAGGAGTGCCACCAGGTCGGCGAGGAGATAGGCTGGGACTTCAAGCTCTACTGGTACGACGGCACGAGCGACACGGGAAGCATCCGCTTCGACTACGGCCTCGCCTCCCACAACCAGCTGAACTTCGGCGACAAGGACAACCGCGTCTCCGATATGCTCTTCTTCAACTACAACTGGACGAGCAGCCTCCTGAGCAGCTCCGCCAAGAAGGCCGAGGATATGGGGCGCAATCCCTACGACATCTACGCCGGCTTCGACATCCAGCAGTATGCCTACAAGGATCCCCCCAAGGCTTCCTGGTCCACGCTGCTGAACAGCAAGACGTCCATCGGCTTCTGGGGCGCACACTCCCAGAGCCTTATCCACCAGAGCGCCACGGACGACGGCACCTCCGACATCGCCATCCAGAAAGCCTACCTCCTGAAGCAGGAGCTGACGTTCAGCGGCGGCAACCGCAACCCCGCCGTACTGCCCGAGATGGCCTGGAACACGACGCTGGCCAATGCAAGCCTCAAGAAATTCCACGGCCTGGCCCACTTCCTGACGGCGAAGTCCACCATCCAGCAGCTGCCCTTCGTGACGCGATTCAACCTCGGCAACGGACTGAAGTTCTACAACGAGGGCAAGGTGGCCTTCGACCACAAGTGGTACAACCTCAACACGCAGGACTTCCTGCCCACGTGGCGCTGGTGGATTACGGACCGCAGCGACAAGGCCACGACGTCGAACCTGAGCGGCCTCATCCAGGCCGAGCTCACCTTTGACGAGGCATACTTCGGCGGCTCCTGCCTGAAAGTGCACGGCGCCACGGACTTCTCCCGCATCAAGCTCTTCAAGACGCAGCTCGCCGTGGAGCCTTCCCACAACATCTCCCTCACCTATAAGATGCCCGGCACGGAGGCTACGCACGCCAAGGTGTTCGTGGCGCTTCGCGGTGCGCTGACAAGGTACAGGGAAGTGGAGATTCCCGCTGCCGCCGCCCCCGGCGTGTGGCAGACGTTCACGGCTCCGCTCAGCCAGCTGGGCATCGAGAGCGGTGACCAGATAGCCATGATAGGCCTCAGCTTTGACGGCACGCCCGCTGACTACAACATGCTCGTCGGCGAACTCGCCATCGCAGACCCCGCTGCGGACTACGGCACCGTGACGCCCACCATCAAGGAGGTGGAAATCATCCGCGGCCGCTACAACGCCCTGGACTTCAAGATCCGCTATGCCAGCCGCGAGGAAACGGGCGACCAGAAGACCTACAATGACGAGGTGGGCACGTGGTACTACGAAATCTACTTCCAGCAGGAGGGCCAGCCCCAGTACCTGCTGACGGCGACGACCTCCTGGGCAGCCTATGCCGTGGACGTTCCCCTCGTGAGCGGCTTTGAAGGCCGCACGGGGCGCTTCGGCGTGCGTGCCGTCTCCCCCGACGGCCGCCACGGCAGCGACATCGTCTGGACGGAATACCAGGAAATCCCCTATAACCAGATTCTCACGGACGTCGTTGTGGACAAGAATGTCGTGAAGCCCGGTGAGACCTTCACAGTAGGGCTTCAGGACATCATGAGCGACCCCGCGAAGGAATGGCGCGTGGCCGATCCCGTCACGGGAGAAGTCGTGGCCAGCGCACAGAACGCCGTGAACCTCCAGACCAGCATCGCGAAGGAAGGCGTCTATGACCTGTACTTCGTGGACAAGGACGGCAACGAATCCGTCACGCGCGGCTTCATCCAGATTACGCCAGAGGCTACGGGAGCCGTACCCACGGTGCTGACGTTTGAGTCCGACGTCAAGGAAACGGACATCAACAAGCCCGTCCATTACTCCTACACTGCACGCAAGGGCGAGGGTAAGGTATCTCGTGCACTGCGTGTCGAGGACCCCAACATGCTGATGGTGCCCGGCGAGGTGCAGAAGGGCATGGCGTATTCCTACGCTCTCTGGTTCAAGGCCGAGAAGTTCTCCCATGACAAGCAGGGCACGAACCTCATCAACAAGAACACGATACACGACACGTGGCCGCACAACAACTGGGGCGACCTCTGGGTCATCATCCGTCCGGCCATTGCCAAGGGTACCGTCTTTGGCGGCCATGCCGACTGGGCGATGACGAAGGACCACCCCGCCAACGAAATCTCCTTCAACACGATGGGCTGGGGACCGCGCGACGGCCCCTGCGAGAACGTGATGTCCAGCGGCTATCAAGTGACGGAGGGCGTCTGGAACCACGTTGTCGTGACTTCCAACGGCATGCACCACAAAATCTACTTCAACGGCAGGAAGGTGGCAGACTACACCTTCGACAGCTCCAACGAGTTCTCGCCGACGCGCCGCTCCGACATGAGCGACAGCCGTATCTCCCGCGCCGTGGCCGACGCGCCCATCTTCATCGGAGGCGGCAATGTCTATAAGGCAGGCTTCGTGGGCTGGATTGACGAATTCCAGGTTTGGGACAAGGAACTCTCCGACGACGAGGTGCTTCAGGCCATGAAGGGCTACGACGCAGCCGCCGTTCCCGCAAACCTCCAGGCATACTACACCTTTGAGACGCTTGAGGCCGACGGCACGTTCAAGAATTTCGGCAAGGCAGGCGACAAGCCCGCCAAGATGGTGGCGATGGTAGGCAGCGGCGGCGAGAACACGGCTTCCGCAAGCTACGAGGACCGCACGGCGGACAACGACGCCCTGGGCTTCCCCGGCATCACGGGTTCCATAGACATCACGACGACGTCCGAGTGGCAGCTGCCCGGAGCCTCGTTCGCCGAGGACGACGGCACGGAGGTTTCCGTCACCTATCCCTTGCAGGGGAAATACGACGCAGGCGTGAAGCTCTCGAACATGTGGGGCGAAGGCGTTGTCAACAATGCCGAGTACATCACGGTCATCGACTACGTGGGCATCCACGACTTCCTGGCAGGTGCCGGTGAGGACGACGTGCGCTACTTCACCGTCGACGGCCGCCGCATCTCGAAGGCCGATGCCGAGAAGCAGCAGGTGTTCATACTGCAAGTGGTGAAGGACGGCAAGCCCGTCCGCACCGCGAAAGTGCTGCGCTAAGAACAAAGCGGCGGGTGATAAGTCTTTGCCTGTCACTCGCCGCTCGTTTACTCGTCCGCTTGTTTACTTGTAATAATATAATGAAAAAGCAGTCGCTTGGGGGCGGCTGCTTTTTTCTTTGTTCTTTTCGCCAATGCTTTACCACACGTAGTTGGCGTCCTGCTGGCACTTGCCGTTCTTGTCGATGGACTGCACAAGCCCCGTTTGCCTGCACTCGAATTGCAGCATGCTGTACCATCCGTCATAGCTGTTTTCCGCATAGAATGTGCTGACGGTCTCGGAAAGAGTCACGGTTCTCCCACTTGCATAGTGTATGGTGGGCTTCATCGTGGCCGTGTATGTAAGAGGGCCGTCATCGTCCGTTTGCGGATCCGCCTTGAGGCGCGGCGTGATGCGGAAGCCCCAGTGGGCAGGGAGTTCATGGAAATACACGCTCCCACGAAGGGCGATGGTCCCCGGGGACTGTATGTAGTTCTTTTTGCGCTCCCCTTCGTCGCCGAACCATTCAAACGTCAGTTCGGCTTGGTCGCGCAGGGCTTGAGACGTATCAAGGGAATAGTACACCTGTACATAGCTGATGGTGTTATCCTCATCTACATCGTCACTGCCGCAGGAGACCAGGGAGATGGCGGCCAGCATCAAAAGCATCATGC
Organism: Alloprevotella sp.; assembly: GCA_017477205.1. The sequence continues at coordinate 7,000 of JAFUXE010000059.1, forward strand.
TCCCAAACTTCATCGTTTTCATCATATAAATATAGTTTATGTGTGTTACCGTATCGCCACTTTGACGATTGGGAGCGCAAAAGTATGGATTTTCTTTCAACAGGCAAAGGGCTTGCACAGGTTTCTGGGCCTTTCCTCCTTAAAGCACTCAATGCTGTGCCGCGATAGCAGGAAGCTGATGAGAATCATTGTGGGCATGACAATATATTGGCCTGCGTTGTCAGAAGGAAGTTCCATAAAGGCGTGTGCCACATTGAGCAGAAAGACGAACAAAGCCAATATGGCGTTGACTATCTGGAGATACCTCTTCCTCGACATTAGGCAGAAGATGCCGCAGACAGGGACAAGGAATGAAAGTGCCATCATGAAGATGATTATGCCTTGGCTTACGTCGCCGTCGGTGCCCATTATGGCCATGTCCTTTCCCCAAAACATGGGCAACATGTCACAAAGGGTGTGGTATGCGAATCCGCAAGTGGTCAGCAGCCACAGGACTGCTATCTTGGTACGTCTTGTCATAACTGATTTTTTTGTGTGAATACTGTTTGCTTTTTGTTAGTTGACGAGTTGACAAGTAAACAAGTAGACGAGCTTGCTGCGCCGCAAAGAGCTTGTTTACTTGTTTACTCGTCCACTGGTTTACTTCTTTTAGTGACGAGCTGCGGCTAGTTTACTCGTTTACTCGTTGGCTTGTTTACTTTTGTTAGGTGATTATTGGAAGTTTGAATGCAAACTTTGCGCTTGCAGTAGTGTTCGCATTGGGCACAGATGTCATATCCCAGTGTTGTGGCCATCGTCGTCTCTGTTTTTGGCTGCAAAAGTAGGGGCAATAAAAAGGGTGCACAATACTCCGAAAAGAGTATTCTTTTGTGTTTTGTGCTTATCCGTAGGGGGCATGTTTGTGTGGGGGTATTGCCTGGAATCCGGGCGTATGGGAACCTGACCGGCTCTGCCGCTTGCCACCGCAAGAATCGGCTTTGTCGCTTGCCGCGACATAAAAATAGGGAAATCTGTACTTCTTTTTCATATAATTCTCTATATTTGCGGGACAAACGAGAGAATACAATAATAATATAATATGATATCATTTTCGTTGAGTCTCCTCCTGCTTGTTGTGGGATACTTCTTCTACGGCAGGCTTGTGGAGCGTGTATTCGGCCCTGACGACCGCAAAACGCCCGCCGTCGCAAAGGCGGACGGCGTGGACTACATTGTCCTTCCCGGTTGGAAGGTCTTTATGATTCAGTTCCTGAATATTGCCGGCACGGGTCCCATCTTCGGTGCCATCATGGGGGCGAAGTTCGGTCCCGCGGCCTATTTGTGGATAGTCTTCGGCTGCATCTTTGCCGGTGCCGTCCACGACTACCTCTGCGGCATGCTCTCCATGCGCCACGACGGGGCAAGCCTGCCGGAACTTGTGGGCGTGTATCTCGGACGCCATGCCAAGACGGTGCTCCTCATCTTCTCCATCGTCGTTCTGCTCATGGTCGGAACGGTGTTCGTCTATAGTCCCGCCCTCATCCTGGGTGGCATGACGGGTGGCACGCAGGCTTCCATCATGCTTTGGGTGGCCGCCATCTTCTGCTACTACGCGCTGGCGACGATGCTGCCCATCGACAAAATTATCGGGAAGATTTATCCGCTCTTCGCCTTCGCCCTGCTCTTCATGGCGGTGGCGCTCGGTGCCGTCCTCTTCGTGAAATGGCCAGCACTTCCCGAGGTCTGGGACATGGCGACGACGGAGAACCTCGCACAGCAGCCCGTCTTCCCCTGCCTCTTCATCACGATTGCCTGCGGCGCCGTGAGCGGTTTCCACGCTACGCAGAGCCCGCTGATGGCGCGTTGCCTCAGCTCGGAACGCAAAGGTCGCCCCGTCTTCTACGGCGCCATGATTACGGAGGGCGTCGTAGCCCTCATCTGGGCCACGGTGGCCAGCTGGTTCTTCTACGACGGCGGGGCTGCCGAGGTGGGAAGCACGGCGGCGGCGCAAGCCCCTGAAGTGGTGACGGCTGTTTCCAACAGCTGGCTTGGCATCGTGGGCGGCATCCTTGCCATCCTCGGCGTTGTGGCGGCTCCCATCACCAGTGGCGATACGGCCTTCCGCTCCGCCCGTCTCATCGTGGCGGACTTCCTCCACTTCAGCCAGCATCCCGTGCGCAACCGCCTGCTTGTCAGCCTCCCGCTCTTCGGCATTGCAGCCCTGCTGCTGTGGTACAACGTGGCGGACAAGGACGGCTTCAACACCATCTGGAACTATTTCGGCTGGAGCAACCAGACGCTGGCCTGCTTCATGTTGTGGACGGCGACGGTGTACCTCGCACGCCGCAGTGGACTGCGCTATCTCATAGCCTTGCTCCCCGCCTTGTTCATGACGATGGTGTGTACCTCCTTCCTCTGCACCGCCAAGATAGGCTTCGGGCTGGACCTGACGCTCTCCATCGCCATCGGTGCGCTGGCCAGCGGCATCTGTCTGGCATGTTTTATCTATTTTCGCTCAACTTTATGAAGTTGCTATGTACTATGTATATTATAAACACTTTAACTGATATGATTATGAAAAAGAACATGTTTTTACTGATGGCACTTGTTGCCATCCTGACGCTGGCGGCTTGTGGAAGCGACAGCGACAGCAGCGGAATCAGCAACATCGTACCGAGCAGCGTGAGGCTGACGGGTGCTAACATCCGCGGCGCCAAGTCGCTGGCTATTGCCTCAAAGGTTTCGGGCAGCCGCAGCGTGCTTGCCACCCGTGCCGACGGCGAGGCCGAGCAGGTGGATGCCCTCTACAAGGTGTCAGCCGACGGTTCGTTCATCGAAGTGACCTACACCTTCAACGTGGAGACGGAAGGCGAGGGCGACGCAGCGGCCGTCATGCAGCAGGTTCAGGCGAATTTGAGGATCAAGCCCAACTTCATCTTCAAGTTAGGCGACGACTATCTCTGGCTGGCTAACTGCTACTACTATGTGCCGGGCTATGCTGATATGGAGGAAGACGCAGTCAAGAAAGCCCTGATGAAAATCGTTGGCGACTTCAACGAGGCACACCACGACTCGCATGGCGCCCACTACATCATCCGCAAGAGCGACGGCGCCTTCTTCGAGTGGAACGTGGCCGACGGTGCCCCTGGCGGCATGTTCCCGATGGACGACGGCTACAACCCGCAGAGCATGGTCAACGGCTGGTTCCATGCCGTGGGCAACACGCTCTATGTGCGCGAATATGGTTGGATGACTTTCCATGACTATCGATTTTATAACAACCAACGCGTGCTGCGTCTCAATATCAACGGCTCAACTATTTCCAGCCAGCCGGTGACGACAGGTGAGGACAGGATTGTAGGCATCCTGCCTGTCGGCAACAACTTCTGCTTCATCTCGGAAGAATATCAGAACGTTGGTGATATGGAGGGTTATGCACCATACATTTATTTCACCCGTACGGGGAAAAAGGTGAAGTTGCAGACACCAGAGCCTACACACGTCAACCAGACACCTCGCGTGATTTGGTCGGCCGTGTCGCTGGGTGGTAAACTCTATGCCGTGCGCAACTACCATAGTTTTGATGAGGATAACAATGCATACGACACGATGGGCTACTATAGCGTGAACATCGACGAGGCCAACCAGACGGCCACGGTAGGCGAGAAGATTGCTGAGGCGGAGGCTTCGGTTGAGTTTGAGAACGACAGGTATTTATACATTGGCTATGCCAGCGACAGGACGTCGTACACCTATTTTGCTGAGGTCGGCCAATACAAGCAGTCGGCTAATGACCCAAACACTTATGTACGGGACAGGCAAATCTGCACCTTCGATGCCGCGACCGGCACCATCAAGACGCGTCCGCTCCCTGCCCACTACAACGAGAGAATCGATGAATACGTTGACGGCATCGCCTGTACGGAGGCCACCGACAAGGGCTTCTACCTCTGCGACCTGTCGAAGGACGAGGCCGAGTACATCACGCTCGACTGGAGCCTGGCGCCCAACTTGCAGTCGAAGGTGACCTCCATGCAAGCCGTGCACTACGAGATGGGTAACACGTCGCTGAAGTATCGCTGCTCTACCAACGATGGCCGTACCCTCTATGCCTGGGTGCCCATCAGCGGCGAGAACCGCGGCAAGGTGGTCGTCCTGGGTGAGACCGACGACATCCAGTCCAACTACGACATCAAGGTTGTGATAGATTTGTAGTACAACACTTGCGAAACCTGCAAATGAAAACAGGAAACCAATATAAACACACATAGAATATCATGAGAACTTACCCTAAAATCGGTATTCGCCCCACCATTGACGGACGTCAGGGTGGTGTGCGCGAAAGTCTTGAAGAAAAGACGATGAATCTGGCTAAAGCCGTAGCCGAACTCATCACGTCGAACCTGCGAAATGGCGATGGCTCGCCCGTAGAATGCGTCATTGCCGACGGCACCATCGGCCGCGTGGCCGAAAGTGCTGCCTGCGCAGAGAAGTTTGAGCGCGAAGGCGTGGGAGCCACCATCACCGTGACCTCCTGCTGGTGCTACGGCTCCGAGACAATGGACATGAATCCCCACTGGCCGAAGGCTGTCTGGGGTTTCAACGGCACGGAGCGCCCGGGGGCCGTATATCTTGCCGCCGTTCTCGCAGCCCATGCCCAGAAGGGACTGCCCGCTTTCGGTATCTACGGACATGACGTTCAGGATATTGAGGACAACACCATCCCTGCCGACGTGGCAGAGAAGCTGCTGCGCTTCGCCCGTGCCGCGCAGGCCGTGGCCACGATGCGCGGACAGAGCTACCTCAGCATCGGCAGCGTGACGATGGGCATCGCTGGCTCTATCGTCGATGACCGCTTCTTCCAGGAATACCTCGGCATGCGCAACGAGAGCGTTGACGAAGTGGAAATCCTGCGCCGCATGGACGAGGGCATCTACGACAAGGAGGAGTATGCAAAGGCGATGGAATGGGTCGAAAAGTACTGCAAGGTGAACGAAGGATGGGACAAGAACCGCCCCGAGAAGCAGAAGACGCGCCAGCAGAAGGACGAGGACTGGGAGTTCATTGTGAAGATGACGCTCATCGTTCGCGACCTGATGAAGGGAAATCCCAAGCTCCTGGAAATGGGATTCAAGGAAGAAAGCCTCGGTCACAACGCCATCGCTGCCGGATTCCAGGGACAGCGCCAGTGGACGGACTGGAAGCCCAACGGCGACTTCACGGAAGCTCTTCTCAACACAAGCTTCGACTGGAACGGCACGCGCGAACCCATGACGCTCGCCACGGAGAACGACGCCCTGAACTGCACGGCGATGCTCTTCGGCCATTTGCTCACGAACCAAGCCCAACTGTTCTCCGACGTTCGCACCTACTGGAGCCCGGAGGCCGTGAAGCGCGTAACAGGAAAGGAACTCACCGGTGCTGCCGCTCCCGGCATCATCCATCTCATCAACTCTGGTGCGACGACGCTGGACGGAACGGGTGCCAGCAAGAGTGCCGACGGCAAGCCCGTGATGAAACCCTTCTGGGAAATGACACAACAGGATGTGGAAGCTTGCCTCAAGGCTACAAGTTGGATGCCTGCTGACCGCGACTACTTCCGCGGCGGAGGCTTCAGCAGCCACTTCAAGAGCGAAGGCGGATGGCCTGCCACGATGATGCGCGTAAACCTCGTGAAAGGCCTCGGCCCCGTGCTGCAGCTCGCAGAGGGCTGGATTGTCGATGTGCCCGAGGAAATCCACAGCGTTCTCGACAAGCGCACCGACCCTACGTGGCCCACGACGTGGTTCACGCCGCGCCTTGACCCCGCAAAGGACGCCTTCAAGGATGTCTATAGCGTCATGAATAACTGGGGCGCCAACCACGGTGCCATCACATACGGCCACATTGGTGCCGACCTTATCACGCTGGCCAGCATCCTGCGCATTCCTGTCTGCATGCACAATGTGGACGACAAGGACATCTTCCGTCCCGCCGCTTGGAACGCCTTCGGCATGGACAAGGAAGGTGCCGACTATCGTGCTTGCCAGAACTACGGACCTATTTACAAGTAATGTATGGAAGCAAAACTTAGAGAATTTATCGAGGCTGCGCACCGCTACGGCGATGCGCGCCTCATGCTTTGCAGCAGCGGCAACCTTTCGTGGCGTCAGGAGGGAGGCCGAGCCCTCGTCTCGGGCACAGGCTCGTGGGTTCCCACCCTTCGTGCCGAACAGGTTGCGCTCCTCGACATCGCCACGGGCGAGAGCCTCAACGGCGTGAAGCCTTCTATGGAGAGCACCTTCCACCTCGGTGTCCTTCGCGAGCGCAAGGACGTGAACGTCGTGCTGCACTTCCAGTCGGAATATGCCACGGCGATTGCCTGCATGAAGGAACCCCCTGCAGATTTCAACGTGACGGCTGAGGTTCCTGTGCATGTGGGGTGCGAAATTCCCGTGGTTCCCTACTTCCGTCCCGGTTCTCCGCAGCTGGCGGAAGCCGTCGTAGAGGCGATGAAATCGCACAATTCCATACTTCTTGCCAAGCATGGGCAGGTCGTATGCGGACGCGATTTCGACGACGTATTCCAGCGTGCCACCTTCTTCGAGATGGCGTGCCGCATTCTTGTGGAGACGGGTTGCCAGGCGTGCACGCTGACACAGGAGGAAGTGCAGCAGCTCATCCGCGACTTCAACCTTTCGCCTTACTTCAACTAACATGACAAGAAAGAAGGTGTATCTCGCTGCCGACTTTGGTGGCGGAAGCGGTCGCGTGATGGCGGGATTCCTCGATGAAACCGCCCAATTCCGCCTTGAGGAGGTATATCGCTTTGCTAATGTTCCCCTGCGAGACGGCGGATACCTGTGTTGGGACTTTTGGGCGCTCTTCGATGAGTTGAAAGAGGGGCTTCGCCGTGCTGCGGCACGCTATGGCAACGTTATTCGCAGCCTTGCTGTCGATACTTGGGGCGTTGACTATGGCATCATCGACGCTTCCGAAGGTGGCAACGTGGATAAAAGGCGCTTGCTGGCGCTTCCCGTGTGCTATCGCGACGAGAGAACCCGAGGTATGCAGGCCAAATTCTTCGAGAAGGTAAGTCGTGCCGAACATTATGCCCTCACCGGCATCCAGCAAATTGACATCAACACGCTGTTCCAGCTGCTTGCCGAAACAAGAGTTGATATTCTCGCCCATAAAAACGTGTCACTCGCCACCCGTCACTCGTCACTCGTCACTTGTCACTTGTCACCAAAAATCCTCTTCACTCCTGACCTTTTCAACTATTTCCTCACGGGCGTCGCCTGTAACGAATATACGATTGCATCGACAAGCGAACTTCTGGACGCCCGCAGCGGCGAATGGTCGGACGCGACCTTGGCGCAGGCAGGACTTTCGCGGGAGTTGTTCGGCAACATCGTGCATCCGGGTAGCATCCTGGGCATGCTTCGTCGGGAAATTGCCGATGAAACCGGGCTTTCCGGGGATGTCTCCGTTTGCGCCGTGGGCAGTCACGACACGCAGAGTGCCGTCCTTGCCGCTCCGCTCGAAGAAGGCTCTGCGTTCCTCAGTAGCGGCACGTGGAGCCTGCTGGGTGTGGAGCTTCCGCGTCCCATCCTGAGCGAGGAGGCGCGCCTTGCCGGTTTCAGCAATGAGGGGGGCGTGGGTCATAGGATTTGCTTCCTGCAAAACATCCCGGGACTATATCCCCTGCAACGCCTGATGAAGGAGTGGGAAGAGCGCGGCGAGGCCGAGACTTACGACCGTCTGCTGGCCGAGGCAGCACAGGCTTCCTTCGATGAAACCGCCATTTTTGACGTTGCTGACCCTCGCTTTACGAATCCTGAAAGCATGGAAACGGAACTTGTCGCCTTCCTGCGCGAACGGGGACTGAGTATAGAGCCCACGAAGGCCATGCTCGCACGTATGGTAATAGAGTCGCTGGCGACGAAATATACCGATGCGGTGAAAAAGCTCACCGCGATATTGGAAAAGGACGGGTTCGCTCCCCTGCAACGCATCAATATCATCGGTGGTGGCTCGCGTAACAAGCTCCTCAACCGCCTCACGGCCGAGCGCACAGGTCTCAAGGTCGTAGCAGGTCCCGTAGAGGCTACGGCGATGGGCAACATCCTTTGCCAGATGATGGCGGCAGGCGAAATTTCCGACCTTACTGCCGCTCGCGACGTTGTACGG
>JAFUXE010000060.1 GCA_017477205.1 Alloprevotella sp.
ACGTAGGGGGTGTTAATACGTATATAGCGCGGGTGCGCAAGCTGTTCGCAGCCGCGCTCGTCCCACTCCGTCTCGACAAGTGCCAGGGGCTGCAGAAGGCGGTACGTCCCGGCACTCCGCCTCGTCTTGGGAATGCGCACGACAAAGCTCCGGCACCCCTCCTCTTCTGTCAGCAGGTGCGCTATCACGGCGTTGTCGCCGTACTTCACGGTGCCCAAAACAATGGCGCGGCTCTTTGTCAGCATGAGCGCAAAAGTAAGCATTCGGGACTTAAAATTGAAATTTTTTCGCTCCGAAGGATGTGCTTCGGAAGATTCTTCGTACTTTAGCGGGCTCAAAGGCGAAAGAAACATGGAATACAGGTGGACATACGAGGCACCCACACCGCTTCAGGCGGCGGCGGCACAGCGCATGGCAGAGGAGACACATCTGCATCCGGCACTGACGAAGCTGCTCATTGAGCGCGGACTCACGACAAGCAGCGAGGTGCGCCGGTTCTTCCGCCCGCAGCTGTCCGACCTGCACGATCCCTTCCTCATGGACGACATGGCGAAGGCCGTGGAACGCCTCAACCGCGCACTGGGCCACAAGGAGCGCATCCTCGTCTATGGCGACTACGACGTTGACGGCTGCACGGCGGTGGCCTTGGTCTATAAGTTCCTCTCTCAGTATTATTCCAACATCGACACCTACATCCCCGACCGCTACGAGGAAGGCTACGGCATATCCATGAAGGGTATTGACTATGCGCGGCAGTCGGGCGTGAAGCTCATCATCGTCCTGGACTGCGGCATCAAGGCCGTGGAGGAGGTGACCTACGCGAAGGAACAGGGTATAGACTTCATCATCTGCGACCACCACGTGCCCGACGACGTGCTGCCGCCAGCCGTAGCCATTCTGAACCCAAAGCGTCGCGACAACAGCTATCCCTACGAACATCTCTCTGGCTGCGGTGTAGGCTTCAAACTGATGCAGGCATTCGCCATCAGCAACGGAATAGAGTTCAACCGCCTGGTGGAACTGCTGGACTTGTGTGCCGTGAGCATTGCGGCGGACATCGTGCCCATCATGGGCGAAAACCGCATCTTGGCATGGCACGGCCTGCGCTGCTTGAACTCCAATCCTTCCACGGGTCTGCAGGCCATCATTGAGGTGTGCGGCCTTGGCGAGCGTGAGCTGACGCTGAACGACATCATCTTCCGCATCGGCCCGCGCATCAATGCTTCGGGGCGCGTGCAGAACGGTCGCGAAGCCGTCATGCTGTTGGTGGAAAAGGACTATGCCGTGGCACTGGAGATGGCGGGACGCATAAACCTCTACAACGAGGCGCGCAAGGATTTGGACAAGCAGATGACGGAGGACGCCATTGATCGCGTACGCCGCATGCCCAATCTGGAACAGAAGCGCGCCATCGTATGCTACAACCCCGAATGGCACAAGGGCGTCATCGGTATCGTGGCCTCGCGCCTGACGGAACAGTACTATCGCCCCGTCGTCGTGCTGACGGAGAACGAAGGCATGGCGACAGGCTCGGCACGCAGCGTGAGCGGCTTTGACGTTTACAAGGCCGTGCAGTCGTGCGGCGACCTGCTGGAGAACTTCGGAGGCCACACCTACGCGGCCGGGCTTTCCATGCGCGTGGAACACGTAGAAGAGTTCTCGCGCCGCTTTGAGCGCTACGTGGAGGAGCACATTTTGGATGAGCAAACGGAAGCCACGCAGCCCATTGACGGCTTCCTGGATTTCTCCGACGTGACGTTCGACTTCTACCGCCAGCTGCGGCGCTTTGCACCCTTCGGCCCCGAGAACGAGCGCCCCGTCTTCTGCACACGCCGCGTCTATGACTACGGAACAAGCAAGGTCGTGGGGCGCGGACAGGAGCACATCAAGTTGGAATTGGTTGACAACAAGAGCAATACGGTCATGAACGGCATTGCTTTCGGGCAGAGCTCACAGGCGCGGTACATCAAGACACGGCAGGCCTTTGACATCTGCTACAGCGTGGAGGAAAACACGCACAAGCGCGGCGAGGTGCAGTTGCAAATCATCGGCATCAAGCCCTGCGAATAGCTTTTCTTGGTTTATGGAAGCAGTTGGGGAAGAAAAGCTTTTGTCTATCCTGCACGAGTATTGGGGATACGATAGCTTCCGCAGCATTCAGCCAGACATCATCCGCAGCATCCTGGCCGGGCATGACACGCTCGGCCTCATGCCTACAGGCGGCGGCAAAAGCCTCACGTTCCAGGTTCCCGCCATGGCGCTGGACGGCGTCTGTATCGTCATCACGCCCCTCGTCGCCCTGATGAAGGACCAGGTACAAGCACTGAGACAGCGCGGCATCCCCGCATGTGCGATATACAGCGGCCAGACGCAGGACGAGGTATCGCGCCATCTGGACAACTGCGTGCTGGGCGGCAACAAACTGCTCTACGTCTCCCCCGAACGCCTCGGCTCAAGCCTGTTCCAGAAGAAGGTGAGCCACATGCGCGTCAGCCTCATCACCGTGGACGAGGCGCACTGCATTTCACAGTGGGGCCACGACTTCCGACCCTCCTATCTGGAAATCCGCACGCTGCGCGCGTTTGTCCCAGAGGCTCCCGTGCTGGCACTGACGGCAACGGCAACGCCGCGCGTCGTAAAGGACATACAGCACAGCCTGCAGCGGACACCAGAGGATGCACCCTTCGAGGTCTTCAAGATGTCCTTTCAGAGGGACAACCTCTCCTACGTCGTACGACAGACGGAGGACAAATACGGCGAATTGCTCCACATCCTCCGCAGCGTCCCCGGCTCTACAATCATCTACACGCGCAGCCGCGCAGGATGCCGCGACCTTGCCCGTGACCTCGTAGCCGACGGCGAAACGGCACTGTACTACCACGCTGGACTCCCCAGCTTTGAGAAGGACGAGCGCCAACGGCGGTGGCAGGAGGGCGAGGTGCGCATCATCGTGGCGACGAACGCCTTCGGCATGGGCATTGACAAAGCCGATGTGCGCCTGGTGCTCCACATGGACCTTCCCGACAGTCTCGAAGCTTACTTTCAGGAAGCCGGGCGTGCCGGGCGCGACGGCCGGCGTGCCTACGCCGTCATGCTGTACGCCAAGAGGGATGCCGCCACGATACGGCGGCGCATGCCCGATATTTTCCCTGAGAAAGCGTATATCCGCAAAGTCTATGACCGCCTAGGGTACTTTTTCCAGATAGCCATAGGTGCCGGACGCAACGCCCGCTTTGCCTTCGACCTGGGACAGTTCTGCCGCAACTACCACTACTTTCCCATTCCCGTCGTCAGCGCACTGAACATCCTCACGCGGGCCGGCTACATACACTTTGAGGAGAATGCGGAGTATGCCTCGCGCCTTACGTTCACCGTACGCCGCGACGAACTCTACCGTCTCCACATGGTTTCCGAGAACGAGGACAAGGTCATTCAGGCCATGCTGCGCATCTATGCAGGCCTGTTTTCCGACTACGTATATATCGAGGAGAAACGCATCGCCGCCCTCATCGGCCTGACGGAGCGGGACGTTTTCGAGGCACTGGCTGCCCTTTCGCACTCGCACATCGTAAACTATATACCCCGCCGCCGGACACCCGTCGTCACCTTCATGACCGGCCGCGAACAGGGCAGCGACCTGGAACTGGGACGTGACATCTACGAGGACCGCCTCAAAGACTACAAGCAGCGCATCGCGGCCGTCCTGGAATATGCCACGAACCACGACATGTGCCGCAGCGCCTTCATGCAACGATACTTCGGTGACACGGAAAAGGACTGCGGCATCTGCGACGTGTGTCTGGAGCGCAAGCCGCATCCTGCCACGCACGACTTGCAGGAACGCATCCTTGACATCCTCGCTGACGGCCGTCTCCATGCCATCGATGAATTCCGCTTGAGCGGCTTCGCCTCCACGGAGATATCCAGCACCCTGAAGCGCCTCGTGGCGGAAGAAAGAGTGGGCCTTGCTGCGGGGAAATACAAACTCCTAAAATAAAAGGTTTCCTAATCAGAACATACACATACCACTAACGACATGAGCATACTCTACATCATCATCGGCCTTGTGGCCATCGGCTGGGGGGCAGACCGCTTCACTGACGGTGCGGGTGCCCTCGCACGCCGTTTCCGTGTTCCCGAAATCATCATCGGCCTGACCATCGTGGGCTTCGGCACCAGCCTGCCCGAGTTTTGCGTGAGCTTTGTCGCCGCCCTTGAGGGCAGTGCCGACATTGCACTGGGCAACGTCGTGGGCAGCAACATCTTTAACGCCCTGCTCATCGTGGGCCTTGCCGCCCTCGTTGCCCCCATCCGCGTGGAGCACAGTACGGTCATGGGCGACCTTCCCTTCTCCGTTATGGCCTGCGCCATGCTTGCCGCCATGTCCTTCGACGGCCACGTTTCACGCCTGGATGCCCTGCTGCTCGTCTGCGTGTTTGCTGTCTATATGCTGCGCGCGTTGCGCATGGCCCGCACCAAGCATATCGAGGTGGAGGATGCCTCTGCGGCTCCCGTGCGAAGCCTTGTCTGGTGCCTCGCATGGCTCGTCGTCGGCATGGGATGCCTTGTCGTCGGAAGCCGTCTCTTCGTCTATGGGGCCACGGACATTGCACGTAGCCTCGGAGTGAGCGAGGCCATCGTCGGCCTCACCATCGCCGCTGCCGGGACATCCCTGCCCGAGCTGGCCACGAGCGTCACCGCTGCCCGCAAGGGGCAGGCGGGAATAGCCCTTGGCAACGTCATAGGCTCCTGCGTATTCAATGTATTCTTCGTCATCGGCGTCACAGGTCTCGTCGCCCCTATGTCCGCAGCCGGCATCACAACCCTTGACCTCGTCACGATGATGTGCTCCATGCTGCTGGTATGGGGCCTGTCGTTCACGAAGCACGAGGTGAGCCGCTGGGAGGGTGCCCTGCTCACGCTTCTGTTCCTGGGCTACATGACGTGGCTCGTTCTCCACGAACTCGGCGTGGCATAAGGCATCGCGCTTTTTCCTGCTCCCCGTCCCGATCCGTTTTGGGACATACTTACACAGAAAGGTCGGCTTTTATGCCGACCTTTCTCGTTTGCTTTGCCTGATGCCGCCTTGTGCGGGGAAAATATAGCTATATCTCCTCAGGAACGATGCTGCGGAGGTAGTTCCAGTCGCCGGCATTCGCGTCGGGCGTGAAGCTGGCTTCGGAGGAGAGTTCTTCCTTCGGCTGGGGAGTCTCCTGCGGCGTTTCCATACGGCGCACGGGTTCCCGTGGCGGCACGCCATAGAGCAGGCGGATGGGTTCGTCCTCTTCTATGGGCGTAGGTGGCGGGCCGTAGAGATCCGGCTCGTCGTTCTCGCGTGAGCAACCGCATGAGGTAATCACGAAGAGGCTCAGCGTGGCAAGGTGTACTTTCTTCAGTTTCATGGTTGCTGTTGGTTTGGGAATGGTGTTCTATGTATCAAGCTTCGCCGCATTCTCCGTTGAGGAGGCGGTAGTTGCAGAGGGTGAGCGTGCCGTCATCGTCGCGCAGGTGGAAGCCGTTGCCTTCGCAGTAGCGGAACACCTTGCAGTCTGCGCAGGGTGCGTCCTGCCGCATCCAGCTGCGGTCACGGAAGGGCTGGAAGCGGTTCTGCCATACGTCCCAGAAGTCGTCGCGGTAGATGTTGCCCTGGTCGAAGCGACTGCGCACGCTCAGGCATCCGGAGATGCTGCCGTCCGCCAGCACGGAGGCCACCGTCAGGCCCGCATGGCAGCGGTAGGGATGGTTCCTGACGCGCCCTTCGTAGTCTCCGAGGAAGCCCTCACAGCTGTAGTAGGTGTCCATGCCCTGCGGCTCGCGGCGACATTCTGCCACGAAGTCCAGCACGCGGCGGTATTCCTCCGTCGTGAGGCGCATATCCGCGTCGTCCTTGGCGCGTCCGGAGGGGAACACGGTGGCAATGCGCCAATGCTCCACACCCATGCGTCGCAACATCTCCCGCATGCGTGGCAGCTCGCTGATGTTGCGGCGGTTCACGCAGGTGATGACGTCCCAGACGATGCCTTTCGTGTAGGTCAGCAGGTGGATGGCTTGCAGGGCACGGCGAAAGCTGTCCCCATGTCCGCGCATCCAGTTGTGGCTGTCCTCCAGTCCGTCCAGGCTGACGGAGATGGCTTCCAGCCCGGCTTCGATGCAGCGAGCGAGCATGTCGCGGTCAAGCAGCATGCCGTTTGTGACGAAGCCCCAGTGGAAGCCGCGCCGCCGTATCTCGCGACCGCAGTCGAGGAGGTCGGGGCGTACGAGCGGCTCGCCGCCCACGGTGTAAACGTCCACGTAGTTCGGGTCGGTGTGGCGCGCCACGCTGTCCAGGACGGACGCGAAGTCCCCGAAGGGCATGTCGCGGCGCTTCTCCTCGGGCAGGCATGCACTGCCACAATGGCGGCAGCGCAGGTTGCAGCGCAACGTACACTCCCAGAACAGTACGCGCAGCGGATGCTGGCGCTTCTGCATTTCGCGGCGCGCCACGCCCTGTTCCAGCAGGCGTATGGTCTGGGAGTCCATGTCTTGTTGGCTATGAGGTTTTCCTTATGCGTCGATGTTAGCGTAGGTGGCGTTCTTCTCGATGAACTCGCGGCGCGGTCCCACGTCCTCGCCCATCAGCATGGAGAACACGTAGTCCGCATTCGAGGCGTTTTCGAGGCTCACCTGCTTGAGGAGGCGCTTCTCGGGATCCATCGTGGTTTCCCAGAGCTGCTCGGGGTTCATCTCGCCCAGACCTTTGTAGCGCGTCGTGGTGATGTTGTCCTCGGAGCCGTCGCCGTACTCCTGAATGAAGCGCAGGCGTGCGGCCTCGTCGTAGCAGTATTCCTCCGTCTTTCCCTTCTTCGTGCGGCAGCGGTAGAGGGGCGGCATGGCGATGTAGAGGTAGCCGTCCTCGATGAGCTGCGGCATGTAGCGGTAGAAGAGCGTCATGATGAGCGTGGCGATGTGCTGTCCGTCAACGTCGGCATCGGCCATGATGATGATTTTGTGGTAGCGGAGCTTCTCGAGGTTTGCCTCCTTGCTGTCCTCACCCAGGCCGAAGCGTATGCCGAGCGCCTGGATGATGTTGTTCACCTCATCGCTCTCGAAGGCCTTGTGCCACATGGCTTTCTCCACATTCAGGATTTTACCGCGCAACGGCAGTATGGCCTGCGTGGCACGCGAGCGTGCGCTCTTTGCGGAGCCGCCTGCGGAGTCACCCTCCACGAGGAAGAGCTCACACTCTGCCGGGTCCTTGCTGGAGCAGTCCGCCAGCTTGCCGGGCAGTCCGCCTCCGCTCATGGGGCTCTTGCGCTGTACGCTTTCGCGCGCCTTGCGGGCGGCGATGCGCGCCGTGGCGGCCAGGATGACCTTGTCCACGATGAGCTTCGCCTCCTTCGGATGCTCCTCGAGGTAGTTCGTCAGGGCTTCGCCGACGGCCTGGTTGACGGCACCCGTCACCTCGGAGTTTCCGAGCTTCGTCTTCGTCTGTCCCTCGAACTGCGGCTCGGCCACCTTCACGCTGATGACGGCCGTGAGGCCCTCGCGGAAGTCCTCGCCGCTGATTTCTATCTTTGCCTTCTCAATCTGCTTCTGTGCCGTCTGCTCGGCGTACTTCTTCAGCACGCGCGTCAGCGCCTGGCGGAAGCCCACGAGGTGCGTACCGCCCTCGATGGTGTTGATGTTGTTGACGTAGCTGTGGACGTTCTCGCTGTAGCTGGTGTTGTACATGATGGCCACGTCGATGGGCAGGCCGTTCTTGTTCGTCGTGATTTGTATCACGTCGTCGAAGAGGTGTACGCGGCTGGAGTCGATGTAGCGTACGAACTCGGGCAGTCCCTGCTCGGAATAGAACACCTCCTTGCGGGGCTTCCATTCCTCGTCCTCCGTCTCGGGATGGAACTCGTCGCGGCGCAGGTCCGTCAGCGTGATGGTGAGCCCCGCGTTCAGGAACGCCAGCTCGCGCATGCGGTTGGCCAGCGTATCGTAGTTGTAGCGCGTGACGGTGAAGATGCTGTCGTCCGGCCAGAACTGCTGGCGCGTACCGCGCAGCTCCGTCTCACCGACCACTTTCACGCTGCAGAGGGGCTTGCCCTTCTCGTATTCCTGCTGGTAGATTTTTCCGTCGCGGAACACCTGCGATGTCATGTGCTTGGACAGCGCGTTCACGCAGCTGACGCCTACGCCGTGCAGGCCGCCGCTGACCTTGTAGCTGCCCTTGTCGAACTTACCGCCTGCGTGCAGCACCGTCATCACCACTTCCAGTGCGGAGCGGTGCTCCTTCGGATGCTCGTCCACGGGGATGCCGCGTCCGTTGTCCTCCACGATGATGCTGTTGTCCTCGCAGACGGTCACTTCGATGTGCGTGCAGAATCCTGCAAGTGCCTCGTCGATACTGTTGTCCACGGTTTCGTAAACCAGGTGGTGCAGACCCTTCTCACTGATGTCGCCGATGTACATGGCGGGGCGCTTTCTGACGGCCTCGAGGCCTTCCAGCACCTGGATGTTACTGGCGGAATAGTCCGCGCCTTTCTTCTCTAATTCTTCCATATATAACGTTTCGTTTTTTGTTTCTTGCCACAAATAGCGTGCAAATATACAATAATATTATCGTACACGCGCGTGCGCGTGACTTTTTTTGAAGGTTTTTTCGCAAGCACCGCGTCCTCCGCGTCACCGTCTATGGTTTCCCTGCCAACTTCAAGAACCTGTAGCCGCAGACATTCAACGTACAGCAAGGACGAGGGTGCAGCCGGATTGCCGACTGTGCCCTCGCCCTTTTCTGCACTATTTCCTGACCCAGTCCCCACTTTCGACGCCCTCTTTGCTTGTACATACAAAAGAAAAGCGTATCTTTGCCGTGGAATCATTTTCGACGTATCGGCATACAAATACGGACAAAGAAACAAACAAAATAGACTTTCGGCTATGAAGAAGACATTATTCCTTTTGCTCGCCCTGACACTGACGGCGACAAGAGCGCTGGCGGCAGGACTGCCCACGCTCAGCGACGGTGACAATGCGTACTGGTACTACCTGAAATTCACGCAGGGCGCATACGTCGTGGCCTCTGAAGGCGACGGCGTGGTGTGCAAGTCGGCCATCCCCACGGGCATGAAGTCGCAGCTGTGGAAGGTGGAGGGCTCGGCCTCGGCAGGCTACACGCTGACGAACAAGCTCGGCCTCGTGCTCTATGCCGCAGCCACGTCGCAGGGCTCGGAAATCCGCGCATCGCAGAAGCCGGGAAGCCTTAGCAAGTTCCGCTTCAACGCACGCGGCAGCTATTATACCATCACGCCCTACTCCAACACGTCGCAGGCCCTAAACTGCTGGGGCGGCATGGGCCTGGGAAATGACGTGAAACTCTACGACTCGGGCGACGCGAACGCCCCGATGGAGTTCATCGCAGAGGAGGACCTCGCCATGCTGGCACCAGAAGTGCCCGTCATCCCCTACCCCACGGAGGTGGGCCTGACGGACTGCGGCACGCTGGACATGCACAAGGTGGAGGGCATCACCTTCTTCAGCGACTCCACGCGCCTGCTGGCCGCACGCTTCGCTGACGACCTGAAGCGCACGGCGGGCATCGACATCCCCCTCGTGGAGCGCGATGCGAAGGCAGCGGCCACGACGGACTACGAGCATCCGCTCATCATCCTGTGCGAAGGCACGGGCTTCAAGGCGGACGCCTACACCCTGGAGTGCTGCGGAGGCGGCATCACCATCACGGCCTCCGACTACGGCGGCTTCTTCTACGCCCTTCAGAGCCTGCGGCAGCTGCTGCCTCCCGCCATCTTCGGCCAAGAGCTGAAGGCGGAGGAGGCGTGGACGTGCGAGTCGCTGACGATGTTCGACGAGCCTAAGTTCAGCCACCGCGGCTTCCACTTCGACGTCTCGCGCCACTTCTTCGACAAGGAGGAGGTAAAGAAGCTCCTCGACGTGGCTTCCATCTACAAGCTGAACCGCCTCCACTGGCACCTGACGGACGACCAGGGATGGCGCATCGAGATTCCCGAGTATCCGAAGCTCACGACCGTGGGTGCCGTGCGCAAGCGCTCGCTCACCATCAACGACCCCACGAACGGCCTTGAGTTCTACGACGACACGGAGTACGGCCGCGGCTGCTACTACACCTTGGACGACCTGCGAGAAATCGTGGCCTACGCCAGGGAGCGCAACATAGAAATCATGCCCGAGGTGGACATGCCCGGCCACATGGTGGCCGCCATCGCCGCCTATCCCGAGCTGAGCTGCGACCCTACGCGCGAATACGAGGTGCGCGTGGCAAAGGGCGTCAGCACGGAGATTCTCAACGTGGGCAAGGACGAGGTCATCGACTTCCTGAAGTGCGTCCTCGGACACGTGGCGGAGGTGTTCCCCTACGAGCTCATCCACATCGGCGGCGACGAGTGCCCCACGACGGCGTGGGAGAACAATGCCGAGTGCAAGCAGCGCGTGAAGGACGAGGGCCTGACGGGCGTAGGCCAGCTGCAACCGTGGCTGGTGGAGAAGCTGGGCGCTTTCCTGCGCGACGAATACGGCAAGCGCGTCGTCGTCTGGGACGAACTGCTCTCCAACTGGAACAACAAGTTCACCATCGAGCCCGTCATCATGGCATGGCGCAGCCTCAACTACACCTCGCAGGCTGCCGACAAGGGCTTCCAGAGCATCGCCGTGCCTACGTACCCGATGTACTTCGACCTGCTGCAGGTCTCCCCAGACAAGATGGAAATCGACGCGCCCTACTTCGGCGGCTACGGCGACGGAGCCGTGAACAGCATCGACAAGGTGTACAACTTCAACCCCGCCGCCAACGTCAGCGGACGCGAGGAATACGTCCTCGGCACGCAGGCAAACCTCTGGACGGAGAGCTGCCCCACGAACGAGGCCGCAGAATACTGCCTCTATCCCCGCCTGCTCGCCCTGAGCGAGACGGCATGGCTGCCGACGGGCAAGAAGGACTTCGCCAGCTTCTACAGCCGCCTGCAGCACCACGCTGCCATCCTCGACGCCAAGCAGATACGCTATGCGCGCCACTATATACAAGCTCCCGAGCTGACGGCTGCCGAAGCGGCACTGGCAGAGGCTGAAGGCATCCTTGCAGCGAGCCGCCCGGGCGAAGTGGGCTATCCCGCCCGGGCCGCCTACGACGCCCTGGGTACAGCGGCCGAAGGCCTGCGTGCCGACATGGAAAGCGAAACGGCGCTGACGACGCTGCAAGGCCAGCTCGCCACGTACAAGGCCGCCCCCATCGCGCTGCCGGAGGCTGGCAAGGCGTACAAGATTGTCAGCGCCTCCACCTTCTTCCGCAACCACTACGAGGGCTCCGTGCTCTATGCCGACGCCGCTTCCCTGCGCATCCACTACACGGAGCAGACGGAGCCGGAGGAGCTCTGGCAGTTCGTGCCGCAGGACGGCGGCTACCGCCTCAAGAGCCTGCTCAGCGGCCAGCAGGTCGTGCTGCCAGCCAAGGCGAATGCCGAAGCCACCTTCGACGCACAGGGCACTACGCTCACCCTGCGCCGCGCCACGAAGCCTGCGGGCGGCAACAGCTACATACCGGGCGTCGTGAACCTGAAGTCGGGACGCTTCAACCTCTATGCCAACATCTCCGGTCAGGCCGCCAGCAACGTGGACTCCACGCTCTGCTATCCCGGCACCTGGCGCATCGTGGAGGTGACGGACTTCAGGGAGCGCCTGCAGGGCCTTGCGGACAAGGCAGAGCACATCCTGCAGACTGCCGTGCCCGGCAAGGCAGGCGAGCCCACGGAGGAAGCCCTGGACTTCCTCCGCGACGAAGTGATGGCACCCGCGCGCGAAGCCCTCTCGAAGGGCGAAGTCTCGCAGGCGGACTACCTCGCCGTCACGGAACGGTACCAGGAGTATCTCCTCATGGACCGCATGTCCGTATTGGCGGCCATTGACGAAGGCTACTTCTACCTCATCAACAATGCCTACCACACGACCTACTACGCATGCGGCAACAAAAGCTCGAAAGTCGTCCAGCCCAAGGCGCTGGCGCAAACCGACGGCTACAAGTGGGCAGTGGAAAAGACGGGGGACGGCACCATCCTCCTGCGTAACAAGCTGACGGACAGCTATGCCTACGTCAGCAGCAATGCCGCTGACGAGCGCGTGCGCCTCGGCGATGCCTACAGATGGACGCTGCGCGAGGTGACGACGGACCAGGGGAATACGGCGCTGGCCATCATCGACGGCAGCGGCACCTACAGCTGGTACACGAATCCCAACTCGTGGACCTACGTCCTGCTGAAGCCCTACGACTGGGGCGCCAGCGTATGGACGCTCGTAAAGACCAGCGAGGAGGTCCCCACGGGCATCAGCTCGCCACTCGTCACTCGTCACTCGCAGGCTACCTACGACCTCCAGGGCCGCAGGCTCACACAGGAGCCGCAGCAGGGCGTTTTCATCCGGGACAGGAAGAAAGTGGTAAAGGGCAACTAAGCCTCCCCGCACATATTCCTTCGTGTTCCTTCGTGGCCCGAAAGGACAATACGCGCGCGTAATGCAAAATATATATGATTATCTGCTATCGTACCACCAATAAAGCCCGAAGGGCTGACTGAACACAGGCAGGCGGTGGAGCGAAGCGAAACCCCTGATGGATGGGGCATGAGTGCATAAGCCCCGACGGGGCGACAGAACATAGTTTGATTATTCTTTCACCCCTTCGGGGTTCTGGTTTTGTATATGCGTCCAGAGCAGGGGTTTTCACCCCTGCCTGTGCTCTTACGCCCCTTCGGGGGGTGGTACGATTGCGGATAATCAAAAAAAATTGATTGTCTCACGACAACCAATCTTTACTAACCTTAAATCTAATACCATGAAAAACAGTGCAAAGATACGGGAGTCCCGGGGTCCCTGCAAAACTTTTCAAGAAAAAAGGGAGGAAAAAGCGAATTTTCCCCCTTTTATCCTTTTTTCTGCAAAGTTGACTTTCATTTTCGTGCCCCGAAGGGGCTGTTCCGGGGCGTTCCCGGTCAGGCAAGCAGCTGTTCGCGGTATGCCTCGACGGCACGTTCTACGGTTCGGACGGCCTCTTCCATGGGGAAGGGAAGCTCGCCGCCGCTGGCGTTCAGGTGGCCGCCGCCGTTGAAGAACTCCTCTGCCATCCTGTTGCACGGGAAGTCGTCCACGGAGCGCAGGCTGACGCGGATGACGTCGCGTTCCGTGTCCTCCCGCAGGGAGATGCTGAGGCGTGCGCCCCGCACTTGGAGAGGCAGGTTGACAAGGCCCTCACCGTCGCCCCGCACGAAGTGCATGGCCTTCATCTCCTCGCGCGAGAGCGTGAAGAGGGCGGCGCGCCCGTCCGCCAGCCAGCGCAGCTTCTCGTAGAGTACGAAGCCCTGCAGGCGCAGGCGGTCAGGGCTGAAGGTGAAGAACACGTTGCGATAGATGCGGTCCTTGTCGATGCCGCGGCGCAGCAGGAGGCCGATGATTTCATAGACTTCCGGCCGCGAGGAGGCGTAGGCGAAGTTGCCCGTGTCCGTCATCATGCCGCAGTAGAGGCACGTGGCCATGGCGGCGTCCATGTCCTCGTAGGCCCCGAGCTGCATGAGGAGGCGGAAGACGACCTCGCAGGTGGAGCTGAGGTCGGGACGGGAGACGAGGAAGTCGAAGGCGGCCGCGTCAGGGTCGAGGTGATGGTCGATGAGGATGCGCTTTGCCTTGCTCCCGGCAAGGAGCTGCCCCATGTCCTGCAGGCGCCCGAGGGTGTTGAAGTCCAGGCAGCAGATGAGGTCGGCCTGGCGGATGAGGTTGCCTCCGCGCGCGGCCTGCCGGTCGAAGTGGACGATGCGCTGCGCGCCGGGAAGCCACTGCAGGAAGTCGGGGGCGGGGTTCGGCAGGACGATGCTCACGCGCTTTCCGAGGGCGTGCAGGTACGTGGCCCAGGCCAGGGTGCTGCCCATGGCGTCCCCGTCCGGGCTGCGGTGCGCGCAGACGACGACGTTGCGGCTCTCGCGCAGCATGCGCATGAGGGTGTACAGCTCCGTGGGGGGGAGCAGGTGGAGGTGGTCGGTTGCGTCCATGTCAGATTTCTCCCAGGATACGGATTTCCTCTACAGGGTCATCGGCACCGAAGACGGCGCTTCCGGCCACGATGACGTCCGCTCCGGCCTCGGCCAGGAGGGCTGCGGTGCGGCGGTTCACGCCGCCGTCAATCTCTATCAGCGCCCCGGAGTCGCGCTCTGCCAGCATCTGCTGCAGGCGGCGCGTCTTGTCCGTCGTGTTCTCGATGTACCGCTGGCCGCCAAAGCCGGGGTTCACGCCCATCAGCAGGATGACGTCCGCAGTGTCAAGCACCTCCTCGACGGCGCAGAGCGGCGTGTGAGGGTTCAGGGCAACGCCGGCCTTCATGCCCGCGTCGCGGATTTGCGTCAGCACGCGGTGGAGGTGCGTGCAGGCCTCAGCGTGTACCGTCATGACGCCTGCGCCCAGGGCGGCAATGCGCTCCGTGTAGTTTTCAGGATGGACCGTCATCAGGTGGACGTCGAGCGTCAGGTTTGTGTTGCGCGCAATGGCCTCCATCACGGGGAAGCCGAAGCTGATGTTCGGGACGAAGACACCGTCCATCACGTCCAGGTGCAGCCAGCGCGCGCTGCTTTGCGCCAGCATGTCCAGCTCGTCCCCCAGGCGGGAGAAGTCTGCGGAAAGCATGGAAGGGGAGACTATCATAGCGTGTTTTTTTAGTTGACGAGTGACGAGTGACGAGTGACAAGTGACAAGTGA
>JAFUXE010000061.1 GCA_017477205.1 Alloprevotella sp.
ACATCAAATGCAAAACAAAGGATTCATTAAGGTAATCGCAGTTCTGCTCACTTTGATCTGTCTTTTCTACTTCTCGTTCTCGTTCGTAACGAGCCACTACGAGAAGAAGGCCGCCGCTATGGGCGACGAGGCCGGCAAGGCCTACCTCGACTCCATGGCCAACGAGCGCGTCTATATGGGAAAGACCTTGAAGGAGTGCCAGGCACTGCAGATTGGCCTGGGCCTCGACCTGAAGGGCGGTATGGACGTAATTCTCGAAGTGTCCGTGCCCGAAGTGGTCAAGAACCTTGCAGGCGACAACGCCAAGAGCGAAGCCTTCCAGAAAGCCGTCACCGCAGCCCGTCAGGACTACAAGAAGGGCGAGGGCGACTTCGTTGAGCGCTTTGTAGCCCGCTACGCTGAGGCAAACGGACAGAACAAACTGGGCGCCATCTTCGCCACAGGTCTGAAAAATTCCAACATCACATTCAACTCCTCCGATGCGGACGTGAAGACAGCCCTCGACCGCGAGGTTGACGCTGCCGTGAGCAACGCTTACCAGGTGGTCCGCAACCGTGTGGACCAGTTCGGTGTGGCACAGCCCAACATCCAGATTCTCCGTGGCCGCGGCCAGATTGGCCAGATCATGGTGGAAATGCCGGGTATCAAGGAGCCTGAACGTATCCGCAAACTGCTCCAGGGAAGTGCAAACCTTGAGTTCTGGGAGACGTACAACCTGGGCGAAATCCAGGGTGCCATCGCAGCCCTGAACCAGGTGCAGCTTGCCGACGGCAAGGCCGTTGCTCAGAACGACAGCACCACTGCCGACAGCACGCAGGCCGCAGCGAAGGCTCCTGCCGGGAAGACCTTCAGCCAGCTCATCGCCATGGCCGACCCCCAAGGCTGGGTGGTAGGCTACGCCCTTCCCAAGGACACGGCAGCCATCAACGCCATTGTCAATAGCGAGGCCGGCAAGTCGAAGCTCCCGAAGGACCTCCGCCTGAAGTGGGGCGTGAAGGCTGAGAACGGTCACGCTTTCGCCCTCTACTGCCTGAAGGCCATGAACGGACAGCCCTCCATGCAGGGTGCCGTCATTGACGATGCCAAGGACGACTTCAACCAGATGCACCAGCCCATCGTCACGATGGCGATGACCAACGACGGCAGCCGTGACTGGGCAAACCTGACGAAGAAGAACATCGGCCGCGGCGTTGCCATCGTCCTTGACGACGCAGTATATAGCGCACCGCGCGTGAACACGGAAATCAACGGTGGTCACTCCGAAATCAGCGGCCACTTCACGATTGACGATACGCGCGACTTGGCAAACGTGCTGAAGAGCGGTAAGATGCCGGCTCCCACGAACATCATCTCTGAGGAAACGGTAGGTCCGAGCCTCGGTGCCGCTTCCATCCAGGCAGGTATCGAGAGCGCCATCATCGCCTTCATCCTCCTGATGGTCTTCATGTGCTGCTACTACGGCATCATCCCCGGTATGGTGGCCAACCTCGCCCTGATCCTGAACTTCTTCTTCACGCTGGGTGTGCTCACCTCCTTCCAGGCAGCCCTCACGATGAGCGGTATTGCCGGTATGGTGCTGACGCTCGGTATGGCGGTCGATGCCAACGTGCTTATCTACGAACGTACGAAGGAAGAACTTCGTGCCGGTAAGGGCATCAAGCAGGCTGTGGCCGCTGGTTACGGTAATGCCTTCTCCGCCATCTTCGACTCCAACGTAACGTCCCTCATCACGGCCCTCATCCTCTACAACGTAGGTACGGGTCCCATCCGAGGCTTCGCCCTGACGCTCGGCATCGGTATCGTTGCCAGCTTCTTCACGGCCGTTTGGATCAGCCGCATCATCTACGAACACTTCCTCAACAAGGACAAGTGGCTCGGCCTCACCTTCGAAACGAAGCTTTCCCGTGGCATCATGCAGAACGCGAAGTTCGACATCCTCGGTGGTGCAAAGAAGGCTATGGTTGTCTTTGGCATCCTCGTCGTTGCAGGTCTCGTGAGCCTTGGCGTGCGCGGCCTCTCCAAGGGTATTGACTTCACGGGTGGTCGCAACTTCGTCATCGAGTTCACGGACAAGAATACGACGCCTGAGCAGGTGGGCAACGCTGTGGCCAAGGTCATCAACGCCGCAGACCCGAACGCATCCGTCAACGGCATCGAGGTGAGCACGACGCAGGGTAAGGCTGTGCGCCTCTCCACCAACTACCTCATCGACAGCGATGCCGACGATGCCGACATGCAGGTTGAGAAGGCCATCTGGCAGGGCTTGCACGACGCAAACCTCATCACGGCCGACTACGACACATTTAAGAACCGCGACGTACACGAAGGCGGCTCCATCGTGAGCGCACAGAAGGTAGGCGCCAGCGTGGCCAGCGAAATGACGAAGGATGCCATCTGGGCCACCATCCTCTCTCTGGCATTCATCTTCGTCTATATCCTCATCCGCTTCCGCAACGTGGCCTTCTCCGTAGGTTCCATCTGCGCCCTGACGGTAGATACCTTCCTCATCATCGGCATGTACTCCCTCTGCTGGGGCTGGGTGCCCTTCTCCCTGGAAGTGGACCAGACCTTCGTAGGTGCCATCCTGACGGCTATCGGTTACTCCATCAACGATAAGGTGGTTGTGTTCGACCGTATCCGTGAGAACCTCGGTCTCTGGCCGAAGCGCAACACGAAGCGCCTCTTCAACGAGAGTATCAACCAGACGCTCGTGCGTACCATCGTGACATCACTGACGACGCTGCTCGTGCTGCTCTGCATCTTCATCCTTGGTGGTGACAGCATCCGCTCGTTCGCATTCGCCATGATTCTCGGTGTTGTCTTCGGCACGCTGAGCTCCATCTTCCTCGCTGCGCCCATCGCCTACCGCACACTTGGTAAGAAGCGCGTTGTCGGAGAAGAATAAATAACCGCTTTTGGCTATTATGGCCGTCTTTGAACGGTACTAAATAGTTTAAGTTGATAATGAATGTGTTTCGGCTCCTCTGTGAAGAGGGGCCGAAACTTTATAATACCAGCCGCTCAACGGCTGGCTACCGTTGTCAGATGCCTACGGCAACATATTTAGCAAATATATAATAAAAGGATTCGCGCACGCATACGCGTAGGAGGGAGGTTTAAGGGAAAGTAGAGGGAGTAGGGGAGGAAGGAGGGAAGGAAGGGGGAAGTAGGGAGGGTAGGGAAAGGAGGCTGGGGATAGTACGGAAAAACAGAGAAGAAATGACCAAAAAGGCGAAAAATGCGAAGCGTATGTAACAAAAAGAAGGTTTTTGAAAGATTTTTCGACAAAAAGACATTTTTTTAAGCAAAATACTTGCACGGTGTTTGGAAAGCCCTTATATTTGCATCGTGTTTTTCATAGTATTAGATTTAAGGTTAACAAGGTCGGGATGCAGTGGCATCCCATTTTTTTTGTAAATAGCAGGCATAGACAGAAGAACCGGAGAGGCACATGTCTCTCCGGTTCTTTCTGTTTTGCTTGGTGCGCTACGTCGGGAAAAGCCTGTTTCAGGACGTGCGACGGATTGTGTAGTCGAGGTAGAGCGTGAGGGCATTGCGCACGTCCTCGTCGCTTGTCATGTTGGTGATGAGGGGAAGGGCTTCGCTGCGCAGGCTTTCCATTGCATTGTGGGCATAGTCTATGCCGCCGTTTTGCTTTGTGAATTCCGTGAGCTGGCGAATATCCTCGGAAGTGGCCTCAAGCGCCTTCACGCGCTCGGCCCATGTGTGGGCAGGATGTGCGGGCGGCACCTGGGAGAGGGCATGAATGGCGGGAAGCGTGAGTTTTCCTTCCGCCATGTCGCCAGCTGTGGGCTTTCCGATGGTGGCATCGGGATAGTAGTCGAAGATGTCGTCGCGAATCTGGAAGCAGATGCCGATGATTTCCCCCAGACGCGCCGCGTCGGCAATTTGCTGCTGCGTAGCAGTGGCGGCCAGTGCGCCCAGTCGCGCACAGGCTTCGAAGAGTGCAGCTGTCTTGTGGTGGATGATGTGGAAATAGGTGTTCTCGTCCACTTCACGGGCGCGGATATTGGCGAGCTGGCGTATCTCTCCCTCAGAAAGTGTGCCGCCAAGGCGCGCGATGATGTCCACGATACGCAGGTCACCGGTCAGTGCAGCCTGGTGGAGGCATTGCGAAAGGAGATAGTCGCCCACGAGGATGGCCACTTTATTGCCGAAGAGCGTGTGTTCCGCAGGAGCGCCTCGCCGCTGTGCACTGTTGTCCACAACGTCATCGTGGACAAGGCTGGCCGTGTGGAGGATTTCCAGCGCTACGGCAGCGCGCAGGCTTGTTTCCGTGACTCCGCCGCAGGCTTTCGAGACGAGCAGCACGAGCATCGGGCGCATCATCTTGCCCTTTCGCCCCCGTATGTGCTCCAAGGCCTGTCCCAGGAGGTCGTCCTCGTGGGTCAGCGTTTCTTGGAACATGCGGCTGTAGCGTTCCAGTTCTTCCTCTATGGGCCTGCGTATGTCTGCGGGCATTATGGAGATGTAATCTTGCATTTCAAGAGGCAAAAGTAGTACTTGCTGCGCGAAGTGCCAAGCCAATTCTGCGTTTTCTCCTTACTTTTTGGGGTAAGGTTTTGGCAAGGGTGAAATAAAGTAGTACCTTCGCGCCGTCATTAAGCCAAAAAAGAATGATTTAACCAGCCATAACCGAGAAAGCTCACGCGCGCAGCCAATAACATAGGCTTTGCAAAAACGTTTACTATTAACTAAATTATTTCAACAAGCATGAAAAAGATTCTATTTTGGGCAGCCAGCTTGGTGCTGGTGCTGGGCAGCAGTAGCCTGCTGACATCGTGCGGCGACAACGACGACGCACTGGACGAGGAAATCACCTACGCAGAAATCACGGAACTGTTCCAAGGCGCATGGCAAGGGACGCCAAAGGACGCTGGGATTGTAACCCGTGTGGTCATGGCGTTGAATGCCGACAAGACGGCACAGCTGGAAACCTATGTCAAAAAGACGTTGGTGGCCCTGGATGCCGGCACGTGGAGTGTCACCACAGACGGCGACCCCAGAGAGGGCATCCTTGAGATTACGGAAGAAAACGAGGACTGGACTCCCGATTCTGAGGAACCTAAGACCTACGTAAGCCTGATGGAGTACAAGTTCCTCTCCAAGGACAAGGTTAAACTTACCGTCTACGACGCGGAGGAAGAAGACCTGACCCATACCCTCACCTTCACCCGTATCAAAAACTACAAGCCCGCAAAGCCCCAGGACGTTGTGGAAATGGACTATTAATCTTCGCTGTTCCTGCAAAGCAGGGACTGAGAGACAAGAAAGGCCGGGGTTCGTTTCCCCGGCCTTTTTTTGTCTTTGCGCCTCTAATTCTAAACTTTCAACTATAAACTCTAAACTTTCAACTATAAACTCTAAACTTTCAACTATAAACTCTAAACTTTCAACTATTAATTCCTATCTTTGCCCGCGACATAGATAATTTTAGGGGTGCCCGGCCGCATTTGCGGTGGCTGAGATTATACCCTCAAAAACTGAACGGGACAATTCCCGCGTAGCGAAAAATTAGAAAAGTATCATGCAGAAAAGAATTCTTTTTCTGGGTGCCTTCCTCTTGGGATGCACCATGCTTCCGGCACAGCGCGTGCTTGAAAGCGACACCATTTCCGAACAATCTCTTGAGGAAGCCACTGTGACGGCCACACGTGCAAGCCGCCACACGCCCGTGGCCTTCACGAACCTGAGCCGTCAGGAGCTGGACAAGCGCAACTTCGGACAGGACATCCCCTATCTCCTTGCCACGACGCCGAGCGTCACGATGGCGAGCGACGCAGGTGCCGGCATCGGCTATACGTACCTGCGCATTCGCGGCACCGACCCCACGCGTATCAACGTGACGGCAAACGGCATTCCCCTGAACGACGCGGAGTCGAATGCCCTCTACTGGGTGAACATGGGCGACTTCGCCTCCTCGCTGGGCAGCATACAGGTGCAGCGCGGCGTGGGAACGAGCACGAACGGCAGCGGAGCCTTTGGTGCCAGCGTCAACATGCAGACGGAAAACGCCACACCGAAGCCCTTCTTCCGCCTTGACGGCAGCGCAGGAAGCTACGGCACGCACAAGGAGAGCGCGCAGTTCTCCACGGGTATGCTCGGCAAGCACTGGGCCGTCAACGGGCGCCTTTCGAACATCGGTACCGACGGATATATCGACCGCGCTTCTGCCAACCTGTACAGCTACTTCCTGCAAGCAGGATATTACAGCGAGCGGCGCCTCGTGAAGTTCCTCACCTTCAACGGTACGGAGCGCTCCTACCTCTCCTGGGACTACGCTACGCGCGAGGACCAGCAGGCGCACGGCCGCACCTACAACCCCAGCGGTAAGTATAAGGATGCGGAGGGCAACACGCGCTTCTACAAGGACCAGGTTGACGACTACCACCAGCAGCACTACCAGTTCCACTGGACGGAGCGCTTCTCGCCCGCCCTCACGCTGAACGCTGCCCTCCACTATACGCGCGGTTTGGGATACTACGAAACGTACAAGGCGGACCGTAAACTCTACGAATATGCGCTCGAAAGCACGCTCGGAAGTCGCAGCGACCTCGTGCGCCGCAAGTACAGCAGTGCGGACTTCTACGGGACTGTCCTCTCCCTGAACTACAAGAAGGACGGCCTTGACGTCATCTTCGGAGGAGGATGGAACAAGTACGACGGCCGCCACTATGGAAAGGTGATGTGGGTGCGCCAGTTTCAAGGCGACATCCTGCCGCAGCAGCCCTACTACCGCAACTGGGCGCACAAGCAGGACCTGAACATCTACGGACGTGCGAACTGGGAGATTGTAAAAGGCCTGACGGGCTACCTCGACTTGCAGTATCGCTACGTCGATTTCGACATGTACGGCCCCTGCGACGAATGGTACGGTCCCGGACAGCCCGTGCGCTTCAACTACCACGAAAACTTCAGCTTCTTCAACCCGAAGGCGGGCTTCTACTACGACATCACGCCCCACCACAACGTCTATGTCTCCCACGCCATCGCCCACAAGGAGCCCACGCGCAACGACTACGAGGATGCCGTCTGGAGTGCCTCGAAGCCCAGGAGCGAGAGGCTGGACGACACGGAGCTGGGATACAAGTACCGTTCCGAGAAGTTCTCCGCAGGCGTGAACTTCTACCTCATGAAATACAAGGACCAGTTTGTGCTGACGGGCGAGCAGGACCAGAACGGCGAGTTCGTGGCACGCAACGTGGGCGACAGCTATCGTCGCGGCGTGGAGCTGACGGCCGCGTGGAAGCCCTTGCAGTGGTTCCGTTGGGACTACAACATGACGTGGAGCCACAACCGCATCAAGGACTACACCGTCGTGCTGGACGATACGGGCGAGGCCTATAACCTTGGCGATACGCCCATCAGCTATAGCCCCAGCCTCATCGCGAATAACATCTTCGCCTTCGACTACAAGGGCTTCACCGCCTCCCTCCATACGCAGTACGTCGGCCGCCAGTACATGACGAACACGGGTTTCCGCTCCTTCCGGCAGGACGACCAGGACGTAAGCCTCATGCTCGATGATTATTGCGTCTCCAACCTCGACCTCTCCTACGCCTTCCGCAACATCCGCTTCGCGCGCTCCCTCTCCCTCGGCATCACCATCTACAACCTCTTCGCCAAGAAGTACGATGCCAACGGTGCTGCCTACGCCTGCCTCAAGAGCAACGGACAGGGCGGCGTCATGGCCTATCAGGACGATGACTGGAACTCCTACGCCGTATTCTCTGCGCAGGCTCCCGCCCACTTCCTTGTGCACTGCTCAATAACGTTCTAAATGGAAGCCCCCTCCCTCCTCCCCCCTTCGGGGGAGGGGATTAATGCGGCGCAAAGGCTATGTGTATAACAGATTCTTTTAATCAAGTTTCGCATGATTTGGAAGTTAAGGAAGTTAAAGACGATACCTTTGCTGGTGAATAATCTCCATGCGCAGGACATTCGTCCTTAACTCCCTTAACTCCTTTACCTCCTTTTACTCCAAGCAAGCAAGTTTGCGACGACAGATTCTTTTATGACTAATTTTATACAATGGGTATCTGGAAGCCTCTTACTTTCTCTCGATGCCCTTGGCACCGCCCTCGGCCTGCTGTATCTCTACCTGGAGTACAAAGCCAGCATCTGGCTCTGGCTGGTGAGCCTCACGATGTACGCCATCGACCTGTGGCTCTACTTCGACCGCGGGCTGTATGCCAAGTTCGGCATCGCGCTGTTCTCCCTCTCCCTCGTCGTTTACGGTTGGACGGCATGGGGGAAACGAAAAAAGGAACTCACCATACGCCACGTTCCGCGTAGGGTGTTGTTCCTTTCTCTTTTGGGTTTGATGGTGCTGTGGGGCGTCATCTTCTATCTGCTTTCCCACTATACCGACAGCCGCGTGCCCACGTGGGACGCGCTGGCAGGCGCCATCTCCATTGTAGCCCTTTGGCAGCTTTCGCGCAAGTATGCCGAGCAATGGCTCCTCTGGTTCGTTGCCGACGCCCTCTACTGCGGCCTGTGCTTCTACAAGGGTGTCCCCTTCCACGGCTGCCTTTACGCCTTCTATACCACTATGGCCATCCTCGGCTATCGTAAATGGCTCCGCCTGATGCAGGAAGAGACGCCATATTCAATAAACAATAACCGTTAGCTAACGTCTCATTTTCTCCCATCTCGTCAAAAGTTTCTCGGATTTCGTCAGATCTTTCTCCTATTATCTTAATTCCTTAAGCCCTCGCGATTTGGAGCTTTCCTATTGTAGTTCTATACCTTCTAGTATATATAGTTCTGCCAGCCTCTCTAAAAAATCGTGGGAACACGATTTTTGGGGTTATGCAGGTGACCCGTAAAATCGTTGCGGAACGGTATGGCATGACGAGAATTATATGAAGTGAGAGTATCGGTTTTCACATTCCTTCGGCGACATTTCTGTCGGACGGCTCCACATGCCAGATGTATTGCCGCTCAGCGGAATAGTCAATATCCGGCGAGCCGTCGCCGTCGGCATCGACGACACACCAGAAAGCCCCGGCGAATTGATTAGAAACAGGAGCATTGGTGCAACGGATGGCATAACAGCCGTTGGAACCCAGGAAGAATGCCTGACAGTGGGCATAGTTGTTGTTGCTGAATTTCGCGGACTCCAAATAGCCACGATAGTTGTCGCGGTGCTCGTTGCCATAGCGAATGGTGCCGAACGCGCGCAGGCAACCCTGTGGGATACCAAGCCCTGCGGCGTGGAAGCAGACGCGGAAGCTGGGCGAGGCGTAGAGCGTGTCGCCCTGGATGCCGTGAAGCACGAAGCGGCATGAGTCGGAGAACGTGTCCGTGAGGCGCCCGTTGGCTGCCAGATAATGCTTTCGCTTTCCATCACGCCCCTGGGCGTCTTGCAGCGTATAGATGCAGTACGTCTGTTCCGCCACAAGCGTTTGTGCGGCTTTTTCGTATTCCGCTCTCATCTGCTTCATGGTCTTTAAAGCCTCGGTCGGGTCGAAGTCGCCCACTTCGTAAAGCTCAAGCAGGTTACCATCATCGAAGTCGCCTGTTGCAATGCCGTAATCGGTGCAGGCAGTACCGTTGCCTTCGTTCATGTTCAGCGTGGTGGTTACGCCACTCCATTCAAAAGAGAACACGAAACAGCTGTTGCGGGGCGTCAGCAAGAGATGCGTGCCGCTCGATGCAACAGGCGCGTCCACGAATTCTCCGATAAAGTTGATAAACCGCTTGTCACTGACGCTGTAAAGGTAATAATCGCCCTCATACTGCAAGATCGCGAACTCGCTCGGCTCTAAGCAACGCTTATCGTGCGCCAGCTCGTAGGTGGTGGCAAGCCGATGATTATTAATGCCTAACTCTCCACGCAGGCCTTTGCGAGAAGAAATGCGATACATCTTCGTATTCGTTATCTCATCGACCGCCAGAATGCGGTGCGGCTCGCGTTCTTTATTTAGAAGAAGGTACACGGCACCTGCCGCCATCAACAACACGGCAATAACACCTGCCACCCACCATCCAGCAGCGCGCTTCTTTTGTTCAAAAGTAGCGGTTTCATCGGGCTCTTTTGCCTCTTCACTCGTATCTTTTTCGGACTGAGCTTCTTTTTCTTCTTTCTCTGTTTGATCTTCTTTTTCTGAAGAGAAGAAATCTGCGGAATCTTTGTATCCAAGGAAGCGTGCCAAGATGTCCAGCGTAGATTTGCGCGGACTGACAGAAGCGCGTCGCCCCCAAAGGCGCATCAGCGTGGAGGTACTCAGCCGCTCACGCGTCTTTTCAAAGACCTGATAGCTCAGATACTCAAAGTCTGAAGTACTACTCAGCGACCGTCCCAAGGCCTGTTCTACCGCATCAAGCAGCGGCCTGTATCCTTTTTCCATATCTGCATTTTTGCGAATCGTTGTTTCGTCAAGAGCGGTGTAAAAGTAATGTTTTTCTTTCAAACGAGCCCCACGTGGCTGCATATTTCTGCGAAATGATATGAAAAGACACGTTCTTTTTGCAAGACACAGGCAAGCGCACCCGCTAATGAAAGAGGCCGAGCTTTACAGTCCAGCCTCTCTCTATCTATCCCGCAAGCACAGCCATTAAGAACATGATGATGATGAATCCCCAAAAGATAACCTTCATAAGTGTGCTCCAGCCGTCTAGTAATAAGTCAAAGACAGAACCGAGACCTTTCAATATCCAGCCCAGGACGCCGCCTCCAGCGAAAACAGCAACAGCCACGATGATGATTCCTATGAGAATGAGTATCTCCATCATTCACTGGTAATTATCTGCTCGATGTTTGTTGCTTCCAAGCGGATAGCGATAGGTGTGAGGACTCATGTCAATTGCTTAGTTTGCTATAACAACTTTCTTACCGTTGAGGATGTTGATGCCTTTCCGGGGCGTCAGGAGCTGCTGACCCTGAAGGTTGTAGATCGAAGATGGCATTCTGGTGGTGACGACGCGACTCACGGCGGTCTCGCCGGTGCCTACATGCACTGTGGCTGTGGCACTGACGCCACTTCCGTCTGTAGCAGTGGCCGTGATGGTGACGGTGCCTTCGCCCAGTCCGACGAACATGCCTGTGAACTCGTCGATATAGAGCACGGTTTCGTCGCTGCTGCTCCACGACAGCTCATGCGTATAGACATTGGTGGGCTGTATGGTAGCTGTAGCCTGACCGCTGGCGCCGACCGCGCAATAGTACTCAGCCTGGTCGATGGTGATGGACGTGGCCTTCAGGGCTGGCAGGTCGTCAATGAGGATTACAACATTCTTCTGGATAGCCTCGGACCATCCAATCGATGATTCGTAGTCGCCTTTCAGTCCTTCATAGATATGTACGTTGACGGGGTTGTCGCAAAGCGTGAAGGGGATATTAGTGTATGGTATTTGAGGCGGTGTGACGGCCAGACAATTCACTTCTTTAAGTTGGGAACATTCTGAGAAGGCAGCATCGGTAATCTTAATGACTGTAAAAGGAATTGTTACCTTAGTCAGACTCTGGCATTTAGCGAAAGCCGCACCGCCGATTTCCTTCAATGGCTCTGGCAGTTCCAACGTCTTAATAGCAGTACCGAGGAAGGCATTGTCGCCGATGGTCTCTAAAGACCTGCCCCAATGTATGGTCGTCAGCGAGGCACAGTCCTGAAAGGCATACGGCATAATGATATTAACTCCGTCGGGAATATCAATGCTCGTGATGGCCGTCTGCTCAAAACACCAGCCCGGAATCTTGGTGAGGGAATTGCTCAGTTTGATGCTCTCCAAGCCTGTGCAGAAACGAAAAGTACCATAATCCATGTCCACCACGGAGTTCGGAATCTCAATGTGTCTCAGGTTCAGACACCAGCGGAAGGCTTCCCACCCAATCTTCTTCACGGTGTTGCCCATGTTCACGTTCTCCAGCACTGAGCACTCCAGGAAGGCGTCGTTGCCGATTGTCTCGAGGCCGTCGTTCATCGTGACCGTCCGCAGCGACTTGCAGTTCCAGAAGGCATTGTCGCCGATGGTCTTGAGCTTTGGGGGGCAGGTGTACTCCGTGAGGCTGATGCACCCCTGAAAGGCATTATTGTCCAGCGTCTCCAAGGATTCCCCGCCTCTGATGCTCTTCAGCGACTCGCAGTACTTGAAAGCGTCTTCACCGATGTAAGTGAGCGAACTGGGGAGAGCGAGGCTTGAGATGGAACTCGACTCAAAGGCTTCGCGCTCAATGGTTGTCAGCGCTCCGTCGCTGGCAAAGACGATGCTCTTCAGGCCTGTAACACCCTTGAAGGCACGATAGCCGATCGTCTTCACAGTCTTGGGGATGACCACGGATGTCAGAGCCCTTTGCCCTTGGAACGTCTCATGCTTGATGGCTTCCACGGTGTAGGTCTTTCCCTCGTAGGCGATGGTTGCCGGGATGTTCAGCATCCCCGAGAAATACGTGTACCAGTCGCTTGGCTTGGCGTTGGGGACACAGACCTGTACGGTCATGTCGGCTTCCGAGAGGATTTCATAGAAGATACCGTTGACTTCAAACGGGGCCGTGATGGCGACACTCTCGCAGATGCTTCCCGTCGCCAGCAGGACGGCGAGGAACAGTTTGTGTAGGAAATGTTTCATGTGTGTGTAACTATAATAAAATAAAGTGATTTGCTTCTTATTTCTTCTTTACGACCTTTTCTGATGTCTGGTCGTTATAGCGGACTATCTGCACGCCACCGGCGTTTTCACTTGTCCGGCGGCCACTAAGGTCATATCGGGCCACGGCTCTCCGCTCCGTCGGCTTCTCCTCTTTCACCTGACTCAGGCTGCTCTGGTCGTTCTCCACCACGACAAAGTTCTCGATGGAGCTGTCGTTGAAGGCACCCTCGCCGATGGCAAGACTGACGTAGCTGCCTTCGGTGACCTGGTTATGGAGCTTCAGCGTCTTTAGGAACTTCGTACCCTGAAAGGCGTTGTTGCAGATGCGCCGGACGGTGGAGGGAATCTCATATTCCGTGCGCGTGTTCATGGCGGGGTACCTCACCAGGGCAATGGGGACATCCTCGTAAATCATGTACAGCACCCCATCGATGGACTTGATGGTGTTGGCCTTGTCGAAGTTCGTCGTCGTCAGGTAGCCCGTGTAGAAGTCCGAGCCGCTTTCCAGTTTCTGGGCGCCCGCCACAGATGGTAGCATCAAAAGAGACAGGAATACACCTGCCATGCACATAAGACATTGGTTCCTCATAGGTATGGAATTATATTTATAATTTTTTAGTTTGCTTGCCAATGGCATCGTAAACCGGCTGTTGGGCTGTCAGACCTATCCTACTTGGTGGTATATTCTTCCGTTTCATCCAGCTTTGCCTTCAATACGATTTGTCGCCGCAAAGGTCTAAAAATATTGCGAGCGGGCAAACATAGCGCTCTTGTCATTTGTTTGTCAAATCGTGTCAAATTGGATTTTCACCCTGTTTCCAAGCTTTTTCAGGGCGCGGAGTCGGGGAAAAGCGGAATTTTCACCATATAGCAAAAAGTAATCTGCCGTGCTCGCCGCCGTAGCGACTTAGGCCGTAACAGGGCTGACATGGGGCTTTTGCGGGCTACGAGAACTATCCCTACTACCTCGAGGACAGTTTCGGCAACTGGCTGAACATGGACAGCGACAAGCGCGTGTTTATGAACACATGGAAGGATTTCGAAGGAGGGCGTAC
>JAFUXE010000062.1 GCA_017477205.1 Alloprevotella sp.
GGCGGCTTGGTGGGCTGCGGGGAATGGGTACGCGAGGCGCGCGCGCGCGATATAGATTATTGGGTGACCAGCGCGCTGGAGAGCAACGTCGGCCTCAACGCCATTGCCGCGTGGACTTCCACGCTGCCGGAGGCGCATCGCCGCGCACAGGGCCTGGGTACGGGTATGCTGTTCGAGCGCAACGTGGAGGCTGCGGGCCTGCGCATCGAGGGCGAATGCCTGTGGCGCGGGACGGCGGAAGATGCCTCCTTCCGCGAGGAGGCGCGGCGCTTCCGGGAAGCCTGGAGCGACGAAACGCCGACGTGGAGCCTGCAAACATCCGGCAGCACGGGACGCCCGAAGCGCATCGTGGTGGAGAAAGCACGCATGCGGCTCAGCGCGGAAACGACATGCCGCACGCTGGGGCTGCGCAAGGGGGAGGACACGGCCCTGCTATGCCTTCCCCTGGCATACGTGGCGGGACAGATGCAGTGTGTGCGCGCCATGCTGTGGGACATGAGGCTTGTTGCGGTGAAACCCTCGTCGCATCCCCTGCGGGACCTGCGGCGTGCCCCCGACTTTGCCGCCATGACGCCGATGCAGGTATATGAGACCCTGCACGGCACACGTCGCGAACGCCGCCTGCTGCGGGGCATCCGCGAGCTCATCATCGGCGGCGGAGCCATCTCCCCGGAACTGGAGAAGGAACTGCGCAACCTGCCCGGCAGGGTGTGGAGCACCTACGGCATGACGGAGACGCTCTCCCACGTCGCCCTGCGCCGCCTGAACGGCGACGGGGCTTCCGCATACTACACGCCGCTGGAGGGAGTGGAGGTGGCACTCACGGAAGACGGTTGCCTGAAGCTGCGGGCGGCAGTGGCAGGCGAAGGGTGGCTGCGGACGAACGACTTGGCAGAGTTCCGCGAGGACGGACGCTTCCGCATCCTTGGCCGCCGCGACAACACGGTGGTGTCGGGAGGCGTGAAACTGCAGATAGAGAGCCTGGAGGAACGCCTCAGCGACTTCCCCCTTCCCTTTGCGCTCACGTCGGCTCCCGACGAACGGTTGGGCGAAATGCTCGTGATGGTATATGCCGGGGGACAAGGCGCGGGAGGCGAGACCCGGGCGATGACTGCCGGGCAGGCGGAGGCTTTCTGCCGCCAGAGGCTTTCGCGGTTTGAGGTGCCGCGACGCTTTGTGTGCGTCGGCACACTGCCCATGACGGAAACAGGGAAAACAGACCGTGCAGAAATACGTCGCCTCGTTAGACAATAAACAATAGCCCATAGCCGTTAACTAATAAACGTTATACGTTAAACAATAACCTAAAAACCAACCAACCTAAAAACCAAATCACCGCTCCCAGAAGGCTGGGAGGGTGTTTATAAGCAAAAAAAAGAAAACATGGCAAAGAACTATTTTGACTTGAAAGGCCAGGTGGCCATCGTGACAGGTTGCTCCGGTGGCCTTGGCGTACAGATGGCCCGTGCACTGGCAAACCAGGGCTGCAACATCGTCCCCATTGCCCGCCGCATGGAGAAACTGGAAGAGGTGGCCGAGGAGCTGCGCCGCGACTTTGGCGTGGAGGTGCTCCCCATCCGCTGCGACATCACGAAGACGGAGATGGTGGAAGAAGTCGTCCGCACTACGATGGAGCGCTTCGGCCGCATCGACATCCTCATCAACAATGCCGGCACGGGTGCCGTGGCTCCCGCCGAGGACATCACGGACGAGCAGTTCGACAACGAAATGCAGATAGACCTTTTCGGCACGTTCAAGATGGCGCGTGCCGTGGCCAAGCACGCCATGATTCCCGCCGGCTACGGGCGCATCATCAACATCGCCTCCATGTACGGCCTCGTAGGCAACAAGATTGCCCCCTGCTCGCCCTACCACGCAGCGAAGGGCGGCGTCGTGAACCTTTCCCGCGGCCTCGCTGCCGAGTGGGGTAAGTACGGCATCACGGTGAACACCATCTGCCCGGGCTATTTCTGGACACCGCTGACGAAAGCCACGCTGGAGACGGACTGGTTCTCCGAGTATGCCAAGGGAGCCATCCCGCAGGAGCGCTATGGCAAGGAAGGCGAACTGGACTCCGCCAC
The DNA here is from genome assembly GCA_017477205.1 of Alloprevotella sp. Next base: position 2,082 of record JAFUXE010000062.1, read on the forward strand.
GATTTTCCTCGCCTCTCCCGCCTCCAGCTACGTCACGGGCGTTGCACTTCCCGTGGATGGCGGTTACACCTGCGTATAAAGCGGTGTGAACGTTTCAGTCTTCATGCTTTAAAAAACGAATGCCCTGCAAACGCAGGGCATTTATGATACAGAGGAGCATCACTCCGACGTCGGCGAACACGGCCATCCACATGGCGGCAACGCCGAAGGCGGCAAGCAGGAGTACGGCGAGCTTCACACCGATGGCCAGGACGATGTTCTGCCGCGCTATGCGCAGCGTGCGGCGGCTGATGCTGACGGCGGCGGGGAGCTTCATGGGGTTGTCGTCCATGAGGACAACGTCGGCGGCCTCGATGGCGGCATCGCTGCCCAGTCCTCCCATGGCGATGCCCACGTCGGCACGGGCCAGTACGGGAGCATCGTTGATGCCGTCGCCGACGAAGGCCAGGTGCCCGGCCTCGCCGTCCCGCATGAGCTGCTCCACGTGCTGCACCTTGTCGGCGGGCAGCAGTTGGGAGAAGTATTCCGTGATGCCGAGGCGCCCGGCCACCTCATCGGCCACTTCGCGGCGGTCGCCCGTGAGCATGACGATGCGGCGGATGCCCTCGGCGCGGAGTGCTGCCACGGCTCCCTCGCTGCCCTCGCGCGGCGTGTCGCCGCAGACGATGTGCCCGGCGTAGGTGCCGTCGATGGCTACGTGGACGATGGTGCCGACGTGCGAGCAGTCGCGCCACTCGGCACCGATGGCCTCCATCATCTTGGCATTTCCCACGCACACCACTTTATCCCCCACACGCGCACGAACGCCCTGGCCCGCAATCTCCTCCACGTCGGTGATGCTGCAACCGTCGGTGGCCTCCTCGGGGAAGGCCTCGCGCAGGGCGGCACCGATGGGGTGCGTGGAGAAGTGCTCTACGTGGGCTGCCAGATGCAGCAGGCCTTCAGCGTCGATGTCCTTGGGATGTACCGCCGTCACGGAGAAGCGTCCGCGGGTGAGCGTGCCAGTCTTGTCAAAGACGATGGTGTTGAGGCGTGCAAGCAGGTCGATATAGGCGGAGCCCTTTATGAGGATGCCGCGCCGCGAGGCTGCACCGATGCCGCCGAAGAACGTCAGGGGAACGCTGATGACGAGGGCGCAGGGGCAGGAGACGATGAGGAACATCAGGGCGCGGTATATCCACGTGGGCAGTGCCTCGGCATAGGAAGTAGCGAAGAAGGGCGACAGGAAGGCGAGCAGCAGGGCGGCGCCCACGACGATGGGCGTATAGATACGGGCAAAGCGCGTGATGAAGGCTTCGCTGCGCGACTTCCGCTCTGCGGCGTTCTCGACGAGTTCGATGATTTTCGTGGCCGTGCTCTCTCCGTACCCCTTCGTCGTGCGTATGCGCAGCACGCCGTTCAGGTTCACGCATCCCGACGCCACGCTCTCGCCCTCCTCGACGTCGCGGGGCAGGCTTTCGCCCGTCAGGGCTACGGTGTCGAGCGAGGAACGTCCCTGGACGACGATGCCGTCAAGGGGAATGCGCTCCCCGGGGCGCACGACGACGATGCTGCCGACGGCCACCTCCGAAGGTGCGGCGTCGGTTTCCGTCCCTGAGCTCTCAACGTGCGCCACGTCGGGGCGTATCTCCATGAGGCAGGAGATGCTGCGGCGACTGCGTCCCTCGGCATAGCCCTCCAGCATCTCGCCCACCTGGAAGAAGAGCATGACGAAGACGGCTTCGGGAAATTCCGTCTCGGCACCGGGCAGGAAGCCGATGGCGAGGGCTCCGACCGTGGCGACGGTCATGAGGAAATGCTCGTTGAAGACGTCGCCGTGAAGGATGCCCTCTGCGGCTTCGCGGAGGGTGCCGCCGCCGGCGATGAGGTAGGGGACGAGATATACGAGCAGCAGCTGCCACGTGGGCAGTTGCAGGGTGCGCTGGACGGCATAGGCGGCTGCCAGCAGCAGGGCGGCCGCGCAGACTTGCAGCAGCCCTCTGCGCAGGGAACCGTGTTCGTCGTGATGGTGTTCGTGATGATGGCAGCTACAGCCGCAGGAGTTTCCGCAAGAACATGAATGATGATGTGACATGATGTGTGTGTTTATGTGCTGCAAAAGTACGGCGGGCGGGCTGCAACTCGGTTGCAAAGATATTTTTTATCCTGAAAGGAGCTGCGGCTACGTATTTTTCCTTATTTTTGCAACGCAAAAGAATTCATCATGAAAACGAAAACCTTTCTTCTTATGTCAGGACTTCTGATGTCCGCAGTCATGAATGCGCAGCCGCTGGCCGGTTATTTCTATGGTAACGACGCCGCCCCGACGGGCTGGGAGTGGCAAAGCCCCGATTCCCTCGGCTACAACAAGCTGCAGCCCCACGCCTACTTCTTCAACTTTGCCGACGCAGAGACGGCGCAGCGCGTGCTGCCCGAGCACTCCGCGTACGTAAAGAGCCTGACGGACAAGCGCTGGCGCTTCCACTGGGTGAAGCAGCCCTCGGAGCGCCCGCAGGACTTCTTCCGCACGGACTTCGACGACTCCTCGTGGGCGGAGGAATGGCTCCCGATGTGCTGGAACACGGCCGGGCGCCAGAGCGACGGCACGTGGAAGTACGGCCGCCCCATCTACTCGAACCAGCGCGTCATCTTCCAGCACACATGGCCAAGGAAGGACGACTGGCGCGGCGGTGTCATGCGCCCTGCTCCGAAGGACTGGCTCGTCAGCGAGTTTCCCAACGAGGTGGGCTCCTACCGCCGCACGTTCAGCGTGCCCAAGGAATGGGATGGTCGCGAGGTGTACATCAACTTCGACGGCGTGGACAGCTTCTTCTACCTCTGGGTGAACGGCAAGTATGTAGGCTTCGCCAAGAACTCCCGCAACCTTGCCGAGTTCGACATCACGGCCTTCCTGAACAAGAAAGGTGACAACGTCGTGGCCGTGGAGGTATATCGCAACTCCGACGGCAGCTTCCTGGAGAGCCAGGACATGTTCCGCCTGCCGGGCATCTTCCGCCAGGTGTATCTCACGGCGAAGCCCAAGGTGCAGGTGAGCGACGTCGTGGCCATCCCCTCCTACGAGGACGAGGCTTGCACGCACGCCCTGCTGAACATCACGGCAACGGTGCAGAATCTCACGAAGAAGACCGCCGCCGTCAGCGTGGATTACGCGCTCTACGAGGTGGCCCTCTACGGTGACAAGACCACGCCCACGGAGCTTGCCGTGAAAGGCAGCGAGGCACGTGTGGATGCCAGCGGTACGCTCGTCCTGAAAGCCGAGCTCCACGCGGGCGACGCCGTGAAGCCCTGGAGCGCCGAGCGTCCGCAGCGCTACGTCCTCGTGGGCCAGCTGAAGGACAAGAAGGGCAACGTCCTTGAAACCTTCTCCACTTATACCGGCTTCCGCCAGGCAGAGCTGCGCAACGTCGCCGCCAAGGACGACGAGTTCGGCAAGGCCGGACGCTACTACCTCCTCAACGGCAAGCCCATCAAAATGAAGGGCGTCAACCGCCACGAGACGAACCGTAGCAAGGGACACGCCATTGACCACTACCAGATGGAGCGCGAGGTGATGCTGATGAAGCGCGGAAACATCAACCACGTCCGCAACAGCCACTATCCCAACGACCCCTACTGGTACTACCTCTGCGACAAGTACGGCATCATGCTGGAGGACGAAGCCAACATCGAGAGCCACGAGTACTACTACTGGGCCGAGAGCCTCAGCCACGTCAAGGAATTCCGCAACATGCACGTTGCCCGCAACATGGAAATGGTACATGCCCACGTGAACCATCCCAGCATCCTCATCTGGAGCCTCGGCAACGAGGCCGGCCCGGGCAAGAACTTCCAGTATGCCTACGACGCCATCAAGGCTTTCGACACCTCCAGGCCCGTGCAGTACGAGCGCGACGAGACGACGGAAATCGTGGACTTCTATTCAAACCAGTATCCCGCCGTTGACTGGGTGCGCCAGGCCTGCCAGGGGAACGTGAAAATAAAGTACCCCATGCACATCTCCGAGTACGCCCACTCCATGGGCAACGCGCTGGGCAACCTTGTGGATTACTGGGATGCCATCGAAAGCTCCAACTACTGCATGGGCGGTGCCATCTGGGACTGGGTGGACCAGGCTATCCTCGCCTACGATCCCGCCACGAAAAAGGGCTACAATGGCTACGGCGGCGACTTCCGCGACAAGCCCAACGACGGCATGTTCTGCATGAACGGCATCATGCGCCCCGACCACTCCGCGAAGCCGCAGTACTACGAAGTGAAGAAGGTGTATCAGAACGTGGGCGTCACGATGGCCGACGCCGCCACGGCAACCATCGAGATATTCAACAAGAACTACTTCACCGACCTTTCCGCCTACGACATCTACTGGAACCTCTGGAAGAACGGCGAGGTCGTCAAGGGCGGCCGTGCCTGCATGGACATTGACGAAGACCTCGGCGGCTACACCCGGGGCAAGTTCTTCCGCCCCATGCTCGGCGTGTCCTCCGGCGGCCGCATGATGCTCATGCAGGAGCTGCTGCGCGTGGAAGGTGCCGAGAAGGTGGGTCCGCGTGAGCGCCGCCAGTTCCGCCTGGACATTGACCCCGCCAGCCTCGACCCCACGGCAGAATACTTCGTCGAAGTGCAGTTCTGCCAGAAGGACGCCACGGCGTGGGCCCCCGAGGGCTACGTGCAGATGGAGGAACAGCTCCTCCTGCAAGCTCCCAAGGCCCTGCCCGCCAAGGCCCCGGAGAAGGGCGAGCTCGCAAAACTCTCAACGGCCGACGGACAGCTCATCTTCACGGGCAAGGACTACGAGGTGGCCTTCGACCAGCAGACGGGCGAGCTCGTCAGCATGCAGCGCGGCGAGGAATTCTACGTTGCCGAGGACGGCGGCCTGCACCTCGATGCCTTCCGCGCCCCCACGGACAACGACAACTGGGCCTGCAACGCCTGGGTGCAGAACGGCCTGGACCGCCTGCAGCACCGGGTCACGGACTACGAGAGCACGGGCCTTGCCGACGGCCGCACCTTCGTGCGCTTCACCGTCAAGAGCCAGGCCGCGCACCCCGCACGCCTCGTCTATAGCAACCGCGACCGCAACCCCGGGGACGTCTATACCGTCGTCGAGGACAAGAACCACGCGTGCGACTTCAAGTTCACCTCCCACCTCGTCTATACCATCTACCCCGACGGAGCCGTCGAACTGCAGTCCGCCATCACTTCCAACAATCCCTCCCTCGACCTGCCGCGCATCGGCTACTCCATGAAGATGCCCAAGGACTACAACCGTTACGTCTATTATGGTCGCGGTCCCGAAAACAACTACAACGACCGCCGCACGGGGCAGTTCGTGGAGACCCACTACCGCCGCATCACGCAGGATCTCCCGCTTCCGAAGCCGCAGGCCATGGGCAATCGCGAGGAAGTGCGCTGGTGCCAGCTGACGGACATGCGCGGCAACGGCCTGCTCTTCCAGCCCACCGTGAACAGCGCCTCCGCTGCCGACGGCGTCACCGTCATGAGCAGCTCCGCGCTCCCCTATACGCAGCAGGAACTCATGGGCGCCGCCCACCCCTACCAGCTGCCTGCCAGCAGCGGCACCGTCCTGCACTTTGACGCCAAGGTGACGGGCCTCGGCGGCAACAGCTGCGGACAGGGAGGCCCCTTCCAGAAGGACCGCGTGAAGGCCGACGGCTACCTGCTCGGCATCCTCATCACGCCCGTCAAGGGTGCCGCCACCGAGCGCGACTACGAGCGCGCCATGACGCCCGAGGGCGGACGCAGCCTTGCGCCGTCCCGTCAGGGTGCCGCCCACCCCATCCTCGCCACGCAGGACCGCATCGGCAACGTGACGCTGACGACCGCCGTGAAGGGAACCATCATGTACTCTGTCAACGACGGCACGCCGCAGGCCTACACGGCCCCCATACCCTTCCGCCAGGGCGGCACGCTGAAGACGTGGATACAGGCCGGGGAGGACGAATACCCCGCTGCCGACCAGCTCTTCGAGTTTACCTACGAATTTGAGAAGATTCTGAAGACCGTGCCCCTCGAAGTCATCTACACCAGCAGCTTCGAGCCCGGCGAGGGCGAGGGCAAGCACCTCGTGGACGGCAACCCGCGCACCATCTGGCACACGCAGTACGGCGTGACGCTCGCCAAGTACCCCCACTGGGTGGACTTCGACGCCGCACAGCAGCAGCAGATAAAGGGCTTCATCTACACGCCGCGCACGGACGGTTCCAACGGCTATGTGAAGGACTACGAGATATACGTCTCGCAGGACAACCGGGAGTGGACGAAGATACACAGCGGCACGTTCCAAAACGACGGACGTCCGCAGCGGGTACTCTTCTCAAAGCCCGTCAGCGCACGCTACATCCGCTTCTACGCCCTCAACGAACAGAGCGGAGCCGCCTATGCCAGCGGTGCCGAATTCGGGCTCATCGTGGAATAGGCTGAAAAACAGCCCTAAAACGGCCGGCAACCTTTTGCCTCGTAAAAGCATCAACCTTTTGCCTCGTAAAAGCTATCACCTTTTACCTCGTAAAAGCTTCAGGCCGGTTTTTTGGGGAACAACAAATACAGGTGTCCGCCAGAAGTTGTACAGCTTCTGGCGGACACTCCTAAAAATTAAGGGACAGGCTATAGCGGCCTGAAAGGCCAGCGACCATCCAGCTCAGGGCAACGCCCTGGGGTATGTTGGGATGCCCGAATCAACGCCCTGAAAGGGCAAAAGCAACTTCACGCTATGGCTTTTGCCCTTTCAGGGCGAGTTCCTTGTTGCACATGTACCCAGGGCGTTGCCCTGGGTACATGTGCTTGTAGGCCTTTCAGGCCGTTTCTACGCAGGATTTTCGCAACTCCCGAAGATTAAGGGACAGACTTCTGCGGACTACTACAGCTCAATCACGGTGTACGTGACAGGCTTCTCAAGACGGGTAGATAGAACGTCATTAACAGAGAACGACTCAGCGTTAAGAAATTTGTAGGGATAAGGATGAGAATTAAGGTTAAACGTTCCCTCCGTGGGATTGCTTGTGTTAGGGATGATGCTGTAAGCTCCGAACTTCCAAGCTATGACCTGTCCTCTATATGGAATCAAATCGCTGCTTGTCGCGTTAGACTTGACTTTGCCAAATTGGTACAAGTAGCCGTCGTCGTCGTCATCGTCGCCGCCGCAGGCGGTGAGGGTGAAGGCGCTTGCGGCCAGCATCAGTGCGTAGGCCGCGAAGGAAATGAACTTTTTCATTGGGTTGTTGGTTTTTAGGTTTGTTGGTTTTTAGGTTAAGAGCCCCCTCCCAGCCTCCCCCCTCCGAGGGAGGGGCTTGGGGTGGAGCTTTGGTTTTTAGGTTTTTTAGGTTTTTGGGTTTTTAGGTTTTTGGGTTAAGAGCTCCCTCCCAGCCTGGGCTGGGAGCGGAGCTTTGGTTTTTAGGTTTTTGGGTTTATCGGTTGCTGGCGATGAACTCCTTCATCTCCTGCTCATGGCGATCGGCCTCGCAGAAGAGCTTCCACTGGGCGCGGCTGCGCACGAGGTTGTGCTCGGGATACTGCGTCTTGTAGTAGAGGTCGCCGTCGATGTAGTCGGCCAGGAAGCGCACCGTCTGCATGTAGGGGAAGAGCTTGGCGGCGTAGGGGAGGTTCTCAATCTCCACGGGCGTGAGGAAGGAGGCGGCTCCCTTCAGGTAGCCCTTGGCGAAGCTCTTGAAGATTTCCATGTTGAAGGTGACGTTCTCCAGGTTGGGGTCGTCCTCCTTGCCCGTGTTGGCGGCGGAGCGGAGGTAGTCGCCGAAGTCGGAGAAGACGAAATTGGGCATCACGGTGTCGAGGTCGATGACGCAGAGCACGTCGCCGTTCTTCTCGAAGAGGATGTTGTCAACCTTCGTGTCGCAGTGGCAGATGCGCTTGGGCAGCAGGCCCTCGCGATAGAGGCGCTCGCCCTTCGTCATCTCCTCGGCACGGGCCTCGATGGCGTCCACGAGGTCCTGCACTTCGCTGAGGCGGCCGCTCTTGTTGGCCTTCACGGCCTCGCGGAGCTGCCAGAGGCGGAACTCCATGTTGTGGAAGTCCTTGATGGTTTCGCCGAGCTCCACGGGGATGTCGGCCAGCCAGCTCTGGAACTGTCCGAACGTCTCGCCCACGATGTAGCTCGTCTCAGGCGTCACCTCCGTCATGGACATCGTGTCCGGGATGAACACCATCACGCGCCAGTATTTCTCGCCGTCGAAGTGGTAGTACTTGCCGTCCTTGGCGGGGATGAAGCGCAGGCAGCGGCGCTCGATGTCCTTCTCGCCGGCGAGCTTCTTGCGGATGTGGTCCGTGACGGCCACGATGTTGCCCATGAGCATATCGACGTCGGGGAAGATGGCGTTGTTGATGTGCTGGAGGACGTAGTCCGGGGCGTCCTGCTCGGCGGTGGTTACCTTGTAGGTCGTGTTGATGAGGCCGTTTCCGAGCGGCTTCACTTCTTTGACAGTCCCTTGGATGTCAAACTGCGCAACGATTTGTTGCAGGTCTTTTTGTTCCATGGTGATTATTGTTTAGTGGTTTAATATCTTTTTTCCGCCCATGATGTACACGCCTTTCTGCATGTCCTTGATGCGGCGGCCCTGGAGGTCGTAGATGAGTGACGCGTGACGGGTGACGGGTGACGAGTTGCCGGATTGTTCAATCTCGTGGATGCCGTTAGGCTCGACGGTGACGGGCGTGAAGCGGAGCTTGTAGCTGTGGGTCCCGTAGGAGGGCACCATGTACTGCGACAGCGTGCCGGGGCCGCAGGAGCCGTTGCCGACGCCTTTCTGCAGGTAGTCGAAGTGGGCGAACACCTCGCCTGAGTTGCTGAGGTTGTAGTTGTGCTTGGCGTTCTTCAGCGCCACGTCGTCATAGTGGAGCATGGAGAAGGCCACCTGCCCCTCGGTCTCCACCTTGAGGCCGTTGCCCGTGTCGTTCGAGAGGACGAGCCAGCGCAGGTCCTGGTGGTTGCCCGTGCTCTGCGGGCGGGCGAAGGGCTCGTAGAGGTCCGTGACGGTGGTGTTGTAGATGCCGAGATAGGCACCGTCCTTGCGGTCAATGTAGTTGCAGAGCGGCCCTCGGGCGTAGTACTGCACGTTCTCCCAGCCCCTCGGGAAGCGGAACATCAGGCCGAGGCGGCGCAGTCCGCTCTGCTGCGGCATGAAGGAGGCGTCCAGCTCGACGACACCGTCGGGGAAGAGCGTATATACCAGCTTGTAGGCGGCCTTGGTGCCCTCGGCCTCGATGGTGCAGACGAAGTTCTTCCCGTCCTCGGAGAAGCCCACGTCCAGCGTCTTGTCGCCCACGCCGTTGCCGGTATTGTAGGACTCGGCGTTTCCGTAGGGTTCCTCGTTCTCGATGTAGCGGTAGTCGTAGTATTCTGCCGGCTGCCCGGTGCGTACGAGTTCTACGCCGTCCACCTTGTAGCTGTAGAGGCCGTTGCGGGTGAAGACGGCCTGCACGCGGTCGTTCGTGACCTCATGGCGCACGGTGCCGTAGCTGGTGACTTCCAGCTGCTGTCCCGTGTGCTCCAGCGTGGGCAGCGTGGCCGTGCGCAGCTGGATGGTGTCCTGGAAGGTGGCTACGGGGTAGCC
>JAFUXE010000063.1 GCA_017477205.1 Alloprevotella sp.
GTGGAGGCGTTGCTGCGGAGGCCCGTGGAGGGGGACGCCGGGTGCCTGGCTCCCAGGAAGACCACCGTCAGGATGTCGGACAGGCAGGTGCAGGAGGGGCTGAAGGCCCTGGTGGGCGACGGCGGCTGGACGGTGTTCATGAACCTTCCGTACGGCAGGCAGCGAACGGTGCTGCTGGAGCTTCGCGAGAAGGGGGCCTCGCTGCGACAGCTGGAGAGGGCGACGGGCATCGGACGGAACACGATATGGAAGATGAGGTAAAGGGACTCCCTCTGGAGGGACACGCGTAGTATTTGGGGCACGGATGCGCGTTTCTGCGAAAAAAAGTGTAACTTTGCGCAGGAACACCATAATGCACCTCCGCCATGCCCCTACCCTACGCCCTGCGCAAATACTGGAACCTGCTGCTGCGCCTGCCCCACAGGCGTGGCTACGGCATACATTCGCCCTACGCCTTCGGCCTCGTGACGGGCGTCGTGTATGAGCGTGCCCCGTTCTATGCCTACAGGAGGCTTCGTGAGAAGCGCGAGGGGGCGACGCTGCGCGAAAAGGACGACCGCCTGATGCTGCGCCTGGCGAACTTCCGGCAGCCAAGGCGGGGACTCATCGTGGGCGAAGGCCTCGATGTGACGCGCGGCTACCTGGAGGCGGGATGCCAGCGTTGCGCGTGGGAAACGGTGAGGGACGCCGCGGCCTTACGCCAAAGGGACGAACTGCAGGGGCTGGACATGCTTGTGGCCGGAGGGGAGGACTGGGCGAAAGCCGTGAGCACCTGTCTCGCTGCAGGAAACGAGGGGGCGCTCATCGTCTGCCTCGGCATCCACCGCACGTCGGCCGATGTGCGGGCCTGGCGAGAGCTGTGCCGCGACGAACGCGTACGCCTCAGCTTCGACCTCTACGAAATGGGACTCCTCAGCCTTGAAGGGCGCTTCGCGAAGGAAAACCATGTCGTGTTCTATGGGTGATTAACGCATAGGCCCATTCCATTCTCATGCAGAATCTGCACGGTGGCGGGCGCGTCGAAAGACGTGCTCGCCACCGTTCTTTTTTCCTTCCTGAAGATTCCAGAAGTTTCCGTCCCGGAAGCCTCAGCCCGTGCCGCCCAATCGTAAAATCGCTGAAAATTTTGGCTTTTGCCGAGAATATGCCTATTTTTGCGCGCTAAATATAAACAAGTAGAAACTCTCTTCCCCTATGAGCAAGCATAAGACTCGCGTGGGAGGCCGCTTCAACACGGTGACTTCCTGCATCAGCACAACGATGGTGTTGCTGCTGCTGGGCGTGGTGGTGTTTTTCACCTTGGTGGCGAGGAACTTCTCCAATGCCGTGCGTGAGAACTTCATCGTGGAGGTTCTCCTGCACGACAGCATCTCCGATGCGGAGCGCACAAGCCTCCAGCACTACCTGAGCGCGCAGCCCTACGCCCGCAGCGTCAACTACCTCTCAAAAGAGGAGGGCACGCGCCTGATGGAAGAGGCTCTGGCGGACAGCGTGGTGGAGTTTGAGGGCTACAGCCCCGTGCCCGCTGAATTTGAGGTTTACCTGAACGCCGACTACACGCATCCTGACAGCATTACCCGCTTCGAGCCGCTCCTGCGGGAGCGCGCCTACGTGCTGGACGTCATCTACCCGCGCGACATGATGGACACCGTGAACGAGGCCCTGCCGCTGATAAGCCTCGTCCTGCTGGGGCTTGCCATCCTGCTGACACTCATCTCCATCTCCCTCATCAACAACACCATGCGCATGAGCGTCTATGCCCGGCGCCAGACCATCCACTCCATGAAACTCGTGGGAGCCAAATGGAGCTTCATCCGCCGCCCCTACATGTGGCGCGCCCTGCTGATGGGCATCGTGGCAGCCGGCATCGCCTGCGCCCTGCTGATGGCAGGCATCTACTGGCTCTGGGGCTTGCACGCATACATCAGCACGCTGGTGACGCCGCAGGTGGTGACGCTGACGCTGGGCACCGTCGTGGTGTGCGGTCTCTCGCTGACGCTACTCTGCGCCTACGTCTCCGTGACGCGCTTCCTGCGCATGTCGGAGGCACAGATGATGATGAAATAAACAAAGACAAAGACAAAAACAACCATCAATGAAGGACAAAAAGAAAGCATTCGCCTTCGGGCGCATCAACTTCATCCTGCTGGGCGTGGGCGTTGCCATCGTGTTGCTCGGCATGGTTCTCATGTCGGGCAGCGCCTCTGACACGACGGCGTTCAATCCGGACATCTTCAGCTGGCAACGCATCAAGCTGGCTCCCCTCGTATGCCTCTTCGGCTACCTCTTCATGGTGGTCGCTATCCTGTGGCGTCCGAAGGCGGAAGCTGAAACCGAGGAGAAAAAGTAGGCCGCGATGGAAGAAATGACTTGGCTGCAAGCCCTCATCATCAGCATCGTTGAAGGCCTGACGGAATTTCTCCCCGTGTCCTCCACGGGACACATGATCATAACGGAAGGCCTGCTGGGCATGAAGAGTACGGAGTTCGTGAAGGCCTTCACCGTCATCATACAGTTTGGTGCCATCCTCTCTGTCGTGTGTCTCTACTGGCGCAGGTTCTTCTACCCCGAAGCCATGCAGAGCAAGGGCTACACGTGGTGGCAGGCTATCTGGCGCTTCTACCTGAAGCTCATCGTGGGCGTGCTACCCGCCGTCATCCTGGGTCTCGCCTTCAACGACTTCATTGAGGAAAACCTCGGACGCGTATGGCTCGTAGCCGTCATGCTGATTGTGGGCGGCGTGTTCATGCTGTTCTGCGACCGCATCTGGGGCAACGGTCAGAAGGAGGAGCCCACGATGCGCAGTGCCTTCTGGATAGGCTGCTTCCAGTGCATCTCCATGATACCCGGCGTTTCGCGCTCCATGGCCACCATCGTGGGCGGAATGGCGCAAAAGCTTTCTCGCAAGGTCGCCGCGGAGTTCTCCTTCTTCCTCGCCGTGCCGACGATGGCAGGCGCCACCGTACTCTCCGTCTATAAGCTCATAAAAAGCGGCGGCGGCAACATCCTGATGCAGGGCGACAACCTCGGGCTGCTCATCTTCGGCAGTATCGTGGCCTTCATCGTTGCCATAGCAGCGATAAAATTCTTCATCGGCTTCGTGTCAAGATACGGCTTCCGCGCCTTCGGCTGGTACCGCATCGTCGTGGGTTCCCTCATTCTGGCCATCATCGGACTTCACGCCATGGGCGTCACGGACTTCACCCTCGAAATGGTTGACTGAGCATGAATTTCCTCCAAGGTCAGATACTGGCTTTTGACAAGCCCTACCGCACGACGTCCTTCCAGCAAGTGGCGAAGGTGCGGTGGCTGCTGACGCAGAAGGTGGGACGACGCCTTAAAGTGGGACATGCCGGCACACTTGACCCCCTGGCTACAGGCGTGCTCGTCATCTGCACGGGAAAGGCCACGAAGCAGATTGAGCAGCTACAGACACACACGAAGGAGTACGTGGCAGAACTGCGCCTTGGGCAGACCACGGCAAGCTACGACCTGGAGCATCCCGTGGACAAGGAATATCCCACGGAGCACATCACGGAGGACATGGTGCATGAAGCCCTGCACCGCCTCCAGGGCGACATCATGCAGGTGCCGCCCATCTTCAGTGCCTGCCATGCAGACGGCAAGCGCGCCTACGAGCTGGCACGCAAGGGACGCGACGTGGAGCTTCCCGCAAAGCCCGTCCACGTGGAGGAGATAGAACTTCAGGAACTGCGCCTCCCCGACTACATGCGCATTCGCGTGGTGTGCGGAAAAGGCACCTACATACGCTCCCTGGCCCGCGACATTGGCGAAGCCCTCGGCAGTGGGGCCCACCTGCTCTCCCTGCGTCGCACCCGTGTGGGCGACATCCGCGTGGAGGACTGCTTCACGACGGAATCCTTTGCCGACTGGCTGGAACAACAAACGATAGAAACAGAAACAGAAAACAGATAGTATGGAACATTTCAACCTTGACCCTCCCGCAAATAAACTCTCCCAGTACAAGTACAAACTGCCGGAGGAGAAAATCGCGCAGCACCCCACCTTCGGACGTGACGACTGCCGCATGATGGTGCTCCACCGCACGACCGGTGACATAGAGCACAAGAAGTTCAGCGACATCCTGGACTTCTATGACGAGCATGACCTCTTTGTCTTCAACGACACGAAGGTGTTCCCCGCCCGCCTCTACGGAAACAAGGAGAAGACCGGCGCCCGCATTGAGGTGTTCCTCCTGCGCGAGCTGAACCGCGAACTGCGCCTGTGGGACGTCCTCGTGGATCCCGCACGCAAAATCCGCATTGGCAACAAGCTCTACTTCGGTGAGGACAACAGCATCGTTGCGGAAGTCATTGACAATACCACCAACCGCGGACGTACGCTACGCTTCCTCTACGACGGCGACCACGAAGAGTTCAAGCAGTCCCTCTATGCCCTGGGCGAAGCTCCCATACCCCGCTTCATCGGGCGCGAGAGCGAAGAGAGCGACCTGGAAGACTTCCAGTGCATCTTCGCCAAGAACGAGGGTGCCGTGACGGCTCCCACGGCAGGCATGCACTTCTCCCGTGTACTGATGAAGCGCATGGAAATCATGGGAATAGACACCGCATACGTCACGTTGCACTGCGGCCTGGGCAACTTCCGCAGCACGGACGTCGAGGACCTCACGAAGCACAAGATGGAAAGCGAGCAGATGGTCGTAAATGCAGAATGCTGCGACATCGTGAACAAAGCCATTGCCGAAGAGCGTCGCATCCTCGCCGTGGGAACCACCGTGCAGCGCGCGCTGGAAGTATGCGTGGGACCAGACGGGAAAATCAAGGAGTACGAAGGCTGGACGAACAAGTTCATCTTCCCGCCATACGACTTCCGCGTAGCAACCTCCATGGTGGTGAACTTCCACCTGCCCTACAGCACGATGCTGATGCTGACAGCCGCCTTCGGAGGCTACGACTACGTGATGAATGCCTATCAGAAGGCCCTTGACGGGGACTATCGCTTCGGTCCCTTTGGCGACGCATTGCTGATTGTTGACTAAGGCATGCCCCGCATATACCTTGGCCTTGGCGCCAACCTCGGCGACCGCGAGGCGAACATCCGGAACGCCGTCGGCATGCTGGAGCAGCGCATCGGCCCCCTGCTCCGCATGTCCTCCCTCTTCGAAACGGAACCCTTGGGCTTCCGTTCGGAACATCCTTTCCTCAACGCGGCAGCCGAGTTCGAGACGGCTCTTCCCCCGCGCGATCTTCTCAAGGAGACACAGGCCGTGGAACGCATCCTCGGGCGCAAGCATAAAAGCCACGACGGCATCTACCACGACCGTCCCATCGACATCGACCTCCTCATGCTCATACGCGATGGCGCACAGGTGAGCATGTGTACACCAAGCCTCACGCTACCCCACCCCCGCATGTGGGAACGTCCCTTCGTCACAGAGCCGCTCAGGGAACTGGGTGTAACGGCAGGCACCTTCCCCGCCGCGCCCCCATCACAACACTTCACCCTCCATGTCCAAACTTCTTGACATCTTCTTCCGCCTCTCCTCAATGCTTCCCCTCCGGGTGCACTACCTCGTGGCCGACTGCCTGCTCTATCCTATTATATATTATATTGTGGGGTATCGCAAGCGCGTGGTGCGCAGGAACCTGGAGAATGCCTTTCCCGAAAAGGACGAGAAGGAGCGCCGCACGATAGAGCGGGGCTTCTACCACTTCTTCTGCGACTACATCGTGGAGACCTGTCGCTACTACGCCATGTCGGAAGCCGAGATGAAGCGCCACCTCATTTTTGAAGGCATAGAGGATATGGAGCGCGAGCTGGAGACGCGCGACTTCGTCTTTGTCTATCTCGGCCACTACGGCAACTGGGAATGGATTTCGGCTTTGCAGCTATACGTGAACCCCGCCATCCAATGCGCGTTTCTCTACCGTCCCCTGGCCAACAAGGCCTTCGACGACCTCTTTCTGAACATCCGGAACCGCATGGGCTCGGAAAGCATCGCAAAGAACGATTCGCTGCGCCGCATCCTCACGATGAAGCGCGAGGGGAAGAAGGCCATCATCGGCTTTATCTCCGACCAAAGTCCGCGACGTACAAACATCCATCTGTGGGTGGACTTCCTGAGTCAGGACACGCCCGTGTTCACAGGTACGGAGCGCATTGCCAAGAAGGTGAATGCCGCCGTGTATTTCGCAGACGTCACACGTGAAAGCCGTGGGCACTACCGCTGCCACATGCGTCCCCTTACGTCCTCCCCCAACGACTATCCCGACTATCAGGTGACGGAACTCTACATGAAGGAGCTTGAAGCCATGATACGCCGCAACCCGTCCATTTGGCTATGGAGCCACAAGCGCTGGAAGCGCAAACGCGAGGGGTAATGAACAGTAAAAAAGGCAGGAGCCTGTCAGTCGGACAGGCTCCTGCTTTTTTACTGTGCGAAAGTTTCGCAACGCGAATGATTAGCGTACCACCTTCTTGCCGTCAATGATGGAAACACCGCGGGGCACGCGCTGAAGGCGACGTCCCTGTATGTCGAAGATTTGGCTTGCAGTGGAGGCTGCATCCTTCACTCCGTCAATACCCACGTTGACGCTTTTGGGCTGAATGCGCCACATGCTGTCCTCCACCGTGGAGGCCTGCGGGCGGACGTTAAGGGCACGGTTCAGGGCGATGCAAGGGTAGCTGGGGGAACGCGGATCCGTACACGTGAGCAGGCTCCAGCCGCCAAGGTCGGACGCAACCTCATAGGGATAGGCTGCCGTCTGGTCTGCGGTAACGGGAACGGAAATGGACGTATAGCCCGTCCTTCCGATGAACATGCTGCTGCCTTCGTGGCGGATAAGCCATGTGTTATCCGTTGTGGGGATGAACGTAAAAAGCTGTGTGGAGTCCTGTTCTGCGGAGGGGACGAGAATCTTGCTGCTTTCGTTCACGGAAAGAAAGTACGTCGGGCGCGCCTTGCAGCTGAGATAGTACTTCTTGTCAGCCTGAAGCTCCACGCGGGGCAAGCCTTCTGCGGCATCAATGGTTGCGAAAAGGTTGTCGTCTGTAGGGTCTGCCTCGAACTTTGCACGGGCTTCATCAAGCGGTCCGGTGGAACTGCACATACCCACAGCCGTACCGGGCTCTACCTCACCCACGCGGGAGTTGAGCATGTCGCGCATGTAGGGTTCACGGGGAGACGTGGTGTCTATCACGTATTTTCCGCCCGTTATCGTGTCAAGGCTGAGCTCCTTATAGACGATGTCGTAGCCTTCGTTGTAGGCAGATTCCTCATAGAGGAAGCCGATGCTGTCGTTCTGGAGGTGAATCATCGTGGAATAGCAGGCGGTCAGGTTGGTCACCTGCAAGCCCTTCACCCAGTTGGCAGCAAGCTTGGTGCCGGTGTTGTAGTCGTCGTAGGAGGCAAGTTCCTTGTAGAAGAATCCCACCTTGTCACGGGTGCTGGAAAGCGGTACGGACTGCAGTGCCACGAAGAGTTGCTTGCCGTCGCTGACACGCTTTGCCGGAACCACGAGGATTTCGCCGTTGCAGGCGTTGACGTAGGAACCCGTCATGTTGGAAGGCATGGCGTCCGTGCTCCATGTGCCCTCACCCTTCGCGCGGTCTGTGTACTGGAAGATGTTGAACTTTCGTCCGCCGCTCTGGTTACGGCTGGAGAGCAGCACGCTACCGTCGGGAAGTTCCTCAATCTTGGACTCGTCTGCTGCATCAGTGGGCTTCACGCCTGCACCGCCAAGCACCTTCCACGTACGCCCGAAGTCGTCGGAATAGATTACGTAGCTTGCAAACTTGTTCTCCGTAGTGGAACGCATGGGGTGTGCGATATAGAGGCGGTAGTAGTCGCCCACCTTCACATATCGGCTCTGCATGATTTTTCCGGAGGTGAGGAAGATGCCTGCTACCTGTGCGCCACCGGGAAGCGTGCCGTCATAGAGGCCGTAAATCATTTCCGTGGCAAGTGTGCCCTGGTCCCAGGTCATACCACCATCCGTAGAGCGGAAGAATACGCTGTTCTGGGGGTTCGAACGCGTGGAAGCGAAATAGCCGACTTTACCGGACACGCACTGGATGAGCACTTCGTCGCTCTCGCGGTCCACGACAATGCTGGGGTCACCAAAGGCAGTACGCCACACCTCTGTTGCGTTCTCGTTACCCTTGGCAAAGGTGATGGATTCACTCCACGTGCGACCGCCGTCGTCACTGTACTTCAGGACTTCGTCAATCTGGTAAAGGCCGTTGCGGTTGTTGTAGCCGATATCCGTCTTGCTGATGCGGTAGTCGCAAATGGCAAGCAGGCGTCCGCTGCTGAGCTGGGCCAGTCCGGGGATGCGGTAAGGCACTTCGCTGTTTGCGTTGTCAAAGACGATGGTGGAGACGCTGCTGCTCTGTGCGGGCTCTCCCTCGCGAATGAACACGCGGAAGTTCTTTGCCAGGTCGTTTGCGCCAATCGTGAAGGACGTCGCCTGTTGGTTGGCATCCGTTACGGAGAAGAGGTTTCCTTCCTTGGTCACTACGCCGTCAGAAGCTTCCAGCGTAGTGAAAGCACCCGTGTGCTCGAAGCTGTAGGAGTCGATAACATAGCCATTGTCCGTTGAAAGATTGTAGGTCGGGCCGTTCGTGGCGTCATAAAGGCGGGCACCGTCGCCGTCGGATTCCGGCATCATGTTGTTGTTCATGGCACCGTTGGCCAGCGTGAGGGATGCAGGAACCGTGTTGGCGGACGTGAATGTTGCCATGTAGCTGCTGTTGGTGCCGGGCTTGTTGGCGAAAGTACCGAAGGAACTGCCGATGCGCAGGTCTGCAGCCACGGCCTTCACAACGAGCGTGGAACCTATGTCCTTTCCCGTTGTCCAGAAGGCAAGCATCTGGTCGCGGTTGTTGACGCCATAGCCTGTACCCTTCTGCATGAGGTAGATACCCTGTTCGCCAGCGATGTCACCAGAGCCCGTCATTGTCCACAGCGTCTCGTAGCTGTCCGTGTCCAAATCCTCCAGCGAAAGTACCACGGGATAGGCAGTACCTCCGTTTGAGCCGGTCATCTGCTTCGGAGAAGCCAGCACTTTTGTCGCACCTGCAGCGCGATTGTAAATCGTGAAGCCATCCTCGTTGTTGCCGGAGAAGCACCACAGCATGTCGCTACCGAAAGCTACGGTGGAGCGCTTCACCTCAATGGGCGTATTGTCAGCCGTATAGACCAGGGGGAACGTGCTTGTGGTCTGTCCCTTGCCCAGTGCCAGGCTGTACCACACCGTATTTCCTCCAAATTCCCCGTCCTTTACGTCGGAGAACGCAATCATTTCCACGACGGTCTTCACCTTCTTAATCGTCACCGTGAAGTTCGTGGGAACGATGTTGGCCTTCTCGGTAGAAGAACTTACGGCAAAGGACGCCTGCATGGCTTCAAGTCCAGTGACGCTGAGCGTTGCCTTTTCCGCAGAAGCATCGCAGTCCACGGCCTCACCGCCCTCTGTCGGGGTAACGGTGACGGACGTGCGCGTACCTGTCGTGCTGGCACCTTCGTACCCGGCAAAGTCGAAACTGTAACCGGTAATAGCATAGCCATCAGGCACGCTGAGCGTAAACGTACGGATGTACAAATGGTACGTGCCGTCGCTGTCAAGCCACATGTCGTTGTTTGCGGTCTGCAATGTGAGTCGCGGATCCGTGTCCGAAGACTGCCACATATACTTATACGCACTGGTGGCATTGTTCTGCTTGTTGGTGAACGTGCCCGTGTCGCTGGAAACCGTCCGTGTGAACGTTTCCTCGTTTTGCGCCATCATGTTCGTCGCCCAGACAAACAGGAACAGCATGGTTAGAAAAGTTGAAAATCGTCTCATAAACACTTTTTTTAGTTGTTGTTGAAAAGAATTTGGTGCAAATATAGTGTCTTTTTTCGAATTTAATGTATTTTTGCACAAATTTAGTGCTCTTACTCATTTCTTAGGAGGAGGGTGAGCCTTGATTCTAACATAACAATAACATTTTAAATACTCTTCAAAAACACTCAACAGTATGTGGTTAACTAACTCATCCATCGGACGGAAAGTAATCATGTCCGTTACGGGCGCGGCACTTATCCTGTTCCTGACTTTCCACGCAGCAATGAATGTCGTGGCACTCTTCTCTGCTGAAGGCTACAACATGATTTGTGAATTTTTGGGAAGCAACTGGTATGCAGTGGCTGGCACGGTGCTCCTTGTAGCACTCAT
>JAFUXE010000064.1 GCA_017477205.1 Alloprevotella sp.
CGCCGTCGGAGGCGGAGATGATGGCGCGCGCCAGCATGGAAAGCTTGTGGCGGTAGCGCCGCGTGTCCCACTTCCTCTCACCTTGGGGCGTAAATTCCACGTCGTGCTTGCCTTCTGCATGGACGGTGTCGAAAAGATTCTCCACGTTGTATTCCATCAGGACAAAGGACTCCGTCTCCGACTGCGCGCGGCCGGAGAGCGAAAAGCAGGCGCACGCCGCAAGAAGCAGCGTGCGCCTGAGTATGTCCTTTGCTTTCATGGATGGAAAGGCGTCTAAAGAAACTTCCGGGCTTTCACGAAAGACTTCTGGGCTCTTACGATAGACTTCCGGGCTTATCGCAGCACCTTTCGTCCGTCGCGGATATAGACGCCGCGTGCGGGCTCTGCGATGCGACGGCCTTGCAGGTCGTAAAGGGGTGACGACTGACCGTTGGCCGTTGACCATTGACCATCCTGGACGGAGGGCGTTTCAATGCCCGTGAAGGTCCAGTCGTCGTTCGTGCCGCGGCGCAACAGGCGGAAGCCGTTCAGCGCCATCCAGTGGGCACCGCTGACATTGGCCACAATGCCCAGGGAGACGGGAGCACCCTCACTGCGGACGGCAAACTCCAGGCGACCGCTGTTAAGAGGCGCATAGGCCAGCGCGGATGCGAACTGCGCAGCGTCGGGAAGCCCGGTGCCGCTGGCAGCTACGAGGTAACAGCCGTCGGGCTGCTTGTCGGTATAGCCTTCAGCCACGAGGACGTAGTAGCCTACGGGCAGCGTGACGGTCTGGTAGAGCTTGAGGTTGCTCACCTCGTTGGCAAAGCCGTGGGAACCCGTCATCAGGGCCAGGGCGTCGTCGATGTCCTTGTCCACATAGAACTCCGTGGTCGCAGCACCGCTTTCGACGGCATTCTCTACCACCCACGTGCTCTGGGCCGTGCCGGTTTCAAGCTGCTGGTAGCGCGAGCCGTCGCCAGCGTCGGCACTGGTGTTCGTGGAGTAGGCTGTGTGGCGGAAGGGAGCCTGTGCATTGGTGAGGACGGAAGCCGTGATGTCCTCGGGAGACTTCTCGGAAAGGCAGAATATGCCGAGGCTGGAGCTCCAGGCGTCGCCGTCGGGGCCGAAGCCCGTGCGCGTACCGGTCTGCGCATAGGACGTGGCGTCCTCCACGTTGCCGGAGGACTGGTTGAACTGGTAGTAGAGTGCCAGCGCGTCGGACGTCTGTGCTGCGGTGACGTCGGAAATGGGATTGTTGGCGTATGCGAGGAGCTGCTCCTGCGAGAGCGCCTTGTTCCAGATGCGGAGTTCGTCGATGACGGCGTTCATCGGCGCGTCGCTGCCGCCCAGCTGCATCGTTTGCGGCTGGTTTTCGGAGGCCAGGGCGGCGAAGCGCAGCTTGGCAACGGGCTGGCAGTCCTTCAGGACGGTGCAGTCCTGTCCGTTCACAACGACGGCGTAGTGATGCCACTGGCCGAGGGTGACGACGCCCGCAGGCGTCTTGGCCTCCATGCCCGCCACGCTGACGAGGATGCGGCCTTCGGCATCGCTCTTGATCTGGAAGTCGCTGCTGGTGCCACCGATGCGGTTCACGTTGCTGCGCAGTTCTTTCGCATAGAGCCAGTATTCAACGGTGAAGGCGCGGTTGGCAACGGGGTTCTTGAAGGTGACGTATTCCGTCGTCTTGCCGCTGAAGTTGAGTGCGTTCTTGCCGTCGGCGTTGCAGACAACGAGGGCGCGCGGGCGGAATACCTTGTTGGCACCTTTGTCATTGGCGGCCACGAGCGAGACGTCGAAGACGCCGGGCGCGCGGAAGTTGATGCTTCCGTTCTTGAACTTCTTCGCGATGACGGTGTCCTGTGCGGCAATCTCCCAGTGCCATGTTCTGGGCGTGCGCGTCGAGGCATCGGTGAAGCGGACTGCCGTGTTCTTGACCGTCACGCTGGGAGAAACCGTAAAGTCGGCCGTAGGCCAGAGGTCGTTGATCTGTATGACGCGCTGTGCCGTAGAGGTTCCGGAGGCGTTGCGTGCCGTCAGGGTGACGGTCTGACGCCCGGGGATGACGTAGGACGTGGCCAGGTGGGTTGTCGTGGCGGACGAAGTTTCCGCTCCGGGCAGGGACCATTCGTAGGAAGTGGCTCCCACGGACTGGTTGATGAAGCTTACGCGGTCGCCGATGGCAATGGTGTCGGGACAGGAGAAGCTGGCGACGGGAGCCGGCAGGGCGAGGACGCTGAGCGTGTGCGTCACCTCGGCCGTCTGGCCTGCGGCGTCCGTCACGGTGAGCTTCACTTCCTTCTCGCCGGGCGTCTCAAAGACGACGGAGGGGCTGTCGGACGTGTACTTGCGGCCTTCCACTTCCCAGAGGAAGCTGATGACGTTTCCGCTGGAAGCGTTCTGGAGGGCGATGGGCTGGTACGTGTAGAGCGTCTGCGCGGGGAAGGTGAAGTCGGCCGAGGTGGTGCGCTTGTCCTTGCGCGAGTAGTTGCTCATGCGCGAAGGCGTGCCGTTGATGTATTCTATGGTGTGGCCCTGGGCGAGGTCCACGATTTTTTCGTTGGAGTCCTCGTTCATGGTCAGTTCCACGAGGAGTCCCGGCATCGTTGCGGGGTCTTCTATCTCGGAGTACATGTACTGGCTGATCTGCGTCTGCGTGCGGGCGGTGGACCATACGCGGAACTCGTCGATTTCCGCGCTTATGCCGTTGGCGTCTGCGCGCCCTACGGAGAGGTCGCCCATACCGGGCAGTCCGCCGGAGGCACTTCCGGCCTCGCCTGCCACCACGCCGTTGACGTAGCACGTGAGCTTCTTGCCGTCAAACACCAGGGCGACGTGCGTCCACTTGGTGGAGGAGAGCTTTGTGCGCCCGGTGGTGAAGCGGTTGCCCGTGTCCCATCCGGCCACAATCTCTCCGGCGGTCGTCGTGTGGAAGAGGAAGGTTCCCCATCCCGGCCCGATCTGCTGGTTGTAGTTCGCGCAGCTCGTAGGCTTCATCCAGAATTCGATGGTTGCCTTTTCCAGCTTGTTGGGAAGCAGGTTCTTGATGACGAAGCCGCCGTTGGCGAACTTGCGGGTGTAGTCGGGGGAGGAAGTCTTGCCTCGCCAGAGGCTTGTGTAGGCACTTACGCGGTTGGACTCGCGCTCGCCGTCGCGTGCGGCATAGCGTGCGCTGACGGAATAGTCCAAGGCGCCCTCGACGGTGGGCTTCGTGCTGCGCGCGTCGGCGGAGAGGGTGCTGACAAGGACGCCGTCGGCATAGACGTTGAAGCCTTGCAGGCTCCAGCCGCCTGCCTCGGGAGCATCCCACGTCAGCGTGCCGTCGTTCATCGCCACGTTCAGCGGCGCGTTGAGGCCGTCGCCTTTCACGACGTAGGAGATGATGGTCTTCTTTCCCTTTGTCTGTATCTGCACGCCGTCCTTGCCGACGGGGAAGGGGAACTCGATGCCTTCAGGATCGGCCTCGTAGTCCATGAAGGACAGGGCGTCCACTTTTCCGACGCCGTTTGCGGAGTTCTTCGTCTCGATGATGAAGAAGTACTTCACGGGGCGGTGGGTGTCAAGCCCTGCGGAGAGGTCCGTAATGTCGTAGCCGAACTCCATCGGCTCGCTGTGTACGCCGTCCGTCCAGCGTCCGAGCATGGGGGTTTCGGCATCCACGCCGTCGCCGTCGCCGTCGCCGGCATACTTGAAGTGCTCCATCTGCACGGTCATGGCGGGCTCGGTGGCCGTCGTGTCCTGCGAAACGCCTGCGGAAAGGCAGAGCTCGGAGCGCTTGGAGTACTCCATCTTTATTTTCAGCGTGCGCAAGGGGCGGTAGTTCTTGCGGACGTAGTAGATTTCCGGCCAGTAATAGTCAGAGGAGTTACCAGTGGTGACGGCGTTCTTGTAGGGGCAGTAGATGAAGCCCTTGTTGCACCATCCGTCGCCCCAGCTGTTGACGATGATCCATGCGCCGACCTCGTCCTTGTCCTTTTCGCCTGCCACGCCGTTGCCGTCGAGGTCAAACTCGATGCGGTCGTCGTAGCCCACGATGGTCAGGGCGTGGTCCACCTGCTTTCCCCAGGCGCCGACGTACTTCTTTCCGACGACGCCGAGGCTCTTGTTGGTCGTCGTGTTGGGGATGTTGCGCCAGTCGCCGCCGCTGGCAACGCCGATGCCGCAGACGCCGCCCACGCCTCCCCAGTCGGGGTCGCCGGAGTGGTTCCAAATCCAGTTCTTCACGAGCTCGCGGCCTTCCTCCGTCTTGACGGAAATGGGGAAGTTCGCATTGCGCTCGATGCGGTTCTGCATGGCCTGGTACCATTTGTCGTAGCCCTGCATCCAGCCAAAGTCGTTGGAGGCACAGTCTTGGTTGCCGAAGAGCTTGCTATAGGTGGCGCCGCCGTAGGTCGTGACGTTGGGGATGCCGTTGGCGGCCGCCATACCTTCCTTGCCGCTGGAGCTGTTCGTCAGAAGCCACGTGAAGTGCGTGGGATAGCGGTTGGCGTCCTGCTTACCGTTCGCGCGGCGCCAGGCATTGACTTCGTAGGTGAACATGTAGTAGATGCGCGATGCCGAGCCGCAGGAGCCGCCGTCCTGGTTGATGACGACGGGGAAATACTCCGTTTCGGCATTGTTCACGTGGTCGGGACGCGTCTGTCCGTCGGCACGCGGCGTGATGTGACGAAGCCGTGCGTCGGGACGGCGTACGTCGGAATAGTCAGGATAAAGGCGACGGTTCACGTTCTGTGCACCCGCCGTCAGCGCGGCCAGCGTGGCCAGCGCCATGAGAAGCGTAAGTTTTCGCATGGTTTAGGTTTGTTTGTTTTATTCTTCTGCCGCAAAACTACGGAAAAGATACCACAATAGCAAAGTTTTTGCGCGCGCATTTGCGCGCACGAGGGCGAAAGGCTGTACGTCCGGAGGCCGGAAATGCACCGCCTGAAGCCCGGAAACGCACCGCCTGAAGGCATCACGGTCATAAACCACCGCGGTGGTTTCTTCATTTCACCGTCGTGGTTTTATGATTTCACCGCGGTGGTTTCTTCTGCCCACCGCGGTGGGCGACGACCGGCAAGCCTGCGGACGGGGCGTCCGGTGCCTCAAGGCCGGGGCTTGGGAGGCACGGAAAGGGGCGCCGGGAGGCAGCGGCCAGCAGCCGCGAGCCGGGGGAAAAATGCGGCGGGGATGAGTTTTCTGCGCGAAAGCCTTGTTTATGCGGAGGGCTTGCACTATCTTCGCGGCTTGAACGGACTCCTCGTCCGCATCACCAGACAACTATAAATCGTATAACTGATATCATGAGAAAAACACGGCTTGCACTGGCAGCCATCCTTCTGACAACGCTTTCCGCATGGGCACAGGTTCCCGCCAGCTACTACTCGGCGGCACGCGGAAAGTCCGGGAGCGCCCTGAAGACGGCGCTCCACGGCATCATCACCAACCACACGACACTCTCCTACGACTATCTCTTCACCGTCTATGCCGAAAGCGACATCCGCGCGGACGGGAAAATCTGGGACATGTACTCGGACATGACCAACTTCGCCGTCGGCGACCACTCCAGCTATCACGCCGAGGGCGACTGCTACAACCGCGAGCACAGCGTGCCGCAAAGCTGGTTCAACAAGGCTGCGCCCATGCGCACGGACGCCTTCCACGTGATTCCCACGGACGGCTACGTGAACAATCGCCGCAGCAACTATCCCTACGGCGAGACCACGCGCCCGACGTACACCTCGCACGGCAGTTTCTCGAAGGTGGGGCCGTGCAGCCTGTCGGGCTATTCGGGCACCGTGTTCGAACCGAACGACATGTACAAGGGCGACATCGCGCGCATATACTTCTACATGGTGACGTGCTACGAGGACAAGGTGACGGGATGGAGCAGCGCGGCCTTCGGCAGCTCGAAATATACGGGCATGAGCGACTGGACCATGCAGATGATGCGCCAGTGGGCGGAGGACGACCCCGTGTCGCAGAAGGAAATCGACCGCAACAACGCCGTCTATAAGTTCCAGAAAAACCGCAACCCCTTCGTGGACTTCCCGGGACTGGAGGAATACGTCTGGGGCAGCAAGACGGGCGTAGCCTTCGACCCCGACGCATGGGACGCCAGCGACGACCGTCCCACGCCGCCCGAACCCGTCTTCAGCATTCCCTCCGGCGTCGTGGCGGAAGGTACCGAGGTGGACATCGAATCGCCCAACGAGGAAGCCTCGCTCTGGGTCAGCGTGAACGGTGCCAACGCAGAAAACTGCGGCAGCTTCTCGACGGTGACGATTTTCGAGACCACACACGTGACGGCCTACTGCGAGCTGAACGGAAAGCGCAGCCCGATGGTGAGCGCGGACTACGTCATCGCAGGCACCGAGCCGCCCGTGGATGAGGACGGCAACCGCTTCGTCCTCGTCAAGGCGGAGAGCGAGCTCAAGGCGGGCGACAAGTATCTCATCGTCTGCGAGCAGACCAACAAGTCCGGCGGCCCGGACCAGGTGGCACTCTCCGCACAGTCCAACGACATACGCTCCTGGGCGGAGGTTTCCGCTACGGGCGGCATCATCACGACGCAGACGGCGGGCGAATACCCCCACGTGCTGACGCTGGGCGGCGCACGCGGAGCCTGGACGTTCTATGACGCTTCGGAGAATGCTTACCTCGCCCTTTCCAGCAAAGCCAACAAGCTCCACGCCCTCGAAGATGCCAACTCGGACAACGCGAAGTGGAGCATCGAGGTGACTGCGGACGGCACGCACATCTACAACGTGGCGTACGACGACCGCGAGATACAGTTCAACCCCGGCTCGCCGCGCTTCGCCTGCTACACAGGCTCGCAGCGTCCCGTCGCACTCTACCGCATGGACGTGCTGAACGGCATTGACGACGACGCCTACCTCTTCGAGCCCACGGCGGCTCCCGTCTATGACTTGCAGGGACGGCGCGCACGCCACACGACGCGCGGCGTCTTCATCCAGGACGGACGCGTCATCGTGAGGTAGGCATCCGCCTCCCGTGCGTGCATTCCGCCTTTGGAAACCCGCACAAGAGCATCCCCCGAGGTTCAGGCCTGAACTTCGGGGGATGCTCTCTTTGTTGACAAGCTGCCGGTGGCGAACTGTGGCTTATTGCAGGCGGTACTGGCTGACGCAAATCCGGTGGACGCCCACGCGGAGCGTGTCCGCACGCAGGGGGACGTAGCCACAGGCACGCAGGCTGTCGGGACTTAGGACGCTGCGCTCGTCGGCAACGACATAGGGGAAAAGGTCTCCGGCGCGACGGCGCAGAAGCTGCGCGTCGTGGGTCGCCGCATCGGCCTGGAAGGCCAGCGTCTCAGGAAAGAGGCGCTGCACAAGGGGCGAGGGAGACGCCAGCGTGGAGTAGAACTGCACCATGCCGTTGTCGCGGGAGGGCAGCGAAAGGGCGGCGGCGCGGGATGCAAGGACGGGAGAGAGGCAAAGCGCGCTGTCGCGGGGCAGCACGTCCAAGGCGGCTGCGGCCTGCTCCCACTGCCTGCGCTCCGCATGCGTAGGCGGCAGCGGCAGCGTCAGATAAAAGGCGGCCAGCCAAAGGCTCAGGACGGCAATCCCGCCCAGGAACGCCGTCCGCAGACGGGATGCCTCCAGCTTTGCAAGCCACGGGAGGGCAAAGACAACGAGGGGCGGAAGCCAGAAGTGGAACACGTAGCTCATGAAAGCTCCCGTGTGAAGCCCCAGCCGGAGCCACATGGCGAAGAGCAAAAGCGCCGAAAGGGCATACGCGTCACGGAAGAAGTCCCGGCCCAGCCGCTTCGCACCATAGGCAAAAAGCACGAAGAGCGGGCCGTAGAACACGGCGCTCAGCGCAATCTGCCGCAGCAGGTGCGCAGGCACGGAGGAGGCAGCGGCGAGATGGTGTACGACGTTATAGACAAAGTAGTTGGGATAGAGGCCATGCACCGCGAAAGCCGTCGCGAAGCCTACGGCGGCGCAGCCGAGCAGATACCACCAGCCCTGGCGGCGGCTTTTCAGGAAGAAGAAGGCTTGCAGCGGCAGCCAGATGCCGACGAAATAGGGTTTCACGAAGAAGCAGGCCACCGTCAGCAGCGCGCTCCACCCTACCCGCCAGCGCTCGGCGGCCGCGAGGGCGCACAGCATGAGCAGCGTGCCCAAGGGGGCGGGCGTCGCCGTGCCGGTCACGTTGTGCCAGTCAGCCGTCAGCAGGAAGGCAAATGCCGTCAGCGCCAGCAGCTTGTCCCCCGAACGACGGAAGACGAGCCATGCGGCCACACCTCCGGCGGCAAGCGCCGAGAGGTAGGACAACAGACGGAGGACAAGCAGCACGTCAAGGCCGCTGAGAAGCGTGAAGAAATAGCCGAGGAAAGGGAAGAGGATGCCATAGACATAGAAGGTCGAGGCCTCGGGGCCGCCGTAGAGCTCGCCGCCGTGCAGGCCGAAAAACTGCAAGGCCGCATCGGCCTGCGCCCATTCGCGGTATTCGCTGACCCAAGGGGAGAGCATCCAGACTGCGGTGACGCAGACGTGGGCGAGGCAATAGGCAGCGACGAGGCACAAGATGCCCCGTCGCCATGCGTTTTGTGCCTTCCCGGAAGTCATTTCTGGCCTTGTGGTTTCGGTTATGCCTCCAGATAGCGGCAGACGTTGTCCTCGATGCGCGCGGCAAGTCCCTCGGCAGGCTGCGGCACAAAGGTCTCGCCCGTGATGTGCTCGTAGAGTTCCACGTAGCGCTGGCTGATGCTCCGCACGATGTCAGGCGTCATCGTCGGCACCTGCTGTCCGGCCTTCCCCATGAAGCCTTCGCTCATGAGCCATTCGCGGACAAACTCCTTTGAGAGCTGGCGCTGCGGCTCGCCCGCACGGAAACGCTCCTCGTAGCCTTCGGCATAGAAGTAGCGGGAAGAGTCGGGCGTATGGATTTCGTCCATCAGGACGATTTCCTCGCCGTCCCAGCCGAACTCGTACTTCGTGTCAACGAGTATCAGGCCGCGACGCGCAGCAATCTCCGTGCCCCGGCGGAAGAGGGCGAGGGCATACCGTTCCAGCTGTGCGTACTGCTCGGGCGTGGCCAGGCCGCGGGCAAGGATGTCCTCGCGGGAGATGTCCTCGTCGTGAAGGCCAAGCTCGGCTTTCGTCGTGGGCGTGATGATGGGTTCGGGGAAGCGCTCGTTCTCGCGCATGCCGTCGGGAAGGCGCACGCCGCAGATTTCGCGCACGCCAGCCTTATAGGCGCGCCATGCGCTGCCGCAAAGATAGCCGCGCACAATCATCTCAAGCGGAAAACCTTGCAGGCGACGGCCTACGGTCACCATCGGGTCGGGCGTGGCAAGCTTCCAGTTGGGACAGATGTCCGTCGTGGCGTCCAGGAACTTGGAGGCAATCTGGTTCAGCACCTGCCCCTTGTAGGGAATGCCCTCGGGCAGGACGACGTCGAAGGCCGAAATGCGGTCCGTCACTACCATCACGAGGCGTCCGTCAGCGAGGCTATAGACGTCGCGCACCTTGCCGTGATAGACTTCTGTTTGTCCGGGAAAGCGGAAATCGGTTTGTGTCAATGCGTTCATGGGTGTAGGAAAGTTTTTGTTCTCTATGCTGTGATTATTATCGTTGTTCTAAAGGTCCGCCCCGGCTTTGTCCTGCCGGCCGGCGGCTTCGTAGGCTTCGACGATGCGCGTCACGAGCTTGTGGCGCACGATGTCCTTCTTCGTCATCTCAATGAAGGCGATGCCGGGAATGTCCCTGAGGATGCGAAGCGCCTCCACGAGGCCGCTCTTCTGGGAGACGGGAAGGTCTATCTGCGTCATGTCGCCCGTGATGATCATCTTCGTGTTCATGCCCATGCGCGTCAGGAACATCTTGATCTGCGCGGTGGTGGTGTTCTGCGCCTCGTCAAGGATGACGACGGCGTCGTTGAGCGTGCGCCCGCGCATAAAGGCGAGGGGCGCAATCTGGATGACGTTCGTGGCAAGGTACTCCTGGAGCTTCGTAGGCGGTATCATCTCCTCCAGCGCGTCGTAGAGCGGCTGGAGATACGGGTCTATTTTCTCCTTCATGTCGCCGGGCAGGAAACCGAGCTTCTCGCCGGCCTCCACGGCGGGACGGCTGAGGATAATCTTGCGCACCTCGCGGTTTTTCAGGGCGCGGACGGCAAGGGC
>JAFUXE010000065.1 GCA_017477205.1 Alloprevotella sp.
ATAGGGTGGGGGGCGGCAAAACAGACTATGGTGTTTTCAGGCAGGGTATAAAGAAGCGGTCGGCATTAACTGCCGACCGCTTGCGTTTATTCTAAGGTTTGTTGTGGCTTAGAAGAGAGTAAAAGGAATCACCTGGTCGTTGGGAGCTTTCACGAAGTTCGTCTGACCTTCTGCCTTTTTCTTGGCATTGTGCATGAGGAGCTTCAGACGCGTAGCGTCTTCGGGAGCCTCACCGGTGATTTCGAACGTTTCGTCATCGTAGCCGAAGTAACCCAGCTCAATGAAGTAAACCAGACTGAAGTGGAACGTTGCCGTTGCGGCATCATAGTAGCTGGGGAAGTTGTCGAAGCTGTTGTTCGGATTCCATGTGGGAATGTCAGCCACCATAATGTCATAGGTGTTTCCTTGGTAGTCATACGTCTCACCGATGTTCTGTACAGGAACGGTGATTCTGTTGTTCTCCATATCCCAGATGAAGCGGAACGTCACGTCGTAGCCCCAGTGCTCGATGTTGAATACGGCGGCATTGGGATCCGAGAGGTCAACCGGACGGAGAATCAGGTCGGGGTCGGGACCGCTCATGAGTGCCGAGTAGTTGAAGTCGCCAATCAGCGGCTTGTCGAAGGTGTATTCGGGTACAGGCACGTCACTCATCTGCGGATCTGCTACGAAGCTGTTGCCCTTTGCGTCGGTCACGACGAGCTGGCAGATGTCGTTGAAGGATGCCGTGATGACGTTGGCTTCGTTATCGTCGCTCTGTACGGTCAGCACGCCGTCGGCATACTTATAGCTGACGGTTTCCGGATCGTTGAGCTCGCTGTCGAAGATAGCGATACCCGTACCTTCGTTCTCCACCTCGCCCGGTTCGAGGAACGCGTTGAAGAAGGCTATGTCAGCGCCAGTTTCGTCCTTGATGCCACCGAGCCAATAGCCGTCCACGTACATCTTTGTGGTGGGAGCCATTGTGGCAACATAGCGTTTGTTGGCGTCAATCTGCACGGAGAGGTGCTGCTGGTCGCGCTGGTAGGCGGCGGAGATTGTTGCCGGCATGTCACCGTATGCGGACTCTGCGGCTGTGGCTGAGCACAGACCAGCTACCTTGTCATAGTTCACGCCTTCAGCGATGAACATTCTGCTGACAACACCGGCCTCCTTGGTGTCGGGCTTACCGATGCGGTGGAGGTAGAAGATGGAGTCGCCAGCTGCGCTCTTTGTCAGCACAGCATGGTATTCATAGTTTCCCTCCGTATAGTCAGATGCCCATGCTCCGAAGTTTACGCCATCGGGGTAGTTGATGGTTTCCTTGTCGAAGCGGTCATCGTCCAAACATGAGGTGAGGCCAAAGCCCACCAGAAGCATGAATGCAAATGTTTTGATATACTGTTTCATGATTGAATCGGATTTGTTTGGTTAAAAGTTCCAGTTCTTCTCAAGGTTCGGATTTGAGAGCAAGTCGTTGTACGGAATCTCCCAAACGAAGCGGGGATCGCTGGCATCCACGCTGAGTTCGATGTTGCGGGAAGGATCAGCCTGCATGATGAGGCTGGGAGCCTGCATCTGACCGCTACGCGTGAAACCATCGTGCCAACGCTTCAGACCGTCCAGACGCTGACCTTCACCGATGAACTCGCGGAACCATTCCATCTTAATCAGTTCAAAGAGATTGTCACCAAATGCCTGTACACTGCCCAAACCGCGAGCTTCCGTCAGGCCGCTGAGGTATTCCTGGGCTGCTACTGCATCACCATTGCGATAGGCGGCTTCTGCTGCCACGAGATACATCTCGGCAATGCGGAAGGGCTTCTTCGCGTGCTTGTAAGTGTGCAGAGGATCGTCAGAGCTTGTGTTGAGATTCTCATTTCCTGCGGGGAACTTGTTGAAGAGGACGACATTGTCAACCTTCTCCTGCATTTGTTTCACGGGGTAGTCTGCTACGATGAAGAATGCTGCTTTACGAATGTCATCGTCATCGTATGCGTCAATCGTGGACTTTGCAAGCAGGAAGTAGGGGGAATATACCTGTTCAGAAGTATTCCATGCATAGTATGTGCTGTAGCTCACGGCACCTTCTGTTCTATCGGCAAAGGCTACGTACACATATTCAGAACCTATATCGGTAGTGAGCTGCTGAATAAGCTCATCCTCACTTGTTGCAAGTTCGTAGTCGGGATTGTCGATGAGCGACTTTGCCAAGGTGATGGCTTCGTCATAGTTGTGCATATAGAGGTCGCAACGGGCTTCCACGAAATCAATCATGTCTGGCGTAACCTCGAAGTCCGGGGACTGGAGGGCAAGGAGGTCCTCAACCTTGCAGAGTTCACGAGCCTTGGCCAGGTCGGCCTTGATGAAGTTGAAGGTGGCGGCCAGCGTAGCGCGTGCAGGCTTGGCGTTGATGTCCACTTCCGTCACGAGGGGCAGGCCGAGATCCGTGTCGGCAGTCTCCGGCTCATAGTCCTTGCAGTAGCGGATGGCCGTGTTCAGGTATGCGAAAGCACGCGTGAAGTAGGCTTCAGCCTTGAACTGGCTGAAGCGAGCCACGTCAATGTTGTAGGCTTCTTCGCTATCGTAGTCTTCAGCATTCAGCACGATGCGGTCGCAGTTGTTCAGGAAGTTGTTGGTCTGCATGATGGCACTGTACATGGAGGACCAGAGGCCTTCCATCGTACGGGAGTCAAAGCTCCAGTTGTAGGTCGTACCACCGTTGTTACCATAACCCGTTCCGGGCTGGTAGTAGTCTGCCTGCAAGTCTGTGTCATACCATCCTACGCAGGAAACACCACGCAACATGGCGCGGATGCCGACGTTGAAGTTGGCGACATCGGAAAACTTCTCCCAAGACTCCTCATTGGGGATGGAGCTCGTGGGGTACTGGTCAAGTTCGCAAGCCGTGAAGAGGGGGGCAGCAACTACTGCAAACAGGATTGCTTTTAATATGTTCTTTTTCATAATGCTATTCCTCTTTATTGGTTAGAAAGTGAGTTCAATGCCGAGGGAGTATTCACGCGTGTTGGGGTAAGCACCCTGTGCCACGTTCGTATTCGTTTCGGGGTCGGCACCCTTCCACTTCGTGATGGTGAAGAGGTTGCGTGCGTTAGCCATGAGGCGTACGTTGCGGATGAAGCCCGTAGCGTCCATCCATTTGCCCGGCAGGTCGTAAGAGAGAGAGAGGTTCTTCATGCGGCAGAAGGAAGCGTTGTGAAGCAGGCTCGTGTCGAAGTGGTTCGTGTAGCCGAACTTCGGAACATTGGTGATGTCGCCCGGCTTCTTCCACTGGTTCAGCAGGGCACGGTCTTGGTTGTAACCGGAAGCACTGGAGCTGCCGCCACCCATTGCGAAGAATTCGATATTGTCCTGCATCCATTTGCCGAGGACGAAGGAAAAGTCTGCGTCAAGCGTGAGTCCCTTCCACGTGGCACGAAGGCCGAAACCACCCGTCGTGGGGGCATAGTACTTCTTGCCGGTATCTACGCTGAGAGTTGCCTCGTCAAAGTCCTTGGTCGTCTGGTTTGTCAGCTTGCCGTTTGCATCGGGAACGTACCACATCAGCTGTCCGTCAGCGGGGTCAACGCCTGCACGTACGGGCATATAGTAGTTGACGGACTTGCCAACGAAGTATGCCAGACCTGTGCCGTCTTCAACCCACTTGTCGAGGCCGTAGAACAGCTTCGTGATCTTGTTGGCATTGTAGGAGAGGTTTCCGTAGATGTTCACGTCAAGGCCGTGCCAGTTCTGGACAGCGTCCACGTCGAACTGCAGTTCGATACCCTGGTTCACCATCTCACCGATGTTCATTGTCTGGGAGGAGAAGCCTGTGGTGTAAGGCACGGGCACATCCATCAGCATGTCGCTGGTCTTGCGGTGATAGTAGCCGAGCTCGATGTTGGCGCGGTTGAAGATGCGCGTGGAGAAGCTTATGTTGGCCTGATACTGCGTTTCCCAGCCGAGCTGACGGTTTGCCGGACGAGCCAGACCCCAACCTTGTGCGCCGCCATACTGCGTCGTACCCGTCACACCGAGGTGCTGATAGTAACCGATACCGGAGGAGTTACCGGTGGAACCGTAGGTCGCCTTGAACTTCAGGTCGTCCAGCCACCATACGGGCTTCAGGAACTTCTCTGCCTTCATGTCCCACATCACACCGCCAGAAGCGAAGGTTGCAGAGCGGTTGTCCTCACCGAAGCGAGAGCTGCGGTCGTTACGGATGGTGAAGTTGGCAAAGTATTTGTTCTGATAGCCGTAGTTCACGCGTCCGAAGAAGGAGAGGTATTCCACTGTAGAGGGTGAACTTGCACTGATGTCGGGAATGGCTTCCTCGGTGATGGGAGCCAGACCGAGCCAGAGCAGACGGTCGTCGCTGAAGTTGAGCTGCTGTACGCCAAAGCTGTAGCCACTTTCCTTGATACCCTCTTGG
This sequence comes from Alloprevotella sp., assembly GCA_017477205.1. Next base: position 4,412 of record JAFUXE010000065.1, read on the forward strand.
CCGACCAGCACCGTGATGTCGTGGTCTTCCTTGATATTGAAACGGTATTCTGCCGTGTTGGTGATTGTCCAGCTGGCATCACGTCCGAAGGATTCGTAGGCCCAACCTGCGTGGTCGTTAGAGGCGTAGGGAGCACTGGGCTTGAACTTCTGGGAATCACGCGAGTCCACTCCGTCCAGACCGAGCTGGGACTTGATGGTCAGTCCCTTCATCGGAGTGAGCTGAACAAAAGCTGTTCCCGTGATGCGGGCTTCACCGATGTTACGGGGACGATAGTAGTTCAGCGTCTCAAGATTGTAAGCACCCATGGGGTCAAAGTAGTCGAGCTTTTTGCCGTTTTCATCGTAGGGATTATAATACGGCTGAAGCATCAAGCTACCGAGAACAGGGTTGTTCCAGATGTAAAGGCTACCCTGGCTGGCGTTGCTGTCCAGGTTACGCTCATCATAGTTCAAGCCGAGGTTCATGCCAAACTGGAGCCAGTCCAGAGCCTGGGTTTCGAAGTTCGTACGAACCGTGATTCTCTTAAAGCGGGAGTAGGGGGTAAGACCTTCACGCTTCAGGTAGGAAGCGGAGGTGTAGTAGGAGGTGCGGTCCGTACCGCCGCGAACGCTGAAGTTCGTGTTGTAGATGGGGGCGCTGTCCTTGTAGAAATACTTCACCCAGTCCGTTGCATAGCCTTCATGCTTGTACTGAGCGTATTGAGCGGCGCTGATAACACCGTTGAGAAGCTGGTAGTCAAGCAGCTCGTTCGAGCTCATGGGGTTACCCATGCGGCGTGCGAGCTGGCTCCAGCCGATGCTCTGGCTGACGCTGACGGTAGCCTTTTCGCCACGGTGACCTTTCTTGGTCGTGATGTAGATGACACCGTTGGCAGCACGGGAACCGTAGATGGAGGTTGCGGAAGCGTCGCGGAGGACGTTGTAGCTCTCGATGTCGTTCTGGTTCATCATGTAGAACACAGAAGCATCTACGGGCTGTCCGTCAACGACGTAGAGCGGCGTGTTGGCACCGTTCAGCGAGCCGACACCACGCACGGTGGTGCTGACACCCGAAACAGAACCGACGTCACCGGTGCTGGAGAGAATCTGCACACCGGCCACCTTTCCCTGCAAAGCGTCCAGAGCGGTCGTCACGGGTTTGTTTTCAATTTTTTCAGAACCTACGCGGGTAACGGTACCCACGACGGTTCCCAGTTTCTGCGCTGTACCATAGCCCATAACTACAGCTTCTTCCAGCTGGTTGTCTTCTTCCAGGACTACCTCGACGTTGTTGGCAACTGCCACCTTCTTGGACTCCATGCCCAGATAGGAAACGAGCAGTTCCTTCGCAGAGTTCGGTACATTGGCCAGAGTGAAGTTACCGTTGTTGTCCGTGTACGTGATGACCTGTGTGCCGGCCACACGTACCACAGCACTTGCTACGGGAATTCCGTTCGTGTCGGTAACTTTACCTGTCACGCGCTTCTGGGCGGCCATGGAGATGGCCATGAGGAAGCACGCAAACAAAAGCACTAACTTTCTGTTCATAATATAACCATTTAATTAAACATATTTGTTGCTTCGGAAAGCACGCTGGAAACAGCGCAAAGCACACCACTATGGCGCGCAATAAGTGCAAAAGTAGGGTTTTCTGGCAGTCCTGCAAAACTTTCTTTCACTTTTTGCAGTAAAATTTAACACCTCGCCGCCGTTTGCGGGGTGAAACGAAAGCGGAGTTTACAAAATTAAACACTCAAAATGGCAGAAAAGCTTTCGCTGCGATGTCAAAATGATGACTTTTGGGCGCGAAAGTTGGCATTTTGATTCGGAAGGCGGCGCTCGGAGTGAAATTTTGGCACGGGGCTTATCCGCCCAGGGAATTGGCGATGATGACGGCAAGGACGAAGGCGGTGATGAGGACGTACAGCCAGTCGCGTTGCTTGGCAAAGCCGACGAGGGAGAGGACGACGCGCATGACGGGGGTGAGAATCAGCACCAGCACGCCAACCATAATCCAGCCTTCAGCGGAGAAGGCGAAAAAAGAGGCTGCGATGCCGTCGAGGGTTGTGTAGTTGTCGGAACCGTCCGGCAGCTCGTCGTAGGAGAACTGCGAATAGTCAGGGACGGGCTCTGCGCCGTGCTGCCACAGGTAGAGGGCACCGCCAATGACGGCGAGGATGGCGGCTATGGTGACGCCAATGCGGAGGGTGCGGGCGATGGTTTGTTCCATATTAGAAGTTGCCGTGGAGGCCGTTGTATATCATGTTGATGGCGACGAGGACGATGACGAGGGCGAAGATTTTGCGCAGCAGGCTCACGTCGAGACGCTTCAGGAGGCGGGCACCCGTGAGGGCCCCGATGAGGACGCCCACCATGACGGGGCAGGCGATGGCGGGCGTGATGTTGCCGCGCTGCACATAGACGACGGCGGAGGCGCAGGCCGTGACGCCCATCATGAAGTTGCTCGTCGTGGTGCTCACCTTGAACGGCACTTTCATGAGCGAGTCCATGGCGATGACCTTCAGCACACCGCTGCCGATGCCGAGGATGCCGCTCAGCACACCGGCAACGTACATCACCCCGAAGCCCCCTCCCACGTTGCGCAGTTCGTATGCTTTGCGGCTTCCGTCCTTCTGCGGCCATGTGCCGTAGAGCTTCAGGCGTCGCGCCAGTTCGCTGCCCTTGACGCCTTCGTGGTCCGTCTTGCGGCGCTGCTGCATGGCGGCGGTCAGCAGGAGGACGCAGCCGAAGATGACGGCAATCGTAGAGCTGTTGAGCCAGATGGCGACGAAGGCACCGCTGACGGCTCCTATCGTGGTGGCAATCTCCAGGAACATGCCGAGGCGGATGTTCGTGATGCCTTCCTTGACGTAGGCACTGCCGCTGCCGCTGCTCGTTGCGATGGAGGAGACGAGGGCCGCCCCCACGGCATAGTGGAAGTCCACCCCGAAGAGCAGCGTGAGCAGGGGAATGACGACGACACCGCCGCCAAGGCCCGTGAGGGACCCCAGAAGGCCGGCACAGAAGGCACCGCAGAGCAAGATGAGGGTAAACGTGAGTACGGTCATGGTGGCGGCAAAGGTATAAAAAGCTGGGCGAAGAAAAAAAAGTGGAGGGAAAGAAATGGGGACTTGTCCCCGCCATTCGCGCGTACGTGCGTGTATATATTATATTGTGCGTAACAAGATGAGACAAACCGCTGCACAGCCTGCGTCGCGCTTTTGTGCCTGTATTTGTACTTATATTTTTATAAACTTCTTGCAGGCTTAACGTTTTGAAACACAACAGATACAGTTTTTACATTACTTCACAAAATTACTTTTTCCTTTAACAGATGTTATGTGTGCGCGTGTTTTTATATATCTTTGCGGCCGAATTGCTAAACAGACTTTTCAAAAACACAGATAAAGACTATGAAAAAGTTTCTCAGTTTTATTGTTCTGCTCACCCTGCCTGCATGGGCCTTTGCGCAGAGCCTGACGTCGCCCGACGGACGTTTCCAGATGAACTTCAGCCTGGATGCGCAGGGAAGGCCGCAGTACGACCTTACCTTCAACGGCCGCCCCGTGGTGCTGCCTTCCAAGCTCGGCTTCGAGCTGAAGCGCGAGGATCCGAACGTCTCCACGGACTTTTCGTTCCATGAGTTCAAGGATGCCTCCACGCTGGACAAGAAGGCCGACCTGATGTACGATTTCCAGATTGCCTCTACGCGCACCTCCACCTTCGACGAGACGTGGACACCCGTGTGGGGTGAGGAAAGCGAAATCCGCAACCACTACAACGAACTCGAAGTGAAGCTCAACCAGCCGAAGAACGACCGCTACATTGTCCTGCGGTTCCGCTTGTTCAACGACGGATTGGGCTTCCGCTATGAATTCCCCGGCCAGAAGAACCTCACGTACTTCGTCATCAAGGAAGAGCGCAGCCAGATACGCATGGCTGGCGACCACACGGCGTGGTGGCTCCCTGGCGACTACGACACGCAGGAGTACGAGACCGTCTGCTCGCGCCTCAGCGAGATTCGCGGCCTCATGAAGGAGGCCATTACCCCGAACTCCTCGCAGACGCCGTTCTCGCAGACGGGCGTGCAGACGGCCCTCCAGCTCAAGACGCAGGACGGCCTCTACATCAACCTGCACGAGGCTGCCTGCCTGAACTATCCCACGATGCACCTGAACCTGGACGACAAGACCATGACGTTCGAGAGCTGGCTGACGCCCGACGCCCGTGGCGACAAGGGCTACATGCAGGCACCCTGCACCTCGCCCTGGCGTACCATCATCGTTGGCGAAAGCGGGCGCGACATCCTGGCTTCCCGCATGACGCTGAACCTGAACGAGCCGTGCAAGATTGAGGACACGAGCTGGATTCATCCCACGAAGTACATGGGCGTATGGTGGGAGATGATTGTGGGCAAAAGCCACTGGTCCTACACCGACGACCTCGCTACGGTGCAGCTTGGTGTCAGCGACTATTCGAAGACGCGTCCCCACGGCCGTCACGGCGCACGCATGGAGAATGTGAAGCGCTACATAGACTTTGCTGCCGAACATGGCTTCGACGCCCTCCTCGTGGAAGGCTGGAATGAAGGCTGGGAGGACTGGTACGGCCACGAGAAGGACTACGTCTTTGACTTCGTGACCCCCTATCCCGACTTCGACGTGAAGGAAATCCATCGCTACGCCGCCTCGAAGGGCATCAAGATGATTATGCACCACGAGACGAGTGCCAGCGCCCGCAACTACGAGCGTCATCTTGAGGCTGCCTATCAGTTTATGAACGACAACGGCTACGAGGCCGTGAAGAGCGGCTACGTGGGCAACATCGTGCCGCGTGGCGAGCACCACTACGGACAGTGGATGAACAACCACTACCAGTACTGCCTCGAAAAGGCTGCCGACCACCACATCATGGTGAATGCCCACGAGGCCACACGCCCGACGGGTATCTGCCGCACGTGGCCGAACCTCATCGGCAACGAGAGCGCACGCGGCACGGAATACGAGGCCATGGGCGGCAACAGCGTGGAGCACACCACCATCCTGCCCTTCACGCGCCTCATCGGTGGCCCGATGGACTACACGCCCGGCATCTTCGAGATGGACTGCACGAAGCTCAACCCCGACAACAACAGCTATTGCCGCAGCACCATCGCGCGCCAGCTCGCGTTATATATAACAATGTATAGTCCCCTCCAGATGGCTGCCGACGTGCCCGAGCACTACCAGGCGCACATGGACGCCTTTCAGTTCATCAAGGACGTGGCCATCGACTGGCAGAAGAGCCTCTACCTTGAAGCCGAGCCGGGGCAGTACGTCACGATTGCCCGCAAGGAGAAAGGCGGCGAGCGCTGGTTCCTCGGCTGCACGGCCAATGCCGACGGCCACGACGTGGAGCTTGCCCTGGACTTCCTGACGCCCGGGCAGAAGTACGAAGCCACCATCTATCAGGATGCGAAGGACGCCAGCTGGGACAAGAACCCCGCCGCCTACGTCATCACGACGCAGAAGGTGACCGCAAAGTCGAA
>JAFUXE010000066.1 GCA_017477205.1 Alloprevotella sp.
GGCCTGCAAGGCGCCCGCTGTGGAGCCGCGCGCTGCTGGCTGTGGCGCGCGCGCTGTGGTGGTGCGTCGCGATTGCCGTGGGCCTTGTGCTGGCTGCGGGCGTCCTGCTCTACGTTCCCGGCGTCCAGCGGCGTGCCGTCAGGGAAGTGTGCGAAAGCCTGCGCGCTTCCAGCGGCTACGACGTGCGTCTGGCGAACCTCCGCCTCGGCTTTCCCCTGCATCTTTCTGCCGACAGCCTCCTCGTCCTTGAGGAGGGCGACACGCTGCTCGCGGCTGACGCCTTGCGCCTGCACCTGCGGGCGATGCCTCTGCTGCGTGCCGAGGCGGACGTGGCAGGCCTTGACCTGCGCGGCGTGAGCCTCGACACCCGCCGCCTGGTGGGAGGCGTCCACGTGCGCGGGCGTCTGGGGCGCCTGTCGCTGGTTTCTGCGGCGGGCGGACGGCAGGAAAGCGTCGTCTTCAACTGGGAGACGCAGCACGTCCGCGTGGGGGCCGTCGAAATGGCCGACGCCGACGTCGCCGTCGTCCTTTCCGACACTGCGTTCACCGACACGCTCACGTCGCGCCCCTGGCTCATCAGCGTCGGCGGCGTGCGCCTGCGTAACGTGAAGGCGCGTGTGGCCCTGTCCGGGGACGTTCCTCCCCTTGCAGGCACGGACAGCATCCTTTCCGGACGCCCGCAGACCTGGGTGGCCCTTGAGGTGCCGAGGGCAAAGATGCTGGGCGGACATTTTGACACGGGACGCGGCATCTACGCCTTCCAAGGCCTCGACCTCGGCGACAGCCGTGCCGCCTACACCACGCGTGGGCGCGACGGCACATGGCGGCGGCGCACCTCGCCCCTGCCGCTTCCCGACGACTGCAAGTTCACGCCCCGCGACACGCTGCATGCCCATTGGGACTATACCGACAACTGCGCCGCCCTGGAAGCCTGGCGTCCCTTCGACGCTGCGCCGACAGGCCGTCTCGATACCGAAAACATCCTGCTCACAGACGTCAACCTGCACCTGAATCCCTTCCGCTACACCGATGCCGGGGGCGTCGATGTGGACGTGCGCAGCGCCTCGCTGCGGGAAAGGAACAGCGGCCTCGCTGTTAACGGCCTCAAGGGCCGCGTCCGCGTGGACGATGACGGCCTCGACCTCCCCGACTTCGAGCTTCGCACGCCCTACACGACGCTGCGCCTCGGCGGCCGCATCCCCTGGAGCGCGCTTTCCGAAGGCTACGGCTCGGTGGACATGAACCTTGACGTGACGCTCGGCTGGCAGGACGTGACGCGCCTGGCGCGCGGCTACGTGGCCGACGACCTGCTGCGCCGCTATCCCCACCGCCCGCTGACGCTGCGCGGACGCCTTCGCGGCAACACGCAGCACCTCTGGCTCTACGGCATGAACCTCCTCATGCCCGACGTGGTGGCAGGAACCCTTGACGGGCGCATAGACAACCTGACCGCAAGTCCCGCCGCAGACCTCAGCTTCAACCTCCGCACGGGCTCCCTCGTGCCTGCGCTCTTCCGCCAGTTCGCGCCCGATGCGGCGAAGACGGTGCGCCTTCCCGCCGCGATGACGGCGCGCGGCCACTTCCGCAATCGTCCCTTCGGTACGGGGCGTGCGGCTGACAACGCCGTCCGCCTGCTTTGCGACCTCGGCGTGGGGCAGGGGAGTGCCCACGTGGAAGCTGACATCGCCAGCCTTAACGGCCTCGGCGGCACGACGCGCGGCGACAACTGGAAGCTCACGGCGCACACGCGGGCCTTCCCCGTCAGCGCTTTCCTCCCCGACATTCCGCTTTCTCCCCTCTCCGCACGCATCTCCGGCAGCGGAAATACCTTCGACGTCTTCGCACCGGGCGCACGCGTCGAAGCCAAGGCCGCCATCGACGGCGGTTCATACGGCGACATCAACCTGCAAGGCCTGCAGGCCGACCTGCTCCTGCGCGACGGCGATGCCACCGTAGGCCTCGCGGCCGAGTCTCCCGCCCTCGTTGCCAGCGGCAAGCTCACGGCCAGCATTGACCAGCTGGCATCCCTGGGCGAGCGCGATGCCCGCGACTTCCTCGCCGGACGCCTGGAGCTGGACGTCACGACGGCCGACCTTCGTGCCCTCGGGCTTACGGGCGACACCATTGAGGGCGGCGGCCGACTGGAAGCGGACTTTCGCACGGACAAGGACTTCCGCTGCTTCAGCGCCGAAGGCACCGTGGGCAACATCTTCTTGCAGACAAACGAACAGGGCTTTGGCTCGGACGACCTGCGCTTCAGCCTCCTGACGGACAACGACACGACCTTCGTCAACGCCATGAGCGGCGACCTCGAGCTTCACGCGGGCGCCAACGGCAACCTTGACCGCCTGCTGCCGCGCCTCTCGACGCTGGCGGACGAAGCCATGCGGCAGGTGGAGCAGAAGTCCCTGGACATGGAAGCCCTGAAGCGGGAGTTCCCGCCCATGCGCGTGTACGTGACGGCCAAGAAAGAGAACCCGCTGAGCGGCTACTTGCAGCTGCGCGGCATAGCGTTTGACTCCGTACACATCAACCTGCGTGCGCATCCCGAAAGCGGGCTCACGGGCGACGCCTACATGAACTCCCTGTCGCGCGGCAACCTTCTCCTCGACGAGCTGGGGCTTACTCTGGCGCAGGACACGACGGGGCTGGCCCTGAAAGGCTTTGTCCGCAACTACAAGCGCAAGAACCCGACGAAGTTCGACGCCCGCCTCGACGGCCACATCTACGCCTCGACGGCCGAAATCGGGGCACAGTTCTTCGACAACGCGGGAGAAAAGAGCATCGACCTCGGTGTGCGCGCCGGGCTGGCCGATGACGGCATCAACGTTTCCCTGTTCCCGCAGCATCCCGTCCTGGCCTACCGCACGTTCACGCTCAACACGGACAACTTCATATACCTCGGCGAGGGCGGACAGATACGGGCGGACGTGGACCTCGTTGCCGACGACGGCACGGGACTCCGCATCCTGAGCGAGCCCGAGGACAGCGTAAACGACATCACAGTCTCTGCCTACAACATCAATCTCACGGAACTCTCCAACGTAGTGCCCTATCTGCCCAAGATGGACGGCATGCTGAACGGCGACTTCCACGTGCTGGACAACCACGAGACGCTCAGCGCGATGGGCTCCCTGGAGGCCAAGAGCTTCGCCTACGCAGGAACGTCCCTTGGCGACGTAGGTGCCGACGTCGTTTACCTGCCGCAGGGCGAGGACGAGCACTTCGCATCCGCATACATACGTGCCGGGGAGAGCGAAGTGATGCAGGCGGAGGGCACCTACTACGGGAAGACCGACATCTTCGACGGCTTTGCCGAGCTTCACGACTTCCCGATGTCGCTGCTGAATGCCTTCCTGGAGGGCTCCGAAGTGGCCCTTGACGGCCATGCAGGCGGCATGCTTTCCGTCAAAGGGCACCTGGACAGCCCTGACATCAACGGTTCCATCGCCCTTGACTCGGCACACGTCTATTCCCCGGCCTACGGCTTCCGCTTCCAGATGGACGAACAGCCCATCCCCTTCGAGCATTCCCGCATCCGCTTCGAGAACTACCAGCTCACATCTACCGGCAAGAACCCGCTCACCCTGGACGGCGACATCAACATGAAGGACTTCGGGAACATCCGCCTGAACCTTGCGATGCAGGGCAAGGACTTCGAGCTTATCAACACGCCGCGCACGAAGTACAGCACCGTCTTCGGCACCGTTTTCAGCGACCTGACGGGCAGCATCACGGGAACGCTCTCCAACCTCACCATACGCGGAAAGCTTGACATCCTTGAGAAAACGGACATGACCTATATCCTGAAGGACTCTCCCCTGACCGTTGACAACCGGCTTGACGACCTCGTGCAGTTCGTGTCCTTCGAGGATTCCACCTACTACGACGACCTCGCCGAGGAGTCCTTGAACATCAACATGATCCTGGGCATCAACGTCAGCGAGGACGCCCGCTTCCGCTGCTTCCTCAGCGAGGACGGCAAGAGCTACGCAAGCCTCGTGGGCGGCGGCGCACTCACCTTCCGCTATACACCCGAAGGCAACATGCGGCTGACCGGAAAGCTGACGGCGCAAAGCGGCGACATGAAGTACGAACTGCCTGTCATTCCGCTCCGCACCTTCAACCTCGTAGAGGGAAGCAGCATCGAGTTCACCGGCGACCCGACGAACCCGACGCTTTCCCTGCAAGCGAAGGAGCGCATGAAGGTGCTCATCACGGGTGAGGACGACCGGCAGCGTGCCGTGGCCTTCGACGTGGGCGTGGCACTGAGCAACTCGCTCGACAACATGGGACTGGAATTCACCATCGAGGCTCCCGAAGACCTCACCATACAGAACCAGCTGGCTTCCATGACCGCCGAACAGCGCGGAAAAGCCGCCGTCGCCATGATGGCAACGGGCATGTACCTGACAGACTCGGGCTCGATGTCCTCCGGCTTCAAGGCAAACAACGCCCTGAACGCCTTCCTTCAGAACGAAATACAGAACATCGCGGGCAACGCCCTGAAAACGGTGGACCTCTCCGTAGGCGTGGAGAGCGGAACGTCCATGGTGGGAACGCAGACGACGGACTATTCCTTCCAGTTCAGCAAGCGCTTCTGGGGCGACCGCATCCGCGTCGTCATCGGAGGCCGTGTTTCGGCAGGCGAGAATGCTGACAACCGCGCGGAGAGCATCATCAACAACGTCTCCGTGGAGTACAAACTGAATCGCGGAGCCACGCAATACGTGCGCCTCTTCTACGACCGCGACCAGCAAGACCCCTTCGAGGGACAGCTGACCGAGACGGGCGTGGGATGGAGCGTGCGCAACAAGGCCGACAGCCTCGGCGACCTGCTCCTCTTCTGGCGAAAGCGCAAGGAGGAACCGCAGCCCTTCACCGCTGGGAAGCCTGCGGAGGACGCGGCGACGGACGAAAACCCGGAGACTGGCCGCGCGACAACCGGGACAAACAACGACACTACGACAAATGCGCAATAACAGACGACATACGTGCCCCCTGCGGCTCGCCCTGTGCCTCCTGACGGGCTGCCTGCTTGCAGCCTGTTCCACGACGTCGCAGATTCCCGACGACGAGCAGCTCTACATCGGCATCGACAATATAGACTACAGTTCCAAGCCGACGCGTCGCGAGCTGATACGCCGCGACTCCGTGGGTGTCATCACGACCATCAGCGACGCCGTAATCGCTGTGGACAACATCCTTGAGGGACGCGTGGACGACGGCATCGTGGGCAAGCTTCGCGAGGATGCTCTCAATGCCTTGACATCCAAGAAGAAGCTGACGGAGGAACAGCGCGCCGCAGATGCCGAAGCCGCTGTGGAGCGGAAAGCCTTTGAGACGGCGAAGGAGGAAGTGGAGGCGGTGCTGGCCTATCCGCCCAACAACGCCCTTTTCGGCTCCAGCAGCGTGCGCTCGCCCCTGCAAATCGGCCTTTGGGTGCATTCGGGCTTCGCAAACGCCGAGGGAAAATTTGGGAAGTGGATATACAAAACCTTCGGACGGCAGCCGGTGCTCGTCAGCACGGTCTCTCCCGACCTCCGTGCCAAGGTGGCGCAGAACACGTTGCGCAACTACGGTTTCTTCCGCGGGCAGGTGGGCTACGACGTCCTCACGCAGAAGAATCCCAAGAAGGCGCGCGTACGATACAACGTGGCCGTCGGCCCGCTCACGCGCCTGGACACGGTGAGCTACCTCGGCTTTGTCGGGGCACAGGACAGCCTGCTGCGTGCCAACGAGCAAAAAAAGATTTTGAGGCAGGACAAGCCCTTCAGCGTCGTGGACCTTGCGAACGAACAGACCCGCATCGGCAAACTGTTCCGCGAGAACGGCTACTTCTTCTGGCAGGATGCCTACACGACGTACCAGGCCGACACCTTGCAGAAGCCGTTGCGCGCACAACTGCACGTGCAGCCTCGCAAGGGCATCGCCGCGCAGGCCTTGCGCCCCTGGTATATCGGACACACCTACGTTGCCATGCGGCGTTCCGAGCGCGACCAGCTCACCACGACGCGCGGACGTCGCGGCATGACGCTTAGCTACAGCGGCGAGATGCCGCCCCTGATGCCCCGCATGTGGCGGCAGGCGATTACCCACCGGCGCGGGAAGCCCTACAACTATACCGACCAGCAGAACACGCTGGAGAAACTTTCTGCCCTGGGACTTTTCAGCCAGATGGACGTCAACTACGTGCCCCGCGACACCACGGCCACGTGCGACACGCTGGACATCTACGTGACGGCACTCCTTGACAAGCCCTTCGACTCGGACTTCGAGATGAACGCCACGCTACGGAGCAACCAGCAGGTGGGCCCCGGACTTTCCTACTCCCTGAACCGCCGCAACGCCTTCCGGGGCGGCGAAACGGTCTCCTTCAAGCTTTTCGGCTCCTACGAGTGGCAGATACGCAGCGGCTCGACTGCCAGCAACTCCCTGCTTGACAGCTACGAGCTCGGCTCGCAACTTTCCTTCAAGTTCCCGCGCTTCTTCGCGCCCTTCATCTCGCGCCGCCGCCTGCGCTTCCCCGCGGAGACGACCTTCGCGCTGGACGGCGACTGGAAGCGCCGCGCGGGATTCTTCACCATCATCGGTGCGGGCATCAGCGCGAAATACAACTGGCACAGGCGTCAGAACGTGCTCCACGAGCTCACGCCGCTGAGCATAGAGTTCGATAAAACCATCAACACCTCGGAGGCTTTCGACTCCATCATGCTCGCCAACCCCGCGCTCTCCGTCGCCATGCGCAACCAGTTTATCCCGACGATGTCCTACATGCTGACGTACAGCAGTCCCGCAGGTACGCGACGTCCGCTCTGGCTTCAGGTCAGCGCGAAGGAAGGCGGCAACCTGCTCAGCGGGGCCTACGCAGTGGCGCGGGAAAGCTGGACGAAGGCCGACAAACGCATGCTGGGAAGTCCCTTTGCCCAGTTCGTGAAATCTACCGCCGAAGTACACTATACCATCCCCCTTACGCCCGAACTTACGTTTGCAACGCGCTTCTATGGCGGCGCGCTGTGGGCATACGGAAACAGCAGTCGCGCGCCATACGCCGAGCAGTTCTATGTCGGCGGTGCCAACAGCATCCGCGGCTTCATGGTGCGCAGCATAGGCCCCGGCCGCTATCGCAGCCCCAATGCCAAATATTCCTATATCGACCAGACGGGCGAGGTGAAGCTTGAAGCCAACGCCGAACTCCGTGCGCACCTTTTCGGCTCGTTGCACGGCGCGCTGTTCCTCGATGCGGGCAACGTATGGCTGCTGCGTGCCGACCCGATGCGTCCCGATGCCGCCCTGCGTTCCAACACGCTGAAGGACATTGCCGTCGGCACGGGGCTTGGCCTGCGCTACGACCTCGAATTTCTCATTCTCCGCCTGGATCTTGGCGTAGGTCTTCACGCACCCTACGACACCGGGCACGGGGGCTTCTTCAATATGCACCGCCTTGGCGACATGCTCAACCTGCACTTCGCCATCGGCTATCCCTTCTAATGCAAAAACGTAATCCACATAATCAATAACTCTTTACACTACCAACTATGAACAAGTATTTCTATGCCGAAGCCGGCTCGTCTCCCAGTACCAAGGCACTGAGCGTTGAAGAACTCATCGCCGCCGGAATCACTCCCGAAACCTTGGTGTGGCGCAAAGGAATGCCCGAATGGGTTCCTGCCAGCACCGTTCCCGAAGTGGCTCAAGCCTTCCCCGCTCCCGCGGCAGCACCTGCTCCCGTGGCACCGCCTCCCGCTCCGCAGCCTGCTCCTCAACCCGCCCCTGTGCCGACACCTCAGGCAGCTCCCGCTCCGCAGCCTGCTCCCGTTGAGCCTGTGCCTGCTCCTGCGCCTCAACCCGCCCCTGTGCCGACACCTCAGGTAGCCCCCGCTCCGCAGTCTGCCCCCGTTGAGCCTGTGCGTGCGCCCCTTCTCTATGGTCCACCTCCCAGGGACATCCCAACCCCTGCACCCATCCCTGACGCCGTAATGGAAGCCTTCCCCGGAGAGGGGAGAGTGGAAGGCTCCTCTGGCAGCAAACTTTGGATATGGATTGTGCTTGCCCTCGTCGTGCTGGGTGGCATCGGTGCCGGCCTGTTTTTCTTCCTCAGTAGCTCTGACAGCAACTCCGACGAGGAAGCCGACAAACCGAAGACTGAAAAGAAGGCCGAGGTGAAGCCCGTGGAAGCAAAGGCCGTGAGCGCGGAAGACGTGTGGAAGACATTGTCGAATCCGCAACTCACCTTCGACGAGCTGAAAAGTCTGCAGGCGGCAGGCGCCAATCTTCCGGCAGAAGCCGACACGCTGGTAAGACGCCTCGAAGGATACTTCAACATCGCCAACCTGCTGCATGAAGGCAAGCTTGACGAGGCTTACAAGGCACAGGAGGAAACGAAAGCCCTCCTTCCTGCGCATGAGAACTTCCTGAATGCCGCATCCCGCAGCTTCGTGGACGGAGAGGGGAACGTCGTGAAGTACACCGCAGCGGCTGCCGAGAAGGCAAAGGCCGTGTTCGCAGCAAACTTCGCCCAGTACAAATCTTTCGCAGCACTGAACGAAATCGCCTCCAACGAGGAGGTTCGTAAGGCGCAGGAGGCACCCGCCGCCGCACCTGCCGCACCTGCTCCCGCAAGACAGCAGGCTCGTCCCGTACAGCGCACAACGACAACGCCCGTAAGGACTACGCGAACGACAACGAGCAACGGCATGCGCGACGACGTAAGACGTCAGTTCGACCGCGCGCGTCGTGGATATTAAGCACACCTGTTTCCTAAAGCCCAAAAGGTTATGAGCCAGTATTATTTCACCGACGCCGACTTCTCCTCGAAGGGACCGTTTGAAGTGCCCGACCTCCTTGCGCACGGCGTGACGGAGGAAACCCTCATCTGGCAGGAGGGCATGGAGGACTGGATGCCTGCTGCCAAGGTGCCGGAGGTGAAGCGCGCCTTGGACAACAGGCCCATAAGGAGTGACGATAGCAAATCTGCAAGCAAGGGGAACCTGAGAGCCGCTCCCGCAGGAGGGAGGAGGATGGAGGCTCCGACCGTTCTCTATGGTCCACCTCCCAGCGACATCCTCCCTCCAGCACCAATCTATGGCCCACCTCCCAGGGACATCCCAACCCCTGCACCCATCCCTGACGCCGTAATGGA
>JAFUXE010000067.1 GCA_017477205.1 Alloprevotella sp.
ACACATATAATAATTGGCCATCCACTGCCACAGCTGCACCTGTCGCGGCACCAGCAGCGGCTCGGCATCGACAATCTCGCGGACGTCCTTCAGCTCGAAGCCGCCCCCGGGTGCCTCGTCGTGCAGGCGCACCACGATGCCGGAATATACCTTCGTGCGTCCCAGCGGCACGAGCACACGACTGCCCACCCGTACGTCTGCCGCCAACATGGGCGGCAGCGTATAGGTCAGCGTCCCGCCCAGGGCGAGCGGAAGCAGCACGTCAGCGTATCGGGACATACCTTGCACGGAGTTGTTTACGGTTCAGGCGGGCAGGTTGCCTGCGCGGAGGAGGTATTCCGCAATCTGCACGGCATTCAGGGCCGCGCCCTTGCGAATCTGGTCGCCCGTGAGCCAGAAGGAAAGGCCGTTGGGGCTGGCGAGGTCCTTGCGCACGCGGCCCACATAGACATCGTCAAGGCCTGCCGTGAAGAGCGGCATGGGGTACTTCCCGGCCTGGGGCTCGTCCACGAGTGTCACGCCCTCGGCGGCGGCGATGGCCTGGCGGGCTTCCTCCACGCTGAGGGGGCGCTCCGTCTCCACCCATACGGCCTCGCTGTGGCTGCGGAGCGAAGGTACACGCACGCACGTGGCGCTGACGTTGACGTCGGAGTGCATGATCTTCTTCGTCTCGAAGAACATCTTCTTTTCCTCCTTCGTATAGTCGTCGTCCATGAATACGTCCACCTGCGGTATCATGTTGAAGGCCAGCTGGTGGGGGAACTTCTTGACCGTGACTTCCTCGCCCGCCAGCACCTGGCGGCACTGCGTCATGAGTTCGTCGATGGCCACCTGCCCGGCACCGCTTGCGGCCTGATAGGTGCTGACGCGCACCGTGCGGATGTGGCTCAGGGCCTCCAGGGCCTTGAGGACCACGACGAGCATGATGGTCGTGCAGTTGGGATTGGCGATGACGCCGCGCGGACGCACTAGGGCATCCTCGGCGTTGCACTCCGGGACGACGAGGGGTACGTCCTCGTCCATGCGGAAGGCGCTGCTGTTGTCAATCATGACGGCGCCGTGCTTCGTGATGGTCTCCAGGAACTCCTTCGAGGTTCCCGCACCGGCGCTGGCAAAGGCCACGTCCACGCCGCGGAAGTCGTCGTTGTGCTGGAGAAGCTTCACGGTGCAGGGCTTGCCGCGAAAGGTGTACGTCCTTCCTGCACTGCGCTCAGAGCCGAAGAGCAGGAGTTCATCTACAGGGAAGTTCCGTTCTGTGAGGACACGCAGAAATTCTTGTCCTACGGCGCCACTTGCGCCTACAATAGCTACTTTCATAAGGTGAAGATGTGTTTAAATCGCCGCAAAAGTATCACTTTCAAGCCAAACATGCCGCACAAGTCCCAATTTTTTCTTTCCTTTGCAGCGCGAAAACCATTCTCTGACCGTGCATCTTCCCGTCAGCGATCCCACCTGGATCTTCTTCATCGTCCTGGGCATCATCCTCTTTGCGCCGATGCTCTTCGAGCGGCTCCGCATCCCTTCGATTGCGGGTCTCATCCTGGCGGGTTTGCTCGTAGGCCCCCACGGCTTCCACCTCCTTGACCGCGACGCAAGCTTCGAGCTTTTCGGCAAGGTGGGCATCTACTACATCATGTTCCTCGCCTCCCTGGAGATGAACATGCAGGACGTCCGCCAGACGCGGGGCAAGGCCGTGGGCTTCGGTCTCCTTTCCTTTGCCATCCCCATCCTGCTGGGGTGCGTGGCGAACAGCGTGCTGCTCCACTACGCCTTCCTGGCCTCGCTGCTGATGGCTTCCATGTACGCTTCCCACACGCTCATCTCCTACCCCATCGTCCTGCGCTACGGCCTTGCGCGGCGCCAGAGCGTCACGATGGCCGTGGGCGGCACCGTCGTGGCCGACACGCTGACGCTGCTCGTGCTGGCGGTTGTCAGCGAGACGTTCACGGGCGGTGAGCTGACGCTGGGCTTCTGGCTCTGGCTGCTGCTGAAGCTTGTGCTCATCGGCACGGTCATCATCGTGTTCTTCCCCCGCGCTGCGCGCTTCTTCTTCAAGCGCTACAACGACGGCGTCGTCCAGTACATCTTCGTGCTGAGCCTCGTCTTCCTCGGCGCGGGCCTGATGGAGTTCGTGGGCATGGAGGGCATCCTGGGTGCCTTCCTCGTGGGCATCGTCCTGAACCGCAGCATCCCGGCCACAAGTCCGCTGATGAACCACATCGAGTTCATCGGCAACGCCATCTTCATCCCCTACTTCCTCATCGGCGTGGGCATGCTGGTGGACATGCAGTCCCTCTTTGACATCCACGCCCTGGAGGTGGCCGGCGTGATGATTCTGGTAGGCACGCTGGGCAAATGGCTCGCCGCGCGCTCGGCGCAGGCCATCTACCACCTCTCGCCGCGCGACGGCACGCTGCTCTTCGGCCTGACGAACACGCGCGCTGCCGCCACGCTGGCCATCGTCATCGTGGGCAACAGCATCCTCCTGCCCGACGGCTCGCGCCTGCTGGGGGAGGCCGTGCTGAACGGCGCGATGATCCTCATCCTCTTCAGCTGCATCGTCGGCAGCTTCGTCACGGAGCGCACGGCGCGCAGCCTGGCCAGCAAGCCCGAGGCGGAGTCCCGCGAGCGCAAGCCTGCCTACCGCGAGAAGGACGACCGCATCGTCATCGCCCTGAGCAATCCCGCCACGGTGGACACGCTGGTGAACTTCGCCCTGATGGTGCGGCGCCCCATGTCCACGGCTCCCCTCTCCGCCATCAACATCGTCCTTGAGCAAAGCGAGGAGCCGCAGGCACAGGGCAGCGACATCCTCGAGAAGGCCGCGCGCATTGCCGCCGCAGCACACGTCAGGATGCAGACGCACAGCCGCTGGAGCGTGAACGTCGTCAGCGGCCTCTCCCACAGCATGAAGGAGCTGGACGCCACGGACCTCATCATCGGCCTGCACAGCCGCCAGAAGATATTCGAGTCCTTCTACGGGAAAATAGCAACGGACCTCATCGATGCCGTGAACCGCCAGATCATCGTCTATCGCTCCGACATCCCCGTCAACACGCTGCGGCGCATCCACCTCGTCGTGCCCAGGAAGGCAGAGTACGAGCCGGGCTTCCGCCACTGGGCGGACCGCATCGCGCGCCTGTCCTCGCAGCTGGGCTGCATGGTGGATGTCTATGGCGCGGAGAACTCGCTCACGGCGCTGCGCGAGCACTGGGAGCACTTCCACCCCAGCCTCCTCTGCGACCTCCACGAATACAACTCCTGGAACGACTACTTCAGCATCGCCAACCGCATGCACCAGGACCACCTCGTCGTCTTCGTCATGGCGCGGCCGGGCAGCATCTCCTACCACAACTACTTCCAGCGCCTGCCGGACCAGTTCGAGCGCTACTTCTCCCAGCGCAGCATTGCCATCATCCTGCCCGACCAGTTCCGCGGCACCATCGGCAAGACGTCCGTACTCATCAGCAAATAAGCCCCCCTACGGATACATATATTTATTCACCAACCAATACACAAACGCAACAATGAAAAAATTATTCAGCCTCCTCGGCCTCGCTCTTGTGCTGATGGCCGCAGCTCCTGCCATGGCGCAGGCACAGAACGTAGAGAAAAGCCTCGAAGGCAAGTGGAAAATCAGCATCGAGGAAGAGGTCACACTCGTCATCACGCTGAAAGAAGCCGGCGCGCTGCAGTTCGGCATCATGGCCACGCCCGAAGACCTTGACGGTCCCATCGTTGTCAGCATGGGCGGCACGTGGGGCTTCACGCCCAATCCCGAAGGCCCCGGCCTCGGCGTCCTGAGCCTTGAGCCCAGCGCAGAAGACTTTGACTTCGAGTATCTTGGCAACAACTCAGAAATAAAAGCCTTCTTCGCCATGCTGACACCCGACCAGCTCAAGGAAATGGGTGGAGCGCTGACGGAGGAACTCGATGCAAAGAACGTCATCGTGCTCGAGGTCACGGACGAGACCCTCACCGTGAAGGGCGTTTCGGACGAGGAGGACGAAGAAGAGCAGGAACCCAGAGTGTTCGAGCGCGTCAAGTAAGCCGCACCACGCAAATGCCAGCCCCGTGCTGGCATTCCCCACAACATCATAGCAGCGGGGATGTGCCTTTTTCGGCACATCCCCGCTGTCGTTGCAATTTTACGGATTCCTTTTCAAATCCGCAAGGGAAAGGGGAGGGAAATGTGGCGGGGCGGCTACTCTCCGCCCTCGGAAGCGGGAGCGGGTGCGCGGAGGATGTAGAGCGTGTGGGAACGGGAGCCCTGCGTGTCGAGGGGCGATGCGGGGTCGCTGGCGAGGCGGCGCAGTTCGCGCTGCGCGGAGGAGCGGCTGAGCCCCGTGAGGTAGGCGTAGGCGGAGACGCTCATCGTGTGCCGGCGCCCGAGGTAGTCCACGGCGGCGGCGAGGCGCTCCCCGAGGGTTTCGATGCGCGGGGACGTCTCGCGGTCGCGGGGCATCAGGCGCTCAAGGGAGGCGGCGGAGCGGGTGCGGGCCACGAGGCCCTTGTCCGGCGTGAAGTTGATGCTGCCCACCTCCACGCTGCGGCCCGTGCGGCGACCCGTGGAGCCGTCCTCCTCCTCGCGCTCGAAGTCGCGCATCACCTGCAGCGAGGCGCGGAAGCGTCCCAGGCCCTCGATGCAGACGGTCTTGCCGAGCGCCATCTGCCATGCCATCTCCTCCACCAGCGCCGTCACGGCGCCGCAGACGTCGCCGCGCGTGAACGTGGAGGCGTCCGCTATTTTCCTTGCCATCTTGTCCAGGGAGACCTCGCCCGTGCTGAGCATCTGCGGGTACATGCGGCCGCCGACGGCGTTCATCTCGTCGGGCAGCCTGCGCATTACGAATTTTGCCATAGTGCTTCTCGGTTTTGTGTATTGCGCAACAAAGGTACGACAGTCCCGGGAAAAGGGCAAGAGAATGCGGGGAAAAAGCATCGAAAGTGCGCTCTTTTCTATAAACCACGTCCTGATTTATACAAATCACGTCCTGATTTCTATAAATCACGTCCTGATTTTTGTAAATCACGTCGTGGTTTATAGAATACGGGGCACTCACGGAGCCTTTTCACGGCACTTTCGAGGCGTTTTTCCGGCACTGACGCGGCGTTTTCACGGCACTGACGCGGCGTTTTCACGGCACCGACGAGGCGTTTTCACGGCATCAACGAGGCGGCAACGTGCCTTTAAAGAGGCAAATCATCGCCTCCGGGAGGGCGGCGACGTGCCTCCGGAGGGGCCGGACTGCGCCCTCGCGCAGGCGCAGCGGCGGGGGCGCGGGAGCGTTAGAATGTGTTAACGGCGTGTGAGAAAACGTGAAATTGTTTGGCTCTTTGGCCGACTTGTCGTATTTTTGCGCCTTGTATTTGACATCGGACCACACAAATGAATAAAAATATATTCGGGACAGCGCTCCTCCTGCTCTGCACCACCCTCTTCGCCGGCAGTTGTGCCGGCAGCGACGACAACACGTACGAAACCTCCGGAAGCTGCATCATCACGGCCGTACAGCTGGGCTCGCTGGTGCGCACCCTGCACACGACGGCCGCCGACGGCTCGGACAGCACGTACACCGTCACCGTGCAAGGCACCGACTACCCCCTCACCATAGACCAGCTGCGAGGCACCATCTGCAACCTTGACTCCCTGCCCGTGGGCACGGACGTCAGCCGCACGGTGCTGGCCACGCTCACGGCCTCCGGCAGCGTATCCATCAAGTCGCTCGCAACGGGCGAGGACACGCTCTTCGTGGCCTCGGACAGCACGGACTTCTCCCAGACCCGCTTCGTCACCGCCTACGCCACCGACGGCGTCTCGCGCCGCACCTATGCCGTGGAGCTCCGCGTGCACCGGGAGTGGGCCGACTCCACGACGTGGACCCTCGGCGGCCGCCATGAGGCGCTTGAGACGCTGAGCGCCGGCAGCGGCTGCGTGGAGGACGGCGTGCTGCACGCCTTCGCCCGCCTGGCCCAGGGCCCTGCGCACCTGACGACGCCCGCCCTTTCGCCGGGCAGCGGCTGGAGCGTACAGGCCGTCGGCAACGGGAACCTCGACGTGCGCTCCGTGCGCCGCATGGGCAGCAAGTGGTACGCCCTGGCAGCGGGGCAGCTCGTGGCCAGCGACAACGGCAGCGACTGGAGCAGCGAGGGCCTGCAGGCAACGAGCTACACCGCCCTCGCGGCAGCGGCCACGGCCTCCGGCATCCTCGTGGCCACGGACGGCGAGAACTTCTTCAGCAGCACCGACGGCGGGGCCAGCTGGACGCAGGACGAGCGCGAAAGCGGCGCCCTGCCCCAGGCCGGCATCAGCGGCACCGTCCTGACCTCGGAGGCAGACCCCACGCTGGAGCGCGCCTACGTCATCGGCACACGCGACGGACAGACGGAACTCTGGTGCCGCACGCTGGACTCCACGGGACGCAGCAGCCAGCCCTGGATGCACATCACGACAAGCCGCGACGCTGACAAGGCCTGCCCCCTCCTCGACAACTACACCCTCCTGCCCTACGACGGCGGACTGCTCCTCCTGGGCGAAGCCGCCGGCGACCTCTCCGTGCCCGTCGTCAGCTACGACGGCGGCCGCACGTGGCAGCGCAACGTGCTGAAGCGTCCCGCCGCAGCCTCCGCGAAGGCCGTCTGCGCCGCCGCCGGCACAGGCGGACAGGTATACCTCCTGCTGGGCGGCGAGGGACAGCTCTGGTACGGGCACGTCAACCGCCTCGGATGGCGCGACATCCCGACCGCCTTCAGGAAATAAAAGCGCATCTGGCAGGACAGACAAACGACACACGCTTCAAGAACCATACGCAAAGAACCAGCCGCCCCGTGAGACTCCGCCTCCTCCTCCCCGCACTCCTCCTGGCTGCCGCCAGCGCGCTGCACGCCCAGGAAGACACCTTCTACCGCCTTGAGCTGGGCGGCAGCCTGGGGGCAGGCTTCTCCCTGAACGACCTGAACTCCCGCTTCCTCGGCTCGCCGGACATCGCCATCGGCGGCACGGCGCGCTTCCCGCTGAATCCGCGCATGGCCGTCAAGACGCGGCTCTCATACCTCGGCCTCAGCGGCAAGACGGCCCTGGACGGCGACTTCTACCCCGCCGACGTGAACGCCTCCGGCCCCGACCGCCTGCAATACAAGATGAGCGGCGGCCTCGTGGACCTGACGGGGCTGTTCGAACTGCACTTCCTCCCCTACGGATGGGCGCAGGGCTTCCAGGGGCACAAGCGCATCACGCCCTACGTGCAGGCCGGCCTCGGCTTCACGTACGCCACGCCCGGCAAGGCCTTCTGCGCCAACATCCCCCTCGGCGTGGGCGTGAAATGGAAAATCCGCGAGCGCCTGAACCTCTCCCTGGACTGGACGTTCCACTTCACGGCCAGCGACAAGCTGGACGGCCTGGAGGCGCCCCACGGCATCAAGTCCTCAGAGTTCCGCAACAAGGACCACTACAGCCTGACCCTCGTCAGCCTGACCTACGACCTCTCGCCGCGATGCCCCACATGCAACAAAGACTAACACCATGTACCGAGAGCAGATAGACACCAAGCGAATCCCCAGGCACGTCGCCATCATCATGGACGGCAACGGCCGCTGGGCAAAGGCACGCGGCCTCAGCCGAAGCATGGGCCACCAGGAAGGCGTGGAAACCGTGCGCCGCATCACCACGCTGGCAAGCCGCATGGGCGTGGGCTACCTGACGCTCTACACCTTCTCCACGGAGAACTGGAACCGCCCCGCTCCGGAGGTGGCCGCACTCATGAGCCTCATCCTGAGCGCCCTGGAGGAGGAGCTCTTCATGAAGAACAACGTCAGGATGCGCATCGTGGGCGACGTGACGCGCCTCCCCGAGGAAGTGACCACCGCCATCCTGCGCCTGCAAGAGCGCACGGCGCACAACACGGGCATGACGATGGTCATCGCCCTGAACTACTCCTCGCGCTGGGAGCTCACCGAGGCCGTGCGCCGCATCGCCCGCCGCACGGAAGGCCGCGACCTGAGGCCCGGGGACATCACGGAGGAGACGATTGCCGGGGAGCTGTCCACCAGCTTCATGCCCGACCCCGACCTGCTCATCCGCACGGGCGGCGAGATACGCCTGAGCAACTACCTGCTCTGGCAATGCGCCTACTCCGAACTGTACTTCTGCGACACCTACTGGCCGGACTTCTCCGAGGAGGACTTCTGCCGCGCCGTCGTGGAATACCAGCAGCGCGAAAGGCGCTTCGGCAAAACGAGCGAACAACTGAAACAAGTAGAGGGGCAATGAAGCCGCAAGGCATGCCCGCCATCACACAGAGACCAAATATGACCACACGACTTTTCAAGATGATGCAACTGGCCGTCGCCGCGACACTCTGCGCCGCAGCGGCCTTTGCCCAGAACGTGAGAGTGAAGCCCAATATCAAGTACGGCAGCGAGGAGAAGTACATCCTCGGCGGCCTGCGGGTGGACGACGTCACCGGCTTTGAGAACGAACTCCTCGTCAGCATCTCAGGCCTCTCCGTAGGACAG
>JAFUXE010000068.1 GCA_017477205.1 Alloprevotella sp.
GGTAAGGCTGACAGCACCCCCCTGCACCTTGACCTCTCCCAACAGCCCGACTTGGCACAGACGCTTATCGTCACCTGCGGTCTGCTCGGAAGGCCATTCCGCTTTACCGGCCTTCAGAGCCTCCGCATCAAGGAGACCGACCGCATTGCGGCACTCACGCAGGAACTTGCGAAGTTCGGCGTATGCCTCAGGGTGGAGGACAGCGCAGAGGAGGGACTTACCGTCTCGGCTGACGGCGACATCGCCGCCCCTGTCGGTGAAACGACATCCGTCGCCACCTACGATGACCACCGCATGGCCATGAGCTTTGCGCCCACCATGCTTCTTTTCCCGAACGTCACGATAGAACATCCCGAGGTGGTGTCGAAGTCCTACCCCAGATTCTGGGAGGAATTCCATACCATCTTCAAACCCTGACGCTTTGCCATGCCCTGTTCCCTCACCACCTTCTGCGACCTTCCCTGCGACGATGAACTTCTCGCAGCAGAACCTGAATACTACGACGACGAAGAACTCGACCGCTACCGCGGACGGCCTGCCGACCTCTATGGCGACGCGGAAGTGATGGAGTTCGAGGAGGTTCTCACCACCATGCGCCCGGACGAGGTTCACGGATGGTTGCGTTCACTCAGCCAGCGCGGCATCGAACTGCCCGCAAGCCTCCGCGACATGGCGTTTATGCTCATCGAAGAAGCCGCATCTGGGGAGGGGAACACAATAAAATAGAGAAAATTCAGTTATATATAGCATAACAATTCTTCCCGCTTGCGTAGGACACCTTACATACTCCTTGCAGTCATTGCACTGATTCTCAGCGCCTGTTCCACGAAAGAGAACACGGCACGCAATCGCATGTGGCAATCCTTCAAGACACGCTACAACACCTACTTCAACGGCCATGAAGCCTACAAGCAGGGCATGGAAGCAAAGGAAAAGGGTGTCAGCGACAACTACACCGAGCGGTTGCCCTTCTTCATGGTAGGCAACACAAAGTCTGCCGAACTTGGAAAAGGGCAGTTTGAGACAGCCATCACGAAGTGTGAGAAGTCCATACAGCTGCACTCCATCAAGGCAAAGCCGAAAATTTCCCCTGAAAAGCGTCGCACAGAGAAGGCCAAGCAATACTTGGCACGCAAGGAATACAATCCCTTCCTGAAGAACGCCTGGCTTCTGATGGGACAGGCGCAGTTCCAGAAGGGCGACTATCTCGAAGCCGCCTCCACCTTCTCCTACGTCACACGGCTCTACCAGGCCGAACCCGCCGTAGCCAACGAAGCACGCGCATGGCTGGCACGCTGCTATGCCGGCCTTGACTGGTTCTACGATGCCGAGGACGTACTCTCCAAGATGAGCCGCGACAGCCTATCACGCCGTGTCCAGCGCGAACGCGACGCCACAATGGCCGACCTGCTACTGCGGCAGGAGCGCTTTGAGGATGCTCTGCCCTATCTGCGCACGGCTGCACGGCAAAGCAAGGGAGGCATACAGCGGGCGCGCCGGTATTTCCTCCTTGGACAGGTGGAACAACAGCTCGGCAACGACCGTGAAGCCTACAAAGCTCTCACGAAATGCCTCTCGCAAAGTCCGCCCTACCAGTTGGCGTTCAATGCCCGCATCCTCCACACCGAAGTGACAGGAGACGGGCGAGGAAAGTCGCAGTTGCAACAGCTGCGGCGCATGGCACGCTCGGAAAAGAACAAGGAATATCTGGACCAAGTGTACTACGCCATCGGCAATGTCCACCTTGCGCAAGGCGATACGCTTGCTGCCATCAACGCCTACGAGACAGGGCGTGTGAAAGCCACGCGCAGCGGCGTGGAAAAAGGCGTTCTGCTCCTGCGTCTCGGACAGATATACTGGGAGCGGCAGCGCTTCGACAAGGCTCAGGGATGCTACTCGGAAGCCCTGAGCCTCGTGGACAAGACGCGAAAAGACTACGACGAGATGATGCGACGTTCAAAAATCCTTGACCATCTCGTACCTTACACCTCAGCCGTATTCCTGCAAGACAGCCTACAGACGCTGGCAGGCATGAGCGAAGAGGAGCGCAATGCCGCCATTGACCGCGTCATTGAAGCCCTGAAGAAGAAGGAAAAAGAAGAGGCCAAACTTCGCAAGGACTCCGTAGCCCAAGCACGGCGGAGCAACGGCGGACTGGGCGATGACAACGGGATTGAAGATGTTGCAAACCGCCGTCGTCCGGGACAGCTGGGACAGCAGAACCAGACGTGGTATTTCTACGATCCGATGGTCGTGGCGCAAGGAAAAGAGGAATTCCGCAAACGTTGGGGCAACCGCCCGAATGAGGACAACTGGCGACGCAGCAACAAGACCGTATTGCAAACCGTTGACGACCAAGGCTTCGACTACGAGGCTGAAGACAGCATTGCCGCCCTTGAGGACAGCCTTTCCCTTGCTGCCGAAGATTTGCAAAACGACAGCGTCCTCACAGAGGAGAACGACCCCCACAAACGCGCCTACTACCTGAAACAGATTCCTTTCACGCAGGAACAGCGCGAGGCCTCCAATCTCATCATCATGGACGGTCTCTACAATGCAGGTGTGATAGAGAAGGACGAACTTGAAGACTTCCCCCTGGCCGAAGGCACCCTGCAACGGCTTGTCAAGCAGTATCCAACCTTCCAGAACCGACAGGATGCGCTCTACCAGCTCTTCCTGCTCTACTCCCGCTGGCATCGCGACGCCGATGCCTCGCGAATACGCGACCTTATGGCCGAGGAATTTCCGGACAGTAGCACGACGAAGCTCATCCTTGACCCCAACTATCTCGTAAATGCCCGCTTCGCCCGGGAAATGGAGGATTCGCTTTACGCTGCTACTTACAACGCTTACCTCCAGCACGATGCCGACCGTGTAGAAACGAACTTCCAATACTCCACGCAGCACTATCCGCAGGGACTCAATCGCCCGCGCTTCACGCTCCTCCATGCACTCTCGCGCATCGGTCGCGCCGATGACAAAGAAGTTGGTGAGGAACTGCGTACATTGGCAAAGGACCATTCCGCCGGTGATGTGGCGACGCTTGCAGGCCTCATCGTGAACGGCCTTGACGCTGGGCGTGAGTTTGCCGGCGGCACGCTGAATCCCGGTTCGTTGTGGGATCGCCGTACCGCAATGGCGGACTCCATCGCCGAGGGTGACAGCATCGCACGCACCCTCCTGCCCGACCGCGACACGCGCTTCGTGCTGCTCATCGCCTACCCGAAGGACTCCCTTGACGACAACCGCCTACTCTACGACATTGCCCATTTCAACTTCACGGGCTTCTACGTACGCAGTTTCGAAATGGAGAAACTTGTTGATGCCAGCGGCCTGACACAGTTCCGCATTCGGGGTTTCCGCAGCTACGACGAAGCACACGCCTACGCTCAGGAACTCTTCGGCGTGCCTGCTGTTGCCTCACAGCTGCAACACGCCCGCACCTTGCTCATTTCGGAGCACAACATGAACCTGCTTGGTCGGCAGTATAGTTTCGAGGATTATCAGGAATTTTTCGATAAGACCTTTGCGCCGATGAAACTCAACCCCAATCTGCCCCTTGACGACGCACCGCCTGCCGAACAGCGCTACGACGATGCTCCCGAACAAATCTACCCGCTACCCACGAAGGAGGCCGAAGTGAAAACTGAAAACGTCACGGAAGAAGCCAAGGCGCAGGAAGAACGGATGGAGAATCCCCTTCTGCCAAACAACCAGAGGGCCGAAGATGCTGATACTGATACCGACACCGACGAAGAAGGAGATGTTGCGGAGGAAACCGACATGGACGAGGAAGCTGATGCAGACGCAGAAGAAAGTGACGGAGACGCGGACGAAGAGGTGGAGGAAGCCGACGAAGATTCGGAAGAAAACACAGACGAGCCTGACGCAGATTCCGATGAAGAAGCTGACGAACCTAACGGAGACTCTGACGAGGAAGCTGATGAATCCGATGAGGATTCCGAAGAAAGCGACAGTGACGAAGATACTGACGACGAAGAATGACCCTTACTCCACGCAGGCCTCATAGAGGCGGCGGTAGAACTTGTGGCGACACAGTGTGGAGACATCCCCCAGCACAATAAGTTTATAACGCGCGCGCGTAATGGCAACATTCGTGCGGCGAAGGTCGCGAAGGAAGCCTATCTGTCCGGCATCGTTCGCACGCACAAGGGAAAGCACGATGACATCACGCTCCTGCCCTTGGAATGCGTCTACGGTGGAGACCGTTATCTGCCGTCGCAAGGGACGCAGCGTCTCGTCACGCTTCAGCAGGCGACGCAGCAGGGAAACTTGTCCGCGGTAGGGCGAGATGATACCAAAGTCCACGCGCTCCTCCAGAAGCCTTTCCATCCCAATGCGCTGGACATAGCGACGCAGGGTTTCGAGTGTGAGGCGTGCCTCTGCGGGATTCTGGCGGCTGTGGGTATGAAAAGCAGAAGTTTCCTGTGTTGCCTCTTCACCCTCTGCATCGCTTTGCCCCGTGTCAATCCATTCCAAGGGCGTGTCCACCATGTCCAGAAGGCTACGGTGGCGTACTTCGGGAGCCGCTTCAAGCTGTCCTCCGTAGAACCAGTCACTGGAGAAGCGCATGAGCCGTTCGTTCATGCGGTATTGCACACGCAGCAGGCGCACGCGCTCGGGGTGCGCGTCCACGATAGCCTCCATCAACGTGCGGCCGAGACCGTCGCGCAAAGCCTGCGGATTCTTTATCGTCGGAGGCAGCTGGCAATGGTCGCCGGCAAGGACAAAGCGGTCACACTTTCGGATGGCTATCCAGCAGGCAGCCTCCAAGGCTTGTGCAGCCTCGTCAATGAAAAGCGTGTGAAAGCGCATTCCCATGAGCAGGGGATTGGCACTTCCGGCCAGCGTACAGGCAAAGACGCGCGTCGCGTCAAAGAGTTGTTGGCGGATGCGGATTTCTATTTCGTCGGCACGTTCGCGCAGACGTGCTATCTTCTGATGGAAATTCTGCGGACGACTACCGCGCGGCGTGGAGCGCAGCTGGCGCAAGGTGCGGCGCAGTTGCCACAGGGCGGGATAGTCGGGATGGTCCTCGAAACGACGCTCGTAGGTGTGGGCGAGCATGGAGGGTGTGACACGTGTGGGGTTTCCTATGCGCAGCAGGGGAATGCCGCGTGCCGAAAGCTGCTCCGCAATCCAGTCCACTGCCGTGTTGCTCTGTGCGCAGACGAGGACTTGCGTCTCTCGTTGGAGCACCTCGGCCACGGCCTCCACCAACGTCGTTGTCTTTCCCGTACCGGGAGGGCCATGTACAACGAGGAAATCACGTGTACCAACGATGTCGCTGACGGCCTGCTGCTGCGAAGCATTCAGCCAAGGGAGGGAAAGATGCTGGGGACGCTCCTCCGGCAGAGCAACGGAGGCGTTTATCTTGTCACGAAGCTCGGCAAGGCGGTTGTCGCGTGCTGCAAGCACGTCATCCAAGGCCTTAAACATCAAGTGGTAGGTGGTTTCATCAAAGAAGAGTTGTACGCCCGGCTGTTCCATGTGGCGCAGGCTCTCCAGCGCCTTTTCATCAGGTAAAAGGACGGTCATCGTGTCACCCTCCACGTAGTTCACGGTTGCCGTGAAAGAAGCGTAATGCAAGCCGCCCGTGCCGTCCTGTTCAAAGAAGCAAACCGTGCGACCGTACTCGAAGCTGTGTGGCGTCTCCTCGTCCTCCACCTGCTGCGGCCGTACAACTTCCACCGCCAGACGATCCAGGGAGTTGTAGTAGCTGCGGCCAACGCTCACGGGATACCAGCACTCGCCGCGCCTCACCTTCCGCTCCACGCCAAGCAGTTCCGCATCGTGGCGGAACTGCTCCTTTTCATACTCGTACTCCTTGCGAAGCAACTCTCTATGTCGCTGCAGACGGGACAACCTTAAATCTTAAATTTTAATCCTGTAATACATCAATCCACATTTCGTCCTGTGGCGACCAGACGCGACGTATGACTATGTAGCCTCCTTCGCACGGAAAGTCTGCCTCATGACCGTTGAGGTAAAGGCGGAAAGAGCCTGAAGGCTGACAAATACGGAGACTGATGGGGGTCTCCGCCTGATTGACATCTGCAATACGGAGTTTCACGCCCTGACTGGGAGAATAGACCTGATCAACGGAGAAGCTGAGCGAGGAACGGGGATGTATGCGGGCATAGGAGTTGACATAACGGCGGACATAGACACCCTCCGCATCCGTCATATAGATGAGTGTTGGCAGCGGATCCGGCGCTCCCACGTCAAACAGCACGACGCTGTCGCTCAGCACGAAGCGTTCAGGGCGTTGTGCATATAGGGCGACTGCTTGCGTCATCGCAAGTGCGGAAGTCAGAACGAAAGTTCCCAGGAAACGCATACCTGTGTCCTTAAACAGATTGTCGCACTACGGTCTCCTCGCGGTCGGGGCCTACGCTGACGATGCTGATGGGCACACCCAGCTCGCATTCCAAGCGCGCCACATAGTCCGCGAAAGGCTTTGGGAATTCCCCTTCCGTACGGACAGCGGAGAGCGGCGTCTGCCATCCAGGCATGTCTTCATAGACGGCCTCCCAGCCCGTCGTGTCGTAGGGCATGTGGCGGATAATCTCGTCGCCTTTCCTGTAAGCCGTGCAGAGGCGTATCGTTCCGAAAGTGTCCAGCACGTCGCTCTTCATCATGACAAGGTCCGTCACGCCGTTCAGCGTGATGGCATAGCGCAGGGCCACGAGGTCAATCCATCCGCAGCGGCGGTTGCGCCCCGTCACGGCACCATACTCATGGCCGATGTCGCGAATCTTGTCGCCCGTCGCGTCAAAAAGCTCCACGGGGAAAGGCCCTGCGCCTACACGCGTGCTGTAAGCTTTGAAGATACCGAATACGCGACCGATACGTTGCGGTGCCACGCCGAGCCCTGTGCACACGCCGCCCACCGTCGTTGAGGAGGAGGACACGAAAGGATACGTGCCGTGGTCAATGTCCAGCAGGGAGCCCTGTGCACCTTCTGCCAGCACACTGCGTCCGGCATCCAGCAGGTCGTTGATTTCTATTTCCGTGTCCGTGAGCGGGAAGCGGCGCATATATTCCACACCCTCCATCCAGCGCTGCTCCTCCTCGCGGATGTCGTAGTCCGTGAAATGGAGGTCGCGGAGAATCTGTTCGTGGCGCGCCTTCAGGCGAGCATACTTTTCCTCAAACCCTTCCAGGAGGTCTCCCACGCGAAGCCCCACGCGTGCAGCCTTGTCGCTATAGGTAGGCCCGATGCCTTTTCCCGTCGTTCCAACGCGGTCCTTCCCTTTTGCCGCCTCGTAGGCGCGGTCGAGAATGCGGTGCGTAGGCAGAATGAGGTGGGCACGGCGACTGATGTGTAGGCGTGTAGTGAGTGCATATCCGGCAGCCTCCAGTTCCTGCGCCTCCTGCATAAAGAGGTCCGGAGCGATGACGCAACCGTTACCGATGATGTTCAACGTGTTTTCGTTGAAGATACCCGAGGGGATGGAGCGCAGTACAAATTTCCTGCCGCCAAAGATGATGGTGTGCCCTGCGTTCGGGCCACCGGCAAAGCGCGCCACCACGTCGTAGCGGGGCGTGAAGAAGTCCACCACTTTACCTTTT
>JAFUXE010000069.1 GCA_017477205.1 Alloprevotella sp.
TCGTAGGTTCTCATAAAATCCGTCACGCCGTGGTCCATCAGCACGTACGCTTCCTGGTCCAAATCATCTATCGTCAACGGCGGAGCACCCGAGTTTCGTTCGACGTGCCGGGGAGACGGGATAGGCTCCGCTTGACTGAAACAGTCCTTGTCGTAGTTCACCGTCTCTATGTATCCCCCCTGGGAGTAAGTGTATGATTTGGCGGGATACAGGGACACTCCACTCTCCACGCCCCCGGCCCAAACGATGCCTCGCCGTTCCTCGTAGAAAGCACGGCGGAAGGTTTCGTGGGAAAGCAACCAGTCGCTCACGTAGGGAGCAGAAAGTCCATGGTCAAGATATTTGTCCGTCTCGCGAAACATGTCAAAGTATATTTGCGAACGCTCCATGAGTCTCCTTCGTGTACCCCGTCGTGTGGGATGGTGGTGAGCCGTCACCGTGGCGGCCTCCAACTCGTGTTCCTTGTTGCCCCTCCACGCTTTGCTGCCTGTCAGCCCAATTTCTTCCGTTTGACGGTATCCCTCCGCTTCTGCTCTCAGGTGTAGAGGGCTGGGAGTTGGAGGAGGTAGCGTCTGCTCGTACCAGCTGTACGAGCGGCACGGCGGTGAGAACTGTCGGTTGAGAGAAGCAATCTGATACAGGTTCTTTCCCTTGCGTTTCGTGATAAACGACGTGTCCCAAACCCCGTACACATCAGGGACGGAGAAGGCGAAGTATCCCTCTTCATCCGTAAGCGTGCGTCCGCGCTCCGTGACGGTCGTGTCTGCGTTTGTCATTATGACCGACAGTTCCACGCTCGCCCTATTGCGGGCGTTACGCTTTTTTCTTGGGGCTGTCCAGAAGGAGCCTTTGTAATCCAGCTTCGGATTTATACGTCCGTCAATGTAGAGGCGGTCCTCGATGGGCTGTCGTTTTACGAATGGCGCTTTGCCCGACATTTGCAGCCAGTCGTACCTTGCCCATCCCTGCACGAGGCAGAGCAGGTCTGCAGCTTGGCGGTGCGCGTTGTCGTCCGCCTCAAGGTAGTACTCCGCATCGCGGACGTAGCCTTTCAAATCTGAAGTGAGCAGCAGGTATGTCGCTACGTTGTCATCGCAACCATTTGTCGTTGCCGCCACGTCGCGCACGGAGACTGACACCGTCTGTTTCGGAAAACCTTCCAGCTGTACAAGCATACGTTTATGGGGCGTGATGAGGGTGTCGGCAACGCATACTTTTACGTTCGCTACGCCTTTGGAGGGATTCGCAGGTGTCGGAGGTACAAAAAAGTGGCGTTGTGCCCAGATGCGGCCGTCGCTGTCAAAGAGTGTCAGTTGGTGAATCCCAGCTGGCAACGAGAGACGGTTGATCCGGATGTTCCATGCTCTCGCCGTGGAAGCCCTTCCGCGCTCGAAGGCCAGCACCGTGCCATTATGCATAAGCGTTAGCCCGAGTTCCCGCTCCGACAAGTCGGGGGTGACGTTCACCTGTATGGAGACGTACTTGACGTCCAAGGCATTTACCGCCAGAACACAACCCTGGTCCTGTGCTTCCGGAAGGCGGACGCGGCGGGACTGCCCGTCGTGCGTGAAGCAGAGGTACAGGGGAGCGTCACCTGGGGTACAGGTGAACGTTCCGCGCCCCTCGCGCAACGTACGTACGCTTGCCAGTACCTCTCCCTGTTCCGTCTGGAGCTCTCCTTCAATGTCGATATTCGCCGAGTCTGGCAGCGAGACCTCGAAAGCTACGAGACTGTTCAGTCCGCGTACCAGGTTGCCGCCTTCGGGATAAAAGTCCACGATGGGAGGCTTTTCTTTCTGCCATAGCCGTAGCTGCTTCCGTGAGAGACTGTCGGGCGTGTCGTTTCCCATACGGTATTTCATAAAATCCTGCTCTATGATTTGGTTCGTATAGTTACCCTCCTGCTCCGGCCTGTCAAAGACTGGCACTACGCGCGAGAAGATATTCTCAGCCGGCCAGTTCGTCATGTAGCGTGTATAGGCACGAATCTCGTAGAAGCCGTTGGCGCGTAGCTTTTCCAAAGATATGTCGCCGTGGCACTGCCCGTCCTCGATCTTCAGCTTCTGCGTCTCTATAATTTCACCGAAGGGATCCACGAGCTCCACGTAGAGCACGCCGCTCAGGTTCGTGAAGGCCATCGTGTCGGGGCGCACGACATAGGCCTTGTACCAGATGGTATCGCCGATGAAGTACCCCGTGTTGTCCAGGTGCAGGTAGGCCTTCTCCTGCGGGAACAGGCGGGCGAAGGTCTCCACGTTGCGCACGAAGCCCCGGAGCCTTTCCTGCGCCGTCTGGGCAGAAAGGCATGCGGCGCATAGTGCGAGGAGGGTGACAGCGTATATCCGTTTCATCGTTTGGGGGAGTTTTCCGTGTGTGTTTGTCCCGCGCGCTACGTGCGCACCTTTTTTTCAGAAGGCTTTGAGCTTCATTTTGACGAGGATGGGATTATCGTCCTCGTGGAGCGATTCCACCAATGCCCGGTCCTTCGGCGGAAACTGAATCTTCTTCAGCTGCGGATGCTTCGCGTACTCCGCCAGCAGGCGGAACAGGTCCGCGGGGCGGAGAACGTGGTAGAAGTATTCCCCGTCGGAGAAGTTGAAGTGGTAGCAGCACATGTATTCAAACAGGTCGCCTCGCGGACGGGACACGTCACCGAAGAGGACGTGCCCGGACCGGCGGTCGTAGAGGAGGTTCGTGACGGGCTTTGCCTCCTGCATGATGGAAAACTGCATGTGGTGCTTCGTGAACGTGTAGTAGCCGTTGAAGTGCGGGGTTGTGCGGAAATAGGCATTCATCTTCTCGTCCGTGTCAATCTCGCCCTTCCACACCCATGAGGCCTTGTCAGGGAAGGCGAGGCAGTAGCGTGCGCGGCATGCGTCCTTGCCCACCTCCCAGATGGTGTCGGAGCGGATGTCGTGGTAGAAGACTTCGCCCGCGACGGCGTTCAGGGGCCTGCCGGACATCCAGTGGAACGCGTCGCGCAGGGATTCAGGATAGGGGAAGCCTGCCAGGGTGGGGACGAGTGCGCCCTGTGCTTCGGGCGTGGAGATGACGAGCTGGTGGCGGTCAACGGGTGCCAGGCGGCTGTTGTTCCCGAAGTAGGTGTATTGCGCCAGCTTGT
The DNA here is from genome assembly GCA_017477205.1 of Alloprevotella sp. The sequence continues at coordinate 3,122 of JAFUXE010000069.1, forward strand.
CGCCAATGTATGCTATTTGGTAGAAGTAGTAGTAGAGCGGCATGCTTTTGACGAAACGCCCTTCGTAGTCGTAAACGAGGAGTGCGGCGCCGCGCGTATCTAAAAGCGTGATGGTCCGCGCTTTTGTGTCCAGGGCTATGTCCTCTACGTCTTGGTATTCGCCTGCGCCATAGCCGTAGGCCCCGATGCGTCCCAGGTACTTTCCGTCCTCGGAGAAGCGATAGACGGCATGGTTCTTTTTGTCCAGAATGAACATCTGGGCGGCATCGCACACGAGCTTGTCAACCCTGTCGATGTGGCAATCAGACCAAGTCTCCAGCCTTACGTAACGGATCGTGTCTATGAGGTTGTATAGGTCGTAAGGTTGTGGCTTCTCAGGCACGATGATTGTCTTCACGCCGGAGGTTATGAGGGGGAGGTCGGGGAGGTTTTCCTTCAGGCTGAGGACGTCGGCATATTGGCTGTTCAGGGGCGTGGCGATTATCTCGCTCGCGTCCTTGCACGAGGAAAGCGCGAGCGCGGCGAGGGCGAATGCAGGGAGTTTCATGGCTTTTCGATTTTTATTTGATTTTTATATATCAGGTCTCTTGCGACGGCAAAGGTATGCAAAATGCCGTCCCCCTGCAAGCTAAACGCTTTCCACCTTTTTCCACTTTTGCGAAAAAATGCCTCGTCGGCAGGGTGACATTGTGTGTCGGAAGGTGGATGCAGAGAAAGGTGCAACCCTTTCACTGCAAGCAGCTTGCCGCATCGTCTGGGGTGCCGTGGAAAAAGGTGGAAAGGCATCCCTGCGGGCTATGTCCGCGGAAAAGCATAACTTTGCAGCCGGAAACACGAGGGCGGTACGCCCGCACACACAAAACATGAACAGCACGAAGAACATATTGCCCCTGCTGCTGCTCCTCCTCGGCCTCGTCCTGGGGCTGAGTCCCTCCTGCTCCAGACAGGCGGGGACGGCGCGCGAGCTGGAGGAGATACGGACCGTGGGTGAGAAGGATCCTGTGGCGGCCGCCAAAATGCTGGACTCCCTTTCATCCGCCGACGCAGAGGCGGACGAGGAGGTCGTCATGCGCCGCGAGCTGCTACAGCTCCGGCTGCAAGGGAAAGGCATATGCGTGCAGACGTCCGACGTGGCAGCAAGGCAGGTTTACGACTATTTCATGGCCAAGGGAAGCCGGGGCGAGCGGCTGGAGGCGTGCCTCTGCCTGGCAGGCGTGTATCGCGACCTGCATGACAGCCCCAAGGCGATACGCTACTACAACGAGGTCCTGGACATGGCCTCGGCAGGCACTGGGAGCGGGGCGGACAGCCTGGCCCTGACGGAAGCGTGCATGGAACTCAGCGCGCTCTACGGCTTGCAGTACAACTACAAATTGGCCCTGGAGACAGCCGAGAGGGGGCTGGAGACGGCACGGCGGCAGGGACGCGTCACGCCGCGGCTTCTGGCGGCCGTGGCTGCGGCGGCACGCGGGATGAACGATGCCTACACGGTGCTGCGCCACCAGCGGGAGGCTCTGGACATGATTCAGCGCGACGGCACCCTCGACACCGATGCCGACGTCGTGGCGGACATCCTGGCGGACGCCTCCGAGTACAGTTTCACCGAGGAGGCCGAAAGATGCAGGACGCTTCTGGAAAGCATCAGTCCAAAGCGACGTCCGCGCGGCTACATGCGCGCCTTGGCAACCTACTACAGGTGCCACGCCAAGGCGGACTCCGCCATCAGCTGCTACCAACGCATATACGCCACCTCCAGAAGCGCGGAAGAGAGATGCGAGGCCAGCCGCCATCTGGCCCTGCTCTACGAGCGGAAGGGGGACGGCGCACAGTCGCAGAAATATGCCCTCGCCTTCATACATGCCGAAAGGGACTACAGGAAAACCTTGCAGCATGAGCAGGCTGTCAGCGCGTACAACGAGTTCGTCTATAACAGGAACGCGGCAGCGGAGGAAAGGGCGTACCGTGCAGCGGCGGAGGCGCAGCGCAGCAAAATGGAGTGGATAGCGGCCTTCGCCTTCCTCCTCGTGCTGTCCCTGCTGCTCATCCTGACGCAGCGGTACCGGAACCTGCGGCGCAGGAACGCGGCGCTGGAGCGCATGCGAGAAATGGAAGGGGAGATACGCCACGGGCAGGACGTGGAGCGCCAGCTGCAAGCGAAGGAAAAGCTTCTCGCGGAGAAGCTGGATCAGAACGAGCGCCTTTTCCGTTATGCCTTCACGGAGAACCTGCAGGCAAGCGCGGGCGACGTCCTCAGGCAGTTCCGCATGGCGTCCGGCGGGAGGCACCACCTTTCCAGCGAGGAATGGAAGCAGATGTTCGCGGCGGTCGATACGCTCTATCCCGGCTTCAGGGCCGCCGTCGTCAGCAAGGTCGGCAAGCCCACGGAGGACAAGCTGCGCATCGCCTACCTGCTGAAGGCCGGCATGGGGAAGCCGCAGATTGCCAGCCTCACCGGCTACCCCACGACGACGGTATGGCGGAAGGTGCGGCAGCTGACGGAAGTGCTGAAGGAGGAGCTTTGGCGGCTGGACGACCTCGCCACGTAGGTTCTTAGGTTTATAGGTTCTTAGGTTTATTGGTTTATAGGTTTTTGAAATCTTTTTTCTTCTAACCACTACAGACACAGCTTGGGGAACCACAGACTATACGGACTTCTGTTCCTCTTGCCGAAAAAGGGAGAAAAGGCCGGAGGTTTCAGGAGAAGGCATCTTACCGGAAGATAAAGGCACTTCGCCAGATCATGAAGGCATCTCGCCAGCGTCGATTCGGGAACCAAAACGAGGGGCAGGGCTGTCCGGAAAGACGCCCTGCCCCTGCCTGTCGTACAGAACCCCGCGAGGGTTGTCCCCCGGGGAGTTACTTGTCCCATCCTGCGGCCTTCATGATGCGCAGGGGGATCTCGGTGTTGTCGAAACGGCCCGTGAACTGCTCGGCACCGGCACCGACGGCATAGACGCCGACGTAGCCGTTCGAGTGGCCTCCGCTCTGCCATCCGATGCCGCTGGCTCGGTCGCAGGTGTGGGCGGCTGCGTAGGTGAAGTCGCTTATCTCGCCCGTGAGCTTGCTGTCGCCGCTGACGAGGGCGGCTGCGAGCTTGTCGTAGGCGGCACGGAGCTCCTCGACGTCGGCGGCCTTGGGCTCGATGGTGCCCCAGATGCCGAAGTTCTCACGCAGGAGGTTGCGGGCGTACTCCCACGTGAACTCGCTGGGGTTGATGCGTGCGAGGAGGCGCTTCATGTTGCGGCTGAAGCGTCCCAGGCTGATGGTCTGCCCGCGCAGCTGGTCGAGGTGGAGCTGATAGCTGCCGCGGCCGAGGGAGAGGCCGCCGGTCTCGTGGTCGGCGGTGATGACGATGAGCGTCTCCTTGGGGTGCTTCTGGTAGAAGTCGTAGGCGATGCGTACGCAGCTGTCCATGTCGATGAGCTCGTGGATGTAGCTGGCGCCGTCGTTGGCGTGGCAGGCCTTGTCGATCATGCCGCCCTCGATCATGACGAAGAAGCCTTTCTTCTGCTTCTGTTTCTTGGAGAGGAAGTCTATGGCTGCACGCGTGATCTGCTGGAGGGAGAGGTTTTCGGGGCGCTGCTCTATTTTGTAGGGGATGTTCTGCACGTGCTCCTCGCTGTCGGCCTTGGGCTGGAAGAGCACCATCTTGTCCGCCGCGGCGCACTTGGCGAGGTATTCGTCGTAGCCGCGCACGATGGTGTAGCCTGCGGCCTCGGTCTGCTGGTAGAGGTCGGGGGTGCCTTCGGGCTCGTCCTTGCCGACGGGCGTCATGAAGTCAGACCCTGCAAAGAAGTCGAAGCCCGAGGGGCCGAGCTGCTTGCCGATTTCGTAGTACATGTTGCGGTTCTCGGCATGGGC
>JAFUXE010000070.1 GCA_017477205.1 Alloprevotella sp.
GTTGTCGGCTGCATCACGCTGTCTGCCAATTTCCTTGCCAGCAGTCGGAATATACGTGGATTTCGAATCTTATTGCGTTCCACGATGTCACCCATCAGAATCTTCTGATAGAGTGATGTCAGCCATTCACGCTTATCCGTTTTGTCAAACGACTCGGCAAAACCGCCACGATAGAAGTATTCATTGAAGTGCCGCAACACCATGAGCCTCTTTTCCTCCAGGAATTCCCAGTTTCGGTCAAGCATAACACCATGATAGTGCAGAAACTCTCCGAAAGAGAACGGGTATATATTGCGGTGGACGTAGCTGCCGCCAAGTGTGGAGGTGATATCCCGGCTGAGCATTTTCGCATTGCTGCCCGTAATCATAACACGGTATTTTTCCTCGGACAGACGACGGGCAAATTTCTCCCATCCGGCAATATTCTGGATTTCATCGAGATATATGAGGGGACGCTTCTGGCCATACATTTCCCAATAGGCATTGAGCAACAATCCAAGCTCATCTGACTTCATCGAAGCAAGACGCTCGTCTTCAAAATTGATGTAAAGGAAGTCCTCTACAGTGTTTTCCCCACTGGCAACCCTTGCTTGCATATCCTGATACAGCGTGTACGACTTTCCCGCACGACGAATACCGACGAGCACATAGCATGTCTGTTTGTCGAAAAGCCCTGTTCTTTGCAACAGTTTAGTCATCCCTATTTGCCGTTGTTTCTCGCTGATAACGGTCTTGATGGTTTGCTTGTCCATAACAAGATTCTTAAGTTTACTTTGCAAAAGTACGGAATTATTTTAAACTAAACTTTATTATATTGGCATTTTCTGCTTCGTTTAAGTCTTTTTAACCGTTCAATCCTGTTCGGCCACTATAGATTTGGGGTTCATCGCGAAGGTTTTCAACCACGAAGGGACACGAAGGACAAAGGGACACGAAAAAAGGAGACGGTCGTACGACGCGTCTCCTGTGGGTTTCTGCGGCAGGCAAAGGGCCTGGGCGGGCAATGTGGGGACAGCTGCCCACTACCCCACTACCCTACTGCTGCTCGAAGGCTTGCAGGATGCGGGAGGCAATCTGCATCATCTCGTCGGGGGCGAGGGAGAGCTTTTTCTTCCCGAAGTCCATGTCCACCTCGCTTTGCAGCGGGGCAAGGTGCACGTGGGCATGGGGAACGTCGAGGCCCATTACGGCAACACCGACCTTCTTACAGGGGAACACGGCCTTGATGGCAGCGGCCACGCGCTTCGTGAAAGCCATCATGCGGCCAAGCTCTTCGTCGGAAAGGTCGAAGAAATAGTCCACTTCGCGCTTCGGGATGACGAGGGCGTGGCCCTGCGTCACGGGATTGATGTCAAGGAATGCGTAGAACTCCTCGTTCTCGGCACATTTGTAGGAGGGAATCTCTCCTGCTACGATTTTACTGAAGATGGTCATCGCGAAAAGATGTTTGCAGGTTTTCTGTGAATGGGGTTTCAGATGGTGATTTCGATGATTTCAAGGTGAATGGTGCCTTGCGGAATCTTCACCTCCACGACGTCGCCCACCTTGTGGCCGAGCAGTCCCTGTGCTATGGGCGTCTGCGAGGAGATCTTGCCTTCGCGCAGGTTGGCCTCGCTCTCGCTGACGATGGTGTACTTCATCTGCATCCCCGTCTTCGTATTCTTCATGGTGACGGTGGAGAGAATCTGCACGGTGTCGTTGGACAGGCGGCTGGGGTCTATGATCTTAGCGTCGGCAATGGAAGCCTTCAGCGTGTTGATGCGGAGTTCGAGCATCGCCTGCGCTTCCTTTGCGGCTTCGTACTCGCTGTTTTCGGAGAGGTCTCCCTTGTCGCGTGCTTCGGCAATGGCGGCCGATGCGGCACTGCGTTCCACCGTTTCCATGTGGCGGAGGCGGGCTACCATCTTGTCGTAGCCCTCTTGTGTCATGTATGCCATGTTTTCGTCTGGTAGTTTTTGTTTCTTTTCTTTTTAGTTTATTGCTCGCGCGGGTGCGTCCTTAGAGACTAAAAAATTTGAAAGAACTCCGCCCCCCTACGGGAAGGAATCCTCTCTTCACGCTTCCTGTCAACGTACCTGTTAAATCGCGGGGCAAAAGTAGGCGGATATTTTGAGACGCCCAAGGTTTCTGTGCTTTTTTTTCTCCGGGCACAACTTTTTCCGGGGACAAACATTGGTATTACGAAAAAATGACTATATTTGCGGCGGAAAAGAATACAAAAAGAACCAAGACAATCAGTATTTACCCCATAAACACTTACATCATGAAAAGAATCTCACTCATCGTTCTGGGAGCAGCATTGCTGTTTTCGACGTCCCTGCGTGCACAGGAGGCGGACAACAACCTCTTCAACCACCTGGGCGTTGGCGTAGCCGTCGGTACGGACGGTATAGGCTTTGACGTGGCTGCCCCCATCGGCAACTACGTGCAGGTACGTGCCGGCTACAACTTCCTGCCGCAGATCAAGCCCACCATCACGGTTGACTACGAGTACGACAACCATCAAGACCTCAACACGCACTGGGAAAGCGACGGCCAGATCACAATCAAGAAGAACGACTTCAAGCTCCTCTTCGACGTGTACCCCTTCAAGAAGAGCTCCTTCCGCGTGACGGCTGGTGCCTACATCGGTGGTTCCGACATAGCTACCGTGAAGAACAAAGGCAAGCTGAACGGTGTGCTGGAAGCAGACTACGGCGACTCTCAAATCACGCTTGGCGAAGGTCCCACGGCAAAGGACTTCGGAACAGACCCTGACGGTAACGTGAAGGGACGCGTTCGCGTGAACGGCTTCAAGCCTTACCTGGGCATTGGCTTCGGACGCTCCGTTCCCGGCAAGCTGGTAAGCGTCAGCTGCGATCTGGGCGTACAGTTCTGGGGAACCCCGAAGCTTGAAATCTACGACTACGAGGTAAGAAAGGACACGCAGGGCAACATCCTGACCGACACCAGCGGATGGCGCACCATCGAGAAGTCCGACTTCACGGAGGACGAGGACATGTACGACGTGATGAAGATTGTGGACAAGGTGACCGTTTACCCCACCATCAACATCCGCGTCGGCTTCCGCGCCTTCTGATAAAACAGGCAACAGAAAAGCAATAACACAATAAACAACCCCTAAAAAATTTCAATCACAATGAAAAAGAACCTTTTGCTCCTTGCAGCAATGGCATTCGGAGCATTCGCCTTCACGGCATGTGGTGGCGACGACAGTGGCGGCAGCAGCGATACCGTTTGGACAGGTAAGACTTCCACCTACGGCAAAGCTTCCAACGCTGACAACACAAAGTCCTTCAAGTCCAACGACGGCAAGACCTTTGCACAGTTCGGTCCCGGCAGCGTTGCTGTCATCGGTTTCAATCCCAGTGACTTCCCCACCCTCGACAAGACGCGCGTAAAGGGCATCGTTGTCAAGGAAGCAGAAGAGCAGGCTTACTACGTAGGCGTTTACGCCTTCAAGGGTACAATCAACCTCAACGGCGAGCCTTGGCTTGAGTTCGAACTGCCCGGATGGGGTATCGTTCGCGTTCAGGGCGAAGGTGTTGACAAGACGATGATCATCGCCATGACCGATGTTGGTGAACTTGAGACGAAGGTGAAGGAAGAGGGCAAGCTCTATACAGACGTTACCTCCGAGGACATCTGCCGTACATGGGAAGTGCAGAACACCGAGTTCACATACGAAGAGTTCCAGGGCGAGAAGAGAACGCTTCGCGTGAAGCACAACTTCCCCGGCTGTAACCTCGAGCAAATGGCTGAATGGCTGAAAAAAGAGCACGGTATCGACATCGCAGCTGACCTCGCTGCCAAGAAGGAAATCGAGACCATCGACTTCAACCCCTACGGCACATTCTCCATCAAGCTCCTCACGGACAACTGCGTTGGTACTTGGAAGTGGGCAAACGAGCCCCTCGGCATCCTGAACTTCAGCTGGTTCTCCGACAACATGGATAACAGCTTCGAGAACGGTACGGCCGTTGTTCGCCCGATGGGTAAGAGCAACAACCTCCTTGAGCTGACGCTCGAAGGCAAGGCCATTGACCTTGACACTCCCGGCAAGTACTACAAGGTTACCCTCGTAGGCCTGATGTCGGAGAAGAAGTAAGTCAACACATTACTTTATTTATATAATTCGTGCGCCTGCGAACACATGTTCGCAGGCGCATTTTATTCGTGCTATCGTGCCCATTGGCCTTACAGGCCGTGCTTTGCAGAAGCAAAAAATCGGTTTATATGCCGGGAAGCTATTAAACAAAAAGGACAAAGGAGGAGGGAGGGGGCATCGGACCTTCAGGCAACGCGGCGGGTGGCGATGAGCAGGTGCGTGCCGTCGGCCTGCGTGGTGGCAAACCATTGCTCACTACCACCGTCGCTGATGCCGAGGCGTTTGCGGAGTTCGTGTACCGTTGCGGGGAAGCCGCGCACCGTGAGGCCAGCCGCCTTCAAGTCGGCACGGAAGGCGCGAAGCTGCGCACGGGAAAAGCCGCCTGTGCGCAACACCTCGTAGCAACGGCCGGGAAAGCCGGGCACGTGCGCGTCAGAGACGTAAAGGTGGGCATCGCGATGAAGCTTCTGGAGGCCGAAGCGCGCGGCAACGGTGCGGAAGGCACCTGCCTTCAGCAGGGCGGCACAAGGCTCGTAGAGGTACTGCCCGGCATGCACGTCCGCAGCATATTCCACGGGCGCGGCGGCCTCCTCCTCGCGTGTGAAGCGGAAGCGTATGTCGTCGTCCGCACAAAAGACGGGAACGGTATCGGGCGCAGGCGCAGGCGCGTCTTCTTCCCCGTCCCACGAAAGCCAGAGGAGGAGTTCCTTGCATTCGCCGCCAGCAGCGAAGACGTGGGCTTCACGCACGCAGCCCAGCTGCTGCATGGCCAGCGAGAGGTCGAAGAGCGGGGAGAGTTTCAGCAGGACGAAGCGCGCCTTCTCGCGCAGCAGCGGGAGCAGTTGCAGGACGTCTGGCGTGCAGTCCTTGAGGGACACCGTCTTGCGCCCGGCCGCATCGCGCCGCGCAGGGTCCAGGAAGACGAGGTCGGCCTGCGGCATACGTTCCAGGAAGGAAACGGCATCGTCCTCCACAACCTCCGCATGGGGTGCGCCCACAAGCGGCAGATTGTGGCGCGCGAGGCGCACCAGCTCCGCCTGACGTTCCACATAGACAGCCCTGCGGAAGTGCGGGGCGATGAAGGAAAAGTCCACACCGAAGCCCCCCGTAAGGTCCACGAACGACCCGCCGCCACCGGGCATCAGGCGGCGAACCACCTCCCGCTTGTAGCGCGCGGCAGGCTCACCGGAACACTGTTCGAGGGAGAGGCGCGGGGGATATTCCAATGCCTCCACCTCCGCCCATGCGGGCACCTTGTGGCGCAGGCGCTGCCAGCCCTCCACCTGCCGGAGCACGTAGGCGGCGTCCATGTCTTTCCGCTTGGAAAGAGAAAAAGCGAGCTTGTCAACAGGCTCGCTTTTGTGTGTTTGGATGAAAGACTGGAGGTCTGTTTCCATGCGATTCACTTTATCACCGTGAAGTTGGCCTTGGCCTCTGAACGCGTGCGGAAGTTGAAGTGCCACCACTGCGTGCGCAGGGGCTTGTAGCCACTGACGGCCATGACGCGGCGCAGGAGCTTGCGATTGTTGACAGCCTCCTCGGAGAGTGCACCCTCGCCTTCCGTCTTTTCCTCCGCAGCCAGGCCGGACGCGGCTTCAAAGACACCGTAGTCCGTCCCCATGTCAAGGGGCTTCCCCGTCTCGGCATCGCAGAGCGTGATGTCCACCGCGAGGCCGTAGTTGTGCTGGTCGCCGCCGCTGCGCGGGTCGCTGATGTAGATGTTCTTCGCCGTTCCCACGACCGTTGCATAGAGATGTCCCTGTACGCTCATCGGGCGCGCAGCGTCCAGGACGAGGAGGCTCAGCTCCGGATGGGAGCGCTTGAGCGCCGCCTGCGACTTTTTCAGCGCCAGGGCGGCCTGCGGGTGGAGGTATGCCGTCTGGAGGTCCGTATAGAGGCGCTTCCCGAGGAAGTTGTCCGCCTGTCCAAGGACGAGGTTCACCTGTACGTCGGGGCACACGTCCGCCAGGCACACCAGGCCGGCTTCTATCATCTGTTGTTCTGTGGCCGTGGCCGAGCTGCGATGCTGTGCCGCTGCGGTTGCAGCACCGAGGATGGCGAGAGCCAGAAGGAATGTTTTTCTCATGCGTTTGTCGTTATGTGGGGCGGCCGGAGGTCAGCGTCCCGTTTCCATTTCGTTGCGCGTATAGTCCACGATGTTCGCGAACTTGCTCCAGGACTTGTCCAGGCGGTATGCGTCGATGCTGTGGGGATAGACGTGGAGCACGCCGCTGCGCTGCGTATCTTTCGAAAAGGCGTTTTTCTTCAGTTTTGCGGGGAAGCTGCTTGCCACGTAGATGTCCCGCAGGTTGGAACATCCGAGGAAGGCACCGCCGCCAATGCTCTTGATGGAGGAGGGGAGGTTCAGCGCGTGCAGGGAGTTGCAGCCCTGGAAGGCTTCACCGCCAATACTCAGCACGGAGGAGGGAAGGTCCACGTCTCCGAGCGAGGAACA
>JAFUXE010000071.1 GCA_017477205.1 Alloprevotella sp.
GTTTCCCAAGGGGCTCTTCCTGGAACGCTTCGACAAGGATTTCCGCATGAACATGTACATCACGGCGGACAGCGCATGGTGCTTCGACCAGTCGCTCTGGCGGCTGAAGGGCGGCGTTGTCATCATCGACAAGGAGAACGCGACAACGTTCCGCACGGAAGAACTCTTCTGGGACATGCGCGAGCACCGCTTCTACTCCTCCCGCCACATGCACATCATCAAGCCGGACCGCGAGCTCCAGGGCGACCGCTTCACCGCCAACGAGCAGCTGACGAAATACCACGTATGGCAGAGCAAGGGCTTCATGCCGATGCCGGAAGACCACGAGGACGGAGCCTCAAACCAGCCCTCCTCACCCGCAAACAACACGCAAAAACAGGAATCAGACACCACGAAAACCGCATGAAGCGCAGGAAAACGAATTTTTTGTGCCTTCGCAGGCGCTATTTATAAGAGAAATTATTACCTTTGCCCGCCTTTTGGGCAATGAGATACCAGAAACTAAAACAAAACACAATAACAAAATGGCAGCATTACAAGCAATCAGAAAGCGCGGGGGCATACTCATCCTCGTCATCGGTCTGGCCCTCTTCGCTTTCATCGCGGAAGAACTTTTCCGCTCCATTGAAACTACGTCAAACGTAGATCGTCAGAAAGTCGGCGAGGTTTATGGCCGCACGCTTTCCGCACAGGAATTCCAGGAAAGCGTACAGGAACTCAGCGAAGTAGTCAAGGTGCAGCAGGGCCTCGGCCTCATGCGCGAAATGTCCGACGACCAGGTGCGCGCACAGGTGTGGCAGCAGTTTGTCGAGAGTGCCATCATCGAGCACGAAGCTGACAAGCTGGGCATCATCGTCACGAAGGAAGACGTGCAGAACGCACTGCGCAACGGCGCACAGTACCAGAGCCTCCAGACCTTGGCACGCCTCGGCTTTGCCAACCAGCAGACGGGACAGTTTGACGTGGCCGCCCTGCAGGACTTCCTCAAGAACTACGACAAGAACATGCAGCAGTTCCAGCAGACCGGCAACCAGCAGTACGCAGAGCAGTACATGCAGATCCGCAAAATCTGGGACTACACGGAGAAGGAACTCCGCAAGGAACTCCTGGCCCGCAAGTACTCCGTACTCCTGACGCAGGCATTCGTCTCCAACCCGCTGACGGCGAAGCTCGACTTTGACAACCAGACCATCGGCACGCAGGCCGAAGTGGTGGCTATCCCCTACTCCACCGTTGCCGACAAGGACGTGAAGGTGGCCGATGCCGACCTGCAGCCCATCTATGACCAGTACAAGGAACTCTTCCGCAACGAAGGCAAGAGCGCCGCGCTGAAGATGATCAACGTGACGGTGACGCCCAGCGATGCCGACCGCGAGAAGACGCTCGCAGAGGTACGCGCCCAGGAAGAGCAGCTTCGCAACGGCGAGGACGCAGCCAACGTCGTTGGCAGCAGCAAGAGCGAGTTCCCCTACTCCAACCTCGCCATGACGAAGAACGCATTCCGCAGCATGCCCGACGTGCAGAACGCCCTCGACTCCATGAGCGTGGGGGCCGTGCGCGCCACATACCTCTCCCAGGACAACTACGTGACGACCTTCAAGCTCATCGACCGTCAGCAGTCCGCAGACTCCGTGCTCTACCGCCGCATCGTGGCAATGGGACAGACGCCGGAGGAAAGCGCAACGCGTGCTGACTCCATCCTCAAGGCCATCCAGGGCGGCGCCAAGTTCACCGACATGGCGAAGAAGTACGGCCAGCCCACGGACAGCGTATGGATGACAAGCAACCAGTACGAAGGCGCCGGCATACCCGAAGAGGATGCAAAGCTCATCGGCAAGCTCAACACGATGGAACCCGGCGTGAGCGTCTATAGCACGTCACAGGTCAGCTTCGTGTTTGAAGTCCTTGAGCGCAAGCACATGGAGACGAAGTACAACGTGGCCGTCATCCGCACGCCGCTGACGTTCAGCCGCGCGACCTACAACAACGAGCTTAGCAAGCTCAACAAGTTCATGGCCGACAACCGCACGCTGGCCGACATCGAGAAGAACGCAGGAAAGGCCGGATACGTGCTGGAAGACATCCCCTACTATCCGCAGAGCAACCTTGCCATCCAGTCCCAAATCGGCGGTGCCGCCGCCAAGGATGCCGTCATCTGGGTGTTTGACCAGGCCAAGACCGGCGACGTGAGCAAAATCTACGAGTGCGGAACGAACAACGACCACCTCCTCGTGCTGGGCGTGAAGAACATCAACGACAAGGCCTACCGCTCCATCGACGAGGAAGACGTCAAGCAGGTTCTCACCACGATTGCCACGCAGCAGAAGAAGGGCGAAATCGTCATGGGCCGCGTGAAGAACGTGAAGAGCCTTGCCGATGCCAAGAAGCTGCAAGGTGCCGTGAGCGACAGCGTAACGACGCGCGCCTTCCTTGAGTCCCCCGCCCTCCAGGCCATCGGTACTCCCGAACCCCGCCTGGCCGGAGCAATGGCACGCACGGAAGCCGGCAAGTTCACGGGTGCCGTGCAGGGAGCTTCCGCCGTCTACTTCGCACAGGTGCTGAGCAAGACGCCCGCAGCCGACGCCAAGTTCGAGGAAAAGAGTGCTATGGCACAGAGCGCCGGCGCCATGCAGCAGATGGCCATGCAGACCCTGCTTGAAGGCCTCCGCACGAAAGCCAAGATAAAGGACAACCGCTACAAGTTCTAAGCACTGAGACGCACAATCCCGCAAGCGGGAACACAAGAAGAACTGAGACGCCGCATGCTCCGAGGAACAGCGGAGTCTCAGTTCGCTTTTATGAAGAATCCCAAAACGGAAGAACCTTGAAAATCCTGACACAACCGCAAATCGCAGAACGCCTGGGCGGAAACGCCGTCTTCTCCGCCATCGGACAGACCGCCGACGAGCTGGGCATGGAATGCTACCTCGTGGGGGGCTACGTCCGCGACATCTTCCTTGAACGCCCCACGAACGACATCGACGTCGTCGTCGTAGGCTCGGGAATAGACATGGCCACGGCGCTCGCGGAACGCCTCGGGCGCAGGAAAGCCAGCCTTTCCGTATTCCGCAACTTCGGCACGGCGCAAGTCAAGTGGCACGGGCAGGAACTGGAGTTTGTCGGGGCAAGAAAGGAAAGCTACAGCCACGACTCGCGGAAGCCCGTCGTGGAAGACGGCACCCTGGAGGACGACCAGAACCGCCGCGACTTCACCATCAACGCCATGGCCGTGTGCCTCAACGCGCCGCGCTTCGGGGAGCTCGTGGATCCCTTCGACGGCCTCCGCGACCTTGAGGACGGCATCATCGCCACGCCCCTCGACCCGGACATCACCTTCAGCGACGACCCCCTGCGCATGATGCGCTGCGTACGCTTCGCCACGCAGCTGCGCTTCGCCATCGAGGACGAAACCTTCGCGGCCCTGGAGCGCAACCGCGAACGCATCAAAATCATCAGCGCGGAGCGCATCATCGACGAACTGAACAAAATCATGCTGCCGCCGCGCCCCTCCATCGGCTTCGTGGAGCTGCAGCGCTGCGGGCTCCTGGAAATCATCCTGCCGGAGCTCAGCGCCCTGGACATCGTGGAGACGCAGGGCGGCCGCAGCCACAAGAACAATTTCTACCACAGCCTCGAAGTGCTCGACAACATCGCGAGCCAGGAAGGCACCTCGCTCTGGCTGCGCTGGGCGGCATTGCTCCACGACATCGGCAAGCCCAAGTCGAAGCGCTGGGATCCCGCAGCCGGATGGACGTTCCACAACCACAACTACCTTGGGGAAAAGATGATTCCGGGGCTGTTCCGCCGCCTGAAGCTCCCGCTCGACGAGCGCATGAAGTATGTCAAGAAGCTCGTCGGGCTTCACATGCGCCCCATCGTCATTGCCGACGACATCGTCACGGACAGCGCCGTGCGCCGCCTGCTGTTCGAGGCCGGCGACGACATAGACGACCTCATGCAGCTTTGCGAGGCCGACATCACGAGCCGCAATGAAGTCAAAAAGCGCAATTTCCTGAACAACTTCCAGCTGGTGCGCCGCAAACTGAAGGAAATCGAGGAGAAGGACCGCATCCGCAACTTCCAGCCGCCCGTGGACGGCGAGGAAATCATGCGCCTCTTCGGCCTGCCGCCCTGCCGCGAGGTCGGCGAACTGAAAACGGCGCTGAAAGACGCCATCCTGGACGGCCTCGTCCCCAACGACCACGACGCCGCCCTCCGGTTCATCCTGGCACGCGCTGCCGAGATGGGCTTACAGCAGAAGCCGTAACAGAAACCCCGTATAAAACATCCCGGCAAGCAAGGCACGTTGGCCTTGCTTGCCGGTTATATATTAATTGAATGTAGTCCAAGGGCCATTCCCTCTGTATAATAACACATTGCTTCATATTCTTTACAGATATTTGTACTTAAATCTGCGAACATCGAAAACTTTTTATACCTTTGCGCCTAAATATCGCCAACAAGGCAACAGTCAAACCATTACAAGTAGAAGAGGACGAGACATGACGACAACGGCCATTCCACAAACTCAATTTGCGACGCTGGCCATCGGTGCTACGGCGCAGCGCATGGGCATCACGGCCACCGAGCTGTTCAACCGGCTGAAACGTCACGGCCTGGTGCGCCGGTTGCTTTTCGACTGCTATGACACGTTGCATGCCGAGAGCATCGACGGTGTGGCGTGGAACGTGCAGGAAGCGCTGAAGAACTGGGAGCTGAGGGAGCAGCGAATGCAGAGCGATGCTGGCATCGGCTCTGCCGAGTCGCAACAGAAGAAGACCGAAGGTCAGCCGGAAGAGAAAGGAGGGCAGCGATGAGAGACCAAGTCCTATGGCGAAAGACGGGGCGCATAGCCGCCCTGCTGGCCGAACGCCTCGACATCGACACCGAGCGCGCCCTTGACATCCTTTACAACTCGCGCACTTACTCGCTGCTTTCCAATCCCGACAGCGGGCTGCAACTCCAGAGCGACACATACATCCTCAACGACCTACTGCGGGAATTGGAAAAGTAGTAATAAATACAATGCGTAATCTCAAGAAACAGAGATGCCAATGGATGGATAAAAGGCAATAGACTGCGGACTTGTCTTGAGGATTTGCTGCCTTCTTCTCGATTAATGTAATAATTTTTCGGAATGATTTTTTAAGTTGGGAATGAATGTTTGTTATCTCGTCATCTGCATCCCTTTTTCAGGTGATGCGGATGATTTGATACAATGATGCGGATGATTTGATTCAATGATGCGCATGATTGGGTCAAATGATCTGCATGGCCCTTTTCGGCTCTTTATATGGCAGGCTCCCGTCATGCGCATCGCATTGTAAAAGTTTTTCTCACTTCCTGATACCTTTATATAAAGTGCGGGCTCGTTCACGCTCGGACGAACTCGAGCAAGCTTAGTTCGCCTCTCACTTAATCACGACCTTTTTGCCGTTCACGCTTGACGAGCTGGAAGTGGAGCTGGAGCCGCCAGGCATGAGGACCGCCGTTAATCAGTAATACTTTGCTCATCCGTAATTGCTGATGAGATACTTCACGAACTGGGGGTCGCCGAAGTTGACGGTGCCCGCATCGTGCTGGTTCATGGCGGCAATCTGCCCCATCTCGTCAGCGGAGAGGGCAAAGTCGAAGACGTCGAGATTCTGCGCCATGCGCTCCCTGTGGGTGCTCTTGGGGATGGCCACGATGCCTCGCTGCGTGAGCCAGCGGAGGGCCACCTGCGCGGCACTCTTGCCGTACCGGCTGCCGATGGCGGCCAGCACGTCGCTCTTCACGATGCCGTCGACACCTTGTCCGCCGAGCGGTCCCCAAGCCATCATCTTTGTGCCGGTTTCTGCCAGGATAGGCTCGATGCCCGTCTGCTGAATCATCACGTTGCACTGCAACTGGTTCACCATCGGCTTCACCTCCACATAGTGGGCGAAGTCGAAGAAACGGCCTGCCTGGAAGTTGCTCACGCCGATGGCTCGCACCTTGCCGTCGCGATAGGCCTTCTCCATAGCCCGCCACGTGCCGAAGACGTCGCCGTAGGCCTGATGGATAAGCAGCAGGTCGATATACTCCGTCTGCAACTTGCGCAGGCTCTCGTCGATGCTCCTGGCGGCCCGCTCTTCGCCGTTGTTCGAAATCCACACCTTTGTCACGAGGAACAAATCCTCACGCCTGAGCCCGCTTTTGCGCCAGGCATTGCCCACGCCTTCCTCGTTGAAATAAGCCTGAGCGGTATCAACAAGGCGATAGCCCACGCTCAGCGCATCCGCCACGCAACGCTCGCACTCCTCAGGCGACACCTGAAAGACGCCGTAGCCCAACAGGGGCATCTCCACCCCGTTACTTAACTTCATGTACTCCATGATTATTAACTTTTTAACGAATTACTATTTACAATATATTTAGCGATTGAACTATTTACTCCCTTCGCTGCCGTAGGCTCCCCCCTCGCCCTTTGGAGAGGGGGTTAGAGGGTGAGGCTTTTCAACCACTTCTCCACCTTTCCCTTTTCCGTGCGCACCTCGTGGCCGTAGATGCAGAAGCCCTTCGTGACGTTGGCGCCGGGGAAA
>JAFUXE010000072.1 GCA_017477205.1 Alloprevotella sp.
CAGGAGTCTTTTTTTAGAAAAAATGCATTTTTTGCGACCAAAACCGCTGCGCGCGGCGCTTCATCGGGGCGGGAGATGCTCCGAGGCCCACTGCCTGGGCGTCTGGCCGGTGCGGCTGCTGAAGGCGCTGTAGAAGGCGGACTCGGAGGCGAAACCCGAGGCGGCGGTCAGCGCGCGCACCTTCATGGCGGGGTTCTGGCGCAGGAGCTCGCAGGCGTAGTCTATGCGCATGGCGTTGAGCAGGTCGGGGAAGGAGCGGTATCCCTGACGGCGCAGGCTGGTGGAAAGCTCGCGGTCGCTCACGCCGAGAGCCGCCGCCACGTCGGACAGGTGTATGCCCTGGCTGAGGTAGCGCTGTTCCTCCAGCAGGTACCCTTGCATGAGTTCAAACGTCTGCGCGTCCGACGGGTTGTCGGCGTCGGCTGCGGGAACTGCGTCCCTGTCTTTCGCAGTAACGCTGCGCGCACGTTTGCGTTTCCTTATATAATATATAATAAGGAGTGCTACGGCGAGTAGCATCACGCCGCCTGCCACGACACACCAGAGCCACGATGCGGCTGCCCCGGCCCGTTCTCCGTCGCCCACGGGCAGGCGATAGACGCTGGCAGTGGGGTTGAAGTTGTCGTTGGGCGGGCACCCTCCTGCCACGACGAGGTCGCCCGAGGGCGAGAGGGCTGCCAGCGTGCAGACGCCCAGCGCGGGGAGGGGGTCGGTGACGTAGAGGCTGAGGCGGAGCGTGCCTCTGTCCGCACTGAGCGCGTCGGCATAGTCGGCACGCAGGACGTAGAGCCGCTGCTCGTCGTCGTAGCCCATGAAGTAGCCCCGCGAGCGGTCGCGGTCTGCCACGAAGCGGCTGAACCAGTGGATGACGCGGCCCTCATAGTCCACGGGCACGGCGTAGTCGGAGGGCAGGAGCGAGAAGCGTCCGCCATCGACGAGGGCGAAGGCAAACCGTCCGCCGTCGTTCATCACGGGCAGTATGTAGGCATAGCGTCCCGTCAGCGTGTCGCCCACGAAGCAGGCGTCGCTGCGGTAGTCCGTCTGTCCGATGACGGGGTGCCACGTGCGCAGGAAGGGTTCTTCGTAGGCATCGCCGCGCAGGCGGTCCACCAGGGCACAGTTCGCGAGGCGCTTGGCGTGCTCGTCCTCCTCGCCGAAGACGATGGCATCGTCCTTGTACGTGCGCAGTATGCAGGGCACCGAGCGCACTGCCGCCACGTCCTTTATGTGTAGGTTGGCGCGGCTGCCGTCCCACAGCTCCAGGCCGTCCTTCGCGTACCACGTGCCGCTAATCAGCACGCGCCCGCTGTCAAGCTCCGCGGCTGAGGCGAAGCAGCGTTTGTTGTCGAGGCAGCCGTAGCTGCTGAACGTGTGCGTCGCGGGGTCGTAGGTCTCCACCGTGAACGTCTGGCCGATGCCCAGCGGCTGCTCGTGGCCGCCCGCCAGCAGCACCTTGCCGGAGGATAGCGGCAGCACCGTGCCGTGGTCGTGCGTGTATGTCATCGGCACCGTGTGCCACGCCGCGCCGTCGAACCACTCCGCCGTCTGCACGGGCACGAAGCCCGTCGTGTGACCGCCCATCACGGTGAGTTCGCCGCCCTGCGTGAACAGGACGGCATGCCCCACGCGCGGCACGCCCATGTCAGGTAGCCGCTTCGCCGCAATCCTGTGAACGGGCATGGCCGCATCGTTTTGCGCCCAGACCGTGGGCAACGCGGAGGGAAGCAGGGTGCATAGCAGCGTTATGAGGAATGGCTTTTTCATGGGGAAGGGGAAACGGGTGACGAGTGACGGGTGACAAGTGAGGGGTGACGGTAAAGAGAGCCTGAGCGGGGTGCCCGGGCTCTCTCTGTATAAAAAGTGTAGCGTTGGTCGGCGCTGGCGGTGCGCGGGCCCCGGGGGAGGCGCCGCGGCCTTGCTGTCAGCGCAGCGAGCGGCGGAGCTCCTGCATCTGCGTGCGGAGGCTGGCGTCGAGGCGGTAGGTGTCGTACTCCAGGAGGAAGCCGCCGCCGAGGGCGGGGTCGGTCTCCGTGGTGAACTCCACGCGGCTCTGCGTGCGGGCCTCGACCATGCGGCGCAGCTTGTCAGCCGTGGCCTGGCTGACGCCGGCGGAGAGGACGAGGCGTCCGCGGACGATGCCCTGGCTGCGCTGGTAGAGCCGGACGTAGCCGGGGGCGATGAACGTCATCAGGTCGGCGCGGCGGTTGCGCGTCACGAGGCGGAGGAAGCGGCGCGCGGAGTGCGTGGCCTCGCCGCCGCCCACGGCGGCGCTGACGAGGAGGGCTTCCTTCTGCGCGGCGGTCAGCACGGGGCTGAGGAGGGCCTGCTGGAGGCCCGGCACGTCACGGAAGCTCTGCGCGAGGGTCTGCATTTCGCGGCAGACGCGCTCTGCCTCGCCGTTTTCCGTGGCGAAGCGCAGCAGCGTGCGGGCGTAGCGGGAGGAGATGATGCCGATGTCCATAGGCTTGTGGCTACTTCACGTCGCTGAGCATGCGCTCGATGAACTTCTCCTGCTCGCCGTCGCGCTCAAGCTGGCGGCGGATTACCTTCTCCGCAATCTGCACGGAGAGGTCGGCAACCTGCGAGCGGATGTCGCGGAGGGCGACGTCCTTCTCGGCGGCAATCTGCCGCTTGGCGTCTTCCAGCAGCTGGCGACCTTCGGCCTGCGCTTTGTCGCGGGCGTCCTGGATGATGCCGTCGCGAGCCAGCATGGCGTCGCGGATGATTTGCGCCTGCTTCTCGCGCGCCTCCCGCAGGATGGTTTCGCTCTCGGACTGTATGCTTGCCAGCTTCTCGTTTGCCTCGCGTGCGTTCTTCAGGCTCTCGTCAATGAACTTCTTGCGCTCCTCGACGGCACCGAGTATGGCGGGAAAGCCGTACTTTGCCAGGAGGAGGAAGACGACGAGGAACGACACCAGCATCCAGAAGAGCAGGCCGAAGTCCGGAGTCAGTATGGATGGCATGTTGCCCATAAGCGTGGATTTACTGCAAGGGAGGGATTATCCGAGAACCGTCAGCAGGCAGACCACTACGGAGAACAGGGCAACGCCCTCGATGAGACCGGCGGCGATGATCATGTTTGTCATGATGTCACCCTTCACTTCCGGCTGGCGGGCGATGGCTTCCATGGCGTTACCGCCGATGCGGCCGATACCGATACCGGCACCGATGGTTGCGAGACCTGCGCCGATACCGGCACCCATTTTTGCGAGACCTGCTGCTGCAGCAGCTTCAAGAATTGCGAACATAGTTGTTTCTGTTTTTTTATTGTTAGTTATTTAATTGTTTTCGGATTACTCAGAATATTCAGAATACTCAGAATCTTTGAACTTTGAACTCTACTTATGGTGGCTGGGATGCGCCAGGCCGATATAGACACTGGAGAGCATCGTGAAGACGTAGGCCTGCAGGAAAGCCACGAGCAGTTCGAGGCAGTTCATGAAGATGAGCATCAGGAAGCTCACGAGCGTCATCGACGTTCCCATGCCCACGCTCACCTTGAAGGTGATGAAGATGAGGCACGTCAGCGAGAGGATGACCGTGTGGCCGCCGAACATGTTGGCGAAAAGTCGCATCATCAGGGCGAAGGGCTTCGTGAAGATGCCGATAATCTCCACGACGGGCATCAGCGGCACGGGGCACTTCATCATCATCGGCACGTCAGGCCAGAGGATTTCCTTCCAGTACTCCTTGCTGCCGAAGATGTTGACCAGCAGGAAGGTGAAAACGGCCAGAAGCATCGTGATGGAAAGATTGCCCGTCACGTTGGAGCCGCCCGGGAAGACGGGGATGAGGCCCATGAGGTTCGTCACGAAGATGAAGAAGAACACCGTCAGCAGGTAGGGCGCGTAGGGGCGGTAGTGCTTTTCGCCGATGCAGGCCTTGATAACATCGTCATGGATGTACATCGTGAGCATCTCCACGGCACCCTTGAAGCCCTTCGGCGCGGAGTGGCTTCCCTCCGCACGGCGTTTCTTGTACCATCGCGCACAGGGGATGAAGATGAGCAGCAGGACGAGGATGTTTATCCATATCTGCACGACGTCCTTCGTTATGGAGATGTCCCAAGGACGGTCGTCATAGCCCTGCTCATAGACCTTGTCCTTGCGCTCTGGGTCGATGTAGAAGCCGTTGTACGTGCCGTCGGCACTCTCATGGAAGCGGCTGGAACTGAACACTTCCCAGCCGCCTTCGTGGTGCTTCACGATGACGGGCAGCGGCAGGTGCGTGTGTCCCCAGAGGTGCCATTCGTAGGCGTCGCTCATGTGGTCGAAGATAATCTTCTGCACGTTCACCTCCTCCCCGTCGGTCCCGGCCTCACCGGCCATCGCCGCACTCGGCAGGAACAGGGCGAGCAGCAGGGCACCCGTCCGCAGCAGTTGTTTCGTTATGTCATTGATGACTCTCATAGTCTGATTATTCTGTTTTACGCTCTGCGCGCAGGTGGCAGATGCTTGTCGTTATCAGCGCAACGAGGAAGAGCGTGAGCACATTCGTCACAAACGTCATCCGCAACGGCGCCGACACATATATATACACGGCCACGGCTACGACGGTCAGCAGCAGGCGGAGGCCCTTGAAGAGCATGTAGGCACCGACGAGCGTGCCGGCCTTTTCAGCTCGCTTGCGCCCGATGACCGTCAGCTCCGCCCACGTCAGGAGGGCGAAGCAGGCTGCGGGCACCAGGCTGATGGCGGCAAGCAGGGCCGCGGACTCGTCATAGACGAAATAGCCCTCGGCGAAGAAGAGCAGCAAGCCGACACTCACGAGCAGATATACGGACCAGTACTTCATACCGTCATTCTTCCACGCAGAGCGAAACCCTGTTGTGTGCAACCTCGATGAAGCCGCCCCGGATGCTGAGCTCGTAGGGATGCTCACCCACGCACGTGACAACTCCCGCGCCGAGGCTGGAGATGATGGGGGCGTGGTTCTTGAGCACCTCGAAGCGTCCCTTTTCGCCCGGAACGGTGATGCGCTCCACCTCGCCCTCGAACAGCGTCTGCTCGGGGCTTACGATGGAGACCTGCAGGCCGTCGGGGACGCTCGTCCACTCTACGGCGTTGCCGTCGCGGCGGGTAATTTCTTTCTCTGCCATAAGGCCTTATTTTGCAGATTCCAGCAGTTTGCGTCCCTTCTCGATAGCGTCGTCAATGGTGCCGACGTTGAGGAAAGCCTGTTCGGGCAGGTAGTCCACCTCGCCGTCCAGAATCATGTTGAAGCCGCGGATGACCTCTTCGATGGGAACCATCACGCCGGGCACGCCCGTGAACTTCTCGGCCACCGTGAACGGCTGGGAGAGGAAGCGCTGCACGCGGCGGGCGCGGTTCACCGTCAGCTTGTCCTCGTCGGAAAGCTCGTCCATGCCGAGGATGGCGATGATGTCCTGCAACTCGTTGTACTTCTGGAGAATCTGTTTCACGCGCTGCGCGCAGTCGTAGTGCTCCTGGCCGATGACATTCGGGTCGAGGATGCGGCTCGTGGAAGCCAGCGGGTCAACGGCGGGATAGATACCCAGCTCCGTAATCTTACGCGAGAGCACCGTCGTGGCGTCAAGGTGCGTGAAGGTCGTGGCGGGGGCAGGGTCGGTCAAGTCGTCGGCAGGCACATAGACGGCCTGGATGCTGGTGATGGAGCCGTTCTTCGTAGAAGTGATGCGCTCCTGCATGGCACCCATCTCGCTGGCCAGCGTAGGCTGATAGCCCACGGCGCTCGGCATACGGCCCAGCAGGGCTGACACCTCGGAACCGGCCTGCGTGAAACGGAAAATGTTGTCGATGAAGAAAAGGATGTCCGTCTGCTTGCCCTCGGCAGCACCGCTGTCGCGGAAGCTCTCGGCGATGGAGAGGCCGGAGAGGGCAACGCTGGAACGTGCACCGGGAGGCTCGTTCATCTGGCCATAGACAAGCGTGGCCTGACTCTTGGCCACCTCGTCGTAATCTACCTTCGAGAGGTCCCACTCGCCGCGCTCCATGGCTTCCTCGAAAGCCTTGCCGTACTTGATAACACCGCTCTCAATCATTTCGCGTAGCAGGTCGTTGCCCTCGCGGGTACGCTCACCCACACCGGCAAAGACGGAGAAACCGTCGTGACCCTTCGCAATGTTGTTGATGAGCTCCATGATGAGCACCGTCTTACCCACACCGGCACCGCCGAAGAGGCCGGTCTTGCCGCCCTTGGAATAGGGCTCGAGCAGGTCGATGACCTTGATGCCCGTGTAGAGCACTTCCTGCGAGGTTTTCAGCTCCTGGAAGTCGGGGGCCTCGCGGTGGATGGGATAGGCAGAGCCTTCCTTGCTCACGGGGCGCAGGCCGTCGATAGTCTCGCCGATGACGTTCATCATGCGACCCTTGATCTGGTCGCCCGTGGGCAT
>JAFUXE010000073.1 GCA_017477205.1 Alloprevotella sp.
AGTGATAAGGAGTAAATAATACTCCACGCATATATAACTTTAACCACGAAGGACACAAAGATACACGAAACAAGAAACCGCTGCACATCAGAAGTTCGTGTTCCTTTGTGCCCTTCGTGGTTATTTGTTTTTCTGTTTTTTAGCAATTCGTTGCCTACGGCAAGAAATCCTGCAAATCAGAACAAATAAAACAGAGAAACATAAAAAAGTGAGTTTTTGTAAGATTCGGAAGGGTAGGATAAGAAGTTGCGCGTTAAAGATGGGTGAAACACGAAGTCCATGAACTTGCACGAAAAAATCTTGTCGGCAAAAAAAGGTGCAAACCTCTTCCATATCTCTCCGAAAGAACTATCTTTGCCAAGTAAACATCAACAAATCAGTCAGAAAGTCCCATTACGCATCCACACAATCATTTGAGTATCAAAGCCATTATCCTATGAATAGAAATTTATATATAATAAGCGGATGTAATGGTGCAGGCAAGACGACAGCATCTTATACAGTACTGCCGGAAATACTTGAATGCAGGGAGTTCGTTAATGCCGACGAGATTGCTCGTGGCCTTTCGCCTTTTAATCCAGATAGCATGGCTATAGAAGCGGGGCGGTTGATGCTGAAACGCATAGATGAATTACTTCATCGAAATGAATCATTTTCAATAGAGACGACTCTCGCCTCCAAATCATATTTGAATCTCGTACAAAGGGCGCAGGCTAAGGGGTACCGGGTGAGCATTTTGTTTTTCTGGCTTCGTACGCCTGAACTGGCGATTCAGCGTGTAGCAGAAAGAGTCCAGCACGGTGGGCATAATATCCCGGAAGCAGTGATTAGGCGCAGATATGTTTCTGGTATCAAGAACTTGTTCAGTATGTTCATGCCTGAAGTGGACTATTGGGTCATTTATGATAACACAGAACAACCGCGCAAGAAAGTGGCAAGCGGAAGAAAGAACATGAAAACAGATATCTTCTTTGAAGAGTCATATAATAAAATGTTAGGTTATGTCTGAGAAGGATTATTTGGAGCTGTCAAGGAAATTTGACGAAGGTCTGGAATTGGCAGAAAAACGAATGTTGCAGGAAAAGGCATTACGAGGCGAGAGCGTCGTCATCTGCGACAGCAACAACCACATCAAGCGCATTCCCGCCCAACAGATTATTGCCGAGAATCCCTTTTATCAATAACTGGTTCTGGAGTTGACAAGTGACGAGCTGCGGGAACGTGCGTGCTAAAATCTATAGAACCACGAACCTGCACGCAGCAGCAGCCTGCACATCCAAGGTTCGTGTTCCTTCGTGCCCTTCGTGGTTAGAAATATCCAGTTAGGAAAAATTATTTTTCCAGTTGGAAACCTGAAAAAAGCATTATCATCATACCCGGGCAATGACGCACGAAACGACACGATGATATATTAAACGGACGGCGGGAAACCGCAAGGCGAAATGTTAAAATTACCCCCCCGTTTTTCATCCGGGAATAATGCATATATTTGCAGCCGGAAACTTATAGCAAACTGTCACACAAAAAAACAAATAGAGCCATGAAACAAATCTACCTGACAATGCTATTCGCGCTCTGCACGGTGTGCGCCAGCGCATGGGCACAGGAGCACCGTCCCCTGCTCGAAGAAGGAAAAACGTGGCGCGTGGCATGGTGGTCTATGAATCTGCCATACTCACATGTGTATGACTACGCCGTAATGGGCGACACTATCGTTGGTGGCAAGACGTGGAAGAAGGTTTATTGTATAGGCCATACGGACATAGAAAAGGGCACACGGACGGCATACACGGACAGGCCGTACCGCATCATGCGCGAAGAGGACGGACGTGTCTATTTCCTTCGCAGTACCGTCGATACGGAAGGTGCCCTGCTGATGGATACGCAATGGACAGAGGGGGATGTGCTACGGCCGTATATTGCGCTTAATGACTATCTTGGGACAAAAGAGTCCGTTATGGCGGAATGGGACGTGTGCGTGAAAGACGTGGGAGAGATAATGAACTGCGGCCACACATATCGTACCTGGACGCTGGAATATGTCAATCAGGATAAGCTGGAAGAAAATGGGATTTCTGTACGGCCTACAACCTGGATTGAAGGCGTGGGTGAGGAGTCGCATGGACTGAGCAATAATGGATTGAACAGTTATTACATGGACAGTCGCGGATCTACCCTAATGGAGTGTCGGGTGGGTGATGATATTCTGTACAAAAAGGACTTTCCTGCCTTAGAGCAGCTGCTGGAAGCTGTATCTATAGTAAGTCCCGCCACATCTGAAAATGCCCCTATAGAATCCTTCGACCTCCAGGGCCGCAGGCTCACACAGGAGCCGCAGCGGGGCGTGTTCATCCGGGACGGCAGGAAAGTGGTAAAGGGCAAATAATACTCCCAACATAGGTTTTCAACCACGAAGGACACGAATTTGCGCGAAGCAACAGCCGCCTACACATCCAAGGTTCGTGTTCCTTTGTGACCTTCGTGGTTATATTAAACAAAGTGGGGCGTTGCATCGATGCAACGCCCCGTTCTGTTATAAAATTACGATGGGATTACTTCATCACCTTGTGTCCGCCAATGATGTAAACACCCTTCTGAGCGTTCTGCACGCGGCGACCCTGGAGGTCATAGATAGCTGACGAGTGACGAGTGACGAGTGACGTGTCGATGCCAGTTGCCTTTGTGAGGACAACCTCAATCTCGGTAAGCTTGTTCGTAGCCGTTGCCACAACCGTCAGCGACGTTACTGCCTCAGCTGGCGTCAGCGTAGCAGCTACCTTGCTGTAACCGGTTTCAGGAGCGGGCGTGATGGCGGAAGCGGCGAGTGCCGTACCGTCATAGCTCAGGGCGATGTCAGCGGCCTTAACAGCACGGAAGGTGGCTTGTGCGATTGCCATGCCTGCGGGAGCCGTAAGGACAATCTGCTGGTCCTTATAAACGCGAACGTCAACGTTTACGTTGGCTCCGCTGCTTACTACCTGCCAGAAGCGGGGCTTCGTCTTAGCGCCTTCATCATATACGAACGCAAGGCTTACGCCGTTCTTCGTGAGGGCTTCGGTGATGTTACCTGCGTCCTGTGCGTCGCTTGTGCTGATGGCGTGACCCCACTCGTTGGCATCAAAGTCGAAGTTCACCACTTCACCTTCCACTACGGGCACGGGCTTCGTGATGGTATAGACACCCGTCACGACAGCGCTTGTCTGGTCGTCAGCATCGTAGGAGATGGCCTTTACGGTCGTCGTCTCGGTCACAACGAAGGGACCCTCATAGAGCGTGGAGCCGTCGTTGGGCTCGGTGCCGTCAAGGGTATAGAATACGTTGCAGCCGGCAGGCACTTCGATAGCCACTTCGGCCTCACCCTCGTAGGTGCCGGGCTCCGTCATGAACTTCGGTGCGGGAACAACGACTACGCTGGCATTCTCCACCACTGCCGTAGGCATGATTTCAGGATTCTTGTTATATGTGGCGTTGAAAAGTCCCGTCACGTCATACGCTTTGCCGTCGTCGGCATAGCCGCTCATGTCAAGACCCTTGTAGAACTGCACGCGGTCGGCACCGCTGGCAGCATAGTAGCGCGTACCGTCAGCCACGACGCTGATGCCCTTGAGGACAACGAGCTCGTTCTTGTACTTCATGGCGAGGATGTCGGCCACGGTAGCCTCCACCGGCACGGCAGCTTCCTCGGAAGCCGTGACGGTGAGCGTGCTCAGGTTCGTAGCGTCACCGGCAGCGGTGAACTCGGGAATCAGGTTGTAGATGACGAAGTTGCCCTTCACCGTTCCGTTCAGTACAGCGTTCAGGGGCAGCTCAAGGCCGGTCTTGTAGAACTGGATGGCATTTGCACCTTCGCGTACATATACGATGTCTCCGTCCACGTGGGTAACCTTGGCATTCGTCAGCGTCAGGTTGACGTTGGCGATGTTGGCCGTAGCCTCAGCGAGGCTTGCCAGCGTCACTTCCGTATAAGACACCTCGGGGTTTGTGCCGGTGCCGGCTTCGCCGTCCACCTCTACGGATGCAAAGCAGAACTGTCCTGCCTTGGATTCACCATCCGTGCCATAGGTGGCCTTTTCGCCCACGGTGAACGTCACCTCGGCAGCGTCGCCAGTCCACGTAACCGTCCAGGCTTCCTTGTCAATGACAACATTGCCGACGGAAGCCGTGATTTCCGTGAGGCGCTTCTTGCCCTGTGTGGAGATGTTGAAGACGAGCTTCTTCAGGCTGTTACCGGCAACCGTGAGCGAGCCCTTTGCATAGACACGCACGTCCTGACCGTTTGCGTTGAAGGTGGGAGCCGTCCCGCCACTGTTTTTGGCGGCAGTGAACGTGAAGCCCTGTGCGGGCACAGCTACGCCGTCGCCAATGGCTGAAAGTTCAGTGGCACTAATCGTGACGGCCTGTGCGGCAGCCATCATGAACAATGCACCGAGAAGAAGTAGAGTTTTCTTCATAGTTGTTGATTTTTAAGTGATTAAGATGTTGGTTTTCGTCGTGTGCGGCAAATGTAAGCCTTTCGCTTCACAATGCCAAGCGCGCCGCCGTGTTTTTCAGGTAAAAAAGAAAACAAAAAAGCGCGCATCCCCTACGGAAATGCGCACTCCCACCCTGTTATGATTCCGTTGTCCTGCTCCGACTCGAACGGGGACTGAGGGTACCAAAAACCCTAGTGCTAACCATTACACCACAGGACAATCCGACCCGCACGGGGTCTTCCCTTCGTGAAAAGAGCGGTGCAAAAGTAAGGCTTTTCTTGCAAAGTACCAAATTTCCCGTTCATTTATCCCGCAAATTCGGTTCCGGAACGGGCGTCCTCCTTCGTCCTGAGCTTTTGCTCCGCAGTGGGATTGAGGCCTTTCTCCTTCCAGCCTTCCAACTGGCTGAGGATGCTGCCGCGTCCGGTCGTGAGCTGGTTTTCGGCAGCGTCGTACGCGCGGCGCAGGGCGTCGATGCCCTGCCCGATGCGGAGGAAGTTGTCGCCAAAAAGGGCAAACTTCTTGTAGAGGCGCTCTGCGGAAGCGTAGATTTCCTGCACATTCTGCGACTGGCGCTCCGTCTGCCAGAGGTTGTGGACGAGCTGCAAGGCCATAAGGAGGTTGGCAGGATTCAGGAGGATGACATGGCGCTTGTAGGCATCGGTGGCGAGGGTGGTGTCTGCCGTAACGGCCGCCACGTAGGCGGCTTCGTTGGGGATGAACATGAGGACGTGCCCGACGGCACCGGGAACGTGGCGCTCATAGTGTTTCCCGGAAAGTTCACGGACATGCTGGCGTACGCTTTCCACGTGGGCCTTGAGCTGGCGGGTGCGCTCTTCTTCGTCCTCCGCATTGGCATAGCGGACGAAAGCCGTAAGCGACACCTTAGCATCCACGACAAGGCAGCGTTCGCCAGGCATGCGGACAACGACGTCGGGGATGAAGCGCCCCTCGGCATAGTGGGGTTGCACGTCGAAGTCCTCGCCGCATCGAAGGCCGGAGGCCTCAAGGAGGTTGGCAAGGATGCCCTCGCCCCAGTTCCCCTGCAACTTGGAATTACCACGAAGCGCACGGGAAAGTTCCTCCGCCTGTCGCCCGAGGGTTCCCGTCTGGCGCACGAGTGCATCGACGCTGGTCTTCACCTCCGTGTTCCCCTCGATGAAAAGGCGGTGAAAGCGGCGAAGGTCCTGGTCCAAAGGGTCCAGCATCTCCAGCAGCGTATCGCGGTGGAGGCGGCGCAGCTCCGTGCTTTCCGTGCGCGCCACGTCGGCCGCCATCTCGCGCAAGACCTTGCGCTCGCCCTCGGCCTCTCCCTTCCGACGATGCTGGCCAAGAAGGTAGCCGCAGGCAAAAAGTAAGATGCCGCAAAGGATGAGGGAAACGACCGTCATGGGCTGATGCTGGTTGAAAGATTTCTATTTGCGTTGAAAAATCTCCGAGAAGATGGCGTCTGCGGCTCCTGCATTGCTGCGGATATAGCGGCCTGCGGCCTCACCCGCAGCGGCAAGTGCCGCAGGATGGTTGGTCAGGTCGTCCATTGTGGCGGCGAAGCTTTCCGCATCCGTCACCTCGCGGCAACCGCCGTTCTCAAGGAGAGCCTGTGCCTCACGGAACTTCCTGTTGTTGGGGCCGATGATGAC
>JAFUXE010000074.1 GCA_017477205.1 Alloprevotella sp.
ATATCATCCGTTGCAGTATTAAAACATCTTTAACGCAGAATCAGATGCAGCATTGGCGCAGTATTAACGCAGCATGATAGACAGGGCAACCATACAGCGCGTGATGGACGCCGCCGACATTGTGGAGGTGGTGCGCGACTTCGTGTCCCTCCGCAAGGCCGGTACGAACTACAAGGGGCTCTGTCCTTTCCACAACGAGAAGACGCCGAGCTTCGTCGTGACGCCTGCGAAGCAGATATGCAAGTGCTTCGGCTGCGGAAAGGGCGGCGACGCGGTGCACTTCATCATGGAAATCGAGCAGCTTTCCTTCCCCGAGGCCATCAAGTGGCTCGGGAAGAAGTACGGCATCGAGGTCCGCGAGAAGGAGGAGACCGAGGAGGAGAAGGCCGCCGCGAGCGTCCGCGAGGGCATGTTCGTCTTGAACGACTGGGCGTGCGAGTTCTTTGAACATACGCTTCATGACCATCCTGATGGCATTGCGGTTGGCATGTCCTACCTGCGCGGCCGCGGCCTGCGCGACGACATCATACGGCGCTTCCGCCTGGGCTACAGCCTCGAGCAGAAGGACAGCCTCTGCACGGAGGCGCTCCGCAAGGGCTACAGCCGGGAGAACTTGCAGAAGACGGGGCTCGGCTACGAGACCGACGACCACCGCTTCATCGACAAATACCGTGCGCGCGTCATCTTCCCCATCTTCACCGTCAGCGGGCGCGTCGTCGGCTTTGGCGGGCGCATCCTCTCCAACGAGAAGAAGATGGCGAAGTACATCAACTCGCCGGAAAGTGAGATATACAACAAGAGTCGCGAGCTCTACGGACTCTACCAGGCCAAGAAAGCCATCGTCCGCGAAAACCGCTGCTTCCTCGTGGAAGGCTATATGGACGTCATCTCCATGCACCAAAGCGGCGTGGAGAACGTCGTGGCCTCCAGCGGCACGTCCCTGACGGAGGGGCAGATACGCCTCGTCCACCGCTTCACGAACAACATCACGGTACTCTACGACGGCGACGCAGCCGGCATCCACGCCTCGCTGCGAGGCATTGACATGCTGCTGGCGGAGGGCATGAACATCAAGGTGTTGCTCCTGCCCGACGGCGAAGACCCCGACAGCTTTGCGCAGAGCCGCACGGCAGAGGACTTCAAAGCCTATATCGATGCGCACCAGACGGACTTCATCACCTTCAAGACAGACCTGCTGCTGAAGGGTACCGCCGGCGATCCGCTCCGCAAGGCGGAGGTCGTCTCGGACATTGTCCGCAGCATCAGCGTCATCCCAGACGGCATCGTGCGGCAGACGTATGCCCACGAATGCTCCACGCGCATGCAGATGGACGAGGGACTCATCCTCAGCGAGGTCAGCAAGATGCGGCGTCGGCGCCTGGTTTCCGCCGCACCGTCCTACAGCGCCGAGGAGCGTCGCGGGACGGAGCACGGCGAAAGCCCTGCGGAGGGCGGGATGGAGAATGGGGCGGAGAATGCCGATTCCTCCCAGCCCTCAGCCCCCGCTCAGGAAGCGCGGACGGCGAGCGCCCTGCGCCCCCTTGCGCCCGCCACGAGTGCGGCCGCCGAGCTGCGTCTCGTGCAGCAGGTGATGCGCTACGGCGAGGTCGTCCTCCTGGATGCCGCTGCCGCCGAGGGCGCGGAGGCTGAGGAGCAGCCCGCGGTCACCGTGGCGGAATTCGTGGCTGACGACCTGGCGGCCGACGGCCTGGCCTTCGACGTGCCGCTGCATGCCCGCATCCTGCATGAGGCCGTGGAGCATGTCCGCGAGCCGGACTTCCATGCCGAGGGCTACTTCCTGACGCATCCGGACGCGGAGGTCAACACGCTTGCCCAGCAGCTCTGCCCCGAGCGCGTGCAGCTCAGCCGCCAGCAGCGGGAGCAGTACGGCGAGGAGCGCGAGCACCTCGTGGACATCGTGCCGCGCCTGCTCAACGACTTCAAGTACGAGTACGTCCGCCGCGAGATGAAGCAGGTGGAGCAGCAGATTCTCGCCCTTTCCTCGCAGGAGGACTACGAGGCCTGCATGCAGCTCATGGCGCGCTACAAGCAGCTTTCCGAGCTCCTCGCCGCCGTGAGCCAGGCCACCGGCGACCGCGTCGTCCTGTAAACCAAACCAACCAAGCACATATATGCCAAACCTCATCACCATCAAAGGTCTCTCGCGCGACCGCCTGGAATACCTCCTCACGCTGGGCCGCGAGTTTGAGCGCCGCCCGAACCGCAAGATTCTGGACGGCCGTATCGTAGCCACGCTCTTCTTCGAGCCCAGCACGCGCACGCGCCTCTCCTTCGAGACGGCGGCGCAGCGCCTCGGCGCACGCGTCATCGGCTTCAGCGACCCGGCCGCCACGAGCAGCTCGAAGGGCGAGTCGCTGGAGGACACCATCCGCATGGTGGGCAACTATGCCGACGTCATCGTCATGCGCCACTACATCGAGGGCGCTGCCGAGCGTGCCGTGCGCGTGAGCCCCGTGCCCATCGTGAACGCGGGCGACGGCGCGAACCAGCATCCCACGCAGACGATGCTCGACCTCTACACCATCCTCCAGACGCAGGGGACGCTGGAGAACCTGAACATCCACCTCGTGGGCGACCTGAAATACGGGCGCACGGTGCACTCCCTCCTGCAGGCGATGGGGCACTTCAACCCCACGTTCACCTTCATAGCGCCCCGCGAGCTGGCGATGCCGGAGAAGTACAAGGACTACTGCCGCGAGCATGGCATACGCTTCGCGGAGACGGAGCGCTTCGATGCCACGACGATAGGCGAGGCTGACATTCTCTATATGACGCGCGTGCAGCGCGAGCGCTTCGCCGACCTCGACGAGTACGAGCGCGTGAAGGACGTCTATATCCTCGTGGCGGACATGCTCTCCCAGGCGCGTCCGAACATGAAGATTCTCCACCCCCTGCCCCGCGTGAACGAAATCAGCACCGACGTGGACGACTCTCCGCACGCCTACTACTTCCAGCAGGCCAAGAACGGCCTCTTCATGCGCCAGGCCATCCTCTGCGACGCCCTCGGCCTGACGCTCGAGGACGTCAGGAAAGATTAGGCGAGAACTCCGAAAAATCAGATAATCTCCGAAAACCAAATAAACAAAACCAAAAGACTATGCAAAAAGACACAGAAATCTTCCGCCTCATCGAGGAGGAACACCAGCGCCAGCTGCGCGGTATCGAACTCATCGCCTCCGAGAACTTCGTGAGCGAGCAGGTCATGCAGGCCATGGGCTCATGCCTGACGAACAAGTACGCCGAGGGCTATCCCGGCCACCGTTACTACGGCGGCTGCCAGATTGTGGACCAGACGGAGAACATCGCCATCGACCGCATCAAGCGCCTCTACGGTGCCGAGTACGCCAACGTGCAGCCCCACTCGGGAGCACAGGCCAACGCCGCCGTGCTGCTCGCCGTGCTGAAGCCCGGCGACACGTTCATGGGCCTGAACCTCGACCACGGCGGCCACCTCAGCCACGGCTCCGCCGTCAACACCAGCGGCATACTCTACCGCCCCGTGGGCTACAACCTGAACCGCGAGACAGGCCGCGTAGATTACGACGAGATGGAGCAGCTCGCACTCCAGCACCGCCCCAAGCTCATTATCGGCGGCGGCTCCGCCTACAGCCGCGAGTGGGACTACGCCCGCATGCGCAAGATTGCCGATGAGGTGGGCGCCATCTTCATGGTCGATATGGCCCACCCCGCCGGACTCATCGCCGCCGGACTGCTGGACAACCCCGTCAAGTACGCCCACATCGTCACCTCCACCACCCACAAGACGCTCCGCGGCCCGCGCGGCGGCATCATCCTCATGGGCAAGGACTTCGAGAACCCCTGGGGCCTGACCACGAAGAAGGGCGAGGTGCGCATGATGTCCAGCCTCCTGAACAGCGCCGTTTTCCCCGGCCAGCAGGGCGGCCCCCTGGAGCACGTCATCGCCGCCAAGGCCGTGGCCTTCGGCGAAGCCCTCGACCCCTCGTTCAAGGTCTATCAGACGCAGGTGAAGAAGAACGCCGTGCGCCTGGCCGAGGAGCTCGTCGCCCGCGGATTCGACATCGTTAGCGGCGGCACGGACAACCACTCCATGCTCGTTGACCTCCGCCCGAAGTACCCCGAGCTCACCGGCAAGGTGGCCGAGAACGCCCTCGTCAGCGCAGACATCACCGTGAACAAGAACATGGTGCCCTTCGACACCCGCTCCGCCTTCCAGACCAGCGGCATACGCCTCGGCACGCCCGCCATCACGACGCGCGGCGCCAAGGAAGACTTCATGGCTGAGATTGCCGAGATGATAGAGACCGTCCTCAACGCGCCCACCGACGAAGCCGTCATCGCCAGCGTCCGCGCCCGCGTCAACGACACGATGAAGCAGTTCCCCATCTTTGCTTGGTAGGCAGTGACAAGTGACAAGTGACGAGTGACGAGCCGCGAGTTACAAGTTACGAGGCATTATAGAACAATCCCCGCAAGATGCGTACCCGCTTCCCGGTCGGTGCGCATCTTCGTATCTGCTCCGCCGCACGGGCGGCGAGGCCCCGGAGCCCGCCTGACGCCCGCTCTGTGCAGACGCAGCAAGGGCCGCTCCCTGTCTCAGGGGGCGGCCCTTGCCGTATCGGGGAAGGTCGGCGGCGCGCAGCTTACTCTCCGCGCGGCGCGAGGGCTATCTGCAGCTCGTCGAGCTGCTTCTGGTCAACGGCGCTGGGAGCGTCGAGCATGACGTCGCGCCCGGAGTTGTTCTTCGGGAAGGCGATGCAGTCGCGGATGCTGTCCAGCCCGGCGAAGAGGGACACGAAGCGGTCCAGGCCGTAGGCCAGGCCGCCGTGGGGCGGCGCGCCGTACTTGAAGGCGTTCATCAGGAAGCCGAACTGCTCCTGCGCCTTCTCGGGCGTGAAGCCGAGCACCTCGAATATCTTCGCCTGCAGGACGGCGTCGTGGATACGGATGGAGCCGCCGCCGACTTCCACGCCGTTGCACACCATGTCGTAGGCATCGGCCAGGACGCTGGCGGGATCCGTGTCCAGCAGGGGCACGTCGCTGGGCTTCGGGGCGGTGAAGGGATGGTGCATGGCCATGAGGCGCTGCTCCTCGTCGCTCCACTCGAACATGGGGAAATCGACTACCCAGAGCAGGGCGAACTTGTCTTTGTCGCGCAGGCCGAGGCGGCTTCCCATGAGCAGGCGCAGTTCGCAGAGCTGCTTGCGCGTGCGGTTGGCGTCATCGCCGCTGAGGATGAGGATGAGGTCGCCGGGCTTTGCCTGCATGGTTTCCTTCAGCTTCCCGAGCACCTCGGGGGCGTAGAACTTATCGACGCTGGACTTCACGGTGCCGTCCTCCTGGACGCGGGCATAGACGAGACCCTTGGCACCTATCTGCGGCGACTTGACGAAGTTCGTCAGCTCGTCCAGCTGCTTGCGCGTATAGACGGCGCAGCCCTCGGCGCAGATGCCGCCGATGTATGCTGCCTCGTTGAAGACGCCGAACTCGCCCGTGCCCCTGAGCACGTCCATGAGCTCCACGAACTCCATGCCGAAGCGCATGTCGGGCTTGTCGCTGCCGAAGCGGCGCATGGCTTCGCTCCAGGGTAGGCGCAGGAAGGGCTCCTCGCCGAGGTCCACGCCGCGCACCGTCTTGAAGAGGTGCTTCGTCAACGCCTCGAAGGTGCGGATGACGTCGTCCTGCTCCACGAAGCTCATCTCGCAGTCTATCTGCGTGAACTCGGGCTGGCGGTCGGCGCGCAGGTCCTCGTCGCGGAAGCATTTCACGATCTGGAAGTAGCGGTCCATGCCGGCCACCATGAGGAGCTGCTTCAGCGTCTGCGGGCTCTGCGGCAGGGCGTAGAACTGTCCGGGGTTCATGCGCGAGGGGACGATGAAGTCGCGGGCTCCCTCGGGCGTGCTGCCCACGAGGACGGGGGTTTCAATCTCGAGGAAGCCGAGGCTGTCGAGGAAGTGGCGCGTCTCGATGCAGAACTTGTGGCGCAGCTCGAGGTTGCGGCGCACGCATTCGCGGCGCAGGTCGAGGTAGCGGTACTTCATGCGCAGGTCGTCGCCGCCGTCGG
>JAFUXE010000075.1 GCA_017477205.1 Alloprevotella sp.
AGCGCGAAACTACGTATAGCAAAAAAAATATAAGGTATGTCGCTGTTCAAAAGGAAAAAGAAGAAACACGCCCCGAAAGACGCAGGAAGCGTGAAGAAAGCCGAAACCTCCTCCGCCAAGGCCCTGAAGGAACTGGTGAGCGAGGAGGAGGGCGAGAAGCTGGACCTCTCGCTCCGCAGCATCCTGGGCGGCGACATCCTGGCAGGCGGCTGGTTCCGCCGCCACTTCTGGTACATCGTGCTCTGCATCGCGCTCTGCATCGTTTACGTCGGCAACCGCTACTATGTACAGAAAGAGCTCATCCTCAAGCGTCAGCTGGAGGACAGCATCGTGGACCGACGCTACAAGCTCATCACCATATCCAGCCAGATTACGGAGCGCACGCGGCGCAGCAACGTGGAGAAAAGCCTTGCCGACACGACGCTGAAAACGTCCACGACGCCCATCTATACGCTGCCCGTGGAGGAAACCGACACCGCCAAAACAGAATAAAAACACCGATTTCACCGAATAAAATCACCTTTAAAGCTTATCACGCATGGACTTCCCAGGAAAAAAAGTAATGCCCCGATATTTCGTCATTGCAGCTATGCTGACACTATGCGGCGTTGCCATCTTGGGACGCGCCACCTACCTCATCGCCTACGATAAAGACTACTGGCTTGAGGTGGACTCCATCAACGTGAAGAAAGACCTCAACCCGGAATATCCCGTACGCGGTGACATCCTGGCGGACAACGGCGAGGTGCTGGCATCTTCGGTGCCGGAATACAATCTCTGCTTCGACTTCAGGTCCTACGAAAAGGACCCCGTGATGCTGCGACGCGACAAGTTCCGCCGCTATCTGACCATCATGCTCAACCTGGACACCATCTGCCGCGGCCTCCACGAGGTGTTCCCGGACATTGACACCGTGAAACTACAGGAACACATCATCGAGGGCTACCACAAGCAGAGCGCAGCCTGGAAGGTGTACCCGCGTCGCGTGACATATATTGAGTATTCCAAGCTTCTGCAGCAGCCCTTCTTCAACAAGAGCCCACGCAGCAAAGGTTTCTACGGCGGGAAGTTTGAAGTACGCAAAAAGCCCTTCGGCAGCCTGGCAGGCCGCTTCGTCGGGGACCTTGAGATTCAAGGCCAGCAGAACAAGGGCCGGACGGGACTGGAGCTGAAACTGGACGGCGTACTGCGCGGACAAATGGGATGGAGCCACCGCACGAAAGTGCTGGACAGCA
Source organism: Alloprevotella sp. (assembly GCA_017477205.1). The sequence goes on from JAFUXE010000075.1 coordinate 1,236, forward strand.
TGGTGGAAGAAATGGACAAGCAACCCGAAAACGGGTGGAACGTGGAGACAACGCTGAACGTCACCATGCAGGAAATCTGCGAAAAGACGCTGCGCGAGCACCTTGAGGAATATCAGGCGGCAGAAGGCGGCGTGGAATTTGGCCTTTGCATCCTCATGGAAGTGGCCACGGGCGACGTGAAAGCCATCTCCAGCCTGACCAACAAGGACGGCAAGTTCCTCGACATCAACGACCAGGCCATCACCTACCGCACCGAGCCGGGCTCCGTATTCAAACCTATGTCCTTCCTCATCGCCTTCGACGAAGGCTACCTCCACATGGACGACCTCGTAAATGTCGGCAACGGCCGCAAGAAGTTCTACGGCCGCGAGATGACCGACCACAACGTGGGCTCCGGAGGCTACGGCACGCTGACAGCGGAGATGTGCATCGCCAACTCCTCAAACATTGGTGTCGCCACATTCATCGACCGCTTCTACAGCAGCAATCCTCAGCACTTCGTGGACAAACTCCACGAAATCGGTGTAGGTGAAGACCTCCAGGTGCCCATCCCGAACTACAGGAAACCGCGCATCAAGGCACCCAACAGCCTGCTGGAGGGTGAATACTGGGCAAAGACCGACCTCCCCTGGATGAGCTACGGCTACGTGACGCAGCTGGCACCCATCAACACGCTGACATTCTACAACGGCATCGCCAACAACGGCCGCATGATGCGTCCCCGCTTCATCAAGGCATACACGCAAAACGGCGAGGTGATGGAGGAATTTCCGCCCGTAGTCCTGCGCGAACGCATGGCGCAGCACGACGAGGCCATCAAGAACATCCAGCAATGCCTGCGCTCCGTCGTCGTGAAAGGCGTGGGCAAGAGATACAACTCACGGAAGATACACATCGCAGGCAAGACGGGAACCGCCGTCGATTACTCCGGTGGCCGTCGCAACAACACGCGCTTCGTCTCCTTCGCAGGATACTTCCCCTACGAATCGCCAAAGTACTCCTGCATCGTATGCGTGAAGAAAAATGTTCCCGCTGCAGGCGGACGCCACTGCGAGCCCATATTCGTGGAAATTGCGGAGACGGTACTTGCGCAGGAGCTCCAACGCAGCTATCAGACCGCAAAGGACTCCGTACATACGGCAACGCCCTTCGTCAGCAACGGCGACATCAAGGCGGCGGGTGAAGTACTCTCCAACATGAACATCAGCTTCCAGCGCGACGAAATACCAAGCGGCAATGCCTGGGGCGTGGCAGAAGTAAGGGGACAGAGCATTTCGCTACGCCAAAGCGACCTTGCAGGCAACATCATGCCCGACATGAAGGGCTACGGTCTGCGCGATGCCGTTTACAGGCTGGAGAAGATGGGACTGAAAGTGAAGTGCATTGGTGCAGGACACGTCGTGGGACAAAGCATGAAGCCCGGACAGACGGTGACGGCGGGAGAGAAAGTGGTGCTCACGCTGGCACACGGCAAGGCGGAGAACCGCACCGTGACCGACAGTCTGCAACACGTGGCAGAAACCGCCGCACAGGCGGAGGCCGCCCAGGCCGGCACACAGCGTGACGACAGCACTGCCGTCAACAACGGCACGGAAAAGAAACCTGCACCGAAAAAGAAGCCCGAGGAAAAGCAAAAAGCAACGGCTTCATCGGAGAATCGCACCTCAGCAACGAACAAGAACAAAAAATCATAGCTATGAACATCAAGCACATCATCGCCGCATTGCAGGCAGATGCCGTCAGGGGAGCTGCCGACACGGACATCACGGGCGTTTGCATTGACTCCCGAAAGGCAAAAGCAGGCGACCTCTTCATCGCCGTCAAGGGCACACAGACCGACGGCCATGCGTATATCGGCAAGGCCCTTGAACAAGGTGCCGTCGCCGTGGTCCACTCCGAGAAAATTCCCGATGAAATCGCCCAAAAAGCCACTTTCATCCACGTGGAAGACACGGAAGCCGCAGCCGGCATTGCCGCCACGACATTCTACGGCAATCCCACGTCACGCCTGAAACTCGTGGGCGTAACGGGAACGAACGGCAAGACCACCATTGCCACCGTACTCTACAACCTTTTCCGTGGCCTGGGCTACAAATGCGGCCTATGCTCCACCGTCTGCAACTACATCGACGGCGAGGAGATTCCCACCGAGCACACGACGCCCGACCCCGTCACGCTAAACGAGCTACTCAGCCGCATGGCGGATGCGGGCTGCGAATATGCCTTCATGGAGTGCAGTTCCCATGCCATCCAGCAAAAGCGCATTGCCGGCCTGCAGTTCGCAGGCGGCATCTTCACAAACCTGACGCGCGACCATCTTGACTACCACAAGACATTCGAGAACTACCGCGACGCCAAGAAGGCCTTCTTCGACGGCCTTGCAAAGGATGCCTTTGCCATTACGAATGCCGACGACCGCAACGGCAGCGTCATGGTGCAGAACTGCAACGCCGCCATCCGCACCTATTCCACGCGCACGGCAGCCGATTTCAAGGGACGCATCCTGGAGGAATCCCTTGAAGGCATGCTTCTGGACATGGACGGACGGGAGGTGAGCGTACACTTCGTGGGACGTTTCAACGTGTCCAACCTGCTCGCTGTCTATGCCGCAGCCGTCATGCTGGGTGAGGAGCGCGACGAAGTGCTTCGCGTACTCTCCACGCTGCGCCCCGTCAACGGACGCTTTGAGGCCATCCGCTCGCCACAGGGTTTCAGCGCCATCGTAGATTACGCGCACACGCCCGACGCATTGGAAAATGTGCTCGTAGCCATCGGTGAAATCGTACATGGAAAAGGCCGCGTCATCACCGTCTGCGGCGCAGGCGGCAACCGCGACAAGGGCAAACGCCCGCTGATGGCACAGGAAGCCGCAAAGCGCAGCGACCTCGTCATCATCACGAGCGACAATCCACGCTTCGAGGAGCCACAGGCCATCGTGGACGACATGCTGGCAGGCCTTGACGAAGCCCAACTGAAGAACACGCTCGCCATCGTGGACCGCCGCGAGGCCATCCGCACGGCCGCACGTCTGGCACAGAAGGGCGACGTCATCCTTGTGGCCGGAAAGGGACACGAGCCCTATCAGGAGGTGAAAGGTGTCAAGCACCACTTCGACGACCACGAGGAAATCCGCAAGGCCTTCGGGATTGAGTGAAGGCGGGGGCAATTCCACGATAACGTGATAACGTGATAACGAGATAACGTAATAACGAAAGAAAAATGCTTTATTACCTGTTCCGTTTCTTGGAAGACTACGGCGTGCCCGGCTCGGGCATGTGGAGCTACATATCGTTCCGCTCTCTGCTCGCGCTGATGCTCGCGCTGGTCATCTCCGCATGGTTTGGAGAGTATTTCATCAAGTGGATGAAGCGCCACCACATCAGCGAGACGCAACGCGACCCGAAGATAGACCCCTTCGGTGTCGAAAAGCGCGGCGTCCCCTCCATGGGCGGCATCATCATCATCGTGGCCATCCTCGTCCCCACACTGCTCCTGGGACGTCTGCGCAACATCTACATGATCCTGATGATTCTTTCCACGGTATGGTTCGGACTCATCGGCTTTGCCGACGACTATATCAAGATATTCAAACGCAAGAAGGACGGACTGCCCGGGAAGTTCAAAGTGCTCGGACAGGTCATTGCGGGACTTGCCGTCGGCCTGACGCTCTACCTCAGCCCCGAAGCCGTGATTCGCGAAAACGTGGAAACAAAGAATGTCAACCAAGTCACCATCGTCGATCATAAGAGCGAGCCGGTGAAATCGACAAAAACCACCATTCCCTTCGTGAAGAACAACAACTTCGACTATGCGAGCCTCACGTCCTTCATGGGGAAGCACAAGCAGGCGGCAGGATGGGTGCTTTTCGTCATCGTGACCATTTTCGTCATCACGGCCGTATCAAACGGCGCCAACCTGAACGACGGCATGGATGGCATGGCGGCGGGAAACTCCGCCATCATCTGCATTGCGCTGGGCATACTGGCCTACGTATCCAGTAATCTCCAATGGGCGGGCTACCTGAACATCATGTTCATTCCCGGCTCGCAGGAGCTCGTCATCTTCATCTGCGCCATGGTGGGCGCACTGATAGGCTTCCTCTGGTACAACGCCTTCCCGGCACAGATTTTCATGGGCGACACAGGCTCGCTCACCATCGGTGGACTCATTGGCGTGCTGGCCATCATCATCCACAAGGAACTCCTGCTGCCCATTCTGTGCTTCATCTTCTTTGTGGAAAGCCTCAGCGTGATTCTGCAAACGAGCTATTTCAAACTCGGCAAAAAGCGCAACGTCAAGCAGCGCATCTTCAAACGCACACCGATACACGACAACTTCCGCGTGCTGCCCGACCAGATGGACGCCACCTGCAAATACGTCTTCGGCAACTGGCCGCGCGGTGCCTGGCACGAGTCCAAAATCACCGTGCGCTTCTGGATAACGACCATTCTGCTCGCCGCAGCAACCATCATTACACTTAAAATCAGATAGGAACCATGCGCCTCGTCATATTGGGAGCCGCTGAAAGCGGCATCGGTGCCGCCGTCCTGGGACAGAAGAAGGGATATGAAGTATTCGTCTCCGACAGCGGAAAAATCAAAGAACGTTACAAAGCCGAGCTGGAAGCCCGCAACATCCCGTGGGAAGAGGGCGGGCACACGATGGATCGCATCCTGAATGCCAACGAAGTAGTAAAAAGTCCGGGCATCCCGGACACGGTTCCCGTCATCCGCCAGATTCGCGAGAAAAACATCCCCGTCATCAGCGAGATTGAGTTCGCAGGACGCTATACGAAGG
>JAFUXE010000076.1 GCA_017477205.1 Alloprevotella sp.
GAATTCATCAAACGGGTCTGTTTCAGCCTTGAAGCTCCAGCCCGCCTTTTGCAACGCATCAAACTGGTGCATTTGCGCGACTGACATCATCTGACTCACATATCCCAACGAGAGGCCTGTCGTCGTACCAGCCTCAGCGTGGCGCATAAGAAGCCATTCCTCGGGTGAAGGAACGCCTTCCGCGCCATCGCGCATCAGTTCCACACCAGTCCCTTCCAGCTGCTCGGCGGCTTGCAACCAATAGCGGGAATCCGTCCACAGCGCATGGCCGCACGAACTCAGCACGAGCAATCCTGCCGAGCCCGTAAAGCCCGTCATCCATTCGCGCACCTTCCAGCATTCAGGAAGATACTCACTACCGTGGGGATCGGATGTGGGGATGATGAAAGCAGCGTAATTCTGCTCCACACAATGACGTTGCCAAAATAAGTCAATGCGTTCCTTGAATACGTTTGTCATACGATGGGGGGTCATACTGCGCGACAAAAATAGTGCATAATTCGGGAAAAGCCAAGCTTCACGCATATAAAAACACACGCGCACACCTTTCATGTGCGCGCGCTGTCAGCTTCGAAGGTTTTGAGTCCTTCGCTTTTGTTTACAGACTACAACTGTTCGTAGGGAACGCCGAACGTGGGTTGTTCCTCAAACTTTCCACTTTCAAGCCCCTTCTTGAACCAGCGTGCCCGCTGTTCGCTCGTACCGTGGTTGAAGGACTCGGGAACGGCATACCCGCGTGCCTGCTTCTGCAGGTAGTCATCGCCTATCTTCTGTGCGCAGTTGATGGCCTCCAGGATGTCCTGATTGTCAATAGAACCGTAATTCTTCTGGTCGTGGTGTGCCCAGACGCCGGCATAGTAGTCAGCGAGGAGTTCTATGCGGACGCTGATCTGGTTTGCCTCCTTCTCCGAGAGGCGGCTCATCTGCTGGTGGGCTTTGTTGAGCAGGCCTGTGGAATACTCAATGTGGTGGCCCACTTCATGAGCGATAACGTAGGCATGTGCCAGGTCACCACCGGCTTTCATCTGCTTATCCATCTGTTCAAAGAAGGAGAGGTCAATGTAAAGTTTCTGGTCGCCGGAACAGTAGAAAGGTCCAACCTGCGAGGTAGCGTTTCCGCAGGCCGACTGCACGGCATCCGTGAAGAATACGAGCGTAGGCGCTTCGTACTGCCAGCCTTTTTCGCGGAAGAGCTGCGTCCATACGTCTTCCGTTCCAGCCAGAATTTGGCGGGAGAACTTTTCGAACTTCTGCTCTTCAGGAGTGGGCTGATAGTCGGCTTGTTCGGTGGTTTGCGTCTGTGAGGCCTGCTCGGCCACCACGTTAAACACTTGGCTGAGGTCGCCGCCTGTGGTAATCCAAGCCATGATGGCAGCGATGATGATGCCGCCAATGCCTGCGCCGGCTGCCACACTGCGTTTTCCCCGGCGATCTTCTACGTTGTTGCTTTCGCGTCGTCCGTTGAGTTTCATTATTTTAGTTTTTTATTCTAACAAGTGACGTCTAATTTCCAAAAAGGTCTAATTGTATAGGGGCTTCGTCCTCGTAGGGCGCATTGCCCTGAGGCGTGCTGTCCTCTGCCTGCGCCGCGAGAACATCCTCCGGCATCGGCGTTCCGGCTTCCAAATCTGACTCGTCAGTTTCCGGCTCTTCAGCAGAAGGCTCCGGCTCGGGGAGAGGCACCATGCCTATATTCCCCACCTGACAGGTCGTGACACGCTTTCCCTTAGCCTTGAAACCTTTAACGGCGATGAAGTCCTCCGCATCAAATTCCAGAGGCTCGCGAAAAGCGTCAGGACCGCTGAAGTTCACCATCAGGCGCGGATTGGGCGCATCGGTCAGCAGGAGCAGGCGCGAGCCGGGAGCTTCGCTCATGAAATTCTGGTGACGTCCGGCGGCGGCAACCTCCATGCGGAAGCGCTTGATATAAAGGTAGCCCTGCTGCGCCGCATCGAAGAGAGCCAGCGTCCAGACTTTCTGCTCATCAAACTTTTCGATGCGCAGGATATTCGTCTCGTAGTGGTTGTTGGGGTCGAAGTTTGTGGTGTAAAAGTCCCCGTCGGGCAGGATGACTAGGATGCTGTCTTCGGAATGGAACTCTCCGAGATATTCACCATGCTCATCGAAGTTGATACGTCCCACGTCGCGGTCGAACCACACCTTGCGCCCGCCCAGTGTGCTGCCGCCGTGTGCCTTCAGGAGGATGCGGTGTACGTCGAGCTTCGTCAGGATGTTGCCCCGGCTTGAGCGACCTTTGACGAGTATCTGGCTGAAGTCGGCATCAATGAAGGTGCGCTTCAGCTTTGGGTTGGGTTTAAGCATCACCTTGATGGTCTCTGCCTCTCCGTTCGGATTCGACGTGAAGTAGAACACGCGACTGCCGGGCGTACCCATCGTGAGGTCGTATTCGCGGTCGTGCGTGATACTGGTGACGTTGAAACGCTTTATGAACATCGTTCCCGCGCGACCGTCACGATAGCAGACGTTGTAGATGGTGCGCGTGTCGTTCTTCTTGAAGATGGCGATATGGATGATTTCCGCCTTGCGCTTCTCGGCCTTCGAGCGTTCCGTCTCGCCAATGAACACCTTGTCCGCAACACGCGTCACCTTGTAGGTGCCGTCGCGATAGAAGATAATCACATCGTCGATGTCCGAACAGTTGTCCACGAATTCGTCCTTTTTCAACCCTGTCCCCATGAAGCCGTCCGCACGATTGATGTAAAGTTTCTGGTTGGCCTCCACAACCTTCGTGGCCACGATGGTGTCGAAGGAGCGCAATTCCGTCTGTCGCGGATGCTGCGCAGCATACTTGTCATAGATTTGCTGGAACCAGCGTATGGTGACGTCGGTCATGTGCTTGAGGTCATCGTCAATGCGCTCCACCTCGGCTTTTGTACGGGCAATGAACTCGTCGGCCTTATCCTTGTTGAAGCGCAGGATGCGCGCCATCTTGATTTCGTTCAGACGCAAGATGTCGTCGCGCGTCACTTCCCGGTAGAAGTCCTTTACGAAGGGCTCCAGGCGCGAAGCTACATGGGCCACGACGGCATCCATGTCGCGTGCCTGCTCATACTGGCGGTCCTTGTAGATACGCTCCTCAATAAAAATGCGCTCCAAAGAGGCGAAGAAGAGAGACTCCATCAGTTCGTGGCGGCGTATCTCCAGCTCACGGCGCAGCAGCTCCCGCGTATTGTCAACACTGCCGCGCAGGACATCACTTACGGACATGAACACGGGCTTCTTGTCCTGAATGACGACGCAGTTCGGTGAGATGCTTACCTCGCAGTCCGTGAAGGCATAAAGTGCGTCGATGGTTTTGTCAGACGATGTGCCGGGCGGCAACTGCACCTGTATCTCCACGTTGGCGGCCGTATTATCGTCCACCTTGCGGATTTTTATCTTTCCCTTTTCGTTGGCTTTGAGAATACTTTCGATAACGCCGCTTGTGGTTTTTCCGAAGGGAATCTCCGTGATGACAAGCGTTTTCTGGTCGAGCTTGGATATCTTTGCCCTCACCTTCACCACGCCGCCGCGCTGACCGTCCCTGTAATTTGCAACGTCAATGCTGCCGCCTGTCAGGAAGTCAGGGAACAGCTGGAAGTCCTCACCACGCAGGTAGCTGATGGCGGCCTGACAGATTTCGCCGAAGTTATGGGGCAATATCTTTGCACTCATACCCACAGCTATACCCTCCGCGCCCTGTGCCAGCAGCAACGGGAACTTCACGGGCAACGCCACCGGCTCACGGTTGCGCCCGTCGTAGGAAAGTTTCCATTCCGTCGTCTTCGGGTTGAACAGGATGTCAAGGGCGAGTTTGGAGAGCCTTGCCTCGATATATCGCGGTGCAGCCGCGCCATCACCCGTCAGGATGTTTCCCCAGTTTCCCTGCGTGTCAATGAGGAGTTCCTTCTGCCCCATCTGCACCAGCGCGTCGCCGATGCTGGCGTCGCCATGCGGGTGAAACTGCATCGTGTGACCCACGATGTTGGCCACCTTGTTGTAGCGGCCGTCATGCAGGCGGTTCATCGCATGGAGAATGCGGCGCTGCACGGGTTTCAGACCGTCGCCCATATGGGGAACAGCGCGTTCCAGAATGACGTAGCTGGCATAGTCGAGAAACCAGTTCTGGAACATGCCCGTCAGCTGCGGCTTCACGGCAGAATCCTTCTGCGCGTCCTGCGTTTGCGATATTTCGTCAGTGAATTCTTCTTCCATCAAATCTTTTTCTGCTTTTTGCGTGGCGAAAATACAAAAAAGTTGAGTTTTGCGTCCCCTGTATGGCAAAAAAACCATACCTTTGCCGCCGAAAAAGGGCTTTTCAGAGCCATTTCACTCTTCAAAACCGGAGGGTTTTATCTCTCCACTCGCGCTTGTGGCGAAATTGGTAGACGCGCCAGACTTAGGATCTGGTGATTTCGGTCGTGTAGGTTCGAGTCCTATCAGGCGCACACATATTATTATAAACGGTGTTCGACCCGGTTGTGGCCGAGCACCTGTTTTATTTTCTCCAGCATGTACGTCTCGTCTGCCGCTACTTGAAGTATTTTTCAAGACGCTTCAGGGAGTTCTCCACGCAAAAAGCAACGACAATGTCACCGGCACGAAGCTGTGTCATACCGTTGATGAGCTGTGCCTTGCCGTCGCGCACCATACCGCCAAGCGTGGTGGAAGCAGGAAGGGCGAGGTCTTTCACAGGGTGGCGCGTCACTTTAGCACCCTCGGCAACTACGAACTCTGCAACGTCGGCATTGGCAATGAGCAGGCTTTTCACGGTCGTGACATCGGCCTTGAGCATCATCTGATAAATGTAGGCGGCGGCAATGGTCTTCTTGTTCAGTATGCTGCCGATATCAAGACTCTCAGCCATCTGTATATAATCCAGGTTTTCCACCATCGCCACCGTCTTGCGCACACCGGCGCGCTTGGCAGCGAGGCAGGAGAGGATGTTCATTTCAGAATTTGCCGTGCAGGCGACAAAGGCCTGCGACTGCTTGATGCCCTCCTCAATGAGAAGGTCAACGTCGCGGCCATCACCGTTGATATACATGACGTGAGAGTTGTCCACAAGGCCGTCAAGTTCCTCAATGCGGCGTTCGCTGGTTTCAAACACCTTGGCATGCATATAGTCCGGCAGACGCGTGAGGGCGCGTTCCGTCACGCTGCCACCACCGAGGAAAACGACATTCTCCACATCGGGATAGTCTTCCTTACCGGCAATGGCCTTTATCTGGTCAAGATAATCTGGCTTCGTCATGAAATAGACGGCATCCTGATGGCGTATGCTGTCATTGCCGTGGGGGATGAGGGTTTCACCACGACGCTTGATGGCCACTACGTGGAAGGGGGAGTCGGGAAGTGAGACTTCGCGCAAAGGACGGTTGAGGATGGGGGCTCCCTTGCGAACCTTCACGCAGATAAGGAGCAGCTTGCCACCTTGTACGGCTACGCTCTGCCTCACCCAGCTGCGCCGCACGCTGGCCATGATTTCTTCGCCAGCAAGTTCCTCAGGATAAATCATGGCGGCAATGCCAAGGCTCTGGAAGTATTTCGTGTTGCTCTCGGCAAGATATTCAGCATTGTTCACGCGGGCAACGGTCTTCTTGGCTCCCAGCTTGGAGGCGAGCATACAGATCATCATGTTTCGCGCCTCGTCCGGTGTAACGGCAATGAAAATGTCCGCACGACCAGCTTCAGCCTCTCGCAGGCTG